>JADZFD010000080.1 GCA_020850225.1 Saprospiraceae bacterium | reverse complement strand
TTGAGATTTGACAAAGATTTTTTTCAATAAAATGAATCTTGCCAAACTTTCTTAATTGTGCTACGTACCGGCACACATTGGAGCGTTTGATATTGATATCAGTTGCAACCATCAGCATAGTTTTTGGCTTACCGGCAAAACTTATCAATACTCTATTTAATTGCGTATCTTTGCTCTTATTCCATCCTAAAGGAATGTTAGAGCGTTGTGTATTTACTGTACTCATCGCTCTATTTTTTTAAGATTAAAGAATTAATCAATTCAGACCGCTTTAATAATCGTCTTGATCCAATACCGTAAATTTTTATTTTACCTTCCTTTTCATACCGGTATAATGTTGATCTGGTGACGTTAAGTATTTTACAGGCTTCTATTATTGTTACAAGGTCTTCATCAGGTACGGATTTAGATTTGTTAGATAATTTTCCTACCATTAATTTTAGTTCCGATACTTCATTAAGTAGCATTGTAACCGCCTTTGGTACTTGTTCAAAGGTTAATTTTTCTTTAAGCATAATAAAAGTTTTTAAAATTATGCTACAAAGTAAAGTAGGAGTTTTTTTAGGCGTTTTTAGGCGTCTCCTACTATTTCGCTTTTTTAGGATAATAGCGTTTATAAATACCTGATGTACTTGCAATTATGCTACAAGTAAAGTAGGCGATTTTTAGGCGATTGTAAGCATCGCCTTATTTTCGCCTATTAGGATAATAGCGTTCTAAATAAGGTCTTAATGTATCAGGACAAATTGAAATATCTAAAACAATACTTGTCCAATCGTCACGTAATTGACAAGTTAAATCTCCATTTTTATAGCTGACTTCCTTAAGGATATCAAAATTTTTACGGAATGTAATTGGTGATCCTTTGTATTTAGGTCTTTTTTTTGCGTCTGATTCTATGTCCATTTGTTTAATAGGTAAAACCTTATCATTTGCAATGTGCTCTAATATGTAACTTACCACATGGTATTTAGCACTAATTTTTTGCTTTTTCTGCGTCTTCAGCAAAGATTGATTTTTTGTTTTAGGTTTATCCAAAGCTTTCAAATATTCAAAACAAAATTCAAACCAAAAACAAATAGTACAGTAATCTTTTACCATTCTGTCAATACTCGCATCATTGAAAGTATTTAAAGTATTCACAACCGTATTATCTATAAAGCTATCTTTTGCATTTTGATATTCTTTTAACTTTGAATATATTTCATGCTCAATATCGTTTTTGTTAATTGTGGAAAATTTGTCATACTTCGCAATTACTTTATCATAATCACCATGTTTCTTATCCAGGTGATCAAGTAATTCGTTTTTAGTAAAAATTACAAAACCATTACTTTCAAACAATGATTCGTATTTTTTGAAAAACTCTAAAGTTTCATTGATAGCCGTATTTTTTATTTTTAGTATGTCCATCATTCAAAGTATTTATGTGCATTATAGGCTTTCTCTTTTTTAGGTGCTTGTATGTATTCCAAAAACATTTTTTCGGTACTGTGTCCGGTTACATCCATTAATACACTTACAGGTAAGCCTTTATAATAATAATTGGTAGCAAATGAACGCCTACCAATATGTGAAGAAACTAACTCATATTTAGGTACTGTTTGAAGTTCACGCCTGTAGTCATTGCGACCTGCTTTTTTTGTATTTTCTGCAATACAAACTAACACCATACCTTTTGTTAGTGTATCAATTCCGGCAATCCTGCAAACATCTTTAATGTATTCGTTATATCGCTGATCTGATATTGCTCTTGGAAAATTATCACCATTCTTTTTATAAATCTCATACGCTTCTTTTAAAAACGGTATAGACATTTCTTTGTCTGTTTTTACCTGCTTAAATTCAATATTTATTTTTCCTTTATAGATATGTACATTTTTTGAAGTAAATTTCATAAAATCACTTATCCTTTGACCGGTATAACACGAAATCAAAAGCCAGTCACGGACATTGTCCAAACTTCCTCCTTTAGGAAAATCTGCGTTTTTTATTTTTTCTAATTCATCGAATGTTAAGTAAGGTTTCTTTAATATTTCGTGTTTTGTTTTTAGGTTTTTTAATTGTGGACTTATTTTTATATTACATTCGCCAGCATATTTACAAACCGTTTTTATAACACTAAAATCAGATTTTACAGAACTATTGGCATAACCTGCATTAGAACAATATTTCAAAAAATCCTTTTTAAAAATATCATTAACATCCGGTATTAATATTGTCTTCTTTATTGATTTTTCAAACCTGATAAGTTTATTTTTAACAACCGTTAAACGCTTTATTCGTGTTGTGCTTAAGTCACCTTTCTTTATATCTGAATAGTAATCAAAGAAATTTATTAATTCTAAAGGTGCATTGTTTAAAGGTAATTCTTTAGGTGGATTATAAAAGTGTTCTAATTGTGTTTTTAGCCATTCATTATTTACCTTTTCCAGGTCATTATTATAAAAGGCTTCCAAAATGAAGTTTTCTATATCAGTCAATTGCTGCTTAACTTCTTTTTGGTAATTACTGCGTTCTATGTCTGCGATTCGTTGTTTATTGTGGTCACCTGACCAATAGTCTTTTGAGACTATTAATTTAGTACTTGCACCAAAAGTATTATTCTTTCCTTCATGAGTAAAAAGCAACCTAACAATCAAAGGTGCTTCTTTCCGTGTGGATCGGTATAAAAAGTTTACTGTTGCCATTATCAAAGTATTTAAAGCAATACAAAGATAAGACAATATTATAAATTTGTACGATTTTTGTACGATTATATTACACAGTATGAAATACTATGAAACATATTAATATCATATTTGATTGATACACAATAATATGAATATTCAATATTAATCTTTTATGTTTCGTCGTGTACTATATTTGTGTTCCTGTCGGGATCACTCAGAGTAAACATAAACCCTTATAAGTCAATGATTTGTAAGGGTTTTTTGTTTTCAATAAAACCATTCAGGTATACATTTTAGAAAATGTGGTTTTACATATCAGGAGTTTGATATTTCATGTATATCCCGTCTTTTATGAGGTTTTACGTGTAATTTGACTATCTGATACTCCTGTAATCCGGTAAAATATTTATTGAACATGCTTACCATATCGGATACAAAGTAAATGAAATTAAGCTACCCGATATAAAACAATTTTATCCTAAAGTCCTGTATTGCATACAAATTGAACTATACATGCACATTTTGTAAATCAATTGTTGAACTATAAATCTGGTAGAACAAAATATCATTCAATTCCCAGAATTTTATGTGTTTGCAAGCTTAATTTCCATTTGGGATGTTGCATACAATAGGCTACTGTCTCTCTGATATTATCCTGTTGATGAGCATCGTCCATAGGTTGCAGAGAAAAATGGTCAAATTCCAAATGTTCGAAATCGGAAGGTACATTTTCCACCTGAGGATAAACCAATTTGAGTTCATCTCCTTTTGTTATTACCAGTGTCGTATTGCTTTTGGGGCTGACACAAATCCAGTCTATACCTTCCGGAAGGTCAACCGTACCGTTGGTCTCGATAGCTATTTCGACACTTGCAGCATGTAGCGATTCTACCAGATCTGTATCCACCTGAAGCCCGGGCTCACCACCGGTACAAACTACAAATACGGGAACTTCCGGGTCTGGCCACAATGAAATAATCTTTTGAGTTAGCGATTCTGCGGTATATTTCCCACCGTTATTGCCATCCATTCCCCAGAAATCTGTATCACAAAATTTGCAGATGGCTTTTTCTCTGTCTTCTTCTCTTCCCGTCCATAGATTACATCCCGAAAATCTACAGAAAACAGCAGGCCTGCCGGCATGGAAGCCTTCGCCCTGAAGCGTATAAAATATTTCTTTAACTTTGTACATGTAATCTTGATATCTGATATTGGATTTATAGTACTTTAATAAATAAGTAACACCTTTCCATTCATTTGGATTATGAGTCGCTCGATTTTACCATTTTTGAATAAACCCTATAGTGATTGAATATACGTTGCAAAATCCCTGAGAGAATCCAGTTTACAATCCGGGACAGAATTAAGGCTTTTCATCGCTCCCGGTCTTTTACCAACCAATATGGTTTTCATTCCCAGCTGATTACCAAAAACAATATCACTGAAGGAATCGCCAATCATTACAGAGCGTGTAAATTCAATATCGGGATAATCATTTTTGGCCTCCAGTGCCATCCCTGGATTTGGCTTTCTGCACAACGGATCATTATCTGCTTTGTAAGGACAATAATAAATTTCATCGATCCGTCCACCATGATACTGAATATATTCCATCATCTGATCATGAATCTCTTTCAGCCGTTCGTGCGTATAAAGTCCTTTTTCGATTCCAGCCTGATTGGTAACAATAACTATTCTGTGAAAAAAATTGGCAAAAACTGCCAACGCATCCAACACACCAGGAAGAAACTTAAAGTCATCCCAGTTCTTAATATAATCATCTACTATGCGCTCGTTGATAACACCATCCCTGTCCAGAAACAATGTCCACGACGGATCAAATTTAAAAGAAGGCCAGCTAAACGGGATATTTACTTCCATGATTTTTAAAATTATATTTAGCTGACCTACCTTATTAATAGATTTATTAAAAGCCTAACTTCGTTTGCAGCCCTTTATTGAGTTCTTCCAGAAATTCTTCAGTATACAGATAGTGCTCACCATGATTTACTTTGTTGCCGTGGATGATTACAGCGAGATCCTTGGTCATCCTACCGGATTCAACCGTTTCTACACATACCTGCTCTAATGCCTGACTGAAGTCTATCAATGCCTGATTTCCGTCCAGTTTTCCTCTGAATGCCAATCCTCTTGTCCATGCATAAATAGATGCAATTGGATTGGTTGATGTTGGTCTTCCTGCCTGATGCTCTCTGTAGTGGCGTGTTACTGTACCATGTGCAGCTTCTGCTTCCATAGTATTGCCATCGGGAGTAACCAGCACCGAGGTCATCAGTCCCAGAGATCCAAAACCCTGAGCCACAGTATCTGATTGTACATCACCGTCATAATTTTTACAAGCCCATACAAAACTACCATTCCACTTGAGTGCACTTGCAACCATATCGTCTATCAACCGGTGTTCGTAGACGATACCCAATGCATCCATCTTTGATTTATAATCCCGTTCATATATCTCCTGAAATATATCCTTGAATCTGCCGTCGTACTTTTTAAGAATCGTATTTTTGGTAGAAAGGTATAAAGGCCACTTTTTGGAAATAGCCATATTAAAGCAGGAGTGAGCAAAACCAATTATGGATTCATCTGTATTGTACATACACATTGCCACGCCATCTCCTTTAAAATCATATACAGACCAACTCGTTTCTGTACCATCTTCAGCAGTAAAAGTCATGGTCAGTTTACCTTTGCCCTGAACTACGGTATCTGTAGCCCTGTACTGATCACCGAAAGCATGTCTGCCAATGATGATCGGAGATGTCCAGTTGGGTACCAGTCTTGGTACATTATGCATCACGATGGGTTCTCTGAAAACTGTTCCGTCCAGAATATTTCTTATCGTACCATTGGGTGACTTCCACATTTGTTTCAGATTAAATTCTGTTACCCTTGCTTCATCGGGTGTAATAGTAGCACACTTGATACCGACACCATATTCCTTGATTGCATTAGCAGCATCAATTGTCACCTGATCATTGGTTTCATCTCTGTGTTCTATACCGAGATCATAATATTTGATATCAACATCGAGGTAGGGCAGTATGAGTTTATCCTTGATAAATTTCCAGATAATACGCGTCATCTCATCGCCGTCGAGTTCGACTACCGGGTTGGCAACTTTTATTTTATTATAAGCCATAGAAATACATTTAACTGATTTTAAAAAAATTAGGTGCAAAGATAGCAAAATTAGCTGACCATAAAAGTTTAATTTTCTTAAATACAGGTTAAATACGGTCGGAATTGAAAATAAATACTTATTTTTGCATTTTAATAAAAAAATTGAATTTAACCTGATCATGGCTGAAAACAATCCAAACCAGAATCAAATCAATATTGAGTTATCAGAAGAATTATCGGAAGGTATCTACAGCAATCTGGCGATAATATCTCATTCTCACTCAGAATTTATTGTGGATTTTATCAGGCTCGTACCCAATGTTCCGAAAGCCAGGGTTAAGTCACGGATTATCCTGACACCACAACACGCCAAGCGTCTTATGAAAGCATTGCAGGACAATATCAAGCGATACGAAAATCAATTTGGCAACATTGAAGACCCTGAAGCAGGTATGATGCCACCGATGAATTTCCCTACTGCAGGAATGGCATAATACCAGCTTGCTATTGTATTTTGTATTCAACACGGTATAAAGCAATATCTTCAGTATACCTGAGTGCTCTGTGAAATTTACCAATTCAGGTAATATCAATTATTCTTATATCTTCATGGTAATCCGTGCCTGGAAAGGTCTTTTTTACTTATATCATAAACGGTTCACTTTTATACTTCTATTATTTGAATTTAATGCTATTATATTTTATCTTTGCGTACAAATGATATAGCATACATGAGTAATAAATTTTATAGTCTGGAAGTAGTTCGCCTAAGAAAACTAACCAATGATAGTGTAGAAGTCACATTAGCAATTCCGGCAGACAATACACCTGTTTTTTCGTACGAAGCAGGACAGCACCTTATATTTAAATACAACCATAAGGGTGAAGAACTTCGTCGTTCCTATTCTCTGTGTACCGCTCCATCTGAAAACAGATGGTCGGTTGCTGTAAAGAAGGTTGATGACGGTCGGTTTTCAGCATATGTCAACGAAAAACTCAAAGTAGGAGACAAGCTTGATGTCATGCCTCCTACCGGAAAATTCACATTAACCCATGGCAATAAATCCAATATTGTTTTTTTTGCTGCCGGCTCCGGAATCACACCTATCATCGCTCAGATCAAAGACATCCTGTACAATCATCCGGATATTCAGATCACACTTTTCTATGGCAATAAAGGATTTAACTCGGTCATGTTCCGGGAAGATTTAGAAGCTTTAAAAAATAAGTTCATACAAAGATTTTCAGTTCACCATATTTTTTCGCGTGAAAAATCTGGTATTGATATGTACTTTGGACGTATGACAAAGGAAAAATGCAATGATTTTGCGCAGCACCTGTTCAATCCCCGTGAAATTGACGATGTTATGATTTGTGGTCCTAACAATATGGTATTTGACATACAGGAAGCACTGCAAGAACAAGGTATCAGCAAAGACAAGATACATATCGAACTTTTCAATACAGACGGAATACAAAAAGCAAATGATGCTCAGGAATTATCAAATCAGGATTTAGGAAAAGAAAGTCAGATAACGTTGCAGTTGGATGGCAATATTTATGAATTTTCGCTTGGATATGCACAGCAGAGCATCCTCGATGCCGGAATAGCACATGGAGCAGATTTGCCCTATTCCTGCAAAGGAGGTGTCTGCAGTACCTGCAAGGCAAAAATCACTTCAGGGGAAGTAGTAATGGATACCAATTATGCACTCGAGGAAGATGAGGTCAAAGCCGGCTATGTATTATTGTGTCAGTCACATCCCAGAACAGAAAAAGTATCCGTTGATTTTGATCAAAAATAATAATGCTTATATACATATCCATTTAACGACTTTAAATTCAGATATTCAAAAATTATTACAAGATTTTAATACACATATCAACCTGCTTTACTCCCATAAAAAGACCTTATTCACTAATTTGTATAAATATTAAACTTCAGATATTATGGATTCAAGATATTCTCTCGAAGAAAATTTTCAGAACAGAATAGATAACGAAGATAAAATAGAACCGCGCGACTGGATGCCCGAAGCCTACAGAAAAACACTGGTGAGACAAATTTCACAGCATGCACATTCTGAAATAGTAGGAATGTTACCTGAAGGAAACTGGATAAGCAGAGCACCAAGCCTGAAAAGAAAACTTGCTCTGCTTGCCAAAATACAGGACGAAGCAGGACACGGACTTTACCTGTATTCAGCAGCAGAGACTTTAGGGACACCCAGAAGTGAAATGATTGACGCATTGCATAGCGGGAAAGCCAAATATTCCAGTATATTCAACTACCCGACCCTTAACTGGGCAGATATGGGTGCTATAGGCTGGCTGGTAGATGGTGCTGCCATAGTCAATCAGGTAGCTTTGACACGTACATCATACGGTCCTTATTCCAGAGCAATGGTACGTATCTGCAAAGAAGAATCCTTCCACCAACGCCAGGGTTTTGACATACTGTACACGATGAGTCAGGGTACGGAAGCACAAAAAAACATGGTTCAGGATGCCGTCAACCGATGGTGGTGGCCTTCCCTGATGATGTTTGGACCGTCAGATACCGATTCACCCAACAGTGCTCAATCCATGAAGTGGAAAATTAAGCGACTTTCCAATGATGAACTAAGACAGAAATTCATTGATATGACTGTTCCCCAGGCCGCCGTATTAGGAATAACCCTGCCTGATCCGGAATTAAAATTCAATAAAGAAACACAGCATTATGACCACGGTGAAATCAACTGGGATGAATTCTACCAGGTAATAGCCGGTAACGGCCCTTGTAATATAGAAAGGCTGGCAGCGCGCATCAAGGCACATGAAGATGGTCAATGGGTACGTGAAGCAGCTGTAGCATACGCCAAAAAACAAAATGTAAAAAATCAGGAAACCAAATCTATAGCTTAACCAATAATTTGTGACACCATTGATATGAAACAAATCTTATTTTTGATTTTATTAACGATATTTTCCAATGTCAATGCACAGATTATTGATAAAATGGATGTCAGGTTATTATATAATGAAAGCTCTGAAGCCAATAAAAAAGTTGTCATAGTCCTGAAAGAAAAGGCAGATTTAACAGAAGTCAGAAATATCAAAGGAAAGGATGCCAAGGCCACCATGACCTATAATCTACTGTACAACAAAGCACAGGATTCTCAAAAAGGTCTGATTGATTTTTTGAAAGAAAACAGAATCGCCTACCGGTCTTTTTATATCGTCAATATGATTTCAGCCACCTGTAATCGGGATTTTATACTAAAACTTGCTCAACGTGATGATGTTGACTATATCATTGAGGATAGTAAATTTACGATGTTGCAGCAGCCCGAACGCGGGAACAATACCGCCGGAGAGCGAACTCCGGTTTGGGGGCTGAATAAAATCGGGGCGCCCACTGTCTGGTCAATGGGCTATACTGGTCAAAATGTCGTGATTGGTGGACAGGACACAGGTTATGCCTGGGAAATATCTACTATTAAAAATAAATACAGGGGCTGGAATGGAACCAGTGCAGACCATGACTACAACTGGCATGATGCCATTCATACTGATGATCCACTCAACGGTACCAATCCTTGTGGTATCAATAGCACTGTGCCTTGTGATGACCATAATCATGGTACACATACTATGGGAACTATGGTTGGCGATACAGATAATAATGGAAATGAAATTGGTGTAGCACCCGGTGCCAAATGGATTGGTTGCCGGAACATGGAAAGCGGTGCAGGAACACTTTCAACTTATGTAGAATGTTTCGAATGGTTTCTGGCACCGTATCCAGTATCAGGAGGCCAGGGTGATCCCACTAAAATGCCCCACGTCATCAACAACTCATGGGGATGCCCACCGTCTGAAGGATGCAACACGACTAATTTTGATGTGATGGAAACAGCACTCAATAATCTGCGCAATGCCGGATGTGTTGTCGTAGTCTCTGCAGGCAACAGCGGTTCCAATTGTTCATCAGTGAATGACCCGGCAGCAATATTCGAAGGCAGCTTTAGTGTAGGAGCAACTAATTCGTCCGATGATATAGCCGGTTTCAGTAGCAGAGGTGCTGTCACAGTAGACGGCTCCAACAGACTCAAACCCAATGTTTCTGCTCCGGGCGTAAGTGTCCGTTCCTGTATCAAAGATGGTACTTTTACCGAATTTTCAGGGACTAGTATGGCTGGCCCCCATGTAGCAGGACTGGTTGCATTAATCATATCTGCCAATCCAGAATTAGCCGGCGAAGTGGATCAGATTGAAGATATAATTGAACAAACTGCTACCAGGCTCACTTCAAGTCAAATATGCAATGGCATCTCAGGGAATACGATTCCTAATAATACGTATGGATTTGGAAGAATAAATGCAGTTGCTGCTGTCAACAGAGCACTTGACAAATTATATGTTCCTTTTATAAAAGTTGACCAGTTCGGATATCAGTCAAATAGTCAGAAAGTTGCTGTCTTATCAAATCCGATAAATGGTTACAATAACGCTTCACACTACGCGCCATCTTCTACGATTTCTGTAAAAAACTCAAGTACACATACCGTTGTATATAGTGGTAGCTGCACTGCCTGGAACAATGGAGCCACTCATGATCAAAGCGGAGACAAAGTATGGTGGTTTGATTTCAGTAGTGTAACTACACCGGGTAAATATTATATAGCAGATAATAATGATGGTGGTATCCGATCAGAGGATTTTGAAATCCGTAACGATATTTATGAAGAGATTTATAAAGCAGCTTTCAAAACATTTTATTACCAAAGATGTGGCGTTTCTAAAAGTACATCTTATGCAGATACAGGATTTACTGATAATGCATGTCATCTGCAGGATGTGAATTGTAAATATATTGATGATCCCAATAATGCATCCCTTTACAAAAACATGTCGGGTGGATGGCATGATGCCGGAGACTACAACAAATACGTTAATTTCAGCTATAAGCCATTATTGGATTTATTATGGTCATATGAGATAAATTCCCAGTCATTACAATCCGATGATATGAACATTCCTGAATCGGGCAATAGCATTCCTGACTTACTGGATGAAATTAAAATAGAACTCGACTGGTTATTAAAAATGCAGGCCAATGATGGTGGTGTTCATTGTGTTGTAGGTGTACAAAACTTTGCTTCAGCATCTCCCCCATCATCAGATAACGCAACAAGGTATTATGCACCTAAAACTACCTCAGCTACAAGAAGTACATCCGCCGTATTTGCATTTGCAGCTAAACAGTTTTATAAAATCAATAATTCAAATGCACAATCATTTGCAACAACCCTGAAAAACAAAGCCATTGAAGCATGGGATTGGTCAGAATACAATCCGAATCAAACATACTACAATGCAAATCACAATTTAGCTTCAGGTGAACAAGAAGTTGGTACCTATGAAATGCTGATGCGAAAAATAGTTGCAGCAGTATATTTGTACGACCTGACAGGAGAAAATAAATACAGGGACTTTGTCCAGAATAATTATAGCAGTAGTCACATGATACAATGGGGTTATGTTTATCCATTTGAAAATATTATTCAGTTAAGCCTTCTGCATTTCAGTTTTCTAAAAGATGTTTCTACAACAGTAGCCAACTCCATAAGAAATGCATATAAAAACTCAATGGATGCATCATCAGATCATTTTCCTTCATGGAACAATAATACGGATGCCTACAGATCGTATCTGTCGACTCAAAATACAACCTGGGGAAGCAATGAAACAAAGTGTAATCAGGCCGGACTCTTTCAGGAATATGATTACTTCGATCTCGATGTAAGTAAAAAATCAACAATAAAAAACATAACAGAAAGTTTCATACATTATATACATGGTATTAATCCAAACGCCTTGACATATCTGACAAATATGAGAAAATTCGGGGCAAACCGTTCTGTCAATACGGTGTATCATAGCTGGTTTACGGATGGTAGTAGCAGTTGGGATGACGTTAGAACATCTACTTATGGACCTGCACCCGGTTTTATACCAGGTGGTGCGAATCCCAACTGGGCATTGGATGCATGTTGTCCTAATAATTGTGGCGGACAATACAACAGCCAATGCATCATGCTAGCTCCTCCATCAGGACAGCCTGTATTAAAATCCTATTATGACTGGAATACCGGGTGGCCACAGAATTCGTGGACAGTAACAGAAGTTGCAATATATACCCAGGCTTCATACCTGAAATTATTGTCTTCAATGATTCAACCGGCATTATCATCTTTACCGGTACAGAATCAGGTACATTTCAATACAGATGCTTACATTAAAAATAATGGAAGAGGCATCATCCTGACGAGTGAAAATGGCTCTCATTACAGAATAAAAGCTGAAAATAATGGACGTATATCGACGGAGCTTGTCAACACAATTCCTGCGAATAGCATCTTAATCCATAATGCATATTTAAAATCCACTACATCTCAAAAAGGGTGCATTGTCAAAGCACCGGATAACGGCTTGTGGCAAATTTTTGTAGGAAAAAATGGTTCATTGAACACAGTCAGTACTACAGTTCCATCATCCAATTTCGTAGAATCAATGAATGGAGATGTTGTAGTATCGGATACCGGATATGGCTGGATCCTAAAAAATCAAGATAATATATGTTTTTTGATTACAGTCAGTAACTCTGGCAGGTTACAGTCAAAACCCATTAATTGTGATTAATATTTGTTTAATTAAAATAATATAAAAAATATGAAAGACTGGCCTTTGTACGAAATATTCATCAGATCCAAAAATGGACTGAATCACAAACATGTCGGAAGCCTTCATGCTGCCGACGCACATATGGCTATTCAGAATGCACGTGACGTCTATACGCGACGCAATGAAGGAGTCAGTATCTGGGTAGTGGAATCCAATAATATCACAGCTTCCAATCCGGATGAAAATGAGGCACTATTTGACCCGGCAGAAGACAAGATCTATCGCCACCCTACATTTTATGAATTACCTGACGAAGTAAAACACATGTAATCATGGACAAAAATTTTAAGGATTTTATTCTCATGCTGGCTGACAATAATATGATATTAGGTCAGCGACTGAGTGAATGGTGCGGACACGGACCTGTACTGGAACAGGATATTGCATTGACTAATATAGCACTTGACCTGATCGGAGAGGCAAGAAATTATTATCAGTATCTGGCATCTATTGAGCAGAAGGAAGAAGATGATTATCCAATGTTACGCGATGTCATTGAATTCAGAAATGTGCTATTGACGGAACAACCCAACCACAATTGGGGACATACATTAGTCCGGCAGTTTTTGTTTGATTGCTGGCATTATTACCATCTGGAAGCCATGATAAAAAGTAAAGATGCTACTTTGTCTGCCATTGCTTCAAAAAGCATCAAGGAAGCACGCTATCATCTGGCTTTCTCCGGCGAATGGACAGTCAGATTAGGTGACGGAACTGAAGAAAGTCACGAAAAAATGCAAACAGCACTGAATGATCTGATGCCATTTTTTGATGAAATGTTCGAATCAACAGCTTACGAAACCAGCTGTTTTCAGAACCAATTCAGTCCTGACTTGTCCGTAGTCAAGCAGCATGCACTGGCCAAAGTCACTGAAGTCATTGAAGAAGCCACACTCAAATTACCTGTCAATACCTTTATCAGAAAAGGCGGCAAAACAGGTATACACAGTGAATATCTGGGACATATGCTGTCTGATATGCAGTTTTTGCAGCGTGCCTACCCCAATTCAGTCTGGTAGTTCCATGATATATTTTTTGAATTAGTTCTTATATCATGCTAAAGTGGCTGAGTCGGATTTTACTCCGAATATGGGGTTTTAAATGGACAGGAGCAGATCCTGAAACCATTGATAAAAAGGTTTATGCTGTCTATCCGCATACATCCAACTGGGATTTCCCGTTGGGTATTTTAATAAAATTTGCTATACCACTTAATGTAAATTATGTGGGTAAAGATTCGCTTTTTAAATGGCCTTACGGATTTATATTCAGAAAATTGGGAGGGATTCCGGTCGACAGGAAGCATAGAACCAACTTTGTGGATATGATGGTGGAACAATACAGCAAATACGACAAGCTCTCATTTGCCCTAGCTCCGGAAGGAACACGCAAAAGAGTTAAGAAATTTAAATCCGGCTTTTACTATATAGCCTACAAATCCAAAGTTCCACTGATACTGGTCAAATTCGATTTTATGAAAAGGGAAGTCCATTTCAGTGAACCCTTTCATCCTACCGGTGACTACAAAAAAGATATGGAATTTATAGTTGCACATTTCAAAGGCACATCCGGAATACACCCCGAACTTGCCTGCCAGTGGGAAGAAGAAGTCATACATGACAAATAATACATTATATATTCTTGTTATATATATCTGTTTAATATTCTTGTAATTTTGATTTTATAAATTTCTGAAATCAACTGATAATCTCTGAAATAATTGCAAAATCTCTTCAGATTAAGGTTGAGCACTCATAAATTTTAACTATCTTTGCGCCTCAATTTTTTTTTGAAAATATAGATTATATCAGGATGAAAACAATACTTTCAGGAATCCAGCCAACAGGTACAATGCATTTGGGAAATTACTTCGGTGCAATACAAAACTGGGTGAAACTGCAGGATGAATACAAGTGTTTTTTCAGTGTAGTGGATTACCACGCTATGACTATGCCCTATGACATTAAAAAACTAAGGACAAATTCATGGGAAATGGTTACCAACCTCATCGCAACAGGTGTCAAACCCGAATATCTATTTATACAGTCACTCGTTCCTGAACATACAGAGTTAACATGGATTTTAAATTGTTATTGTTCTTACGGTCAATTGACGAGAATGACACAATTCAAAGATAAGAGTCAGCAGGTGCAGGATGGTGCCAAAGACGATTTCATTTCGGTAGGTTTACTGGATTATCCGGTACTGCAGGCAGCTGATATTCTGATATACAAGGCAGATTATGTACCTGTAGGTAAGGATCAGGAGCAACACCTCGAACTTACCCGGGATATTGCCCAGAGGTTTAACAATCAGGTAGGAAAAGAATATTTTGCCCTTCCTGAACCTCTTTTTACGGAGACATCTAAAATACGTTCAACAGCAGATCCGAATAAAAAAATGAGTAAATCAGCCGGAGAAAAGCATTTTATAGGTTTATTTGCTGATGAAGCTACGATCCGGAGGCAGATAAAATCAGCGGTAACGGACTCTGGTGATACGCCCGAAGGAACCATGGCTGAAGGTGTACATAATCTTTTTGAACTCATAAAAGCCTGTGGCAGAAATACGGAATACACCCAACTGATGGATCAGTACAAAGACGGTAATTTGAAATATGTAGATCTCAAACAGGTAACTGCTGATGTCCTGGTCGACCTGACATCGGTATTTATTCAGAAAAAGCAAGATCTCAACATTGATAAAAGAATCCTCAAAGACCAGATTAAACAGTCATCATCTGAAATCCGTAAATATGCTCAGCAGACTTTAAGAGAAGTCAAGGAACTCGTTGGTTTGCTGAATGTATAATACGATCTTTACATACATAATAGACTAATCTTCATATAAATATTCCAAATCTCTGCGTTAATCCCGATAGCTGTCGGGATGCTCGCCATAGCTACCACTATGTCTGTGCTTTTTGCCTTGATCTTCGAAATCTTTATTACTGAATCTTTGGTCTATTTTATAAATAAAATTCGTATAATTATCATACACTGCATATTTTTTGAATACTATTCCAAGCATTTTCATTTTGATGTGATTTTCGGCTTCCAATTTCAGTGTGTATCCAATTTTTTAGTGAATTTACAAATACATTTAGCCGAACCTGAAAATTATTTTTTTAGAATTGCTATATGATTCACATAAAATGATATATTTTGTGTCGTGATATGAATTTAAATACATCATACAGACAAATTTTATCCATCTCAGTACCGATAATGCTGGGTAGTGCTGCACAGAATATCATTGTTTTGAGCGACAATGTTTTCCTGTATCATTATAATTCTGTAGATTTTGCAGCTGCAGGCCTGGTTGGAGTATTCTATCTTATCATAGCCAGTATCGGATATGGTTTTTCCCGCGGAGGGCAAATCATCATTGCCAGGAAATATGGTGAATTGAATCATAAAGATGCAGGAAATGCGTTTCAGGCACTGATACTTTTCGAATTATTACTATCCGTTCTTCTTTTTTTGTTTTTAAGATTTGGAATAGAGAGTTTTTTCAGGATTTTTATCGTTGATGCACACATTCTTGAAAAATGTGTAGAATATATCAACTACAGAAGTTACGGTATTTTTTTTAGCTATTTGGGTATCGCACTGATAAGCTTTTATACGGGTATTGCCAATACAAAATTCATAATTTATGACACCCTGGTACTCATCATCGTCAATCTTGTATTGAACTATGTGCTTGTCTTTGGAAAATTCGGCTTTGAGCCGATGGGAATTGCCGGTTCCGCATTAGCCAGTACCATAGCTGAAGTTGTTGCTTTTATCATATTTATAATATATATGATTTTGGATAAGGCCAACAGAAAATATGACTTACTCGCTCTGTCAACTTTAAAGATAAAGGACATAAGCAATATGTTCAGGATCTCAATTCCTATTGTTTTTCAATCCATCCTGAGTATTGGTTCCTGGTTTTTATTCTTTAGTTTCATTGAAAATGTAGGGCAAAAAGAGCTGGAAATATCCAACATATTAAGAACAGTATATCTGATACTGTCAATCCCTAGCTGGGGATTTTCAGCTGGAATCAACACCTTGGTTAGTGGTTTTATAGGCAATAAAAAAAGGCAGGCCGTCATTCCTATTATTATTAAAACAGCTAAACTAAATTTGCTGATTACAATGGTGATTGCCATACCCATAGCCATCTTTCCAGAATTTTTTCTTTACCCGATTTTTGGAAAGGATGACATGTCTTTAATTCTTATGACCAAACCCTACTTCCCTGTTTTGCTTGCTATTTTATTTATATTTGGTATCGGAGGTATCTTCTTTAATGGCTTGATAGGTACAGGACATACACAGACAGCTTTGAGAATCCAGACTATTTTTACAGTATTCTATATTGTATACAGCTACTATATCATTAAAATCAATTATATAAACCTCAACTGGGCCTGGGGATCTGAGATTGTCTATTGGGCAGGTATTACTATCATGGCATACCTGTACCTCAGAACCAACAAGTGGCATTTTTTGAAATTTTAATTTCAATATTTTTTAAACATTTTCCGTTTATTATACATTTACTAGAGAATAATACAATTATTTTAAAATACATATTTTTTAATTAAAAAGAGAGAGATGCAGAGAGTATTGTTTCATGAAAAAAACCCCAACAAAAGAGACTTAAAAGAGGTTGCTGATCAAATCAATAAAGGGGCAATAGTCGTTTTTCCTACAGACACAATCTATGCTTTAGGATGTCTGATGACAAATAAAGCGGGTATAGACCGTATCATAAAAATCCTTAAAAAGAAGGAAAAACACGCTAAAATGTCCATTATATGCCCTAATATCAGCGTAATATCACAATATACCACACAGATAGACAATGATGTATTCAAAACTATGAAGCGTTATCTTCCCGGTCCATATACATTCATATTAAAATCCAACAATTACGTTCAGAAATTTTTTAAGAACAGCAAGGAAGAGATAGGTGTCAGGATTCCTGACAATGCAATTCTGGAAGGCTTGCAGGAGTTTCTGGATGGTCCGCTTATTTCCACATCCCTGAATATCGAGGATGGAAGTATTAAAGTATTCAATGATCCTGATGAAATCGAAGAAGCTTTCAGTCATCAGATCGACATACTGATGGACGGAGGTTTGGGAGATTTGACAGAGTCAACCGTATTGGATTGTACTGACAGCGAAATAACTGTACTACGTGAAGGTAAGGGGGTAATAGATTAATATTTTACTTAATAATCATAGGGATATGACTTTTCAGGATTAGCTGTAAGAAGTTAACTAAACATCAGATAATCTATTTATATACAGTAATTTATTTATCAGATATTTACGCTGAAGCAGTGTATAATGTACTATTCATATTAAGTAGGGTCTGCTGATATTTTCAGCATATTTTGACTGTTATTTTCAGAATATGCTTGAAGACATTTATTTTCTGGTGGCAATCACATTAGTAATCATGCCTAAAAGGAGACATGTGAGTATATTGTATTCGTCTTCATTCAACTCCTTAAAAAGTTGAACAGCACGGGTGGTTGTCGTTTTTTTAATGTATGGGTTAGCTGCGAATCCGGCATTCTTACCATTGATCCATAGCGGACACATTTCAGTCGTCTCCGTAAGTTCAATACGTCCAATGGTTTGTCTGCGATCGCCTGTAAGTACACAATTATTATCCAGGTTTCCTATTAATACTTCGTTCAGATAAACCTGTTGCTGGTTCTGACCTTTTCTTAAAAAAATAAACTCATCTTTGGAGGAACTAACAATGGTCAACCGGTAATCTCTTGAAAATTGTTTGATTACATACGCATACAATGATTCAAAATAAATCGTTTCCAAAATACCTTTATAGAGTTTGGTAAAGCCTCTTTTAGATGAGGTATCGCGTTGATTCATGGACAGTAACAACAATTCTTCCTTATCGAACGGAATCAGTTTAGCTTTTAGATCAGTCATTTCACCACGTACCATAGGTAGTTCCCGTTTCCATTTGGACTGTGAAAATCCCAATCTGAATAAAAAATCAAAAAAATCGCTTACCTCCATTAACTGTTACATATTCAAATTATCACCCAAAGATAGCCATTAAAGAATTACGGGAAAAGGATTTTCTCATTCTTCTTATTGCCCGGTCTCTGATTTGTCTGACACGTTCTTTAGATAAATTAAACATGTGTGCTATTTCATCCAGACTGTACGCTTTACTGCCATTCAGTCCATAATATGCTACTACTACCTGAACTTCACGTGGTGAAAGAATTTCAAGCCCACTATATATTTCCTTACTTATCGATTCTTCCATCAGCTTGAGATCAGGGCTATCTTCATCACCCATTGACATCAGATCCAACATGGAAATAGTATTTTCATCATCAGAGACAGGTGCATCCACTGACACATAGCTGTTTCGACTTTTTATCATTTCTTCTATTTCTGACCTTTTGACTCCCATTATCTCGGCAAGTTCATCCAGGGTTGGTTCTCTTTCATTTTTCTGAACGAATTCAACCCAGGCTTCGTTCACCCTGTTATATGCTGTCAGTCTGTTAAAAGGTAAGCGTACCATTCTGGAATATTCTACAATGGCGTGCAGGATAGATTGTCTGATCCACCAAACAGCATAAGAAATGAATTTGAAACCTTTGGTTTCGTCAAATCTTTTGGCTGCCTTCATTAATCCTACATTGCCTTCATTTATCAAATCGGGTAATGATAATCCCTGATTCTGATATTGCTTGGCTACGGATACTACAAATCTTAGATTTGCGCTGATTAACTTATCAAGTGCCTGCTGATCACCTTTTCTTATCTTTTGGGCAAGTTCTATTTCTTCGTCAATGCTTAACAATTCTATACGTCCTATTTCCAATAAATATTTATCAAGTGAAAGACTCTCCCTCGAAGTTATGTTATTGGTTATTTTTAATTGACGCATATTTTAATTATAAAAATTTCTAATTAACGTGTGCAGTTGTATTGAATATTTGAAATAAAATTACTACTTAAATAAACTAATCGTAATAATAAACAAAAATATTATATATCACGTTCAAAAAAAAATTCCTTATTTGACTATAAACAAGAAAGTTTTAATAAAACTCTACACAATGCCAGAAAAAAAAAGCTATAAACAATCAGACATTTAAGTATTAACATCAATTATTCTTTAATACACTTACAGGTAACTATACCTTTATTTGTACTGATTTGAATAAAATAGAGCCCTGGTTTCAGACTTTCTGTTTGTATTTCATAATTAACAGATTCTATACGATTTGTACTGATTATCTTCTGTGATACCTTGGAGCATTATCAATGGTTTTTCCGCCTCCAACTACAACCTATTCAAAATCATGACATGGATTCTTATTTTCAATTGCTATTCATAATTCCATTTGGTAACCCGCAACTGATATCTCTTGTCACTAACCTTCCATTTGGAAGGGTTAATGGATGATTTCAAACCGGTTACTTCCTGCTGACCGGGCATATTTTCAAAAAACTTCAGGCCTGTGATTTTCTCTACGTCCTGAACTGTCACCATATAGGTTTCCAGTCTTTTTTCTGATAGTTCGTGCGGAATAATAAACCCAATAGCTTTTTTTTCAGGACCATTGTTATCTAAAAGTACTTTGTAAAATGCTGATGGTACTGTTACCATATTACTTTTGCCGATTATTTTAATCGGATTGGCAAATACCGGACCGGAAATCACATAGAGCGAATCCGCTTTATATGTCCAGTCCCGGACATTCTCTTCCAGTTCACGCCAGATTCCATTATTCAATTGCCGCAGTTGTGGCGACATATTGCTCATATAAAAGGATTCTTTCATAGCCTCTGCATCAAATGCCATATCACCGGCAGGTGCCAGATGACCTCTTGTATATCCCGATCCCCGGTAATCGTTGGAAGTTGCTGAATATGTGGAGACAGCCGGGTCCGGTTCAAAATCTTTTTCTCTTTTTACATTAGGTTTATTGAGAGAAGCCCGGGTCAGAACATAAGCTACCCATTCAGGTTGTTCGTGCTTTTCTACATAGGATAGTGTATAATACTTATGATAAACTACTTCACCCGTTGAGGATGGTAAATAATCGTATTTTGTTGAAACCTGAGCAGATATATGATTTGAAACCAAGCCAGAATTCGAATGATTATTATATATTTTATAACCTATTACGGATAAGATTATCACTATTACCAGAAAAATAACAATTATGAACGTAAGCTGTAGCCCTTTTTTCTGCTCTACAGATTTTACCTGACTGGATAACTTATGCATTATGATTCCTTTCTTGTCATTTTCGGCAAACTTCTTACTACAAGCTGTACAATTTCAGGAAGTTTTTCTTCAAACAGCATAAGTTTGTCTTTCTTCATATCCGTGAGTATATCTTCATTGTAGTGCATAATAGTTATCAATTCCAGGTCTCTGTCTGTGATGAGTTTGAATTCTCCACCCAACTCACTTTCAAACCTGGTGATTCTATCGTCGATCTGATTGACACAAACAGAAAAGCTAATGGCTGTATTCCGCATCATATTCACCTTCAACCTGCAAGATGCCAGCAGGGTGAATATCCTGCTAAGATGATGTTCGGCTACGAATGAAAAATCATTGGCTGATATATGAAGCAAGGCCTGAACAGGTTCAATAACTACTATGGGTGGATACGTAAGTTCTTTTTCATCGCTAATAAGTGTTCCGTTACTCGCCGGATCTGAAAAAGGACGTACATACAGTGGTATTTGCTTATTCTGGATAGGCTTTATCGTTTTAGGATGTATTACCTTGGCTCCATAATAGGTCATTTCTATAGCTTCCTTGTACGATAATCTCGGTAACATCATCACATCATTGAACAATCGGGGATCACCTGTCAGAACACCTGGTACATCTTTCCATATATGCATACTCATAGCATCGAGACAATAAGACAAAATTGCTGCCGTGTAGTCTGAACCTTCCCTGCCCAGTGTAGTTGTATTATGCATATCTGTCCTGCCTATAAATCCTTGTGTTACCAGTCTGTTATTATTTTTAAGCAATGGCTTCAATTGACTGTCAACCTGATTTTGAGTGACTTCCCAGTTGATTCTTGCTTCCCTGTATGTTGTATCCGTTCTGATACTATTCCGGATATCACACCAGATATTGTCCAAATTCAAAGATGTCAGATAATGACTAAGCAAGGTTGAAGAAAGTAATTCTCCGTATGAAACGATCTGATCATAGATATAGTCATAATCTTCATTATGAATCTCCTCTGCCTTTTGTCTCATTTCCTCTAACAATCTGTCAATTTCAGCTGATACAATTTTCAGGGATTCACTGTTCGATTCGAATAGGTTTTGGATAATGGAATAATGAATTTCTTTTATTCCAATGAAAGTGTTTTCACTAATTTCAGTACCTTCAGACAAATGATTCAACCACGCTTCCAATGCATTCGTTGTTTTACCTAATGCTGACACTACAATAACTAATTTATCATCCCTGTACAGATCTATTATATTACCAACCTGTCTGAATCCATCTGCATCTTTAACGGATGCACCTCCAAATTTGAAGACTTTTATTAGCATATATTATACATTCACAATAATTTCTATAATACAATTAATTTTGATTCGTAATCCGGATTGACATAATACGCGAACACAAATTAACTACTTTTATAAAAAATTAAAAAATTAACACAATTTTAACAATACAAATTTTACACAATATCTAATCTAAATAACACATTTTCAATAAAATGAAAAGAACAACAACCTTCATGGTGATCTAAATCAATATGCAAAGTTAATTAATATACAAAAAATAGTCTTAACTTCGTTCATATTAAAATTGTTAATAATTTAAAAAGACAGTATGAATCATTTTCTGATTTAATTATGTTTGACTTTTCATAAACAATCGGAGATATTCAAATTCAGTATTAAAAAAAAGAAAATATCAATCTTTATATTACATTTTACATATTTATATAATAATCACATTATGAATAAATTAGATGCTTTATCTGTATTTTGCGGATCTTCTTACGGCAATGATGAAGATTTTATCAAAGTTGGTTTTCAATTGGGACAATACATGGCGAGTAATCATATTACATTGGTTTACGGTGGCTCACGTGTAGGCATTATGGGTGCAGTAGCAGATGGAGCTATCGCTGAAAAAGGTAGGATTATCGGTGTCTTACCCGGATTTATTAAAAACAAGGAGATAGCTCATGACAGTATTACAGAATTGATAGAAGTAGATTCGATGCACGAAAGAAAAATGACTATGCATCAGAAATCCGGAGGAGCTATAATTCTACCGGGAGGTTTTGGCACTTTGGACAAAATGTTTGAATTGCTCACCTGGGGGCAGTTGGGATTACATAAAAAACCTATCGGCATCCTCAATATCAATGGTTATTTTGACTGCCTGATCAATTTTATGGACCATATGGTTAACAAAAATATGCTTCGGGTTTCCAATAGGGAGATGGTCCTGGTGAGCGACAGTATAGAAGATCTTATTCATCAGATGATGAACTATGAAGCTCCTGAAAAACCCAAGTGGATGGAGCAAAGTCAGGTTTGACAATAAAGGAGCGGATGACCTGAAAGTCAATTTATTATGAATTTATAAGAAAATAAATTTTGATTTTAACTTAAAATTCGAAAAAATACATCTACTTTTGTGCACCCATTTTAAAAGCCCGGGTGCTGAAACTGGTAGACAGGCATGTTTGAGGGGCATGTGTTCGTTAGGACGTGCGGGTTCAAGTCCCGCTCCGGGCACCATAAATCAGAAAAGACCTGAAGGATTATCTTTCCTATCAGGTCTTTTTCATTAACAAAACAAATTAATACTTCTTAGATTCAAGTTCAATCATCCAAAATCAATTTGTTGATAAAACTGTTGCATTCATTATTGAAAGTCAAACCGGAGTCCGAATGATATATTATTCAGATCAGTCGTATTGTCTTTAAATATAGTATTGAAATCATATTTGGAATACAGGCTGACATTGCGGTATCCGATATATCCACTCGCTCCGTATACGAAGTCATTGGTATTATAATTTCCTTTAGATTCAATCCTGTTGCGTAGTTTATCTTCTTTATATTCCAATATCTGTTTGGAAGATGTATTCAGACCGACAAAACCTCCAAAGCCTATCCTGAATCCCTTTTGCGATTTTATAGCGACCTGGTCATCCTTTCTGATTTTTTTGGAGAAATCAAATTCCAGATGTACCGGAAGTACCAGATTGACTCTCCTGAAATAGGGTTCTTTATACAAGTCCTTAGGATATGTCTCCAATACAGTCTGATTTCCTGATTTGACAAAATAGGTATTGTTATCCGGTCTGAGATTATTATAGGACAATGAAAGTCCATATTTCAGGTTGAGCAATGGTGAAGACTCAATAAGCCTTGTTTTCCAGGTAATACCCCATTCATAGAATCTGGATGTTGCTGCTTTAAATCCATTATTACTTAAATTTCCGTCTGAAAGAGCGTTATTCAGACCGGCAGCAAATACAAACTGAGAAGTCGTTCTGTTCTCACTCTTCAGGCCTTTGTCAGATTTTCTTTTTTTATCCTTGATGGATATCTTAATATCAGCAAGACCAGATTCTATTTCTGACTTAATATCTTCTTCCTTGTTTTCGCTTTTAGTATCAGCCTCAATTTCATCCTTGATAAGTTGGTTGAGTTCACTTTGAAGCGGCGCTACTCTTGATTCAATCCTGTCGGCGCATTCCTGAGCCTTGGCACCTTTCATAACTGCTGCATCTTCTGCATTTACTTCTTTTCGTTCCAATTTTTGATTGATGGCTGCAACTTCTGATTCTAATTTAGCTGTTTCTTCCGATTTAATGACTGTTATCTGGTCCTTAATCTCTTTCACCCTTCTTTCGAACTGACTTTGGGCAGATAATATACCCGTTGATAAAGTTGTTATAACAAGTAAAATTAATGTTCTCATATTTCCTATGTTTTAAAATTTTATATAAAAATGATGTAAAAATCTATTTGTATTCATAATTCCGGTTGGATAAAGTAGCATAAATCTTAGCTGAATTATCCTGAATCTCCCTATACATACGTTTTATAAATGGTGCTGATGAATTGGCTTCCAATCTGGCATCTGCCTGAGCCAGCAATATCAAAGGATCCGGTCTGAATGTATTCGACAGTTGAATAATATTGGAATTGGAAGTACTTTTTAATTTAGATTCGACTCCATTCAATAATACTTCAGGATCAATTTTTAAATCTGTAAGCACAGGTAAACCGGCTTGTACAGTTTTGGATTCGACCGATTGATTATCAGTCAGCACAAGATGGTTTTTCTCTATCTTTCCTGATAGTACTGATGCATCCATCTCAGTAACTGCAGCCTGATTATTCAGAACGGATGCTGGATTTGATCTCTTGTCAGTGGCCGGTACAGACGGATATTTGATTATATGCCTTGCCGATACTGTTTGAGTAACCGGTATATTACCGGGTACTTCTTCATTCATACCCACAATATCCGCAACATCGGATTCAGCTAAATTTGTATTGGCTTCCTGACTTGTAGCAGCAATAATGGCCTCCTCCCTTTCTGTGTAAAAATGATACCCTATACTAACAAATGTCAGTACAAAAGCAATGGCTGCAGCTATTCTGTAAAGAGGAAACTTACGGATTATCTGAGTCGGCTCTTCAGCATCCAGAAGCATATCTAATCTATTCCAACTTTCCTGAGAAGGTGGCATTGAACGATTCTGGAAATATTCTTTAAACTGCTGATCTATATTATTATCCATGATGTGCCTGATTTAATTTATTAATTTTTTCCTGTAACAATTTACGTGCATAAGCCAGTTGTGACTTGGAAGTACCTTCACTTATTTCAAGCATTTCAGCTATTTCCTGGTGCTTATATCCTTCAATTGCATACAAATTGAAAACCATTTTACACCCAAATGGTAAACTATCGAGTATATCCTGCAAATCATTCATGATGACATTATCATCTGATTGAACAGTTGATATTACACTATTTTCTTCAGGTTCCGCATATATAATTTGCTTTCTTGAGCGCAGATATGACAGACATTCATTAACAGTGATTCTATGCATCCAGGGTATAAATGTCTCTGTGCGTTCCAACCTGTGCAATGACCTGAAAACTTTCAAAAAAACGTTAAGCATCATGTCTTCCGCTACATACAAATCATCTATATACTGACGGCAAGTACTCAATACTCTGCCGCTGAACCTTTCGTAAAGCATTTTTTGTGCTTTCCGTTCGCCTTCCATTGCTTTACTGATAATCAGCGTCAATTCCTGTTCTATCCTTACCAGGCTCATACAAGGTGTTGTTGTTTCGTAATGCTATTAAGACGAAACATCGTACCAAATGGTTGGAAAGAAACGCGATAAATTTTCAAAAGCTATTCAATCAGGATAGATAGTTATGACTATAATCACAAGACATTAAGATTAAAAATTATTAGCCGTATAGGGTTTAAGATAACATATAGTCCGTAAAAATTCAAATATTACCTACCTTTGTGCCTTATTCAGACTGAATAACATTATTGATTGATGAGGAAAAAGATCGAAATATTAGCTCCTGCAAAAAATCTGATTCAGGGTATCGCTGCTATCAATGCCGGTGCGGATGCTGTATATATAGGTGCACCTATGTTCGGGGCACGTACCAACGCTGCCAACTCTGTAGAGGATATCACTGAATTGGTTAAATACGCACATTTGTTCAAAGTGCAGGTGTTTGTTGTTATCAACACTATTCTTTATGATAACGAACTCGCACTTTGCAGAGATCTGATTCATGAACTGTACCATGCTGGTGTTGATGCACTCATCGTTCAGGATATGGCAATCCTTGAAATGGATTTGCCACCTATCGTATTACATTCAAGCACGCAGGCCAATAACCGGGATCCGCAGCATATCAAATTTCTCAAGGATGCCGGTATGGAACGTGTCGTACTAGCAAGAGAACTCAACCTTGACCAGATCAGGGAAATTGTCAAAGCTACCGACGTTGAGCTTGAATTCTTTGTTTCAGGAGCGCTCTGTGTATCATTCAGTGGCAATTGTTATATGAGTGTAGCTAACGGAGAAAGATCAGCCAATCGTGGTTCCTGTGCCCAAAACTGCCGTCTACCCTACGAATTAATAGATGGAAACGGCAGATTACTCATGCAGAGTGCGCATCTTCTGTCGATAAAAGACCTGGATCTGAGTGACCACTTGCCGGAACTCATCGAAGCAGGGATATGTTCATTCAAAATAGAAGGCAGGCTCAAAGACATTGTATATGTCAAAAACAATGTTTCCTACCTCCGCAAAAGACTGGATACCTTTTTATCCGCCCATAGTGATACCTATCAAAAGGCTTCTTCCGGACGAACATTCTACAATTTCGAACCACAGCTGGACCGCAGTTTCAATCGGGGTTATACCGACTACTTTGTCCACAACCGAACCCAAAAGATAGGTAGCTGGGATACACCCAAATCACAGGGTCAGCCTATAGGAAAGATCATCGGACAGAAAGCAAACGGCTATATCATCGAAAATCATGAATTGCTCAATAACGGTGACGGACTTTATTTTATCAATACCAACGGTGATGCCGACGGGGCGCAGGTCAACATCGTCGTCAACGATGTAGTCGTATTCAACGCAGCAAAGGAGATAAATCTGGGAACAATGATTTACAGAAATTCGGATGCTGAGTTCAACAAGATGGTCGAACAGGAAAAGAGCGCAATCAGAAAAATAGGTATTTCCATGGTATTCCGTGAGGCGGACTATGGCTTCATCCTTACAGTAATCGATGAAGACGGATATACTATTGAAGAAGCATTAGTTGCCGACAAAATACAGGCTAAATCAGAGGAATCCGTCTTATCCAATATAATCAAAAACCTGGCAAAAACCGGGAATACCGTCTTTACTGCCGATGATATACAGGTCGATATACAGGCAAATTGGTTTTTGCCAACCTCACAGATCAATGAACTCAGACGCAAAGCACTGGATGCTCTGACAGCATTGCGTATTAAAAGTTATGTACGAAAAGAGAAACCTATCGGCCCTACCGACCACCCATACCCATTAGAAAATCTCGACTACACCTATAATGTCTCCAACCATCTGGCAAGGAATTTTTATCACAGACACGGTGTCAAAGACATTGAAAAGGCATTCGAACTCCAGTGGAATCCCGGTAAATCCCGTGTCATGACAACCAAATATTGTGTCAAATATGAATTGGGTAAATGTGCCCGTTTTCAGCGCGCAACCATGGGTGAAAAGCTAAAGGAGCCGCTGACACTCAAGCATGGAGAAATCGAGTATAAGCTCAAATTCAACTGCAAGCCCTGCGAAATGGAAATATGGGAAAAGGAAGCCGAATTTGAGATTATCGATCAGGACGAACAGTTGGGCTATACATCTTAAAATCAACCATTCATTAGGAATATCTGACATTCATAATCCGGTTAAACATAGGTTTATTTCACCCGAGAAGCTATCATCGCCGAACCCAGTATACCTGCATCATTGAGCAAGGAAGCCGTATCTACCTGAACAGGCACATCTATAAATTTTTTATACATATCAAAATGCTTGGATACACCGCCACCGATCAGAATCAGATCCGGATTGAGCAGCATATACACATGATTGAGATACACATTTAGCTCACCACCCCATTTTTTCCAACTTAATTTCAATCTCTCGCGTGCGCTGTTGGAAGCATATTTTTCAAAAATAGATTTCTTGTATTTCAGATGTCCCAGTTCAGTATTGGAAAGAAGTTGCCCATTATAAAACAGGGCAGAACCAATACCGGTACCCAACGTAAGAAAAATCACAAGACCTTTGACGTCCTTACCTTTGCCAAACGACATTTCTGCTACTCCTGCTGCGTCAGCATCATTGACAGCTGATAATTCACAGCGGAGTGCCTTGCCAAAAAGTTTATTGATATTATACCCTATAAACTGTGCATCTATGTTGGTTGCAGTCAGGGAAACACCGTCTTTTATAACTGCAGGAAATCCCATTCCAATCTTTTTTCCCTGCCAGTCAAAATGCTGAACGATAGATTGCAGTCCTTCTATCACCGCCTCAGGTGTTGCCGGTAAAGGCGTCTTAATTTTGAATTTTTCTGCTGTAAACATACCCGTTTCCGTATCGACAATATTAGCCTTGATACCTGTACCGCCAACATCTATTCCCAAAATTTCCATTCAACTTATTTTATGACAGTGATTTTTAATATTTTAATATCTTCATGTGGCCTGTTTCTGTGATCCGTTTTGCTTACAGCTATCGAGTCTATAATATCCAATCCCGAAACAACCTGTCCGAATACCGTATATTCCATATCCAGAGTGGGAGCACCACCCTGTGTTTTCAATATCTCTTTGGTTCGTTTATCATAGGAAATACCTTTCTCAAATTCACTGTTTTCAATCTCTGTATCTGTCAATGGCCTTCCATGAACAATATAGAACTGAGAGCCTGATGAAGCTTTTTCAGGATTGGCTTCATCACTCAGCCGGGCTGCAGCCAATGCTCCTTTGACGTGAAACAACGTATCATTAATCTCATGACGGATTGTATATTCCGGCCCGCCCTTGCCCAATTCAATACCAGGTGCAGCGTCTCGTGAATGCGGATCGCCTCCCTGTACCATAAACCCGGAAATCACCCTGTGAAACAGAAGCCCATCATAGTACCCTGCTTCTGCCAGTTTGATAAAATTGTCCTGATGCAAAGGTGTATCAGAATAAAGCTGAGCAATCAGATCACCCATACTCGTATGAATAACTACCAAACACTTATCCGGGGGTTGCACAATGACTTCTTTTTTTGTTATGGAGGTTTTGCTTCCATTAACTGCTTTCAACTGGACAGTGTATCTTCCTGACATCAGATAGCGGTGTGCAGGCGTTATCAATTCCGATCCTGAGCTATCTCCGAAATCCCAATAATAGGATGTAGCACCTGTTGATTTATTCTGAAACAGTATATCTGCCGGTGCTGTCCTACCCATTCCTGAATCGTCAAATACTGCCTTAGGGCTGGTGCATGCTGCCAAACTTAATAACATTAAACTCCAAATACTTCTTCCACTCATATCTTACATTTATCAATTGGAATTGTCCTTATAGATTTGCATGTGAATATCCTTAAGCGGCCTTTCATAATCATCGGTCTGTTGTCTGGCTATTTTATCCAGTACATCGAGACCTTCCGTCACTTCCCCGAAAACTGTATAATGCTGATCCAGCATCGGCATTCCACCCAGTCTCAGATACTTATCTATCTGCGCTTGTGAATACTTAAAATTGCGAATTGCCTGGTATATATTCAGATCCTTTTCACTTACCTGCTGACCTTGTACGATATAAAACTGGGAACCGGAGGATTCAAGATTGGGATTGTCATCAGCACCCTGCCGGGCAGCCGCCAGCATTCCCTTAAAGTGCGGAACTCCAATCTCAGATGGAATCTTATAACCTACATCACCCACACCCAGGTGTTGACCGGGCTGAGCATTGCGTGAATCCGGATCTCCACCCTGAATAATCGCACCATTTACGACCCTGTGAAACAACAACCCATTATAAAATCCCTCACTGACTAACTTTATAAAGTTGGCTTTATGCTTGGGAGCTGAATCCAGCAATTTTACTTTCATATTGCCCAGATCCGTTTCAATAATATAGGTGGTTTCTTCCTTTTTACACGAAGCGATAGACAGAAGTAAAACCAATCCCATTATATACATCCTCATATCTTGATATTTTTATTCAGATTTAAAAGGTGTTATTTCGTTGTATTTTTTAAAATATTCTATTACCAGTCCGATAAGGTAATCCTCCTGATCTTTTTCTCCTTTTATCTCGAAAGCTTTCAATTCTTTCCAATGAGGCCATCCATCGTGATCTCTTCCCAGAAATTCATAATATCCTTTCATTTCCAGTAACGTACATACAGCGATATGCATCAGATCCGTCTTTTCTTCCTTTGTGAATTTATTTTTTGGAATGCGTCCCAATTCCTGTACACCTATCAGAAACAGTACTGCCTGAAAATCAGGTAAAGCTGTCTTTTTAAGCGCATTCTTTACTAAATGCCGGACTCTAAGCCATTCAAAATCACGTTCCCAAACCTCCATCATATTAATATTAAAGTAACCTTTGAGTTGCAAAAATACATTATTATCAGACATTTTCAACAATTATATACGTTGAAGTATATCTGATTAATTTCTGTAAATTCTTTTTGATTTATCTAAAAATACGATTAGGGCACCTACACGGAATATGCGTTGTTATTATTTGATATTTTCTGCCTGCTTTACTGTGTCTGTCTGCTTTCCAAACTGTTGTACCCAGTAATTACCGACCCGGGCAATCGCCATTTCCTCTACTTTGGGGTTCATCAGCATGACACAATGCCCGTAGCTTTTGAGCCAATCTTCGAGTACTTCATCGAAGGTGTCCTGTCCGCGTCCCAGATTTTCTCCGGCGACCTTCCAGGGATAACCCACTAAATCCAGACGCTCACCTAAATCCTTTCCGGTTGAAGAATAATGCTTGATAAAATGATTCTTATGCATATCTTTTGCCTGCATAAATGCACTTTTGTAGAGTAATTCATTCCAACTTACCTTCCCAACAGGTCGCATATTCCTTCTGCCACACTTACAACCTTTGGTCCGGATATCATTCACTGCATCCAGCATCACCTGATGCCGGGGATCAACAGAGACATCAGGATTATGCTGATATCCGAATTGGGTCAGAAATATGAGCAAATAATAAACTATCACTGAATCGGTATTTAATGCTTTATATCTCCTAAAAACGTTACAATTATTAGAATGTTGTATTAATACTTAAAATCTGTGCGTGGATTTCATTTACATCGATAAATTGATAGTGAAGAACAGTAAAAGCTCGTTTAAGTATCGTATAAAATCGGATTTTAATTATCAATTGTTAAATAAATATTAATTAGTACATTATAAAACTACAGCCATTAAACCTTTGTGTCTCATTATAGTCTATCCATTAAAAGCGGTTATTTACATGTACAATACAAACGATACAGAGCTGATTGAGATGATTACGGATTCAAGGGAATATGAGAAGGGATACCGGCTTCTTATCGGTCAATACAAAGAGCGATTGTACTGGCACATACGCAGGATCGTCAAAAACCATGATGATGCCGATGATATACTCCAGAATACATTTATAAAAGTAATCAAAAATATCGAAAAATTCAAGCAGGAAAGCAGTTTACAAACCTGGTTGTACAGGATAGCCACGAATGAAAGTATAAGTTTTATCAATAATAAAAAACATGTATCTGCAGATTCACTGGACAATAATGTACTCACAGTCGTAAGCGATGATGAAGTGGATTATGAAAATGTAAAACTTAAATTATCCAAAGCCATCGATTTACTGCCTCATAAGCAAAAAATCGTTTTTAACCTCAGATATTACGATGAAATGTCCTATCAGGAAATCGCCAATATCACTCATACCAGTGTCGGAGCACTTAAAAGCTCATTTCATCTGGCAGTAAAAAAAATTGAAGACTTTCTAAAAAAGGAAATATGAATAATAAAGATAAAAATATACAGCAGGAATTAAAAGAGTTAAATCCTTTGCTGGCAGACATACCCAAACCTGAGATAAAAGACGTTCCTGCAGGATATTTTGACACCATAGAAGATCAGTTGATTGGATTGACAAACATCTCCTCCGTACATGACCATAAAGATACTTCCGGAATACCTGAAAGATATTTTGAATCATTGGAAAATAAAATCATCCAACGGCTACAGTCGCAACCTGTTGAAGTCCGGAGTAATCAACTGAAGATAATAAGAAAAGTTATGAAGATAGCAGCAGCATTTGTTTTCGTCCTAACATCGTACCTGACTATCCGCCAATATAATCCATATGGCTTCTTAAGTACACCGGATGAAATAGCACTTCAGGATGATGATGCAGTGTGGGACTATCTTATTGACAACAGTGATGATATAACTCTGAACATGTTGATTGATAATGGCCTTGTTGAAGTATCTGACCTGGACGTACAAATTGCCAACCATAACAAATAATACATATAGCCAGACATTCTACTTAACCTAAATATTAATTGATTAAAAAATTTTAAACCATGAACAAGCAAATTTTAAATCCCGGAATTGTCATTATGTTTTTGTTTTCTTTAATGACATTGACACTTTCTGCTCAAAGGCAACAGAACAAAGAAGACATGCAACAAAAAATGGCTGAAAAAAGAGAGGCCTTCATGATTAAGTCGCTGAACCTTACTGAAGATGAATCTAAAAAGTTTGTACCCGTTTACAAAGCCTATACTGAAGAAATCAGGCAAAACCGACAGGCTCAAAAAATGAATTTCTCTGATAACATGTCAGACAAAGACGCCGAAACACAATTGAATAAAATGCTCGATACCAAAGCCAGAGAGGTAGAAATACAACGCAGTTATATCAGTAGATTTAAAACCATTTTACCTTCCAATAAGGTAGCATTGATATACAAAACAGAAAGGGAATATAAAGAACGTGTAATCAAAAACATTAAAAACAGAAAACAACATAACAGAAAGGTCAGAAACCAGGAGAATACCGAGCCTCTACCTGAAAAATAGTCGGATGTTTATACAATATTAAATCCAAATCCACAACACATATTATTAAAATAAGAATGCATAACCATGGTCAATATCCTGGTTTTGCATTCTTATTGTATGTAAAAATCAATCCATCTTCACTATCCTTTGATACGACTTTTCCTTACCTGTACTCAGTTTTATTATATACAAACCCGAAGGCAAATGGCTGATGTCAAGCTGACCGGATGCATTATGAAATGTCCCGACTACACCACCCTGCACATCGAAAATACGGATATCCACTGATGAAGTCAATCCATCTAACCGGATAATGCCATACGATGGGTTGGGATATATGATTACACCTGCTTGTTCGTCTTCGGTTGATGATATAGTAGCGCAATATTTCAGGACTTCTTCCTTTGAACATTTCCAGTGATTATCATATATGAATACTCTATCCGGATATCTTTCAATCCCTTTACACAAAAAGATTGAATTGCAGTTGTTTAATCTCGGATTATCTTGAACTGAAATCTTATTGTTAGGCCAATCAATCGTATCCGTATAAGGAGGTGGAACAACATTATCTAAAAAATTAAGATTAATTAAAGAATCATTTCTATAAGCCGAAAAGGATTTATCTATTGCTTTTAGGTTTGGAAATAATTTATTATAATCCAGTTGAACTCTGTTATTGCCTATAAGTAAATGGTCCAAATGTGTAACATTATCAAACCCAGTACCAAAATTATTATTTGATTCATTAAAATATGTAAGAACAATTCTCTTTAATTTCTTAAGTTTGGAAATTACTGAAAAATTGCATTTAGAACATTCTTGTAAGTCTAAAAGGTGAAGTGAATCAATGATTTGTAACTCTTCTAAATCAAAATCCTTAACGTAGCTTAGATACAGGCTTTTAAAATGAGATGTCTTAATCCTACTTGAAAGCACTTCAGGTATTGTACTATTGACACCACTGATTCCTCTTAAGTAAATTTCAAAGTTTGTCCCGGTGGTAAAATAAGGTGTTTTGCTGTCTGTAATTGCTTCTGTTATCGTAATACTATTTTTTATGTGTTTAATGTTAGGAAAAAATTCAAACAATTCTTTCTCATTATATTTGGAAGGTATGAAAATGACATTGGCAATAGTATCTAATTTTGGAAATTCACCTGTCATCTTTCTAAGTGAAGTATTGGATTTTTCCAAATATCTCAGCCTCCTGAATCCACTCAAACTAATCATATTCGGATTATTATTATTAATATTGATTATTAATTCGAGCGTTATTCTTTCAATGGAATACAAGCTGTCAAAATGCTTGATATCGACATCGATATCATTGATTATAAGCAACTTAATATCTGAACATCCCTTATAATTCTGATTAAAACTATTGATATCTTCTTGATTATTCAATACGATTTTATCACACTGTCCATAACTCTGCATAGCTTCAAACAGAAAAAATAAAATCAAAATAATTTTAATTGACATTTTCATGATACTTCTACATTCTTGGATTTAAAGATAAAGTGTCTATCCCAAATATTATCATAGATGAACACTTAACAAACTTATAAATTATGACAATTCGGATCTAAAGTAACCTCAGCGCACAATATGGTATTTCCATTTTTAATAATTGAAACAGTAAAATGTGTAGTATTGGTATGAATACAAATTTCTTCTGATGATCCATTGGGTTTTATTTCCCCTGTAAAGAAACCATAAGGCAGTGTTGCCAGTGACATATTATTTATGCTGTCGATTCCAATCACATTATATTTCAATTCGGCAAACCTATCATCAAACAGAATTCGAAAACAACATCTTCCATCCTCTGTTCGTGTATAATATATATTCGGAGGACTCATAATCTGACCATCACAATAGGTCCTTAATTGTACTTTGACATCTTTGGATTCCGAAATTGCTGTATCCTTAACACAGGATTGAAAAACAAAAATCATAAGTAAGCCGTCATTATTCCTGATAAAATACCGTTAACTTTCATAATAGTATAAACTTTTAAATTAATTATTACAAAACAAAGGCATATATATTACTAATATAACTCATATGTTATAATTGTACAAAATCCCTTTCTACTGCTTTACCCACTTAGCTGTGCCGTTCTTCCCTTGCTTGTCAGTGACTGCGATGATGTACATACCCGCAGGCAGCCAATCTGTATCCACCGATGT
>JADZFD010000079.1 GCA_020850225.1 Saprospiraceae bacterium | reverse complement strand
GTCGTTTTAGTTACTGTCGTTCTTAAAGGTAAGGAGAATTAGACTGGTAAAAACGACATTACAAATATACAAAATATTTACAATATATTGATTATCTGTATTTTAAATTTAACAAAGTAGAATTAATAAAAGAGTATACTATATTATATAAGTTCTGCAAAATAATCTATAGCAGATATTTTCATTACTTTTGTATTTATTTACAATATGTTCAGCTATCGAGTTTATGATTATAGAATCTTGTGTTGAAACTGTCGAACAAGCCATCAGAGCAGCTCAGGGCGGAGCCACCCAACTGGAATTATGTGCAGATCTGGACCATGACGGTCTAACACCAACCGATATCTGTATTCAGAATGTTTTATCAAACATCAGGATTCCTGTCAAGGTTATGATACGATGCAGAGACGGCAATTTTATTTATTCAGCAGAGGAAATATCGGCGATGACAAAGGATATCCACCGTATCCGGCAATTTCCTATTGCTGGCTTTGTTTTCGGTGCACTTCATAATGTAAATGGTAAATTAACTTTGGATATGGAAGCTATCCGTACCCTTTGTGAAGCGGCTTATCCCTATCCTATTACCATTCACAAAGCTATAGATCTGTGTTCTGATATTTTAAACGAAATACCCAAATTGAAAGACATCAACAATATCAGGTATATATTGTCCTCAGGAGGACAAGCAACTGCATATCTGGGTCAGGAAATGCTTGCTGCCATGCAATCAATAGCAGCTCCTGAAATATCCATAATTGCAGCAGGAAAAATCACGCATCAGAACCTGTATGCATTACATAACACGCTCAATCTTGCTTATTATCACGGCAGGCTCATAACCGATATGTCCTGACATTTCCATTCTTTGTGGTTATGCAGATAATGATGCAGCATGCTATTCAGCGAGCTGGTAGATATCCTGGAGATTGCGCCCCTTCCCGTTATAATCCAAACCATAACCCACTACAAATTTATTGGGAATGATGAAACCCGGATACCTGATATCTATTTCATGTACATGCGCTTCCGGTTTTACAAGAATAGATGAAATGGATATACTCGCCGGATTACATTTTTCAAGTTCAGGGATAAATGCAGACATCGTTGTACCTGTATCAATGATATCTTCAATAATGATGACGTGCCTGTTTTTAAAATCTATATTGGGTGGCATAAAAATATCAACCTTGCCCGTACTGCGCGTACCATGATAGGATTTAATTCTGATAAAATTCAGCTCACATGCAAAGTCCAGTTTACGAATGAGATCAGCAGCATATATAAAAGCTCCGTTCATCACAACCAGCAACATAGGATACTTATCGTGAAAATCCTCCCTTATTGCATCTGCAATATCCTCAATTTTTAGTTCTATTTCTTTGGCTTTGATATATTTGCTAAAGCTCAGATCATCAATATGTACTAACTTGTCATGTCCCATATTACTATTTTATTCCATAATTATCCAATAAATATACCAGACTCGCCATAGCTGCTGCACCTAATTCCAATTCTCTTTGATTGACATTTTCAATCCCGTCTTTTGCTGAATGGTGGATATCAAAGTATCTTTGTGAATCCGGTGCCAACCCAATTAAAAGTCCTTTTTGTGATCTCAGATGGCTGACATCTGCTCCGGATCCTCCTGTATAAAACTGAAGATCATAACTCTCAAGCAAAGGCAACCATTCGTTCACTTTCTTATAATATTTTTTGAAAACAGATGTATCAGCCTCAAATCTGAAACCGCGTGGAGTAAATCCACCTGCATCTGATTCAATGGCTGCCATATGAAATTCATTGTTGGCATTGGATACATCAGCATAGGTACGTCCGCCGGCAGATCCGTTTTCTTCATTCGAAAACAAAACGCATCGTAAGGTTCTCTTGGGTCTGTACCCTATCGAAGTCAGTATCCTTAATACCTCAACAGACTGCACGCAACCGGCACCGTCATCATGGGCGCCTTCACACACATCCCAGCTATCCAAATGACCTCCAACCAATATGATTTCGTCGGGAAATTCACTTCCTTTAATCTCCCCTATAACCGATGGTGCATATCGCATACCCAGGGATTGACAATCCGTTTTTACATATGCAGTCACAGATCCGGTTTTAAGGTAATCACTGATCCTATTGGCATCAAGGGTACTGACTGCTAGTGCCGGTATCTGAGTATCCTTATTTTTGTATACTGTAACTCCTGTATGCGGGTATTCGTCTGTCAATGTCGTCATGGAACGTACTATACATGCTACTGCTCCGTATTCTGCAGCTTTGGAAGGCCCGTGTACCCGTTGGTCGACAGCACCACCATAGGCATGAAAGGTGCGTATTTTAGTGGCATCCATAGGCCTGTTGAAGAATACAATTTTCCCTTCTATATTACTTCTACCCAGTTTTTCTACCTCTTCGAGTGTCTGAACTTCAATAACCTGAGCTGTTATTCCTTTTTCTGGAGTCGCTATTGAGCCACCCAGAGCAAGGACTTGTATGGGTACGTTTTTACCTGAAGGAGCAACAATATACGCTTCTTCCTTGCTACCCCGATACCAGTATTCAGTCTCACAATCCTGCAATATCCCGGAAACAGACGGGATTTCATTGACAACATCTTTCATATGATTGGCAGCCCGGACATAGATATCAGATCCGCCTATGCGGCTGGGATAATGCTTGCATAGATGATCCAACCAACCATAAGCCTTACCATTTTTCAAAGCCTCATCATAAATATTCCTGATCATTTTTACATCTTCATCCTGACTCCATCCCAATACAGGTAACAGTATGAGCATTCCAACGATATATCTTCTGAAGTAAGTATTGACCACTTTTAGTATTTTGAGAAACAAAACTAATCAAAATTATTAAGACTACAAACTTAGAATAAGTAATTCGAATCAAATATCATCCGTATACTAAATGCTAACCATTCATATTATATTATCACATTTATTTAAAACATTGTATATCTGAATCATAATTCTGTATAAAAAACATATACATATAAACCGTTTCAAAAATTATATATGAACTAAGATTGAAATATGCAGGTCTTCATTAAATTCAAATGATAAAGAAACAAACTTCATCAGTATCTGAATGAATTATATATCTTTGTTGTTTGTTCAGATTATACTAAATAATCCATTTTTTAAAAACCAGATATTATGTACATATTATATTTTTCGTTAATTTGAAAAATATAACATTTTATCATAACTGTAGATACCGATATGACATTGGCACGTAAAACAGATTTGAACACCGGGAATATTCTTTTTAAAAAACTTGTCATCATTATTATGATTATGGCATCAGGAACTCTTGTTAAAGCTCAACGTGATACCATTTCATTACATATTCAGAATGAGATTACCAATACCAATGTAAGCTCAGGTCTATCGGATGACAAGGCAGATAAAAAGGACAACCTACATATCTCGGGCTATACCCAGATATATTTTCAATATGGTGAAAAAGACGCCACATTAAGAGTCGGAAGACCCAATGAAAATCCGGACAATAGTTTCAACCGATTAGGACTGAGAAGGAACAGGGTGAAATTCACCTATAAAAAAGGCATAGGTTCCAGCATATTCCAGTTGGATGTAACGGAAAAAGGTGCAACTTTAAAAGATGCATACATAACAGTATCTGAACCTTATTGGGATATATTTTCAATAACAGCCGGACTATTTAACAGGCCATTCGGTTACGAGACCGAATGTTCTTCATCGCAAAGAGCATCTTTGGAGCGTTCTACCATTGTCCAGACTCTATTTCCGGGCGAACGGGATTTGGGTGCTAAGCTGACTGTACAGGCTAAAAAGTCTTCACGCTGGAGTGTCCTGAAATTGGATATGGGATTATTTGCCGGTAACTCCTCCAATATGGAAACAGACAATAAAAAAGATTTTATCGGACATCTCACCATAAACCCGTCATCTGAAAATGTAATCAAATGGAATGCGGGTATTTCGTATTATAACGGTGGTATTTATCAAGGCTCCAACCATATATTCAGATCAGTAGAAAATGGATTTGCCATTGATTCAGTTATCTATAACATAGGAAAATATGCTAAAAGAGAATATCTGGGTGCTGATATTCAAATCAATATTAATACCGCACCCGGAAAAACAGAACTTACAGCCGAATATATAACCGGTCAGCAACCCGGAGGCAAAAACATCAGTAAAAGTCCGGATGATTCGAGGCCTAAAACTGAAGATGTTTATATACGAAGCATGAGTGGAGGCTATGTTAAATTGGTTCAGGAACTCGGCTTTTGGAATTTATCAGGTATTGTAAAATATGACTGGTATGATCCCAACACTCAGGTTAAAGGCAAGGACACAGGCAGCAATTATACCGGTATCGGGGATATAGCTACCAATGTTACTGGTTTTGGTCTATTGTGGCAGATTAATTCCAATATACAATTTACTGCTTATTATGAATTAATCAGAAATGAAACCTCTGTTAATCTGTCAGGATATAATACAGACCGGAAGGACAATGTATTTACTTTCCGTATGCAGTACAAATACTAAAGAATCAAGCAATTACATTTTTGCCTGTACATCTGCATCCGAATTTATGTATTTGGAAGCCAGCATACCAACAGTCAAGGAGCTTATAATAACGGCTAGCGACAACCATTCAGGTATTTCCACATGATGTGATATAATCATTTTTACACCTACAAATGCAAGTATCACCACTAAACTATAGCTAATGTATTTAAATTTCTCCAACATTCCAACCACAAAGAAAAACATTGAACGAAGTCCCATGACTGCAAATATATTGGAACTAAAAACGATAAAAGGATCTGTTGTTATGGCAAGAATGGCTGGTATACTGTCAATTGCAAACAAAATATCCGTAAATTCTACAATAATAAGGGCAACAAAAAGTGGTGTTGCAAACCGGATGCCTCCTTTTTTGATAAAAAACTTATCATTGGCTATAATATTTGTTACCGGATATATTTTCCTGATCCACTTGAAAGCATTTTTGTTTGGAGCATCATTAGAATTATTATGACTAAATAACATTTTCAATGCAGTTAAAATCAGAAATACACCGAAAACATAAATCATCCAACTGAACTTATTGATCAGAACCACTCCAAAGAAAATCATAAGCGCCCTGAAGATAATAGCTCCCAGCACTCCGTAAAACAACACCTCATGCTGATAAATCTTAGGAATGGCATAGGTTGAGAAGATAACAGCTATTATAAATATATTATCTACACTTAATGACAACTCTATCAGATAACCCGTAATGTATTTCATCACAGCATTGGATGATGTCAGTTGTGTGGGATTATCAACCCATCCATTTTCATATGCATAATAAATTACAGCTGCAAATATCAGTGCACATGATACCCAAACGGTAGTCCACATTGCTGCTTCTTTGGGTTTAACTTCATGAGGTGTTTTGTTAAAAACTCCTAAATCCAGTGCTAAGGCTAAAATTACAAAAGTTATAAATGCTACCCAAAGTATCATATTAAAGTTATTTGCTTAATAATTATGTATATGTTATAAACAAAAATTCAACCCAAAATGGTTTGAATTTTGTCTTAAAAAGATGCAGCAAAAATAATTTATTATACAATTATTCTATATAATAAGTTCTTCAATAACAATTAAGTAACAAAATATTTACAATTGGAGTAAATTATTATATATGATGCTTATGAAACAATCTATAATCATCGAAATATTACTGTATTCTAACTGAAAACATTAAAGCCAAATCGATTATTTTTATGATTATTTCCGTAAACATCTTTATAAATATGATAAATCACATGGCAAATATCATATCAATCGGTTTAGAAACACAGGGTGTTCATTAAAAAATGTATGTTCTGTTTCCTTATGACTGTTTCTGTCTGTCAGAATTCATTACACTGTTGAATATAATAATTCAAATTCTTGATTTTTACTATCATTTGGAGCCTAAGATATTATGCTCAAAAAATGTCCTGTAACCAACGGATGAACGTTCACTAATCATTTTTCTGTAATTATTCTGGGATATTGGAAGTATATCATACGTATACTTAACACCACCTGTAAATTCTTCCAGATTCTTTATGACTTTATTATAGTATTCCATTGCTTTTTCTTCATTATCAAATTTTCTGACAAGAATCACCTGTGCATTATCTTGAATATTCAGTACTGCCTCACCAAACTGCAATCTTTCATTGGCGAAGTTTTTCTTATTGTATTCTGAAATCGCTATTTTAAAGTTAATATGTTGTGTTTCCTCAAGATTATAGGTAACAACGGCTATGTAGTGTGTTGTACTCTGATCTCTGGTATAGATTTTATCAACATCCTGAACATTGGCAAATGCATTGTTGTCACCACCTAAAAATCTTAATATCTCACGTGCCTTTAGCTGCTCGGGCGTACCGGAATACGACGACACAACCTTATTCAATTCGCGGATATATGCTTCTTTACCTTCTGTATTTCCTTTGCACATAGCATATAACAAACTCATCTTAGCCTGATATTGGTGGTCGTTACCTATAACATTGGGTGCATCTGTAATCATTTTTTCTACCTGAGCATATTGTCCGATTTCAAACATTTTATACATAGTACCATAATACTTGTCAGCTTTGTTTATCTGTGATTTCGCTTTTGAAAAATAATCCGGATCCTCAATGACAGAAGCATACTTGGAGTCCGGATACTTACCCAGTATTTTGTCTTTGTATTCTTTCTGCTTGACTGTATTATTCAAGTCCATATAATCGAGATACAGGTAAAAATAGGAATCCAGCTCATTCTGAGTAGGTCCATATCTCGAATGCATTTTTTCAAGTGTTTCTGCTGATTTGATATAATTTTCGATTTTGTCCCTGTATAATTTTCCCAAAGTAAACATGGAAGACATTATCCTGTCATTGACTTCCTGCAATTTGATCGGGTTGGTAGGAATCTCCCTGACAAAAGCATTGTAATCATCCATAGATACGCCACTTGGTGCTATATCTTCCTCGACCTGTGCGGTATCTTTTTTATTATCTGTATTGCTTGCAAACGAAAACTTATCGCTTCTTCTCCAATCGTCTTCCAGAGCAATATTTCCCCAAACTTTAATAAATGCTTGTCTGCCTTTTTCTTTATTGGCTGTGTTATATGCAAAAAAAGTACTGTTAGTGAAATTATTTTTAGAAGTAATAAACATGCCCTTACCTACCTGGTCACTGTTCTTAGGAGTTGCAGGTGCTTTCAAACTCTGGTTTTGTTCCAGATATTTCATAACTGATTTTTTTCTTTCCTTTTCATCCAATGAAGCAAAATACAGTAAGGTGTCATTATAATTAATTAGATGTATATTATAACCAATATCCTTGAGGTTATCAGCATATTTTTTTATCTGGTTATATCTTGCATCATTATTGTTCAAAAACATAAACGTAGAATCAAAATAAACTGATGCCGGCAAAAACCGCTCTGCATCATAGTGTATGGATGCAATGCGATAATATGACTCTGCTTTAAGTTTCTGGTTACTGGTGTTGTTATTTATCGAATACTGAAAATTTTCTATAGCAGATTTTTCATTTTGCTGCGAAAGTTCAATTTCTCCCATCGTAAAATAAATCTCATCCCTGAGGTTGATATATTTTGCTTCTGAAAGATTTTTCTTAAGTCCTTTCAGTACATCGTCTTTAGATTTGCTGCCGGATGCTATTGCATTTTTGGCTACAGCCATATCCGCCATAAAGGTCAATTTAGGATCATTGGCTGTCTTGCTTGCCAGTTCAAAATACTGGAAAGCATCGTTACTTCTATTCAGAATCTGAGATATCTGACCTGCTATAAAAGCATATCTGGCCTTCAGTCTTTTATTGGGTGCTGTCTCAATCGCTTCTATCAATTTAGGCAAAGCTTCATCATATTTTTTCTGCTTGATAAAGAAATTTGCATAAGTAGGCGCCAATTCACTGGCTACATCCGAACTCAACATCTCAGGTTTAAGCTTCTCAAGAATCATCTGGGCAGGAAACCAGTTTTCTCTCTTTATATACACTTTAGCCAACCAAAGCAAACCTTCACTGTATGCAGTTTTATCTTCCTCAATTTTTTTTATTTCGGGAACAATAACCGATTCTTCTTCAGATTTAACAGGAGCAGGCGTAGCTTTGACAGGAGCAATAACACTATCTTTCTGAACCGGTTTTACAGGTGTGATCGGCTTGGATGATGTCTTAATTCCTTTTTTTCTGTTTTTTTCGTCTATTTTACGTTGTTTTTCTCGTTCCTTTTTGGCAATTTCTCTTTCTTTAGCTTTTTGTTTACGTTCTTCTTCCCTGGATTTTGCCTTGACTTCCTGTTCTGTTTTCTTATCTGCAGCAGCTTGTTTGCGTTCTACTTCTCTCTCTTTCTTCTCTACTTCCTTAGCTTTTTTAGCTGCTTTACCCGTAGGTTTTTTACTCTTGTAATTTCGGCCATACGGATTGGAAGGATTAAAGTCTTCCTGAAAATACTCAAGTGTTTCTGTTGCTGTTTCATATTCATGTTTCATATACTGTGCTTTCCCCATCATGACATAACAATCGTCCACCCAATCACTTGGCAAATGCAATTGTGCTACTGTAGAAACCTTTTGGAGTATTTTATCCATTTCGGGTTTTACAAGTTTGGTGTTTTCTACAGACACAAAATCCTCGACTTCCAGAATATTATTATAATCATCAGTATTGGCGAGACGTAACGTCTGCATACTTTCTTTCATTATCTCTTTAGCATTCCAATAACCGTTGTAATATGCTGTAGTGTTATGATAAAATTTTCCTGTCTTAGATGTCTCGCTCCTCTTTTTGGTAGTTACACACGATAACCCTACCCCGATAGTGAAAGACAAAATCAGTAAATATACAATAAATCTGTTCAAAATATATTATGATTTGTTATAAAGTATAAAATTTGAGCGCAAATATAATTTGTTATTTTGTTAATAATGTACAAAACATACAAGCTATCATTATATTATAACTATTTTTGCCCAAAATTATTTTATTTTCAACAATAAATTGTGTCCAGAATGGACGATACTACTCACAAAAAAAAGTTTTGGGACAGGATTAGGGATACCTACCGTATAATCATACTTGACGATGAAAACTTAGAAGAAGTTGGTTCTTATAATCTTTCACTGTTAAGTTTTTATGTAATGCTTAGTGTTTCGGCATTGACCATTTCTCTTTTGGTAATTTCATTTATATTTTTTACACCTGTAAAAAGATTGATTCCAGGATATGGCGACATTTCTGAAAATAAAAAATTCATTGAGCTCGCTAAAAAAGTTGACTTACTTGAATCCGAAGTATCTGCATACCAGGTTTATATAGGCGGACTTCAGAAAATACTTACAGCAACTTCTGACGGAAGTGATAAAGACCCTAAAGACCAACCTTCAACAACACTTGTCCTTACACCTGAATTAGTCGATAAGGCGGATGTAAAGGAGACAAGCCGTACCAAAGAGCTCAACTTTCTCAAATTCGCTTCACCTCTGTACGGCAAGGTATCTGCCGGTTTTCAACCGGATATACAACATTATGGCGTGGATATTCTGGCACCCAAAGATACACCTGTTAAAGCCATCATGGATGGTATTGTCATCAGTGCCGATCAATCCGTAAGTACAGGTAACAGCTTGTATATCCAGCATAATAAAAACGTAGTATCTGTTTATAAACACAATTCGGTATTATTGGTAAAGACAGGAGATTTTGTTAAAACCGGACAGGCCATCGCTATAATCGGGAATACAGGCGAACAGTCTACAGGTCCACATTTACATTTTGAAATGTGGTATGACGGCAAATACGTCAATCCTCAAAATTACATTACATTTCAATAAATAGTTGTACATTTACCTTTTATTTATTCAACTTGTATTACTATGAGCAATACTCCATTACTGTCACTCAAAGATGAGCAAGGTAATAATTTAAGCCCTTCTCTACCGGAAGGTGTTAAGAATTATCTCATTGATATAGATGGTACGATATGCGACGATGTTCCTAACGAAGAAGCTGAACGTATGGGCACGGTCATGCCTTATCCTGATGCACTGATTATTTGCAATAAATGGTACGATGAGGGTCATATCATAACATTTTTTACTTCACGTACCGAAGATCACCGTGAAATTACTGAAAATTGGCTCAATAAACATGGTTTCAAATATCATGGTCTGTTGGTAGGGAAGCCCAGAGGTGGCAATTATCACTGGATAGATAATCATATGGTAAAAGCTACCCGTTACAAAGGAAAATTTACGGATATGGTAAAAGTAAATACTGAAATTGAGGTATTTGAACCGTAGGAAGTAAAGCTATTGCAGTCCCATTCATATGGATTTATCAAAAGATTCAAAAATATTTCTAACAGGTGCTTCCGGTTTTGTAGGTAATCACGTGCTGCGCCTACTGGCAGATAATGACTTTACAGATATAACATGTCTGAAAAGACCACAATCCGATTTATCCTATTTGGGAGAAGCCTGTATAAATATATGTAATTGGGTTGAAGGCGATTTATTGGACCAGGCATTATTGGAAGATTGTTTATCCGGACAAGAAGTAATAATTAACATCGCAGCCGATGTCACTTTTGATTTACGACACAAGAAGAAATTGCTCCGGAATGCCAGAGATACCACATCTAATTTAGTCAATGCCGGTTTATACAATCGCGTTGGCAAACTCATCCATATCAGTTCTGTTGCTGCTTTAGGCAGAAGAAAAAAATCAGAAACCATTGACGAAAACAACATTTTCAGTCACAGCCAGTATGACACAACCTACGGGCTTGCTAAGTTTCTGAGTGAAATGGAAATCTGGAGAGGCCATACCGAAGGTCTTCCTGCGACTGTTCTATGTCCTTCAATGATTTTAGGTTCTGGCAATTTTGATAAATCATCCATCAATATTTTTAGAAAAATATATGAAGGACAACGTTTCTTTCCTACAGGTACTACCGGATGGGTGAGTGTAGAAGATGTAGCCTTTGCTGTGCTGAAATGTCTGACAGGAAATTTTTCCGGGGAACGCTTTATTATCAGTGCCGAAAATCTTGCCTATAAAGACATATTCGGCAGGATTGCTTCCTCATTGAAGGTAAAAAGACCCGGAATTGCTTTATCACCACTACTTGGAATGATTTTATGGAGAATTGAAAAATTCAAATCTATTTTTTCGGATTCAACACCTCTGCTGACTAAAGAAACCCTACAAAGCACTTCAGTAGATTCATTATACGACAACAGCAAGTCCATAAAACTCCTGGGTATGCAATATTCAGATATGAATAAAACGATTATTGAAAGCAGTATGAAGTTCCTACAAAAATACGCAGGTAAATAACACACTTAACGGTCACATACGAGATTTCTTTACGAGTTCCATCAGCCATTTAATTTCAGACTTTGTCAGATATCTCCAACTACCATAAGGAATTCCATCTAAATTAATATTCATAATTCGGATTCTCTGTAATGATTTTACCCTGTAACCCAAATATTCGCACATACGTCGTATCTGCCGATTCAAACCTTGTGTAAGTACAATATTGAAAGTTCTTTCGTTGATTCTTTTGATTTTACATGGCTGGGTCACCGTATCCAGGATCGGAACTCCCACTGACATTGTTTTAAGAAATGCATTGTCAATATTTTTATTTACTGTGACGATGTATTCCTTCTCGTGATTATTTCCTGCTCTTAAGATTTTATTGACAATGTCACCATCATTAGTCAAAAGGATAAGACCTTCTGACATCTTATCCAGTCTTCCTACAGGAAACACTCTTTCTTTATAAGACAAATAGTCAATAATATTGTCCGGCTCCTCCTTATGGGTGGTACAAACGATACCTACCGGCTTATTAAGTGCAATATAGACAGGTTCCGTTTTGTTAACTACAAGTTTGTCATCGAGATATACTTTATCCTGTAACGGATCCACACGATTACCCTTTCGGGCAATTATATCATTTATTTTTACCCGACCGGATTCAATATACTGGTCAGCTTCCCGCCGTGAACATATGCCTGTGTCACTTATATATTTATTCAGACTGATATCTTGTCTATCCATGCTTTTGTATCTGTGCAAAGATACAACAAAATTCAGGCTTTACATAAATTAGCTTCATCATAACGCTATAGAAAAAATTCATAATTTAAATACCAATACTTATCTTAATGCGCCCAAATCCACATATGAATCAAATCTTTCAACCAATCTGTATTGAGGAGTTTGATTTTGATTTAGTTGCCTGACCAGACTAATTTCCTGTCCTGCCAACGGCATTGCATCCGGAGTTAGATTATTTTTAGCCAACAGACTTTCCAGTCTTATACCGTACTGCTGAGAAATGCTGTACATCGTTTCTCCTTTCAGTACAGTATGTGTCATAACTTTGCCTTCAATATTCTTCTTTTTCCTTTCAAAATATACCAATTCATCCGAAGCAAGTACATAATCCATACTTTTTATCTCTTCATTATACTCAAGTAGTTCCGAAACATGCACACCGGTCACTGATGCTATAGATTGAATTGTTTCGCCTCCATTAGCTTTCATAGCCCTCAAACCATTAATTGCTATATAATTTATTTTAGCACCATTTCTACTATTCGTATCTTTTATTTTCCTTTTTTCCGTGTTATCAGATTTCTGTTCTATATCAGTTGCTGAATCCTTATTCTTTGCTCCTGAAACATTATCAGCATAATCAGTTTTTTCTGAAATCACTATAGGTTCATCATATTTGAACAATTGATATTTTTCAATTATGGCTATCAGTTTTTGTGGATAGGCAGGATCAGAAGCATATCCTGCAAATTTCAGACCGTTTGCCCATCCTGAGTAATCCCTGGTATCCAAATTAAAAAGAAAGCCATATCTCGATTTTTTTGCCGGATTAGTAAGAAAATCAGAGTGCGCTATATAGGACTCATCAGGGGTTGCAAATGAACGGAAACAGCTTTCAATCAATACGCCTACACTATCTGTATCGTCATCCAAAAGGTAATATGACGTCCCACTCCAGTCTCCTCCGCACTTTATACCAAAGTGATTCCGGGCATTAATGGCTAATGGACTACGACCAAAATCAGATTCTAGAATTCCCTGAGCAAGTTTTATACTTGCAGGGATACCGGTTCGCCTCATTTCAGATATAGCGATATCTTTATATGTATCAATATAGTTTTCCACTATTTTCCGACTATAAGGATAATCAAATGCAGTACCCATCAGGTATATGATACATAATACAGATACTCTAAAAAATTGCAATTTCATATATTACATTATTTTACAATATGTGAATACAAATACTGTTCCGAAAATAAAATTTACATTATTTTAACTTTTAATAATGAATTATTTCATTAATTTATTGTTATAATTGCACATCGGATTTTCGATGTCATTTTAAAAAAATAATATTTATGGATATTTCAGATTTGTTACAAGGTCCAATGAAGGACATCATACTCGGGCAAATAGGTAATCAATTGGGGTTGGAAGATAAACAACAGACGAATACTGCTGTAGATGGTATATTAGGTACATTGCTTAATGGAATACAGAATAATGCAAGCACGCAGGAGGGACAGGCGAGCCTTGAAAACGCACTCAATAAAGATCACAATGGAAGTATATTTGACGATTTGACTGGGTTTTTAACAGGAAACAGCGCTTCAGTCAGTGCTGCTACATCCAATGGAGCCGGTATCCTTAAACATATTCTTGGTGACAAACAGGAAAGTACTGTTGACTCTATTTCCAAAGCAAGTGGAATAGATTCAGGAAAGATTTTAAAAATGATGATGACACTTGCTCCATTGGTTTTGGGTATGTTGGGTAAATCAAATGCTCAGGCTCAAAATCAGTCACAGCAGAGTGGTGGTGGTATCCTTGACATAATCAAAGGAGCTACACAATCCGTCAACCAACAGTCAACTACTCAGAGTATTTTCAACAAGATTCTTGACAAAAATGGAGACGGTAATGTTATCGATGATATAGCTTCAGCTGGAATGAAATCTATATTTGGAAAACTTTTCGGAAAATAGATTAATTAAAAAGCCAGTAGTATCAATACTGGCTTTTTTTATTTTATTGGTTTCGTATCGGGACTTAGGCCAAGTTCATACACTATTCTTCCACACCTTTTTCCTGCTTCCATATGCTTAAGCATTAGAAAGTTACCCAACTTTATACTCAATTTATAAGTAATTATTGCAAAAACAGGAGCAGCCAGCACATCAATACTATAATGCACATGTTGCAATACAAGCATTGAACCTACGATCGCACCTAATAGTAATATTATCCTTTTAGTCCAAAGATTCTCAGAAAGCAGTCCTACAAGTATAATATTAGCCGTATGACCTGAAAAGAACAAGTCCTTTAGTATCACCTGACCACCATAGAAAGTCATATCTAAAATCGGATCTTTCAAAGGAATAATATTTACAGGGGGCTCCAATACGACAAAGTAAAGTGACAATCCTCTGATAATACACATAACCAATACGGCCGATAACAGATATACCGTAGTAGCTGGTCTCTTTAATAAGCTTATCATAGCTATAAATATAGCGCCATTGGTAAGTAAACCAATCCAAAGACTCAGATTTACAGGTTGAAATCTGCCTAATATAGGATCATTAAATACTCTCCCTAGTCTGGATTCATTCCATAATAAAAATTTTGAAAACAAAACAGTTGCTAATATAGCTGTTAATACCAAAGTAATAAAAAGCCATATTTTTTTTTGGTTATCAAAAAATCTTGACCAGGTATTCATTTTTACAAAATTTTTGCAAAGGTAGCCATTAAATTTTAAAAAAATATTTAAAAGTTTTTAATTTTAACTTAAATAATAGTATCTTTGCACGCGCTTAGCAAAATGACTCATGGTGTAATCGGCAACACAGCAGATTTTGGTTCTGTTATTCTAGGTTCGAGTCCTAGTGAGTCAACAAAAAAAGCCCGGAAATTTTATTTTTCGGGCTTTTTTTATTCGAAATAGCAGGTATAACATATTTAAACACCTAAAGTGTTTATCCGGACATCATTGGCTTATTTTTTACTTCAATCCAATACATTCTTAATATCAAAGCCCCGATAATTATCAACCCTCCAATGATCGCCCATAATCCTGGATTTTCACCATAACCGATAAATACCCAGACAGGATTCAGTATAGGTTCCAGCATGCCTATCAGTGAACTTTCCAACGCCGGCAGGTATCTCTGACCGTATACAAATAAGGCATATCCCAGACCCAGCTGACCAAACCCAAGTAACAATAAATAAAAATGATCTTCCATAGTAGGTGCTGCTACCTGAAAAACATGCGGAAGTGTAAACAAGCATACCAGAATATTACCCCAGAATACAGCGCCAGGCTGATAATCAGGCTTATTCATTTTCTGTGAAATCAGCAAGCCAGCCAAAACAATTCCACTTAATAAAGCCAGCCAGATACCCAGCCAGTTGTCAGGCTTAGAAAACTGCTCTACAAAAAATAGACACATACCTGTAAAACACAGTATAACCGTCACTATATTTATTTTGGTCAACCGTACTTTATTAAAATAGGGCTCAAGTAAAAGGACAAAAGCCGGAGCTGAATATTGCAAAAAAATGGCATTTGCCGCTGTAGTAAGTTTGGTAGCTGATACAAACAATATCAGTAACGGAGCATAAAATAAGCTACTAACTATAGATATTTTGTTAATGCGTAACAGGCTTTTCCTGAAAATAAAAATAAACAGGATTGCAGCGTATAAACTCCTGTAAAATAAAATCGTAAATGCATCCTGTGGCAGAATTTTAATTATGAGTCCGCCTGTACTCCAAAAAACAGCTGCAGCCACCGTCATCAGTACTGCTCTGCTTCTGTATATATCCATTATACTACTCCGCTAAACTGCTTTAAAAATCGCGTATCATTCTGAAAAAGCTGGCGAATATCAGTAATCTTATGTTGTAACATAGCCTGTCGTTCTATACCCATACCAAAAGCAAACCCAGTATATACTTCAGGATCTATACCACAATTTTTAAGTACATTAGGATCAACCATACCGCAACCCAGTATTTCAAGCCATCCTGTACCTTTAGTAATCCTGTAATCATCTTCATTATTCAAACCCCAATATACATCCATCTCGGCACTGGGTTCTGTAAATGGAAAGAAGCTCGGACGCAATCTGATTTCCGAATTCGGACCGTACATTTCTCTTGCAAAATAGAGCAGTGTCTGTTTCATATCTGCAAAAGAAACACCCTTATCAATATATAAACCTTCTACCTGATGAAACTGACAATGTGATCTTGAAGATATGGTTTCATTTCTGTACACTCTTCCGGGAGCAATAATTCTTATAGGGGGTTTTTGAGACATCATAATCCTTGCCTGTACAGAAGATGTGTGAGTACGCAGTAACTCAGTTGTAGAATCTTTAAGATAAAAAGTATCTTGCATGTCCCGCGCAGGATGATCCTCAGGAGTGTTCATAGCTGTAAAATTATGCCAGTCATCCTCTATTTCACGTTCTTCAGCGACGATGAATCCTATTCGTTCGAAGATGTGAATGATTCTGTTAAGTATGATTGAAACCGGATGTCTGGATCCCGTAGTTAACGGAACACTGGGCGCTGACAAATCTAGGTCTGCATCTGATTCTGCAATCATATCGCCTTCAAGGATTTCTTTCCAATGAGTATATTTCTCTTCGGCAGCATTCTTTACTTCATTAAGTAGTTGGCCAAATTCTTTTTTACGGTCATTGTCTATATTTTTGATCTCTCCGAACAATGTCTTAATTACGTTCTTTGAACCAAGATACTGAACTCTGAAGGCTTCCAGATCTTTTAAATCTCCTATCATTTGTTCCTGTAAAACACTCAGGATACCACGTACTTTATCAAAAATTTCAGATGACATCATATTATTTAAATATTTCAGTTGGCAAAGATAATCACTTTTATCCTTATATATTTATTCCTTCTATTTAAATCTTGATATCACGAATAATACATGTATAAAAAAATAGAAAGGATTGTCTTGTCCTAAAGTAGTTTACATCAAAACTTCAAAAATATTATCTTCGAATGCCATTCAAAGTCTTCTATCTTTGTTTTGACGGCATCAGGTTCCTTTTCAAATACTGCTAGTTCCCAGACCAACATATTTACGTCCTACATATCGTCAATTGTCGCTTTGCGGATGTGTAATTCCCTTGTTTCTGATATCTTATTGTAAATGTAAAAAAATTCAGGATTAATACTTCAGAATTTATCTATCTGAATCCTAATTTTGAATATTCACTTTTCAGGATAGATTTTGTTAAAGACAGCAGTTCGTTATGTGTATCCGTACTTTTAGCATACTGTGTATTTTTGGATATCAATAGTTGAAGTTGAGACTTCAATGTGGCTAAAGTAATCTGGTTCTTCCAGTACGATGCCAGATAAACTATCCATGGTATAGCCGGTGAATAACGAACATTTTCTGCAAATTGACTATCTCTGTTTAGTAGTTTGTAATGGGTATTTATTTTAAGTATGCCTTCAAAATTATGATTGACAGCCATTGCATTCAGATAGGCTGTAAAAAACAAGTGCCACCTATTATCGAGTATTTCTTTCTTATAAGCTGTCAGCGACACAAAAGCTAAGTTTTCAGCCTGTGGTGCTTTATTCAGATCAGTTAGTGCAAACACTGTATAGCAAATATGACCGATTTTATTATGCAGATTGAGCGCCGTTTTGGCGTATTGTGTTGATAGCTGCAATACAGCTAAAGCTTCATCCGGTCTTTTATCCCTAAGCAGAACCGCCGCAAGGTTGTTAATATAATACAGATAGTCATTATTGATGACTTTTATCGACAGGTATCCGTAGTAAGCAGCCTTTTTGTAGTCCCGCATGGATGCATAATACAGCAGGTACTGACTGTAAAAATTAGTAACAATCCGCCTCGAATAAAATGTACCAGAGGCAACAAGCTGTTCAAAACGGGCAAACATATCTGTCAACCTGTTATATTGCCGTTGATTATGGGCTATGAATACAAGGCGTATCCATGCAAGAATCCGGTTATACCCATCTAAATTTTCATTGTAAAAAAGAGAAGATAACCAGGAAACTGCCTCTTCAGACACATTACTGTTTTTCAGTGTATAATCGGCTATAATATCACTGCTCACTTCATGCAATTTGTCATTGGCCAATCTCGAATATTCGTAATCTGTGCGCTTTTTCTCCAGAAATACATGAACTACCCGATAGTCTTTGTGTCGTAGCCTGATCTGCAAATAATGCCTGTACAGTCGGGCTACATCGTAGATTTTAATAAAATTGAAATCCGAAGAAGTAGCAGTATTGATGATTTTCAGGAGTTCTTTTTCATCTCTATCAGCAATACTGTCTGTCTGAATTTCTATTTCCCAACGGATAAGTTGCTGAAGTCCGGCATCAACGTCAAGGCTGAGCAGTATTTTTTCGCACCATGCCTTGACGTAGCTGTATTTTCTTTTATCTATGGATGCATCAAATGTCATGCTGCCAGCTACTAAATGTGCCTGCTGAGCTATCTGCTCTACAACAAATGCCTTTTCGCTATCTTCAAATTGCCTGAAATGCAGTAAAAAATCCGCTTCCAGAGGAAGGATTCCGGATGCAAATTTGGCAAATTTAGACAACTTCTCCTTCAATGTACAGGCAATTTACAGGGTGATGCCACCATCCACACTTATAGTAGCACCATTTATGTAGTTGGCTTCATCAGATGCAAGAAAAGCGTTTATATTAGCGATGTCCTCAGGTTTTCCCAAACGCAGGAGCGGTACTTTGGATTTCATCTTATCCAGAACTTCTTCAGGCATCGCATCAAGAATTTCGGTATGCATAAACCCTGGTGCCACGGCGTTCACATTGACACCTTTTCTGCCGAGTTCCTTAGCCCACGTCTGTGTCATAGCTATCACACCGGCCTTGGCAGCAGCATAATTGGTCTGACCGAAATTACCATACAAACCTACAACCGAAGAGATACTGATTATTCTTCCAAAACCATTCGCCACCATATGCGGCGCAACACTATGTGTACAGTTGAAAACACCCGTAAGATTAACATTTATGACCTGTTGCCATTGGTCGGGGGTCATTTTCAGTAATGTTGCATCCCTGGTAATACCGGCATTGTTGACCAGGATGTCTATATGTCCATATCGCTGCATAATATCTGCAACAGCAACTTCTATAGATACTACATCCGAAGTATTTACATTATAAAATTCAGCTTGAATCCCTTGTTCTGTAAGTTCTGACCTCAATTGTTCTCCTCTTTCTGTGTTGATATCCCAATTAACAACCGTAGCTCCCAAAGAGGCAAATTTTAAAATCGTAGCCTTGCCCAGTCCGGATGAGCCACCTGTGACTATTGCCACCTTTCCTTCCAAAGTTCTCATATCATATAATTTTAATATTCAGATTATTACTATTAAAACACAAAATTAGACAGCTTTTAATTATATTCACCATAAAACGCATATTTATGAAATATTTTAAGTTAATTGTCGCATATTACATATGATTTATATTGTATTGAATATGAGTATAATATAATCTATTATATATATTTGTCTCATCATATAAATAAGTTATTGCAATATTGATTTACATTTATTAATAAGATATTAGCTACTTCAAACGAATTGTTAATATTAATGCAATATATATGAGTTTATCACAGGCTACACTATTGGTTCTGATACTTTATGCCATTGTTACACTTGTAATCGTGTACAGAGGTGCCGTGAAAACTAAAAATATTGAGGATTTCACGCTGGGATCCGGGTTTTCGCCCGTCGTAGTCGGACTTTCTCTTGCAGCCAGCATCACCAGTGCTGCCACGTTTATTATCAATCCCGGATTCGTAGCATTATATGGATGGAGTGCCTTCCTCGCTATGTCTGTTGTACTGCCCCTTGCATTATTTTTATCTCTTGTAGTTTTGAGCAAGAGTTTCCGCAAATACGGCACCAGTCAGTCTGCATTGACTATGGCCCAATGGATCGGCAACAGGTACAACAGCCGTACTTTCTCCTATTTTATAGTAGCTGTGTCCTTATTGCTTATCACCTTTATCGTGCTGATCTGCGTTGGAATCACTAAGGTACTCGGCAATGCACTCGGAGTCAGCGAATTGCTTATTTTGGTTATTCTAGTGGTTTTCGTATTCGGTTATACTATGTTTGGCGGAGCCAACTCCATGGTGTACACCAATACCATACAGGCTTTACTTATGATCATAGTGGCAGTTATCCTGTTGGCATCCGGAAGCAATTATCTCACAGACGGAATAGATGCTTTCTGGGGCAAATTAGCGACACTGGACCCTAAATTAGTAACATCATTCAATGACAGCAGCCCTTTATTCAGGGATTGGTTTGAAGTAATTTTTGCCAATTTCATAGTAGGTATAGCGATCGTATGCCAGCCGCACATTATCACCAAATCCCTGATGCTGAAATCCGATAAGGACGTAAACAAATTTCTAATCGTAACCATCCTTGTTGAAACCTTGTTCTTTGCAGTATTGTTTGCCGGATTTTATGCCAGGCTTATGTTTCCGGATCTGACTATTAATGGTGATCCGATCAAAATGGATGGTATTCTTTCAGCTTATGTGGTCCGTCGGTTTGCTACCGGAGTAGGTGTCATTGTCGTTTTGGGTCTCCTTGCTGCCGGGTTATCTACCCTTGAAGGTCTTGTTCAGTCATTATCCGCAACTATAACAAATGATTTAATAGTTCCACTGAAGGGATGGAAGGGACAAACTCAAAAAATAAACAATACCAATAAAATAGTAATTGGTTTACTTGCCATAATAACCATTCTGGTTAGTTACCAGCAATTGCTCTACCCTAATCTGAGCGTAGGTATTCTGGCTCAAAACGGTGTCTATGCCTATTTTTCAATGGCATTTGTTCCTGTATTATTTGGAATATTTTTTAAAAACACCCCCAAACAGGCAGCATTCGGAGCAGCTATTACAGCATTAATAGTACATTTTACTGTATATTACGGCTCTCTGACACCCTATACAACCGGTTCGGTTAAAAATCCTGCAGTAGCTGCGGCTTTGGCAATTATCGCAGCAGTACTCACCGGAACGATATTGTACCAAATTTATAAGAAAAAACAAAAATATCTTAATTGAAATTTTTTAAATGAATCAAAATAATCCGCAAGAATGAGTAAAAGAAATGCAGCGATATTAGCTTCAGGTATGTATGCCCCTGAAAAGATCGTCCCCAACAGCTACTTCAATGAGCTCCTTGGTCAGGATGTGGACACATGGCTAAGGGAAAATGTACAGATATATGAAAGAAGATGGTGTAATGACGACGAAAGCGTAGCTGATCTAATAGAAAAGGCATGTCTGACAGCTTTGAACAATGCAGGGTTAAAACCGGACGATATAGATTTGCTGATAATAGCTACAGACACACCTGAATATATTTCACCGTCAACAGCATCTGTAATTCAGGACAGGCTAAAGCTGGTAAATGCCGGAACATTCGATATTAATACCGCTTGTGCAGGCTTTGTAACTGCATTGGATATAGCAACCAAATATATCCAGGCAGATGAGCGTTACCGTTATGTTCTTGTTGTCGGTGCCTATACGATGAGCAAGTACCTTAATATGGAAGACAAAAAAACAGTCACGCTGTTTGCTGATGGTGCGGGTGCCGTCGTAGTGGAAGCAACTGAAGAGGATAGAGGATATATGAGCAGCAAGCTCATAACCAAAGGAGAGTATAACAGCTGGATGGGTATTTACGGAGGTGCCAGTCATATGCCGGCATCTGAAGAAGTCATCAGAAATGGTGACCAGAAGCTTAAGTTTGTACAAAAAATTCCTAATCATATCAACCCGGAAATGTGGAGTTCCATGATCAGGGAGTTGTGTGACAATACAAACATCACTGTCAATGATATAGATCATTTTTTTATTACGCAAATCAACATAAATTCAATCTTTCAAACGTTGGACTTCATAAGTGTTGACAGAAGCCGGGCAGCTACCATCATGCATAACTATGGGTATACCGGCTCTGCCTGTATTCCGATGGCCTTTGACGTATGGATGCAGCAGGGCAAGGTTAAAAGTGGAGACATCGTTTGCTTTATAGGATCCGGTGGTGGACTCGCCTTTGGAGCATCACTATTTAAAATGTAAAAATAATTTGTATGAAAGTCTGGCAACAGGATTGGATAGCACGTTGGGCATTGTATAGTCCGGATAAACCCGCCATACAGGAACATGGATCAGATAAGGCTGTCACTTACTGTCAACTTAACGAAATGGGCAATGCCTTTGCACATTATCTGACAAAAGATAAAAATGTCAGCAAAGGAGACAGAGTTGTTGTCCTTGCAGAATATTCCGTTGAGTATATTGCCTTATTTTCAGCGGCCCAGAAAGCAGGTTTTATTGTCGTACCGCTAAACTACAGGCTTTCTGCACCGGAAATCAAGGAAATCATTGACAATGCAGCACCTGTCCTGATTTATTATCAGGAATCTTTCAAGCACTTGTTGCCTTCAGATAAAGACCTGAATATACTCACCCTACCGTCAGTTAATTCAAGTGATATATCTGGTTTTGATATTATACCTGTGGATGAGGACGATCCCATCTTCATTATCTATACATCAGGTACTACAGGCAAACCCAAAGGTGTAAAATATACGCATAAAATGGCTTTCTGGAATAGTATCAATACAGCCATTTCTCTGAAAATAAACACCGAAAGCCGTACAGTAAATGTCATGCCACCATTTCATACCGGAGGATGGAATGTTTTGTTGTTGCCATTTTTACATCATGGAGGTTTCACCTATGTTTGTCGTAAATTTGATCCCCAAGTAGTCATTAATACCATCTCATCGCTGAAGTGTACGGTTTTTATGGCAGTGCCTACCATGCTTGCGATGATGGCTCAGCACTCTGATTTTCAGCATGTTGATTTGAGTAGCCTCGATTATATCATAGTGGGAGGAGAAGCTATGCCCGTTCCATTGATAAAGCAGTATGCAGGAAAACAGGTAGCCATCCGCCAGGGTTACGGGATGACTGAAGTTGGCCCCAACCTTACATCCCTGCACCAGGACGATGCCATCCGAAAAATAGGCAGCATAGGAAGACCTAATTTTTATGTGGAACATCGTATCATCAATGAAGCAGGTCAAGACGCAGCAGTTGATGAACCTGGAGAATTATGGTTGCGTGGACCGATGGTCATGATAGAATACTGGAAAAACGAACAAGCGACCAAAGACACCTTCTCTGAAGATGGTAATTGGTTTAAAACGGGAGATATCGTCATCGAAGACAACGAAAAATACATTTACATCGTTGATAGATTAAAGAATATGTTTATTAGTGGTGCCGAAAATGTATATCCGGCAGAAATAGAACGTGTATTGCAAAAGTTGCCACACGTAAAAGAATGTGTTGTTGTCGGCGTAAAAGACGAAAGATGGGGAGAAGTAGGAAAGGCATACGTTGTAACATCCGGCAACACAGATGAAGACACATTAAGAGCCCATTGTCAGGCTAACCTGGCTAAATTCAAAATTCCTAAATATTTTGTATTTATGGATGAATTACCCAAGTCCGACAGCGGAAAAATTGACAGAAAATTATTAAAATCTTTGTAAATCATTATTAAATCACTAAATCATTAAAAAAATGAAATCATTCAAATTATTCGGAATTATGATGCTTTTTGCATCACTTGTTATCATGAGTTGCAGCAAAGAAGACGACAAGGACAAAGGTACTTGTTTTGACGGCATCCAAAACCAGGATGAAACAGGTGTAGATTGCGGAGGAGTATGTACTGCTTGTCTTGAAGGCGCTCAAGGCAAATGGAAGTCTTACCCCGTAGCACCGATTTTAGCCAATTTTGCAGATTCTATCATCGCTGAGTTTAAAACAAATAACACTTATGTTGTTTATCAGTACAAAGATGGTGCAAAAGTAGATCTTACCGGTACTTATACGCAGACTAAATCAGGAACAGGGAATATCTACAATATCAAATTGAATCAGACGGCTCCAACAGCATTAGTTGCAGAAGGTATTTTTGAAGTCGCTGCTGACAAGAACAGCATGAAGTATGAAATCATTCAGACGGAACCATCTCTGGGTGTTGCTGCGCCAACAGCAGCCGGTGGATTTGGTAGTTCAGGCGGTGGTGCTTTCGGTACTATTAATATTCAGGAATATAAAAGAGTAAAATAATTATTTATTAAACATTAACAGATGGGATGACACTGAAAAAAGTGTCATTTCCATCCTTTTTACAAAATATCTCCAAAATCTGTTCCCATGAAGAGGTTATATTTCATACTGTCATTAATATTATTTGCAATAACACTGCATGCCCAGGAAACTGCCACTTCCAGTTTTCAGGGTTTTGACAAGGTTGTCCCGGAAAAGGCCAACAAACAGTTTCAGGCTTTTGTCTACTTTTATCAGCAAAATGTAGCGATGAATATTGCCCCTGAAAATGACTTTCTGAAAGGTCAGATTGTAGGAAGATTATTTGGCGGAAATACTACGACCACGTCCAATGAATTTACAGCACTGTACGCCGAACAGCGAGCTATTCCTTTTTTTGTATATACACCATCCATATTTGACGGGAAGGCAACGCTGAGGGCATCCTTTGAGATAGACTGGACATGGGGTGATGTAGCTTATGGTGTTGGAGGGAACCAGGGTTCAGCCATTTCTGCTGACCAGGTCAATATTCAAACCCAAAACCTGGAAGTGGAATTTGTACCTGCCAAATACTGGACCATCAACGTAGGCCTTCAAAGAATGTTTGACACACCACACGACCTGTACCGTTCTACAGTAGATAAATTTACCAACACGGGTTACCGCCTTGCATTTTTTGGTACGGATGGCGTCGGAATCAGTGTAAGAAGACAATCCGACTATCTTAAAACAAAACTGGGATTCTATAAATTATACGAAAACAATGTAGAAGTCAATGACGATGTAACACTTTTTGAATTGAATCAGCAATTTAATATCTCACCTGAGTGGAATGTCGGTGCATCTGTCTACTGGGTTAAGGACAACTCTTCCGGAAAAGGTGGTGTAAGTATACTGGGTCAGGGCTACGGCAGCCCATTGGCAAACTACAATGGAACCTTTAGGTTTCCCATCGGACTGGATCCATACCGATCCGATGTATTCTGGTTGGGCTCCTATTTTTCAAGAAATGAAGATATGATGCTGGACAGATGGTTTATGTTCGGATTTCTGAATTACAACATAGGAAGTATACGCCAGAAAGGTACAAATACTGAAACTTATACAAAATCTGTAGATATAAGCGGACTTGCTGCTAACCTAAGGGTAGGATACAGATACGGACAGACTACAGGTGATGCTATCGTTGCTGATGCTATATTCACTTCCGGTGATAAAAACGGTATCAATGACAAAAAATACAATGGTGTATTAACTGCCAACACATGGGGTAGTCCGGGTGGAATATTTATCGGCCATGGTGGATACCTGCTCTTTCCCCACGGAAATGTTGTGAATCGCTTCGTTGCGGCTGTAACCGACATTTCCAATATGGGCTATGGTATAGCAGGAGGTACATTAAATCTGTCCAGAGATCTTATACCCAACAAACTGCACTCCAAGATAGGTGGTGCAACCGGGTTTTCGACAGTAGCTCCATCAGGAGGCGGCAACTTTATGGGATGGGAAGCCAATGCTAAATTAGGCTATGATTTCGGTGCATTTCTCACTGTTGAGGCACATGCTGCCTATATGGGATTGGGTGATTTTTATGACAGCACACTTACAAATGGAGGTGTACAAAACCGACCAGTAAATCCATGGTTAGGATTTGTCTGCGTCAAATGGTTGATTTTCTGACCCATTCATCATTTTTATTGTTTCAATTTTTTTTAAGTCTATACCTGTTATGAAATATATATTTTTCACCTTATTATTTGCCTTAGCTCTTTATCCGTCAATTGGGCAAAATAAACAACATCAAATGTCTGACCTGGATTATGGTATGCCTGTAAAACAGATTAAAATACTTAATAATATTGATCTGGTATATACGGATCAGGGCAATAGTAAACAGACGATTATTTTTATTCACGGACTGGCTTCATACATTCCAGCATGGAAAAAGAATATCGAAGACTTAAAAACATCATACCGCTGTATAGCCATTGATTTGCCAGGTTATGGCAGGTCTTCCAAAGGTAATTATGATGTTTCTATGGACTTTTTTGCTGACGCTATTAGCGATTTTTGTCAGAAACTGAATATTCAGAAGGTTATTCTGGCAGGTCATTCCATGGGTGGGCAGATTTCTATTGCTACAGCACTCAAATATCCGGATTTGGTAGACAAACTCATTCTGATAGCTCCGGCAGGATTTGAAACTTTCAATAAAGGACAACGCCAGTGGTTTCGTGATGCTATGACAGTGGATGGTGTGCGATTGACAACTGTGGAACAAATCCATGTAAATTACGCATATAACTTCTATGATATGCCCAAAGATGCACAGTTTATGATTGATGACCGGATAGCTATACGTTCAGCTATGGATTTTACTGACTATTGTTATCACGTTACGCAGGGTGTTAAAGCTATGGTTGACAGCCCGGTTTTTGATTTTCTGCCATCAGTCCGACAGAAGACCTTATGTGTTTTCGGAACTAATGACAACCTCATTCCCAATCGCTATCTGAATGGTGGATTTACAGAAAAATATGCAAAAATGGGAGCTGAAAAAATGCCGGATTGCACACTGCATATGTTAAACAAAGCCGGACACTTTGTAATGTTTGAAAAGCCCGCTGAAGTCAATCAGCTTATCAGGGAATTTTTAAAATAAAGACAGAAAGATTACTTACTTCCTGTCTTTAAAAATATCTGATGATGCATGATAGCCTGGATGGAATAATTGTTTATTGAGACGCAGCTACTGCCGGATACTATATTATCTTTTCTTTTCGAAAAAATCTGTCATTAATTTTGAGCAAACATCGTGTTTTACACCGTATTCCACCTTTGTAGATGGGTGTAGCAACTCTTTGCCATACCGCATAAATCCGCGTTTTTCATCACTCGCCCCATAGACTATTCGGGAAATCTGTGACCAGTACAGAGCACCAGCACACATCACACAAGGTTCGAGCGTAACATACATCGTACATTCCTTAAGGTATTTGCTTCCCAGATAAGCCGCGGCTGAAGTGATGGCAATCATCTCAGCGTGGGCTGATACATCCTGAAGCGTTTCAGTCTGATTATGGGCACGTGCTATTATCTGGTTTTGACATACAACTACTGCTCCTACGGGTATTTCATCTGCTTCAGCACCCCTGATGGCTTCATTGATTGCCTGTTGCATATAGTATTCGTCCGTGTGTACAGTCAGCATAATATCCCTGTTTATTAAAAGTTGCACAATAAACAAATTAATTGCCTCTTAAACGTATCAAAAAGAATAGAAAATTAAAAATATCTAAAAGTTCTGATTTTATGATATGAATTACAGCGATAAGTCTTAATTTTGCACATGGAAAATCATAATAACACACCAATAGATGAGGCGTTAACATTTGATGACGTCCTCCTTATTCCCGCATATTCAGAGGTACTTCCACGTGAAGTAGACATTTCAACTCAGTTTACGACTGATATACGGCTGAATGTACCGATTGTTTCAGCAGCAATGGATACCATCACAGAGTATCAGTTAGCCATAGCTATGGCACGTGAAGGAGGAATCGGAATCATTCATAAAAACATGTCCGTAGAGGACCAGGTCAATCAGGTTAGGTCTGTCAAAAGATCTGAAAGTGGAATGATACTGGATCCCGTCACGCTTACACAAAATGCCCGTGTTAAAGATGCCCTTCACCTGATGCAACTCAACAAAATAGGTGGAATACCCGTCATTGACAACCAAAACAGGCTGGTAGGCATTTTAACAAACAGAGATTTGAGATTCGAAACAGAAATGGATAAAAAGGTCACTGAGGTGATGACTACTGAACGATTGGTAACAGCTCCCAAAGGAACAACGCTGATGCAGGCTAAAGAGATACTGCAACAGTATAAAATCGAAAAACTGCCCGTAGTCGACGATAACAATACACTCGTTGGTCTGATTACCTATAAAGACATCATGAAGATAGAAAACTATCCCAACTCAGCAAAAGATAGCCACGGTCGCCTGCTAGTCGGTGCTGCCGTAGGTGTCAGCAGAGATTTATACGAACGCGTGGAAGGATTGGTATCCGTAGGTGTCGATGTGATATGTATTGATACGGCTCATGGTCATTCCAAAGGCGTTCTGGATGCTATAGCTGATGTCCGGACCCGGTATAAAGACCTGCAGATCGTAGGAGGCAATGTCGCAACAGCAGAAGGAGCTCAAGCTCTTGTAAAAGCAGGTGTTAATGCCGTAAAAGTCGGTGTAGGGCCAGGAAGTATATGTACTACACGGATTGTGGCAGGTGTCGGAGTTCCGCAACTCTACGCTATCAGAAATGCTGCATTTGGCCTTGCCGGAACAGGTATTCCTATTATCGGTGACGGAGGCATTCGCTATACTGGCGATATAGCTAAAGCGATCGCTGCCGGCGCCAGTTCCATTATGGCAGGATCACTGTTTGCCGGAACGGAGGAAGCTCCCGGTGAAACTATCCTTTTTGAAGGCAGAAAATTCAAGGTATACAGAGGAATGGGATCCTTGGGTGCTATGGAATTGGGTAGTAAAGACCGTTATTTTCAGGATGTTGAAGATGATGTTAAAAAACTGGTACCTGAAGGTATTGAGGGAAGAGTACCTTACAAAGGTTCTGTATCAGAAGCTATGATTCAGTACATAGGCGGACTGAGATCAAGTATGGGTTACTGCGGTGCTGCCAGTATAGATAAATTGCAGGGTGCCAAAATGGTCAGAATAACCGGTTCCGGAATTCTGGAAAGTCATCCGCACAATATCACCATCACCAGAGAATCACCCAATTACAGCAAAAAAAGCTAACTGGTTTGCTAAGTGATGCATTGTGTAAACAATCTACTCATTAAGTGATTGTTATAAAATTTAAAAATAAATATTAGACTTATGTATATATCCGGCAACTTTTTATCTGTAATTATAGTTTATTAATATTGTAAATTCAGATTTAGATATTATATTTGCACCATCCAAAGTCAACCAAGAACAAATCAGAACATATATACTTTGGGTATTCGTTGAGCATCAGGCTGTTATTAGCCTCATAATATAAAGGTTTGTCACCTGTAAGATGTAGTTTTCTTATTTTGAGACCTTAGTCGAAAGAGCCCTAGTATAAAAGATACGTGGGCTCTTCGCATTTTATATACAGTCCCTTCAATACCACATGTTGTTCTCTACCCTGTATTGTCCGTTTTATACCAGGATTTTATCCGGATTCTCTTTTTGGAGTTCAATATGAAATTTTCTAAATGCAGTAAGATAAGGATGCAGTAGTCAAGCTATTTTGCTATCCGGAATATTCTTTTAACTTTGTCTTTGATAAATAATGAGTTTTAAATATTTTCACTTTTGTCATATTGCAACTCATTTGCACATATTAAATAAATCGGATATTTATGAAGATTAAAAAATTTCCAATCAGCATAGTCTTATTCATCGTCTTTTGGACAACACAGACTCACCTATATGCTCTGACACCGGATAAAAACCTGGGTATCATCCCTCAACCCAATCATATCCGGATGAAAGGTAAGACTTCGGATATTAGTACGCTTAAAATTCATCTGGATAAAAACATGAATTCTCCTTTTTATACAGATCTGTTTAAAGGTGTTGAGGGCATTACAGTTGTCGAAAAAAAATATGCTAATGTTCTTTTAAAATCCGATGACCTGTTGGGTCAGGAAGCATATAGTATAGATGTGACCCAGCATCAGGTAATAATCTCGGCTTCTTCCGGAAAAGGATTTCAGTATGCACTGACAAGCTTGGTACAAATGTATCGTTTTCATGGCTTGCCACTACCACAGGTATTGATTCAGGATAATCCGGTTTTTGGTTACAGAGGTATGCATCTGGATGTAGCCCGGCATTTTTTCACAGCTGATGAAGTTAAAAAGTATCTGGACTACATGGCCATGTATAAGTTTAACCGCTTCCACTGGCACCTTACAGATGATCAGGGTTGGCGTGTTGAAATAAAAAAATATCCAAAATTACAGGAAATTGCTGCATACAGGGATGAAACCCTGATTGGACATTATAACGATCAGCCACATAAATATGACGGAAAACGCTATGGCGGATATTATACACAGGAAACCATCAGAGAAATCGTCAGATACGCTGCGGATAGAAATATAGAAATCATTCCTGAGCTGGATATTCCCGGACATTCGATGGCAGCACTATCCGCATATCCTGAATTGGGTTGTGAAAATAAAGTTTATAAAGCGGCAACATCGTGGGGTGTCTTCGAAGATGTACTCTGTCCGAATGAAGTGACATTTAAATTTCTGGAAGATGTAATGGATGAGATCATGGCACTGTTTCCCGGTAAATATATCCACATAGGTGGAGATGAATGCCCTAAGGAAGCCTGGAAAAAAAGCGATTTCTGCCAGCAATTGATCAAGGATAAAAATCTGAAAAACGAAGAAGGCCTGCAGAGTTATTTTGTAACCCGGATTGCCGGTTATATTCAATCCAAGGGTCGTGAAATCATAGGATGGGATGAAATCCTGGAAGGTGGTCTTGCACCTGGAGCGATAGTAATGTCCTGGCGCGGTGTAGAAGGTGGTATCGAAGCCGCCAAACAACATCATTATGTCATTATGACACCCAATTCTCATTGTTATTTTGATTACTATCAGTCTGAATCTCCGGGCGAACCCATCTCAATAGGTGGATTTATACCTATGGAAAAGGTATATGACTGGAACCCTGTTCCTTCCGAACTGACACCCGAACAAAGAAAATATATCCTCGGAGGTCAGTCCAATCTCTGGACAGAATACATTCATACATTCGACCATGTAGAATATATGACCTTTGCCCGGGATATGGCATTGTCAGAAGCGTTGTGGTCGAAGGACAAGGACTACAGAAGGTTTTTGAACAAATTTGAAAAGCATTACACTTACTGGGTTAATAAAGGTGCACATGTAGCTTTTCATATTTACGACCTTAAACATCACGTAAAATCAGAAATCGGAAAACCTGTTCAGTTGTATTTTGATGTTCCACAGCAAGCGACCATCTATTACAATTATGAAGATGATAACCTGGGGACAATGAACGGTTTGGATACGATTACCATTGACAAGTCCGGTAAATATACCTTTATAGCTTCCAAAAACAATCAGCGAGGCCATCCATTGGAATTGAATTTCAATCTTCATAAGGCTACAACTGCCCGTATATATCTGGAGACACTTCCTTCAGACAGATATGCAGGACGAGGTCCACAAAGTCTGATAAATGGGCTGAAAGGTCCGGATTCCAAGTACGGTGGCAGCGAATGGCTGGGTTACAGTGGCACAGATTGCAGCGGTTTTATAGAGTTTTCGGAAGAAACTCAACTGAATACAGTATCATTCAGATTCTTCAAAGGTGAAGGTCAGTGGATATATCTGCCAAAGGCTATCGAAGTATCCGTTTCTGATGATGGCATCCATTATTCTTCTGTTGTCAGCACAACTGAAATCCATACGGACACCAAGGTAGCAAATATCAGCCTGCCTCTAAAGGGAATCAAAGGTAAATACCTGAAGTTTGAAGCAAAAAATTATGGCACCATTCCCACCGGAAGGCAGGGAGCAGGATATAAATCCTGGTTGTTTATAGATGAAATAGTTGTTGATTAAAACTCAAAGTATACCTTCAGAAAATCGTTTTCTGAATTATTTTGACAGGTACATATTCAAAACAAATAAAAAAGCCTATGATACGCAGGTATCATAAGCTTATTTTCATATCAGGTAAACCCTGATTTATCGTTTTAATTACTTGTTTTCAGCTGGAGCTGCTTGAGTACCTTCTGCAGGTGCTGCATTAACATCTTCAGTTGCTGCTGGTGCTGGTGCTGCTTCTTCAGTTGCTGCTGGTGCTGGTGCTACTTCTTCAGTTGCTGCCGGAGCTGCTTCTTCAGTAGTTGTTTCAGCATTCTTACATGCAACGAAAGATAAAGTAGCGAATAAACCTAAAATAAGAAACTTTTTCATTTTTTAAAATTTGTATTAAATATGGTTAAAAGAAAAATAACAATGCAAGATTACTACTAATTTATAATATAATAATTATCGTTAAGCTATCATTAACAAACGTTAAATTGTAGTTTAATAAAACAGCCCAAATTATACATAAACGATGAATTACATCCTATTTTTACAGGCAAAATGCCTCGTAACCATATATCAATTTTATAAAAGTTAAAATTGATTGAATCGATAGAATTTTCATACTTCCAAACGTTATATATTTATATCAAATAATTATATTATGAAACCCATATTCCCTTTTTTTATTATACTCAGCATGCTTTCCTGTGCACCTTCTTTGGTATATTATACAGATGATATTAATAAAAAAGCAGGTTGGAGCGATGAAGAACTACAAAATATCCAGTTTTATTTATCTGATGATATTGTACTATGGAACGACAACGGCAGTGGTAATGTATCTGTAACAGGAGGTAAAATCCAAATGGATAAGGAAAGGAATATCGAAGAAGTGATAATTAAAAAAAATACTCCGGGTGTATTTCTGTTTTCTCCTAAAAAAGATCATTATGCCATTTGTTTTGATAAAAATGACGATTCGAGATATCTTGTTTTTGGTCCTTCTGACAAGATGAACGGAAGATATGTGCTTCTGGCAAAATCCTGGAATAATAAAACCGGAAAAGTTACTTACGGAAACAAAACCTATTCAACACCGGCTACCAGTGCTTATGCCAATCTGCTGGTCAATATGAAAAAGTCCAAAACCGTTCGTAAAAGTACCAATTCCCCAGCAGGTAGAAAAGTAAATTAATTCTACTTTTTTTAATACCTTTGACAGTAAGGTTACATTTATAAAGAAGCGAAACATAGCTTGACTGTCAGGATTTAGTTATAAAACAGATTTTTGGATTCAAATATACTCTAAAAGACAAAAGATTGGAATTAAAAACATTAAAAATGATAAAGATATAGAAACAACTAATGCTAACAAGTGCTTTGACACCAGTTTTGTCTATCGCCAAAAATCGTCGCAAAGCACAACCGTTAGCAAAAATTATAAAAAGACACCGCAATCAATGAATCAATTTGATAACATGAGAAAATTAATTCTGGATTTTGTTAAAATAGGACTCATAATTTTAATGACTCCAATTTCAATTCGTGCTCAATTATTTGAAACAAATGAATTATATCCAAATATAAATGTTAAAAAAGGGAAATACTTTAACGGCTCTGGAGGTGGCGGATATTGGTCATTGGAATATGTAGATTCGATTGGAAGAATAATTAGCAAAGAGAGTTATCGTAAAAAGAAATTGATGTCAAGACAAAAAATTGTATTGGACGACAATAATAATACGATTTATGACATTCATACCTTCGATTTTAATAATCCTGATCGTGTGGACACCTTTAGATATGAATACAAATACTCAAATAATCGGATAATATATCAGTTTAGCCAGCTTTCAGAGAATGATTCTACTGTAATAAAATTGATTGAAAATCAAGGAGACACCCTTTTAAAATATCAGGAACAAGCTTTTCATTATAGACCAAAAACTAAAATGACCGATATTTATGAAACTGTTTATACTTTAAAATACCAAAATGGTCAATTGATTAGAGAAGAGGCATTTGATAAAGAGCAAAATTCAACGGAAATTAAAAATTATGAGTATTACGACAATGGCAGACTAAAAAGAAGACGAATTGAAAGGATTCCAAAATTAAAGGATGAGCCAGTTTATCTTGGTGGTCCAGGAAGTGATAATGAGCTTTATAAATATAAACTTGATTCTGAAGGAAGAATTAAAACACTCTATCGGATTATAAATGGGAAGAAATATAAAATAGCTGTATATAGTTATAAATAAAAATAACATTTGAAAACAAGTGGTCATAAAACATTGGGGTTTAAGTGGTATGCCAAGCGTCTTGCTCGCTGGCAAGGTTCTTATCTGTTGATAGGTTCTTAGTAACGCACTCCCCAACGATTCATACCGCCGACCGTTTATGTACCACCCAAGAAAAAACTATCTGTATAAATTTCGTGAACCAATGTTTCTAAATATAGAAACTTTGCGTATCTTTGTCTAAATTTTATTTGTGAGATATTTTGTAACAAGATTTTTAGAAGAAGCAGACGATTTTGTCTCTAAACTCGACCAGAAATCAGCTAATAAAGTGTTTTACAATATTGATCTTGCTGAACAAACAAACGACCAGAAATTATTCAAAAAACTTAAAGGGGAAATATGGGAGTTCAAGAGTAAATATATGGGAAACCAAAATCGACTTTTTGCTTTTTGGGACAAGACAGAAAAAACAGAAACTCTTGTATTAGCAACACATGGATTTGTAAAGAAAACCCAAAAAGTACCGCAAAAGGAAATTGACAAGGCGGAACGCATAAGACAAGAATATTTTAAAAGAAGAAAGAAAAAATAATTATGACAACAGAAAAAATGAAATCATATTCACTTGCCGAAATGAAGGATAAATATATCGGTATAGTCGGAACTGAAGAAAGGGATAATTATGAATATGAACTTTGTATGGAAGTTTTAGGAAGAATGATTAAAGCTGCAAGAAAAGAACGTAATCTAACTCAAGAACAACTTGGAGAACTCGTTGGCGTAAAAAAATCTCAAATCTCAAAATTAGAAAGTAGCGCAAATAGTGCAACAATGGACACTATTTTAAGAGTATTCAAAGCATTGAAAGCAGAAATAAAGTTCAATGTTAAAATTGAAAATCAATCACTACAACTCAGCTGAAAAAGATGGGCGAGCACACAACACGATGTATCACGTAATTGCCTCCTAAACGTCGGCACATCGGATACACTTAACCGTTATGTGTCACCCTATTACGACCATGCTAAATAGAAACAAACGACTAAAATACAAATGCAGAAATATTCAGTAAACCAACATTTAATAGAAACAATTTTAGCTTGGGTAAATTCGGGCGAAATCGCAATTCCAGAAATCCAAAGACCTTTCGTTTGGGACAGTTCAAAAGTTCGTGACTTAATGGACAGTTTATATCAAGGCTACCCAATAGGTTACGTAATAGCTTGGAGAAACCCAAATGTAAAGCTGAAAGACGGCAGTTTAAGTGAGGGCAAAAAAGTTTTAATTGACGGACAGCAACGTGTAACAGCTTTGACTGCAGCAATTCTCGGACAATACGTAATTAACAAAAACTATCAACGTGTAAAAATCAAAATTGCCTTCAACCCTATTGAAGAACGTTTTGAAGTTCAAAACCCTGCTATTTTAAAAGACAAAGTTTGGCTTCACGACATTACAGACGCATTTTCGGGAAAAATTAGTTTACTAAAATTAGTAAGAGATTATTCGGCTCTAAATCCTGATATTGATGAAGATTTAATTGAAAACTCATTTTCAAGACTAATCAGCATAGTGAAAAAACCTATCGGGATGATTGAACTTGCACCTGAATTGGATATTGAAACGGTAACGGAAATTTTTATCAGAATAAACTCAAAAGGTGTTGTTTTAAGTCAAGCAGATTTTGCAATGAGTAAAATTGCTTCTGACACAGATAATGGCGGAAACGAATTGAGAAAAGCAATTGATTATTTTTGTCACTTAGCAATTGCACCTGACTTTTACAAACACATCGTAGATAACGACAAGGATTTTGCAAAAACAGAATTCTTTCAAAAAATGTCGTGGCTTAAAACTGAAAATGAAGATTTGTATGACCCAAGTTATAATGATTTAATTCGAGTTGCATTTACATCACAATTCAATAGAGGACGACTTTCTGACTTAGTTAGTTTATTGTCAGGTAGAAATTTTGAAACAAGAAGCTATGAAACAGAAATTGCAGAACAATCATTTTTAAAATTAAAAAATGGCGTTCATAATTTCATCAATGAAACCAATTTCAAACGGTTTTTAATGATTGTAAAATCAGCTGGGTTCATTTCACCAAAATTGATACGTTCACAAAACGCATTGAATTTTGCTTACATTGTTTATTTGAAACTTAAAGAACTTGGCGTTAATTCTATTGCCATTGAAAGTTATGTCAGAAAATGGTTGGTTTATTCCATTTTGACAGGTCGGTATTCGGGCTCGCCAGAAAGTATGTTTGACTTTGACATCAAACAAATTTCTCAAAAACCTTTTGATGAATATTTAAAAGAAAAAGAAGACGGAGAACTTTCAGACGCATTTTGGAACGCTTCTTTGCCACAAAGTTTAGATACTTCGGTTGCGAGCAGTCCATATTTTCACGTGTTCTTAGCTTCACAAGTAAAAGCAAACGATAGAGGATTTTTATCAAAGGACGTTTTAATAAGCGATTTAATTTCTTTGCGTGGCGATATTCATCATTTATTTCCAAAAGATTATTTAAGCAAAAATGGACTTGACAGAAGTAAATACAACCAAATTGCCAACTACGTTTATATGCAATCAGAAATAAACATAAAAGTTGGCAACAAACCACCAAAAGATTACTTTGAACTCATCAAAACTCAAATTCTTGACAACAATAAATTAGTAAGTGGACTTTCGAATGAACAAGAACTTATGGACAACTTAAAAATGAACTGTGTACCGACTGAAATTATGGAAATGAGCATTGACGATTATCAAGACTTCTTGACTTTAAGGCGAAAATTAATGGCTCAAAAAATTAAAGAATATTATAAAACACTATAATGAATCAAGAAGGGCGAACACATAACGGGCAGTTTTGCAAGAGAGTGGAGAAAGTGCTCTGTTTGAAATATTTGTGTATATTTGAAGTGCAGTTTTTGCAAGGAAGTTAGAACCAAAATCCGCTCCTTCGCAAAGCTGCAAAACCGTTAGCGGCAAGCTAATAACCTAACTCACTATAAATTAATGGGACACGACATTTCACCAATTGGAAATCACAAACTAAACACCAAAGACATGAAAGTATTGGCAGAAGACATATGTTCTCGTATTGACATAAATATTGGATATGGTTATTGGGGACAAAAAGTACAGTTTAAACTTTTAGGCGAAAACAAAAATGATGAAAGCGATGTTTTAGGAAAAAATATAAAAAACGAAAAATTCAAAACATTCATGTTAACTGACGAAAGTTATCAATTAAAACAATTACACGATAAGTAGCGAGACGATTTATTTTACTACCTTGAATATTGCAAAATGATTTTTATTGCAAATTCTCAGGTTAAATAGCTTTAAAAAACATCACATACGATTTTTTATAATATCTTTGCCTCATAAAATCTCACACTCATTGGAAAACAATGCTGTAGTTTATTTTGAAAATGCCGATATTTATCAGGGCGATAAATTGGTATTGGCAGGAATTAATTTCAGGCTTGCTCCTGCGGAAACCTGCTATATCATAGGCAAATCCGGAAGCGGTAAAACCAGTTTACTTAAAACTATGTATGGCAGTCTACCTCTGAAATCCGGAAGAGGAATCATAGCAGATTACGATTTAAGTACAATGAAGGAAAACGACATACCTAAATTAAGGCGCAAATTAGGCATGGTATTTCAGGATTTTATACTCTTTGATCAATGGACTGTAGGTCGTAATCTGATGTATATCCTGGAAGCCACAGGATGGAAAGACCGCCCCAAAATGACTGCCCGTGTACTCCAGGTGCTGGAAATGGTAGGTCTCAACGGATACGAAAAAAAACCGGTTCAAAGCCTGTCCGGTGGTGAACAGCAACGGGTAGTTATCGCCCGTGCATTACTCAACAATCCGCCTATCATTATAGCTGACGAACCTACCGGCAATCTGGATCCCGATACAAGCGATGAAATATTATATCTTTTGTCCGGATTGTCGCGCGAACATGGAACATCCATCATCATTGCAACACATGACTACCGGCTCATACAAAAATTTCCCGCACGTGTTTTCAGATGCGAACAAGATAAATTTTATGAGGTGGGGTAGATAACTCACTTCGTTCGGTTATCATAACTGAAAATTAAAATATCGTAAATACAGATAAGATTATTTAATCGCAAGCAGATTGATAGTTCTAAAATGCTACAGATAAGCTTTGTACCGAAAATACTACCTTTCAATATTTATACAACATCTTCGGTACCTTTCCTTCCGTTGTTGTAAGTAAAACGATGTATATACCACCAGGCAAGTCATATATTTCAACTCGTCCATCCGAAGAAATTGTATAATCTCCCATCTTTTGACCGGTAGCTGAATATATTTCTACTGTATTTGCCTGCTGTAATAAGTCGGTATCCGTTAGCTGTATATAATCGTGGGCCGGATTGGGATAAATCCGAGAACTTTTAGTATTGTTGAATGTGTCATCTGTACTGACCAATGCATAGGCAGCATTAACTGCAGCGAGTGCATCGAGTTTTCCATATCCCCATTTATTATCGGGCAAATTATTGCCAGTATAATTGTCCTTTCTTGCTGTTTGTTGCAGTATTTCCTTTATTTTTACAGGTGTCAGCTTAGGGTTGGCTTCAAGCATCAATGCTATCACTCCGGCAGTTAGCGGAGCTGCTGCACTGACAGCCGATTGAAGACCATATGCACCCTTACTTCCTTCCAATTGATTAAATGCAAAACTGGAATAATATGAATCTTTTCCGTAAGCTGCCCACGCCAGTTCTCCAGGTGCGACAAAGTCTATTCCCAATCTTCCATCCATAGTTGGTCCGGTACTTGAGCCTTTCCAAAGTTGCCCCGGCAAACCTTCATTGGATTTTGTCCTTTTCACACCGTTAACATCTGTCCATGTATTGGTCGCAACATAATCTCCAGGAGAAAGTGTACTCAAACAGGACGAAAAACTATTGATACTTCCCCCAGGATTGTTGTTATTAATGAAAGCATTCTGATTGTTGAATCTTGCCGGGTTTAGAAAAGCATTGATAATGCTGCCTGCATGTATTGTTTTAGGTGTAAGAATTATTTTATAGGTTCCAGTTTCACCAAAAATATCAACCAAAAGCAATCTGATATCAGCACTCGAATTAGAAAATTCAGTAGCTGAACCCCGGTGGTAAATATTTATTCCATTAAGGAAATTGTCTTTGGTATCAGTGGGACCACCAGGTGATGCAAAAGGCCCTTCAATCTTTCCGTCTGGTCGCTGTATCTTAACTTCCAGTCTGTCATTCTCGGAGTACCACCCTGAAAATCTTAAATTACCCGCTTCGCCTTTTTTAATAATAAATTCAGTTGTAGTATTTTGCTTTAATGCAGCTATCATGTGATTGTCCTTTCCACCATCATCACCTACGCCACAAACGAACGTGTTGCCGTTAGCCACATAATTTTCCACCATAGTACAAAATTCCGTAGAACCATCCGTAGGATCGCCAACAGACCCGATATTGAGTAAGGTAACTGCAGGCATTCTGAGTTCTGCTATTTTCTGACTGGCAAACTGAAAAGCATACTTAAACAGCGATGGATCATATTGTGGATTTTGTCCGGGATTATTACCAAAAGCGGGTACATAGTCTTTCGTCATAATGATACAGATGATCTTAGACTGATGGGCTACACCTCTGAACTTGTCAGACGGTGTAGCTCCTGTACCGTTTCCGGCAAAAATACCGGTTGTAGCAGTTCCGTGACCATATATATCATTCGATATGGGTTCGCCTCCTTTTTTTAATGAGGCGTTGATTTCGTTACTGTCATATATGGTTCCCACTCCATACGGATTGTCCGGATCATGTGCACCTGTATTATCATACAAATCATAAATCCATGCTATGCGCGTCTTTCCATTGTTATCTATAAAATCCGGATGTCTGTAATCCACACCTCTATCCATTATAATTGTCAGGACTCCTTTGCCACTTAGTCCATATTGCTGCTGTACCAAATCTACTCTGGATTCACTCCGGCATGGCACACCCTGTGCGTAAACCTGCAGTCTGAATATACAACTCAGGCTCAACACTAAAATTATTGCTTTCATATTTTTCATATTTTTTTGGTTTCGGTTATATCCTTCATCCTCATTGCTTTATCCAATTACAATTTCAGGTGTCTCAGTAATCATCATTCATCAATTGAATCGGCTTGACGTATGAATCATGAGTTATATTGCTTTGATTATCTGTACAATATTATATCACTAAAAACGACTTGAATAAGATGCTCCATTAATCAAATACAAATTTAAAATATAACAATAACATTAGTCTGAAAAAATTTAATATTTTACTATAATTTAGTCGTAAATATCATAATTTAACATTTATAGACCAATACAAATTATTCATGGTACATATTTGATTCTTCAGGCTTATATCAGGACCACAATTTCTGATTGTCAGTATATTTACATCTTCATTAAGCAACTCCAATTTCACTACAAGATCCTTATAGTTTCCATGACATACAGTATCTTGTCTTTATCCTGCTGATAAATCAGCGTTAAAACGTTCTGCAATATAACTTAATTATTCTTTCGTCATTGAGTGCAATACAGTCAGAATGGTTATTGTATTAATTTTAAATAGCTTCAAATTTGTCATTTTTATAACAAACCTTTTAATAATTGATTATCTTTGTATTGTATTAATAAAAGATACATTTGATACTATATGAGAAAATTAATCGGGATTAAGTGAATGTATGAAGTATCAAAACCTGTTTATGAATCAGGAAAATAAAAAGGAAATCATTTGATTTTCAATCTGTTTATTTGTAAATTGTTATTCGGTTTTTCTATGGTTAGGTGGCAATTTATTGTGGGTTTTATGATGGCATTTGTTGTGGTACAGGGGCAAAGCATAAATACACCTTTTGGAAAAAACAGGGTACAATATCACGATGATTTTAAAAACTGGTGGCAGTACGAATCTTCCAACTTTGTAACATACTGGTATGGTAAAGCCAGTAAAACAGCCAGAACGACCATACTTATGGCTGAAATGGACAATCAGTCCATTCAGGAAGCACTGGAACACCGGATCAATGACAAAATCGAAATAATTGTTTATACCGATATAACAGATCTCAAACAGAGTAATATAGGTACGGAAGAGATATTTACCAATCAAACCGGCGAAACCAAAATAGCAGGCAACAAGATGTTTGTCTATTTTGATGGAAATCATTTGAATCTCCGTCAAAAAATCCGTGAAGGTATTGCCACTGTATATTTCAACAATATGCTGTTTGGCTCCGGCATCCAGGAAATCATTCAGAATGCGTTGCTATTGAATCTGCCTGAATGGTATAAATCCGGAATAATAGCCTATGCTGCAACGTCCTGGGATGCTGCAGCTGAAAATGAATTGCGGGACATTTGGAATTCTGATGAAAAGTATCAAAATTTTGAACGATTGGCCAATGACTATCCGAAAATAGCAGGAAGGTCATTTTGGTTTTTTATTGAACAGGTGTATGGCAAATCTACTATTACCAATCTATTGTATTTAACAAAAATCAGCAGAAGTATGGAAAATAGCTTTGTATACATACTCAATGCAGAACCTAAAGTAATCCAAAAAGATTGGAATATCTTTTATTCAAATTATTATCGCAGTGAGCAGCATAAATTGGATGACAATCGGGATAAAAAAGAAATCATTTTACTTGATAAAAAAATCAAAAAAGGTGCAAGTATCAGTCAGATAAAAATCAATCCACAGGGGACATCGCTGGTTTATACAGTTAATGAACTCGGCAAATACCGAATCATAGTACATGATCTGATAACAGGAAAGGAAAATGTAATATTCAGATATGGATTTAAGAATATTTTCCAGGAAACAGATTTCAATTATCCATTGATCGCCTGGCATCCTGAAAAAGAAGAAATGACCTATGTCTATGAGCATAGAGATGTACTGCATCTGGTACGGTATAATGTAACTAATGGTGAAAAAATTGACCAGATTATACCTGAGGAATTTCAGCGGATATACAGCATCAGTTATGCAGGCGATGATGAATACATTCTGTCTGCTACAACCGATGGTTGGTCAGACCTTTACCGGTATAATTATAAAAAAAGAAACCAGACACGTCTGACTGAAGATTTTTATGACGATCTGGATGCTTCTTATATTACATTAGGTAATGAAAAAGGTATACTCTTCAGTTCTAACCGTCAGATTGACAGCATTTATCCGATGAAGCTGGATACAATTTTGCCTGTTAATACCTTTGACGTATATTTTTTACCTGATCACGCAAAAAAAGGTATAAGGCTTACAGATACACCTTTCTCCAATGAACGCCAGCCTGGTTTATACAACTACGGGCAAATACTGTGTCTGGGCGATCAGTCCGGTATAAACAATACATATGTGATTCAGAAAAATAATGGATTGCCCGCTCCTGTCAGTAATTACGGGAGGAATACTATTTCCCATTCCTTCAATAATTCAACTGAAAATTATATACGACTTTGTATTCATGATGGTATTTTCAGGGTTTACAAAGAGAAAATCGACACTAAATCACCAGTTACTCCTTTTGTAACAGCAATCAATAAATCCTTCTATCAGCCATCCATACCTGTAAAACCAGATGAACAAATACTTAAGGAAGAACATCAGACGCAGGAGATTGCGGAAGACTTTAAGTTTCAGGCATTATACGCGGATCCTCCGGTTCTTGAGCCCTTGAATGTACGGATAGCCGACAATGATAAATTGAATAACCGTGACTTTAACTTACAGTCGATACAACGGCGCCGAACCTCATCACCATTGGAAAGGTATGACAATGTAAGAGCAATAGCCGCAAACAGAAAATTTGCACTTACGGATGTCACAACAAAACTGGACAATGAGCTGCTTTTTGAAGGATTGGAATCCTATACGGGAGATATGCAGCAATTATTAAAAAATCCTATGGGTTTTTTACTTAAAGCCAATCTGAAAGATATTTTTGAAGACCATGAAATTGAAGTTGGACTCAGAATACCCACATCGTTCAATGGATCCGAATATTTTTTGGTATATGACAACAAGAAAGGCAAAATTGATAAAAAATACGCCTTGTATCGCAAATCCGTCAAATACAACAACGATATCCCTGTAACCGGAAATCTCGTATCAAGATCTAAAAAGACATCACTGCTGGGACTTTACCAGTTAAAATACCCTTTTGATATTTACCGGTCTGTACGTGCAACAGGTAGTCTGAGGCTGGATGACTATATTCAGCTAAGTACCGAACACAACTCTTTCGAAGCACCGGCAGAGCATGAAAAGCGATTAGGTATAAAACTGGAATATGTGTATGACAACACCTTTGACGTATCCTTAAATATCAAAAACGGAACGCGTTATAAATTTTATACAGAGATAATCAACAGTTTTGATTTCAAACTTATTGATGGTTTTGATTTCAATTTATCTAAAGGATTTACAACCATTGTTGGTTTTGATGCCAGGCATTATTTACCTGTACTATCCCGATCGGTTTTAGCACTTAGGATAGCAGGAGCTACCTCATTCGGATCACAGAAAATGCTGTACTATCTCGGCGGTATGGAAAACTGGCTTTTCCCGTCATTTAACGACAATGTTCGTGTTCCTGATCACTCGGATTATGCGTATAAAGTCAATGCATTCCAAATGCGTGGATTCAACAATAATACGAGAAATGGTGCTACGTTTGTGGTAGCCAATGCAGAATTACGCATACCCTTTATGCAGTATTTACTGGGCAAAAACAGAGGTAATGCCTTTTTCCGCAATCTTCAACTTACCGGATTTGCTGATGCAGGTTTGGCATGGCATGGTTCAAGTCCTTTTAGTAAAAAAAATCTGCTGAATATCCTCAATCTGTCAAGTCCGCCATTGATAGAAATGGAAATAGAATACTTCAAGGATCCGCTGGCGTTTGGCTTTGGTACTGGTCTCAGAACTCAGATTCTGGGGTATTTTGTAAAAGCAGATTATGGTTGGGGTGTAGAATCCAGAACCATTCAGAAACCCATATTTTACCTTACACTCGGAATGGACTTTTAATAATAAGAACAATAAACAATCATTTGATGAAAAAAGTATTGATATTGATTTGCAGTTGTATTTTGGGTGTAGCCCAAGGACAGAATAACAGAAATCACGCAGTAAAGTTTGAACAACTGGGTGCGGTACTACGGTCGCCTAATGAATATCGCGGTGCTGACGGTGCACCAGGACCAAGGTATTGGCAACAAAAAGCGGATTACAACATCAAATGCACTTTGAATACGCAGGAACAAAGAGTCGATGGTAAGGAAACAATAACATACTACAACAATGCACCCGTAGAAATGAAGTATATATGGATGCAACTCGATGAGAACGAACATACGCCAACATCACTTAAACATCATATTAACGGATCTGAGATGTTTGAAGTTATGGAGGAATCCAGTCTGAATTACCTGGAAGCTGTCAAAAAGCTGGATAAGTACGGTATGAATATCAAGCAGGTTACTACGGATAAAGGAGTTCCGATGAAGTATACTATCAACGGTACGATGATGCGGATTGACCTGAAAGAGCCTATTAAAGCCGGTGGAAAACTAGTATTCAATGTAGCGTGGTATTATTATATGATTGACCGTATGAATACACCGAGCTGGGGTCGCGGCGGATACGAATACTTTAAGGAACATGGCAATTATCTGTACACAGTAGTACAATGGTTTCCGCGTATGTGTGTATATAGTGATTTTGAAGGATGGCAAAATAAACAGTTTGTTGGCAGAGGCGAATTTGCGCTTACATTCGGCGATTATAATGTCGAAATTACCTTACCTGATGACCATATAGTAGCTGCCACCGGTGAATGTCAGAATCTGAAGCAAATGTTAACACCTGCACAGTATAAGCGGTGGCAACAGGCGCAATCTGTCAGTGCACCATTGGAAATAGTGACGCTGGAAGAAGCAAAATCAAATGAATTGAAGCCTGTTTCCCCGAAGACTAAAACATGGAAGTACAAAGCTAAAAATGTAAGGGATTTTGCATGGACGGCCAGTAAGAAATTCGTTTGGGATGCTATGCCGCATCACAATGAACTTGGTCAAAAAGTGATGTGTATGAGCCTCTACGGAAAGGAGGCATATCCTATTTACAACAAATATTCTACAAAAGTAGTAGATCATACCCTTCGTACCTATTCCAAATACAGTATACCCTACCCGTATCCGGTAGCCATTTCAGTAGAAGCAGCCAATGGCATGGAATACCCAATGATCGCTTTTAATCCCGGTCGTGCAGAACCGGATGGGACCTATTCCGAAAGAGCTAAAAGAGCGTGTATATCGGTAGTGATTCATGAAGTAGGACACAATTATTTTCCTATGATTATCAACAGTGATGAGCGTCAATGGGCTTGGCTTGATGAAGGCGTAAATACGTTTGTACAATTTTTAGCCGAGCAAGAATGGGATAACAATTATCCTTCTGATGGCGGTGTTCCTGGCAATATTACACATTATATGCGCAGACCCAAGGATATGCTGGAACCCATTATGACCAATTCTGAAAACATCCTGGATTATGGTCAAAACGCCTATCGCAAACCAGCTACGGCATTGAATATACTCCGTGAAACCATTATGGGCAGGGAGCTTTTCGATTATGCATTCAAGGAATATTGCCGTAGATGGGCGTTTAAACATCCTACACCTGAAGATTTTTTCCGTACTATGGAAGATGCCAGTGCTGTTGATCTGGATTGGTTTTGGAACGGGTGGTTTTTTGGTACCGATGCTGTTGATATCGCCCTGGATTCAGTGATATGGTATAAAGTTGATTTGGAAAACGACCCGACGCAAACAACTGATACCATAAACAGAATTATTAAAAAACCTATGGATTTTCTGTCTAAAACACGTAACCGTGAATTGATCAAATCATTTCCCGTAGAGCAGGACAGCACCATAACAGACTATTATGACAATTATAAACCCTGGGAAACAGTTGACTCTGTTGATGTAACAATAATACACAAATACGATGAACTAATACCAAATGAGCAAAAACTTAAAAAATTTGGCAATAAAAACTATTATGAGTTAAAATTCAGCAATAAAGGTGGTCTTGTTATGCCGATTATTATTGAATGGATTTATGAAGATGGCACAAAGGAAGTAGAACGCATCCCTGTAGAGATTTGGAGTAAAAATGAAAAGGAAGTCAATAAGGTATTTGTCAAAGATAAAATCGTTACCTCGATAACCCTGGATCCCTATAAGGAAACAGCCGACATTGATGAGTCCAACAACAGTTTTCCAGTACGGGAAATGCCAAACCGCTTTCAGATTTTCAAAAAGCATAAGTTTGATGACAAGCCTAATCCAATGCAAAAGGCAAAGTTGAAGGAGAGAAGTACAACGCCATAAATAAGGATTATACTTTATCTGTTTACTTTTTTGCACTTTATTGTCTATATGATTTACAATATGAAGTACAGAATCTATTTCTGATTAATTTATCGTAAATGGTTTTTTTCTTTCAAAATACATTTAAATCAATATTTAATATTGTATTTGATTACTAGTAAATATAGAAATTATATTGCATTAATAATATTATTATCCAATATAATATTTTTTTATAGTCATTTTTAATATTTGTATATAAAACACAATATCTTTAAGGTGTATTTGAATTTACAAGTTGATATTTATACAATAAATGCTTATGTTATGAAAACGCATCTACTACTGTACACATTTTGCTTTCTTATATATAGTTGCAATTCTCAAAATATGAATAATAATGATAATAATTCAAATATGACAGATAATGTATCCGGTAAACCAGAACAATCCAAAAAAAATATTGGGAAGAACTCATAATGACTGAGATGAGAGACGATAAAGGTGGACTTTTGGCGACCATTCCATTACCTGGTTCATGGAAAATACATAATTCCAAAGTTTCCATAACCGGACCGGATAATATCCGTTGTACTGATTATCCACTTCAAAGCTTTGTAATGAATTATGACCCTTACATGCAGTACGGTAGTCCGACACCTATGCGGGCAATGCCTGATACAGATCAACTTATCAGAGAAGATATAATACCGTTTGCCGCTCAGGAAGGATTCAGATATGTTCAACATTATGAATTACCTGACTTAGCCAGAATAGACAAGTGGTATAATGCACAATATTATAGTATTACTCCTGTAGATAAACATTCAAATGTTTATGGCATTGATCTCAAAGACAGTAAAGGAGATCCTGCCTTTATGATAATGCACATTCAGAAGAATGAAACACAGGATATGCAAATGTGGTACTATTACACATCAATATTACAGTCAGATAAAAATGCCTTTGACAGGGCTAAAAAACAACTATTGTTCAGCCTTTCCAATCTGAGATACAATCTGGAACCAATTATGGCTTATAATCGTGCGGAAGCACAGCGAATCGGACAAAGTTGGACAGCTTTCAATCAAAGGCTGGCAACAAATCAGGCAGCATTTGAAGCACAACAAAGAACACATATCAATACAGTTAATGGTGTGAATAATGCTATAATGAGCAGCTGGGAAGCTAAAAACAAAGCTATGGATAACAATCAGACACAATTTATTGACAATATCTATGAAAATCGTAATGTTATAAACAGTGAGACGGGTGAAAAGTACAAAGTTGCTGACGGTTATAATCGGTACTGGATGAACAGTGATGGGCAATACATTGCCACAGAATTACAAAATTACAACCCCAATACCGACGAAAATATGAATCGGCAAAAGTGGCAGGAACTTCAGAAAATTAAGTAATATTGAAAATATAAACTCTAAAAGCAAGTGTACTTATATGAGTCTTATTGACTAAAAAACTGTTGAATTATACCTTAAAATTAAGCTGACTTATTAAATTTATTTGACAAATTATTAAAAAAATATATATGAAAAATGCAATTAAACTGTGCGTTATTTTTATCTTACTATTCAATGGATTTAATATTGGAAAAACTCAAAAACCATGTGATGACATTGCCTGGGCTAAAGCTGCTGCAGGTAGTGGAGGAAATTCGGGAAGGTCTATAGCGATTGATAATCTGGGAAATATTTATACTACGGGATGGTTTGAAGGTCTTATAACTTTTGGAAATTTTAAGATAACAGGGAAAGGAGAGCGCAGTATATATATATCCAAATCAGATCCGCAAGGTAACTTTGTATGGGTAAGAGATGCAGGTGGTAGCGGATGGAATGAAGGATTGTCTATCGTTGTTGATAATCAGGGAAATAGCTACGTTACCGGAAATATTAGTGGTACGGTCACTTTTGGCAATATAACACTTAAAAGTATTGGAAATAGGGATATGTTTGTAACCAAACTGGACGCACAGGGTGATTTTTTGTGGGCGAAAAGCGCCGGTGGTAGCTTTCTTGCTTATGGAAATGGTGTAGACATTGATGACCAGGGCAATTGCTATGTTAGTGGGTGGTTCAACCAAAAGGCAACTTTTGGAAGCACAGTACTTACAAGTAATGGCGAAAGCGATATCTTTGTAACAAAATTGGATATACAAGGAAATTATATATGGGCAATTAGCACAGGGAGTAGTGGTCACGATGTAGCCGTCGGTATATCAGTTGGTAAAAATTCTGATATTTATATTACAGGAGAATATGAAGGAACGGTAACATTTGGAAAAATAACACTTACAGGCAGAAGTAACAGAGAGGTGTTTATAGCTAAATTGGATACAAATGGCAACTATATTTGGGTGAAGAGCGCCAAAGGAAGTGGCAGAAATGGTGGTATACGCGTAGTCGTAGATAAACAGGGCTACAGTTATGTTACCGGCCACTTTACTGAAAATATAACTTTTGATAAAACAACGCTTACATCAAAAGGGATTAATGATATTTTTATAGTAAAACTGGATGCGCAAGGCAACTTCGTATGGGCAAATGGTGCAGGTGGGAAAGGCGATGATTATGGCGAGGATATAACAGTTGACAATCAAGGGAACGTGTATGTAACCGGAAATATTGAAAATGAAGTAACCTTTGGAGAAATGTCGGTTGTTTCAAAAGGATTGGGTGATATTTTTGTAACCAAACAGGATGTTAACGGTAATTTTATATGGTCACTTGGCTTAGGAGGAAAAGGTTATGATTTTGGTTTTGGAATCAGTAAAGATGCGCAGGACGATATTTATATTGCCGGCTTTTTTCAGGGTGTTGCTACCTTTGGAAATATTACTCTTACCGGAGTTGGTCAAACTGATATTTGCATATTCAAAATTAAAAGTTGCACATCATCAGTATCAGATGCAAATAATTTATCAGAATCTGTACAATTATTTCCCAATCCTGTATCTCATTCATTTACCATCAATACGGAATCAGCAAAAATCAGAAATTATACCATTTACAATATTTCCGGAGATATGATCTGTAATAAAAAAATGGAATTGTCAAGTACAGAAATAGATATTAGCAGTCTACCATCTTGTATGTACTTTATAATGCTGGATACTGATAAAGGCAGTTTATTGAAAAAAATCATAAAACAGTAAACTCTGAACCTGAATCTAAGAAGGGTCTGCTGGATATGTCGGCAGGCATCAATAAGCTAAACCGGTTCTGGGTTGGGCAATATACTCTAATAATATAAGCACCACTCTTACCTGCAACTTACACCATTGCTTAACAGGTCTTATTTTGCTTTGTAACAGATAATACGGTGCTGTCCCGGCCAACTTAACCAGGTTGAGCACCAGTATTATGGTGAAAATCTATGCTTCACTCGTTTTTGACAGTTTGGCTCTTACTGTACTAACACATTAGTCTCGTTTTGCCTGCCCAAACTTGCCTTCAATGGGATTTCTTTCTCCGGGTCTTACCTGATTGGACAATGCCTTCGATCTTCCTAATGGTTTTGCCCTCAACTCTATGCCTTTTTCTTTCAGGTAGTTTCGGTTTTCCCTCGTACAGTATATCTTATCCGCTAATACCTGCTGGGGATAGTATCCCATTCTTCTCTTGTAGTTCTCAACACTCAATTTGAGCCTCGTCCCTTCATTGAATGCTTCCCAACTCAATTCGTCTATGAATACAAAGCCATCCATCAAGCACGCCTGTATCTTCGATCCAAATTCTGTTTCTACATTTTTCTTCCCTCTTTTTATTGGCCTCACATGCGGTTGATGAATACTCGCTATACGGTTTTCAATACTATGTGTCTTTGTATCATGCCAGTTATACCCACTGGTTATTCTTATCCAAATGTGAATCAAAGGGTGTATCAAACCCCGGTAAACGTACTTCACTCAGACTGAGGTCTCTTTGCCAGGATGCACAGATGTTTGAGTTATTACCATATACACTCGCGCTTTATTACAACAATATATCCATGCTACCTATATTGCCCGCTCTCTTTCCTGTACTTTCAGTAGACCAGAACTAATTATCTTTATAATATGGTATATTTAAAATTATTATTCGGGCAAGAGATATATTGGGCTATTATATTTTTTTTAGTAAATGGACAGTCAGCGCCATTATCAAGCCTGATTTCAGATATGACGACCGAATCAACAAGGCCTATTGGGTACTACCGGTACTTGTGTTTTTATGTTTTGGCTTTTACTTTTTTCCTGTCACATAGAAGAAATGGCTAATAATAATAATCTGGATTTTAACCCTGGTCATCGGTCATTTTTCATTATTGAGACTTGCTAACGCATATAGTAATCAGGTGCCAGGGATCGGCATGGGTTATATAGCTGGTATAAGCTTTATTACTGCCTCACTAATCGCTGGAACTATATGATGTTATTTGTTATTAAGCTCTAAAAAATATATAAAGGTATTTTTACAATACAGCGAAACGCTGATAATTGCTTTTTAAATTTATAAATTATTAAATACTCGAACCTTGTCTGTTTATTCTATTTTAATGAATTTCTCTGTATGTCTACCCGATGAAGTAGCAATAGTAACTGTGTAAATACCCGGTTTTAAGTTTTGTATATCAAGAGAAGTATTGAATGTAGAGGTATTAGTTAGGGTAAGCTTTCTGATTAGCTTACCTTCTATATCATTAATCAAAATCCAGAAATCATCTTCGGCAGGAACTTTTAAGTTGATTGTGATAAGTTGAGTAGCTGGATTAGGGCTAAGTGTCAGGTTGACATCAATTTTTTTATTGTTTATTAAGCCCAGTATAGGCGATCCAACATAAGTAAATACATATTGTGAAGGATCATCATACGTATTCTTTAATTCACAACTATACCCCGTATTTGCATCATAAAAGCTAATAAATCCTTTTTCATAATTAGTGTCAATAGTAATCCAATTGTTGCCTTGATCGTAACTTACTTTTGTCTCGCGACTTGGAGAAATATTCATTATCAAGTTTCCTGTGCCTGGAATAGCGCAGATTCCTGGTATATATCCTTCATTGTCGGCAGGAGTCAGGTTAGTCCATATTGAATCTTGCACATTACGTCTGAAAATAGAGAAGGTATTGTTATCCGAATCAATAAAAGTAAGATAAAATTTTTTTTCTTCATCTGCTGTAACATTCAACGAAAATCCACTAGCTTCAGTAGGCTTGTCCCATACATCCCATGTATGACCATAGTCAGATGAGTAATAGACCCGATCATAAAAAGTATTAAACCAAATAGTGGAATCGGACACGGCAAATGATCCACTGGTACCAAATTCATCATTATCAAGGACATCAGGCAAATTACCGGATGGAACTTGATCCCATGTTAATCCTCCATCATCAGTTGTAAGAATAACATAGTCTCCATTTATCGGATCACATAGGATAATGCCATTATTCTCATTAAAAAAATGAATTGAATTGATCCAGGTTGTAAATAAACTTGATTGATGATCCTTCCAGGTTTGTCCACCATCATTAGTTTCAAACACCTTACTGCCTGTACTATCATCGTTATAGGCTATCCAGGCTCGATTTTTGTTGGTTGATGCTATATTTGACAAATATCCTCCATCTCCAGAAGGAAACACTCCTGCTGTCCAGGTAAGACCCCCATCTATCGTTTTTTGAAAAGTCCAATCATTATAGGTCCAGGTACTACTTGAATCCATTACAAAACCGAATGTCCATGCTACGGAGTCATTGGTAGGTGTTATACTCCATCCTTGACTTGGAAGAGTAAAGTTGGCATTTCTAGGTTCCCATATCTGAGACCAAGAGGAATAATTTAGTGTACAAATGAATAAAATAACTAAAAGTGTAGGCTGCTTTTTCATAATAAATTTATTTTAATAATTATTAAATTGTTTAGATGAAACAAAAAGTAATCAATAACCTTTCACGTACATGACAAAACAAAACATTAATTTCTTATTTTGGATGCTTTTGATTCTAAATATTGTGTAAAGGTAAACATAATAATTCACAAGAACAAATTATTTTAATATAAATATTCTATTTTATTTATTCCGGATACTTTTAAACTTAAATCCTAAGAAAGCATGAAATCATTAGGTTATGTGTGTATAACAAATTGCAATTTTATTGTAAATCTTATTGCTTCACTATATTTTGTCGTCTTTTTTTGCTCTCATCTATTCCTTTGGAATGCTAACGCGGGCTAGGCTTTTACTTTTTTCATTGCCCAAAAAGTAAACAAAAAGTCCAGGTCAAAAAAGGCGATTGCAGAGCACCGTTCTCTTCAAGGTCAAAATGCTTTTTCTATCGCATGTAGTGGTATTTTCTTGTGTTTACTGCTATTTTTGCGATAGACGTACTTTTGACATTACGATCACTATCGCTTGTTTTTGACCAGGTTTGTTAAATCATACAGCCTAAATCAATAGCTTTTAACAATATTAAGAAAAAATGACCTACTTCGCTTTTAGTTGCTTATTTGCATAATCGGGAATATTATATTATCAAAATTTTGTGCAATTTGTTATACACACATATTAAATTTAACAAAGTAGAATTAGTGTCGGTTTAGCATTGCACACAACGTCCGGCAGCTTGGCGACGTGGCGGCAATTTAGCATCCCGATGGCTATCGGGATTGAATAGAATTATCCCGAAAGCTTTCGGGATTCAACCTTGCACTTCTGCCCAATAGTAGCACTTCACCCGCCATACTGCCAAACTGCTTGTTTGCGGCTGGTATTTTATTTCAACGACTTGATAAATTCAACAGCGTATTGCAAAAGTTGTTTCAATGCTGTTTCTTCCATTGGATAGTGTCCGCCACCGTTCAATAATTTTACGGTGAAAGGTGCTTTAATTCCTTTCATTGAAATTTTGCTCAAATGAAGTGGTGTCCAACGGTCTTTCTTGGGTTGTGTCAAAATGATTGGACATTTGTCAAACTGTGAAACGGGAATTGGCAATTTGTAATTTACATATTCATACAAGAATTGCAGTTGAACACTTGCACCTGCCGAAGTATTGTCTTTTAAGAAAATGGCCAAGGCTTTTTTGTTGTTCACAAGAGCATTCATTTTAGAAACAGCTTTCATCGGTAGTTTTAGTCGTGCAAAACCTATTTTGCTGAAAAAGTTCATCATCGGAAATACAAACCAATTTGACCAACCAAATTTTGCGGTTTCTTTACTAACTGTTTTGTCGTCATTTTTCAAAAAGCACATTCCTATAATTCCGTGAACTTCGTTTATAAAGCAAGCCGCATTGTAGCAAATCATTCCGCCTGCACTTAGTCCATAAAGAACAGGTTTTTTGTAATCACGTTTTGTTTCGGTGTTCACAAAGTCGGCAAAACAATGAACCCAATTGTCGTAAGTAATATCTTTTTGATTGACTTCGGTCATTCCGTAGCCCAAGTTGTCCATAGCTACAACGTCATAGCCCAATGCCGCTAATTTATGCCCCAAAATCATACTCATTTGTCTGCCGTTTGTGCCAACTCCGTGATGCAAGAAAATTCGATATTCCGAATTTGGATTTGGATAGCGGTCTAAGTGAATTTTGTTGCCTTTCCAATCCCAAGTTTCTTCTAATGGTTGATTGTTTTCTTGGATTTGAAAATCTGTGGGAAGCAATTCATTTAATTGTTTCCAAGCTGTGTTTGAATTATACGATTTCATTTTTACTGAGTTTTGTTGATGCAAAAATCAGAAGTCTAAAAATGATTTCGTTTAAAGTAATTTAAAAAGTGAGTTTGGCTTTCAAATTACTTAGCCAAACGTTGGTAATTCCCATAAAACTTGCAATGTTTTGTGAAGCAAAGCGTTGAAAAATGAACGGATAATTTTCGTAAAGCCATTTCAAATACTCTTCGCTTGTCAAACCCAACTGAAAGTTGCGAAACAAGTCAATGTTTACAAACAACTTTTCTGTTTCGTGTGTATAGAATTGTAAGAGTTTGATGTCGTTTTGAATTTGCTGAAACAGAAAGTCAAAATCAACTGAAACGACAACTGACTTTTCGTTGGCTTTAATTTCGTAGTTTGTCTTTTTGTGAAAGTAAACCGTGTCGTAAGATTTGAAAAACTCGCAGAAACTTTCGGTATGAAACATAACCGTTTTTTCTTCGCCCTGTGATGTGATGATATTGCGAATAAAACTGCCTTGTGCAATGAAATAAATTTTTCTGTTGTTGGACTGAAATGCAATTAAAGGCTCGTTTTTGTCAAGCGTAAGAATGTCGCACTTGCTTTCAATTCGGCTGATAAGGTCGCTGTTGTCTTGTCGTGACAACTTGCTGACCAAAAGATCAAAGTATTGTGTTCTGTCCATTTATACGCTGTCTGTCGTTATACTTGCCGCCAACGTTTTCGGGCTTGTTGTCAGGCGGGGCATTAGTAGCACCAACCTTTCCGCAAGCACTAAATTTAATTTAAAAGCACCACACTTACATTATAGCACGTCTGCCCCGCTTGCAACAAGCCGATGTTAGCGGTTGTTTTTCTTTTCATATTGTCGTAAAAGTGTCGTTGTATGGTTCAATGATTTCTTATTTGTCCAATTTTGATGTCCCGGTATTACATAAGAAGGTTGTCCGAACTTTTGCTTTATTTTTTGAATTGTCGTTGACCACTGTTTTGTGTCTGCGTCACCAAGATAACCTAAGTCAGATGCGTCAGTGCTTTTAACCAAGCAACCCCCGTATAGAAGTTTGTCTTTTGGAAACCATATTACAATATTGTCAGGCGTGTGTCCTGCACCGCCAAAGTAAGTTTGAAAGGTGTATTGTCCGACAGCAAAAACAGTGTCTTGAAAAATTAAAAACTCTGCACGCTTTTCTCCTCGCTCTTTACAAATTATGTCTGTCTGTTCCGTTGCAAATGTCTTGATACCTTTTTGTTTGTAGTATTCAAGTCCTCCCGTTCTGTCTTCGTGTGAATGTGTCGCAATGCACATTACTACATTCTTATTATGTTTTATTTTTATACTGTCAAGTAACGGTTGAAATTGCGTTGTGTCCCAGGGTGTGTCAATGACAACAACACCGTTGTCTGTTATACAGTAAAGTCCGTTTGCAGGAAATGGAGTTCCCTTAAAATCACGATAAGTCGTAAAAACATAGAAATTTTCTGTCAAATGAGTGATTTTTAAATTCTCGCCACTTGTCTGTCCGAAAAGCGATGCAGTAAAGAATAACTGAAATATCAAAATTGTCAATGGTTTCATTGTCGTCATAAAATAACCGCTAACGGTTTGGCATACACGACGGAGCGGCGTATAGCCGCTCTGTACGTGGTATGCGGTGTTAGCATCTGGTTTTTTTATTCTGATATTTTGTAACCTACACTAAATTGAATTCCACTTAATGATAAAT
>JADZFD010000078.1 GCA_020850225.1 Saprospiraceae bacterium | reverse complement strand
TAATCCCAAAGGCGACGAATCTTGCAAATGTGCCGGTGGTTATGGTGCTACTGAATGTTCGTGTGGAGGGAGCATCGCTTCTGTAAGTTGGAGTGAGCAGGTAAGCTGTGGAGAAGGAAAATATGCATGTTGCACAGGTTTAGGCCAACGCAAAAATATGAATCAACCTAAATTGAAATAACGAATCTAAGGTACTTAAAAATATCAGAGTAATAGAAAACGTAGCATAATCAAACAAAGTAAATATTGAACACATAACTATTGTCGATATAAACAGGTATATTGGTAACAACAACAGATAAATCAGAGAATATCTGATTGAAACTGTTCAATATCAGATTACCATAACGCCGGAATGTATAAGAAATTACTTTTAAATCAAACAGTATATGCTGTATTAGCTGCCATTCTGTTTATGATTAAAAAATAGTATAAATTTATTCGCCAATCAGCACACCTGAAACATTCCAGGCACTGAAGCTATTACCTTCGGGTGCTCCCTGAGGTATTTTAATCTGTATCGTATGCTTTCCTGCAGAAAGATTGCCCAGATCAATATAATAGGGATTGGTCACAGTACCCGGACACCAGTTGGAACGGCTGTAATCGGATGATGATAATCCATTGGAAAAATTGCCTGATACCGGGTTGTACAGTCTGTAGGAACCACAATCCGTCCGCCATGGAACCAGATCGAAAACTATACGTCCGTCAAGCAAAATGGTGTTTTTCTTAGGAACAAATTCATCTCCATTGCCCCAGCCACCATGGCCGGTAGTCGTGTAGACGAGTTGTGCCTTGTTCAGTTCCTTATTTAGTTCAAATTCTATCATCAAGCCTTTGTCATTATCAAACATGGTTCCGTATTCCTGACCTGCCATTTCCATGATATTGACCGTGTTGAACAAGGGTACAACCTGTTTCATGGCGTTGTTGGTGTCGTCTTCATTGTGGATGGTTATATGGGCAGATATAATATGTCCGCCCTTGTCATAATTGCCGATAAAGGCGCCGATAAAAACTTCTTTTCCACTCAGTATGGATGCATATTGTGTTATATCCTGCCTGTAAAATGCAGAATCCTGCCATAACTTTCCCTTGAGTGTAACCCTGTCATTGAAATGTTTGACACCAAAAGGTGTGAAAAAACGCATGAGTTCCAAGGCAGGGCTGTAATCCTCAGTAGCGACTATACCCTGATATTTTTTGCCGTTGCCATTGTCATATACTGGCAGGACCTGAATACCATTTTGCAAGCCATTCATAAAAGACAGCAATTTGTCTTCCGGAATCATAAATACACTTCCCGTCCTGTCATATGCATCTCCATTGGATTGTTCCGTAAGGTCCAGAAACAATTGATGCTGTCTGCCCAAAACCGGAAATCTGACCTTTTTTACAGCTATAGTACCATTGGCAAAGCGCAAAATGCTGTCTCTTGCTTCCCATGTATCTGAAAAATGGATTTGCTGCCTGTCAAAGATAGGTATAGTAGTAAACCTGCTCTTCCATACCTTATCCTGGTAGCTGATTTTATCCAGCAGCCTAAAGTGTTCATAGGTGATAAAATCCGGAGTTTGGACTGCTTCTTTATGAATGGATACTGCCTGTATGGCGTAGTTGCCATTGCGTATATATTCGAGTACAACACCTAATTGCTGACCGAGTACCGATGGACTTGCGTTGATATCTAAATCATTGGTATACCACAATTCTATCGTGTTTGAATTAATACTCGTCTTAGCCTTTTTACATGTATATCCCAGGATTGTCTTAGTTTCATCCAGCAATTCAAAGGCTTGCCGGGCGATGGAAGCTGTATCCTGTGCAGCAACAATATCATCCGTGTTCAGGAAAGCAAATTGAAAGTAATGGCTGGAAGTATGGTCAACGAGCGTTGTCTCTGTTGGATATGAAGATTTACCAAGCCATTGATCCCGTGATGTAATATAAGTATACCGGCTATCTGCAAATACCCATACAGGATTCTGATTTTCAATCACTTGACCGTTACTTGTCTGCTGGTAGGTTATTTTTAAGGTTTTCTTGTCATTAAAAGTAACCTGTGCATGTGCGTATTGCATGTATATGAATGATAATGTCAGGATTATTACTAATCTGAATATATATATCCGATTGAAGTAGAATCTATTATCCATTGAATAAGTATTTTTGGTTAATATAATGATTAAGAGATTTTATCTTACCTGAGTGCTTTTTTTAATCTTTTCATATTGCCATCGATGGGTTGGTGTATCTGTAAACTCAATATCTGTGCTATCATTGGGTAGATATCTACATTTTCAAAAGGACAGAGTTTCTTTCCTGCTTTAAAGGCAGGACCCCACGCGATGAAAGCGGCCTTCATTTCCGGTACTTTCCGGTGGTCAAATCCATGATTGCCTATCGGAGGATTGGGTCTGTCAGCGCTTACAAGCAGTTTGGATCCTGCCGGAACCAGAATGATATCTCCTATCCTCCGGGATGTGTCTTCCCTTGTACTGTAATGTAGTTTTTGAGGAAAGTTTTCTGCCAGATATACCTTATAATCCTTAGGTTTGACATCGACCAATTTTTGATATAAAGGAAGAATGTCTTTCCTGTCAAAAGCTGTTATTCTGGCGATGGTACGCGTATTAACCACCATGTATTTTTCTGTGTCAATATCAGGCATAGGTATATAGTCACTTTTGGGCACACCAATCATGCCATGATCAGAAACAAAAATATAGTTGATTGGTAAGTTAAGCGGCTCCAGTTCATTGACTAATTTCTGTATTGCCTTGTCAATATAATGTACGGATGCTTCCGTTTCTTTCGCTTCGGGTCCATATTTATGTCCCATTTTATCTACTTCAGGAAAGTATAAGGTTATAAGGTGTGGACGAATAGAGTCCGGCATCGTAAGCCAGTTGCGTACTATACGTATACGATCGTCATCATTGAATTTCTCATGATATTTGTACCAGTAGGTAGGCATATATCCTCCTGCATTACTCTCCGAACCTACCCAAAACAGGCATGCTGAAAGCAGTCCCTGTTGTTCAGTCAGCCCCCAGATGGGTAATCCGCGATACCATGATCCGTCAATAACTGACCCTGACCCCAGTCTGTACATATCATCCCGTTGCGGGTCATAAAACACATTGTCGACGATACCATGTCTTGCCGGATACATTCCGGTAGCTATACTGTAATGATTGGGAAAAGTAATAGAAGGGTAGGATGGATACATGCCCTTCTTAGCCCAAACACCATTTTCGGCTAGATGATGAAGATTATGAGCAGCATATTTTTTAATGTAATCATACCGGAAGCCATCTGCAGAAATCAGGATAACATATGGTTTTTCGGAGATACCGGATGCATTGACTCTGTATGGCGTTATCATCTGTGCCGTATCTATGGGAGCCTGCTTTTGAGCGGTTATCAGGCCGCTGATGGATATCAGGAGTAAAATTAAAAACTTGCGCATAAGTTTTTTTTGAATTATTTTTAATCGTCAGATGCTTAAATTGTCCGTTACTCCATTTATGGAAAATTTATGAATAACTTAATCAGCATTGTTGTACAAAGATAAGTTTTATTTTTAAATTCATATACCTGAAGACCGGTTCATCTGATTTTGTATGTGTTATAAAACAAACCGTTACCCGTTCTTTATTTATCTCAAATTCCTCTGGTATCATTCTGAATATATGGTATCTTCATTATATATTGTTTTGTATATATGCCAGGTATTAGAGTTTTATATATGTATTATGTGTTGTTAAATTATTTTTCTAAAATAGGTAAAAAGGATGAATATACCGTTGTAATTAAACAAAAGAGTAATAAGTTCAACAGTGTATAGTTTGATTTATATACACCAAATATGTACATGTCAGGATAAAGATCTTAGAAAATTTTTAATAGCAAATTTTATACGGTAAGACTACTGGTAAAAAATTTAATATACATATAATTTATTTAGATATATGTGGTATGAATTAAATAGTTATATATTTATTTTGTTAAATAATAATTTATATTTAGCTTTGTCCTGTTTAATCGACATTCCGTATTTCAAACCTTTATTAATATACTTAATTTTGGTTTAAACCCCGTATTTATGAAACATGTAAAATACGTTTATAACGCACATACACTCAAGTATGAGGAGCATAAACTTACGAGAAAAGAGAAGGTAAAAAAGAGTTTTGCATTTATATCAACTGTTATCCTGACTTCAGTAATATTATTTGTACTGGCATACCAATATTTCCCTACACCCAAGGAGAGATTACTGGAAAAGGAAAGTGAAGCCAATGAATTTTATCTGACTCAATTACAGGATGAATATGAATTGCTTTCCAACAAAATAGAGACACTACATACCAAGGATAACGAGATAAACAGAATGATATTGGGTGCTAATCCAATAGACGAGTCCGTTTGGAATGGTGGTACGGGAGGTCATAATAAATATAAAGGATTGGAGAACTATAAAAATACAGGAGCATTAATAGTCAATAATCTGAAACGCATTGACGAATTAAAACTCAAAATAGATATTCAGAAAAGCTCATTGGACAGTTTGTATAAAGTAGCTGTGACAAGAGAGAAAAAACTGGCATCTGTTCCTTCCATTAAGCCTGTAAAAGAAACCTCGCTAAAAAGAGAAGTTAAGTTTTTGTCTGGTTTTGGTATGCGTATGCATCCTATTCATAAGTTGAGACGCTTCCATAAGGGTATAGACTTTACTGCACCTAAAGGCACGGATATACAGGCTACCGGTAATGGTAAAATAGTAGAAGTAAATAAAGCAGGTAGTGGATATGGCAAGAATGTACTGATCGATCATGGCTACGGATACAAGACCTTATACGCCCATATGAGTTCTATTTCTGTCAAAGAAGGTCAGGTCGTAAAAAAAGGTCAGAAGATTGGATTGGTCGGCAGTACCGGAGCCTCAACCGGTTCACATTTGCATTATGAAGTATGGTACAATGGCAATCCTATAAACCCAATTGACTATTGTCTGGATGGCCTTACACCTAAGGAATATCAGGAATTGGTTAAAAGGGCAGGTACGGACAATCAGTCGCTGGATTAACATACTATTCCGATAGGTATCGGGAACCTGAATCCCGGTATATTCAGTATAAAGATTTGGTTAAAAAATAGTTAAATTTCTTTTTGAATATCACTTAGCCTTTTTTTGAAACGTCGTATATAAAAATTGATTTTTATGATAAATTTCAGACACGCTCTATTTGTTGCAGTTTGCTTTTTTGTGACTACCAGCATCATTTTTGCCAATAATAATCCATTTCCTTCAGTATCCATCAAGACCCTCGATGGAAAAAGTGTTAATATTCAGGAATATACCAATAATGGTAAAATAACAGTAGTTTCGTTCTGGGCTTCTTGGTGTACGCCATGTAAAAGAGAATTGGACGCCATACATGAAATATATGATGAATGGGTAGAAAAATATGATATACAGTTACTGGCCATTACCATTGATGATGCACGTGGATTGTCCAAGGTTCCTGCCATGGTCAAGAGTAAGGGATGGGAATTTACAGTGTTGGCAGACAGCAAACAGGAATTACAGAGAGCACTGAATTTTCAGACGATACCGCAGACGTTTTTATTAAATCAAAAAGGCGAGATTGTTTATTCGCACAATGGATATAACCCGGGTGACGAATTGGAATTGGAAAAAAAGATAGCCGATCTGGTAAAGTAATCCCATAATCAATTTGAAAAGATGCTGAGAGGATTCGTTCATTGAATCCGGAAATGCCAAATATACAAAATCCAACGTATCAATAATATGATACATTCAATTGGATGATTTGCAGGATTTATTCATAGCAAATGTAAGCATAATACAACGATAAAAAAGAGCCTGTACATTCTTGCGATGCACAGGCTCTTTTGCTTGTTATACAGATATTTTTTATTCTCCGGTATTCATATAACTTTCTATAGGAGGGCAAACACATATTAAGTTTCTGTCTCCGTATGCACTGTCCACTCTACTTACGCTTGGCCAGAATTTATTGCCATTAGCTATATATTCCAAAGGATAAGCTGCCTTTTTACGGGAATAAGCGTATGGCCATGCATCGTTGCAGACTATGGATGCAGTGTGAGGTGCATTGCAGAGTACATTGGAATCTACCGGCATACTACCGGAAGCGACTTCGTCTATTTCTTTGCGTATTTCCAGAAGTGCATCTATAAATCGGTCCAATTCCGCCTTGTCCTCACTTTCCGTCGGTTCTATCATGATGGTTCCGGCTACAGGAAACGACAGTGTTGGTGCATGAAAACCATAATCCATGAGACGCTTGGCTACATCTTCAGCGCTCACACCGGCAGCCTTGAATGGTCGCAAATCTACGATTAATTCGTGTGCAGCGGTACCATTTTCTCCGGAAAAAAGTATGGGGTAAGCTTTTTCAAGTTTTGATTTGATATAGTTGGCATTAAGTATGGCATATTTGGTCGCATCCGTCAGTCCGTCATATCCAAGCATCCGTATATAACCGTAGGATATAAGCAGTATACTGGCACTGCCGTATGGTGCTGAAGAAACTGCAGGAATGGCCTTGTCTCCACCTGTGGATACCATGGTATGTCCAGGCAGAAATGCTGCTAATTTTTCATTGACACAGATGGGGCCCATGCCGGGTCCGCCACCGCCGTGCGGAATAGCAAACGTTTTATGCAGATTCAGATGGCAAACATCGGCACCGATAATACCTGGATTCGTTAATCCTACCTGAGCATTCATATTGGCACCATCCATATATACCAAACCACCATTGTCGTGGATAATCTGACAAATTTCTTTGACGGATGTCTCGAATACTCCGTGCGTACTTGGGTATGTAATCATAAGACATGCGAGATTTTCCTTGTGCTGTACAGCTTTGGCTTTCAGGTCATCGACATCGACATTACCACTTTCATCACAGTTGACTACAACTACTTCCATGCCGCAAAGTACAGCAGAAGCAGGATTGGTACCGTGTGCTGAAGAAGGTATCAGAGCTACATTTCTGTGAAAATCTTTTTTATCTTCGTGATATGCCCGAATCGTAAGTAAACCAGTGTATTCTCCCTGAGCACCTGAATTAGGCTGTAAAGAACATGCTACAAATCCTGTAATTTCGGACAGGTACTGTTCCAGTTCATGGATGATCTGCTGGTATCCCTGCGTTTGATCTGCTGGTGCGAATGGGTGAATGGATGCAAATTCAGGCCACGATACCGGAATCATTTCGGTAGCGGCGTTGAGTTTCATCGTACAGGATCCCAGAGAAATCATGGAATGGACGAGTGAAAGGTCTTTGTTTTCCAACCTTTTAATATAGCGCATCATTTTACTTTCAGTATGATACATACTGAATACCGGGTGTGTGAGTATATCGCTCTTTCTTTCCATGCTACCCAATGAAGATGGAGCGGTATTAGAAATATTTATTGTGCTTCCTTTGACTTGTTCAAAGACTTGTACCAGGTTTTTGATATCCTCATCCAATGTAGTTTCGTCTACTGAAATTGAAACATATCCATTATCAAAATAATTCAGGTTGATGCCGGCTTCCAGACTATACTTGCGAACTGAGTCAAAGGTTGCCTTATCCGTTTCAATTGTTATTGTATCAAAAAAATACGTGTTAATAACATTGAATCCGCCACTTTGTAGCGCTTTTGCCAGTTTGGAAGCCTGATGATGTATCTTACCTGCAATATGCTTCATACCTTCAGGTCCGTGATATACAGCGTACATTCCTGCCATAATAGCGAGTAATGCTTGTGCAGTACATATATTGGAAGTTGCTTTTTCTCTACGGATATGTTGTTCTCTGGTCTGAAGTGCCATCCTGAGTGCCGGATTTCCGTGTGTATCAACCGAAACACCGATGATACGCCCGGGTATCAAACGCTTGTTATCTTCTTTTGTAGCAAAATATGCAGCATGAGGACCGCCAAAACCCATAGGTACACCGAAACGCTGCGTATTGCCGACCACTACGTCGGCACCCCAGTTGCCTGGAGCCTCAATGGATGTTAAGGCCATGATATCAGCTGCTACTACTACCTGAATATCCTTCTCATTGCATTTGGATGTAAAAGCTCTGTAATCGTGTACCTCGCCCTGTACATCCGGATATTGCAACAATACACCAAAATAAGAATCGTCAAAATCAAAATTTTGCCAATCACCCGTTACAACTTCAATATTGAGTGGTTTGGCTCTGGTGATGACAACGTCCAGGGTTTGAGCGAAAACGTTTTTATCAACAAAAAACCGGGTTGCCGGCTGGTTTTTTTTCTTTTTGTTATGAATGGATTCTGCCATAAACATGGCTTCAGCTGCTGCTGTTCCTTCATCCAGCAAAGAGGCATTGGCAATAGGTAGTCCTGTCAGCTCAGAAACCATCGTCTGGAAATTCAACAGTGCTTCCAGTCTTCCCTGGGCTATCTCAGCCTGATATGGTGTGTACTGTGTATACCAACCCGGATTTTCAAAAATATTTCTGAGGATTACGGATGGTGTTATGGTGTCATAATAACCCTGACCGATATAATTTTTAAAAACCTTGTTTTTTGAAGCTACAGTTTTTAACATCTTCAGGTACTCATACTCATTGAGTGCGTTGGGTATGTTGAGATTGCGTGACATTCTGATACTTTGGGGTACAGTTTTGTCAATCAACTGATCTAAACTACTGAATCCGATTGCTTGGAGCATTTCTTCAGCTTCTGCACCCTGTATACCGATATGTCTTCTTGAAAAACCGGATATTGAATGTAAGGTCATTTTTTAAAACATTTTTGCTTGTTAAAATAATTGCGTGCGAAGTTAACAGTTTTTTTATATAAATAATATGATTAAAATTAGCATCCTGACATTTATTGAAAAGCTTACAAAATGGTGTTAAATCAATTGCTATACAACAATTGGATTTTTGACTTGCTCATATATGGTAATTTGTAAGATTGAGTATTTTAAAGCTATCAAATTCTATATTTTCTTTAATATATAAAATAAGAAAAATATGGATTGTAATCATTGTAAACAGGATAATCCAATATGATATTTGTTCATTTATATGTACAATAATAAGTATTGCATATAATCCTTCCGAATATTATAACAGACTCTTGAAGCTTGGGCGTTTTAATGTGATATTTCCTAATCTTTCGATTTTTGCCTTTTCATAGTCGCTGAAATTGCCTTCAAAGAAAACGACTTCTGAATTGTCTTCAAATGCCATGATATGTGTGGCAAGCCGGTCTATAAACCATCTGTCGTGAGAAATGACCAATACACAGCCTGCAAAACTCTCAATGGCTTCTTCCAGTGCCCGTAGCGTATTGACATCTATATCGTTGGTAGGTTCGTCAAGGAGCAGTACGTTGCCACCTTCTTTAAGTGTCATGGCAAGATGGACCCTGTTTCTTTCTCCTCCGGACAGTACGCCTATTTTTTTCTGCTGGTCATTACCTGCTATGTTGAACTTGCTCAGATAGGCGCGTACATTAACCTGAGTTTTACCAACCATGATAAGTTCCTGACCTTTGCCGACGGCTTCCATCACCGATAGTTCAGGTTTAAGGTCCTGATGAGATTGGTCCACATAGCTTAACTGTACTGTGTCACCTACAGTTATGTCACCGCTATCAGGTTGTTCTACACCCATGATCATGCGGAATAGCGTAGATTTTCCCACTCCATTGGCTCCGATGATACCCACAATGGCGTTTTTGGGGATGGAAGCTGTAAAATTGTCAATCAGGATGCGTTTACCGTAAGCTTTGGTAATACCCTTGATATCAATTACCTTTTCTCCCAACCTCTCTCCCGGTGGTATGAATAATTCGAGTTTTGCTTCTTTTTCTTTAACTTCCTCATTGCTGAGTTTATCATAGGCATTCAGACGGGCCTTACCTTTAGCCTGTCGTCCCTTGGCACCCATACGTACCCATTCCAATTCACGTTCGAGTGCTTTTCTGCGTTTGGACTCGTGTTTTTCTTCCTGTTCGAGGCGTCTGGCTTTCTGGTCGAGCCATGAAGAGTAATTGCCCTCCCATGGAATACCTTCTCCGCGGTCGAGTTCGAGTATCCATCCTGCTACATTATCGAGGAAGTAACGGTCGTGTGTCACTGCTATAACTGTTCCAGGGAAATTCTTGAGATATTGTTCCAACCAGTTGACAGATTCTGCATCCAGGTGGTTGGTAGGTTCGTCAAGTAGTAGTATGTCAGGCTGACTTAGGAGTAATCGACAGAGCGCAACACGGCGTTTTTCACCTCCTGAGCACACTGAAATGGCCGTGCTTCCCTCAGGACATCGTAAAGAATCCATAGCAGTCTCCAGCTTGTGGTCAAGGTTCCATGCATCAAAGACATCCATTTTTTCCATGAGTTCACCCTGGATTTCGATGGCTTTCATCATTTCGTCCTCATCGAGGGGTTCCATTAGTCGGTTATTGATTTCCTCGTAAGCTTTGACGACCTGAACTATTTCGCTAACCCCTTCTTCAACAATTTCGCGAACGGTTTTACTGTCGTCCAGTATAGGCTCCTGCTCCAGATAACCAATTTTATATTCTTTATCAAAGGTAACTTTTCCCTGAAAGTTGGTGTCCAGGCCAGCTATGATCTTTAAGAGAGATGATTTACCGGAACCGTTCAGACCCAGTACTCCGATTTTAGCTCCGTAATAGAAGGAGAGCCATATGTTTTTAAGTACTGTTTTCTGAGGAGGATATGTTTTGGTAACGCCTTCCATGGAAAAAATAATCTTATTGTCTGCCATATATATGTATTTTTTGATATGTGGGTACAAAGATAAACATTTGCTTGATATAAACGCAATTTGGGGCTGTACCGGCCATTTATTACAGAAAAGAGATATTCTACTTTTTGAAAATGTTTATTTTTTGTGAATTAGTCCATCATATTAACTAAAAAATAGCTGAATGTAGTAGTTTTGTATTTATTATTAAAAAAAACGTGTATTTAAAACGAAGCATTTAATGTCAGATAAATGGTTCAATAAACCAGGAAAACCCCTTTTGATCGCTGGTCCGTGCAGTGCTGAGACAGAAGATCAGGTACTTCAAACGGCTATCCGATTAAAGAATACCGGTAAAGCCGATGTTTTCAGGGCTGGGATATGGAAGCCACGTACCCGTCCCGGTGCGTTTGAAGGAGTAGGAGAGTCAGGCATTCCCTGGTTGATAAATGCTAAAAAAGAGACAGGCATTCCTCTGGCTGTAGAAGTAGCGAAAGCCGAACATGTCGAAATATGTCTGAAGTACGGTATTGATATTATGTGGATTGGTGCGAGAACCACTGTCAATCCTTTTGCAGTGCAGGAAATTGCCGATGCATTGCGTGGTACCAATCAGATAGTCTTTCTGAAAAATCCAGTAAATCCTGATCTGGATCTCTGGTTGGGCGGGATGGAGCGATTGATCAATGCCGGATTAACCAGGTTGGGAGCTATACACAGAGGATTCTCGTTTTTTGGAGAAAAAATATACCGCAACCGTCCGCAGTGGCAGATAGCAATAGATTTTAAAACGCAGATGCCGGATATATGTATGATTAACGACCCCAGCCATATATGTGGCAACAGGCATTTGCTGGCGAAGATAGCGCAAAAAGCGTTGGATCTCAATTTTGATGGCCTGATGATAGAGACGCACATCACACCTGATCAGGCGTGGAGTGATGCCGCTCAGCAAATTACCCCTGAAACATACAAATCTCTGATAGAAAATCTAAAAATACGTGATATAGAGCCGGCAGACTCGTTGGTTAAATCCCATCTGGACAGATTGCGCCGGGAGATAGATATACTGGATGATGAAATCATGCATGTATTGGCATCCAGAATGGAACTGGCACGTGAGATCGGTTATTATAAGCGCAACCACAACATGACCATCCTGCAAAGTGAGCGATGGAAAGAGATATTACAGAAATTTATTGACAGGAGTCAGGATAATGGATTGAGTGAGGACTTTATTACTCAGATTATCAAGGCAATACACGATGAGAGTATCGAGCAACAGGAACGGGTGATGTCTGCGGAATTAAAGCTAAGGGAAGTCAGGGAATGAAGTGCCGTTATTATGTGTAAGCAGTAAAATTGTAGTGTGTTTTAAGTTGCGATTGGTGATTAGTATCAATATGTGCTGAATGATTTTCCGGATATTATAAGTGCTGCTTCTGACGTAATAAACAGTATTTTTCCTATGAAGGATGTAAAATAGTGTTTTGTAATATCTACCTTTGTGGTATGAAGGATATAGCCGAACTGCTTGCGAGGATTTTAATTGCGTTTGTATTTATATATGAGGCATTGGATGCCATTGTTTTTTTTAACAAGACCAAAGCTACGATGACAGCTTATGGTATAGTTTGGCAACAGGATCTCCTGCTGAAGTTTTTGATAGGTATCCTGCTGGTAGGTGGGGTTTTGGTGCTGATAGGATATCATGCCCGTTTAGGTGCTGTATTGTTGTTGTTGTATTGGTTGCCATATACATTGATTGTATATTCATTTTGGGATGATGCTCCGGATTATAAGCGAATCCATGCCATATATTTTATGAGAAATCTGGCTATTATCGGTAGTCTGCTGCTTCTTATAGCCAATGGTGCCGGAAGATTCAGCATCAAACGTCTGATATATATCATGAAACTACCTCGATAAAATAATTATATATCATATTCGATTTTCACTAAATAGATTTTTGAACTTCTTTCACTGGGTACGATGATGCTTGTAGAGCTGGTTTGGATAGCGTCACGGAAACGCAATTTCAGGTTTTGATATTCTGTACTGAGAACACTTTTGCGCTCGTAATTGCCTAACGGATCCATCAGGTATTCAGAGACGGTATTGCTGGATTTGATTTCGTCATTGTACAGAAGGCGTAGTCTTGAAGGCGTTTTGAACAGAAAAAAGGAAGAATAAATACTGTTGTCATCCTGCGAAAATTGCTTTTTATACAGGACTTTTTTCCATTGTTCGTTTCCATCAGGATAATTGGCTAAAACGATAAGGTTTTCATTATAATAGTCAACGTATCCTGACATAGGTACACCATTGTGAAACTGTGCAGGATTGGACATTGGGCTTCTTCTTACAAATTCTCTGATTTGTTCAGCTATAAGTATTACTCCGCCATCATTGCGCAGAAACATATCCCTGATCTGAAAGTCTTCAAGTTCCTTAGCCTTTTTATTGATATTGCCGGAGGCCTCAATTATAAATTCCCTTGAAAATTTATTGACTATGATTTCAGCATCCAGCGGTACTTTTTCCGGAGAAACGGAAAATCCGAAATACCCCATGGCAGTTCTTTCATTTCCATCATGGATAAGTCCTCCAAGGGCGAGTTTGTCATTTTTTTCATCATATTCCAATTTAATCGTTGATATTTCACCCAATTCAGCAGAAAAACGTTTGACAGAATACTGATGGTTGGGAAAGAAATGTACGAGATTGAAGCCTTTGTTTTTATCCCGGCTCCAAAGAGAATTTTTACGTGTTATTATAAAAATTTCACCGGCGTTATTCAAAAGTATTTTTTCAAAATCAGTACGGAAATTGATGGCTTCAATATTCAAAGTGTACTCATATATAACCTGTAAATTGTGATTGTCTATGAGTTGCAGAAAAATTTGTTTGTCTGCAGGTGAAAAAAGCAGGACTTTGGATTTGTCTCCGGAGACGACATATCTCGTTGATGTATTCGTTTTTTTGTTGTTTCTGCCGGATATGGTTAAAGAGTCTACCATGTTGATTTCGTCGTCAAAAGCTATTACTCTTGTGTATGTCATTCCCTCATCCCGATAACTGTAATAGAAATTGAACGTAGAATCCAAAGCTACAACAGCAACCGGCTGAATATTACGCACTTCAAACTGTGGTTGAGCGTCGCCTATGAATTTTAGTGATTTGTCGTAGATTTCAAATAGCTGTTCTGTACCTCTGTCGTGGTAGAAAATTGTATTTTTACCAATATTAGGAAGGATATCGTAATTGAAATTATTTCTGACAAGGATTTCACGGGATACGGTAACTTTCTGCGCCGGCAAGTCATATATGACTATAAATAACAATAGAAATCCAATCCATCTCATACGTGTGCTTTTTTTAAAATTTATTCAAATATAAGGTATTTTTAAAATACAGGGAAGGGAAAGGACTTAATTTATATTTTGTGTCAACTTAATAAGTAATATGCTGTTTAGAATATTGTTTTACAAAATCAAATATTATGTACCAACCTATTATAGAATGTGTCCCTAATTTCAGCGAAGGAAGGGACATGAAAATCATCAAACAGATCACAGATGAAATAGAAGCAGTAGAAGGTGTCAGACTGCTGGATGTTGATCCGGGGAAAGCTACAAACAGGACAGTAGTCACCTTCGTCGGACATCCTGATGTGGTCATAGAAGCTGCTTACAGAGCCATAAAAAAAGCAGGAGAACTTATCGATATGACAAAGCATAAAGGTGAACATCCGCGTATGGGTGCAACGGATGTATGTCCTTTAATACCGATATCAGGTATAACAATGGAAGAAACGGCCTCATATGCACATAAGCTGGGTAAAAGAGTCGGCGAAGAACTGAATATACCTGTATATATGTACGAATCAGCTGCGACACAACCTGAAAGGAAAAATCTGGCGCATATACGTGCCGGAGAGTATGAGGGATTTGCTGCAAAAATCAAAGATGGCAGATGGAAACCTGACTATGGCAGGGCAGAGATGAATACGCATTCAGGTACCACAGCTATCGGAGCACGTGATTTTCTGATTGCCTACAATATAAATCTGAACACTACTTCTGAAAGGAGGGCAAATTCAATAGCATTCGATGTCAGAGAAGTGGGTCGTGTGAAGACCAATGATAAAGGTAAACCGGTGTTGGATGAAAATGGAGATCCAGTAAGAATACCGGGCAAATGTAAGTCCGTAAAAGCAATCGGCTGGTATATAGAAGAATATGGTGTCGCTCAGATATCTATGAATCTGACCAATATCAACGATACACCGCTGCATATAGCTTTTGATGCATGCTGTACAAGTGCAACACAAAGAGGTATGCGGGTAACGGGCTCTGAACTGGTGGGCCTGGTACCTAAATCTGTTCTTACAGATGCTGGAAAATACTTCCTGAAGCAGCAAAGAAGATCAGTGGGAGTTTCAGAAAGAGAACTTATCCACATTGCTGTTCGAACGCTTGGATTGGATGAGCTAGCTCCTTTTGATCCGGATAAAAAAGTAATCGAGTATCTGCTTGAAGACAAGGCTGCACGACCTTTGGCGCATAAAACGTTGCTTGAGTTTGCAGATGCCACAGCAGGTGAAGGTCCTGTACCGGGTGGAGGAAGTGCTTCTGCATATGTAGGTGTTTTGGGTGTTTCCTTAGGAACGATGGTTGCCAACTTGAGCTCCCATAAAAAAGGCTGGGATGATAAAATAGATTTTTTCTCGGAATGGGCAGAAAAAGGCCAGGCGATCAAGGATAAACTGATGATGCTGGTCGATGCAGATACATCAGCCTATAACAAGATAATCGAAGCTATCCGCATGCCGAAAACGAATGATGAAGAGAAAGTATTGCGCTCCCAGGCACTGAATGCGGCTACAAAAGGCGCTATTGAGGTACCATTGGAAGTAATGAGGGTTAGTCTCTCCTCTTTAGAATTGATTAAGGAAATGGCTACACATGGTAATCCCAACTCTGTTTCAGATGCGGGTGTCGGTGCTATATGTGTCCGTACAGCAGTAGAAGGTGCCGGTCTGAATGTAAAGATCAATTGTGTAGGATTTAAGGATACTGAATATGTTGAGCAAGCCAAGGCACAGGTGTATGAAATGCTTGAAAAAGCCAAGACAATGGAACAGGAGATACTGGCAATAGTTGAAAAACTGATGGAATAAAATTGACAACAATTATACTCCCTGAACGGATTTAGAGGATTTTGAAACAGTCAAAAATTGTAAGCTGCGGTTTTCAGATAAGGGTTATAGTTGATGCTGTTATGAAAAACGGTAATTCAGGTGCAGGCACAATATTGGCGGATATGATATAGATCACGTTTTGTTCAAAAGGTCATTGCTTATAGCAGTATTTTCTTAGTTTTGCATTCCGATTAACAATAGTTCGGACTAACATTTAAAATATATATCAAAATAATAAGTATTAATGGATACATCATTTTTAAAAAATCTTAATCTTCATGCTAAAAATGAAGGAACCTGGACAGGGCAAAATGCACTCACTTCCGGCAATTTTATTGATTCCTATTCTCCTGTTGACGGGAAACTGATAGGTAGTGTGAGTACTACGACGCATGAGAACTACGAGAAGGTCATCAGTCAGGCACAAAAAGCATTTGTAGCGTGGAGAGAGATGCCCGCTCCCAAGCGTGGTGAAATCGTAAGACAATATGGAGATGTACTGCGAAAAAACAAGGAAGCTTTAGGTAAACTCGTTTCGTATGAAATGGGTAAATCTCTGCAGGAAGGGTACGGTGAAGTACAGGAGATGATTGATATCTGTGACTTTGCAGTAGGACTGTCAAGGCAATTGTATGGTTTGACGATGCATTCTGAAAGACCACACCACCGTATGTATGAACAATGGCATTCACTGGGTATTGTAGGCATCATCTCTGCTTTCAACTTTCCCGTAGCTGTATGGTCATGGAACTCTATGATAGCTCTCGTATGCGGAGATGTATGCGTTTGGAAAGCTAGTGAAAAAGTACCATTATGTGCTGTTGCATGTCAGAATTTACTTCATGATGTACTGAAGGCTAATAATGTTCCCGAAGGTGTAAACAGTATAATCACCGGAGATTATAAAGTAGGAGAGTGGATGACTCAGGATAGCCGCGTTGCCCTGATATCTGCTACAGGAAGTACCCGCATGGGAAAAATAGTAGGCAAAACGGTTGCTGAACGATTGGGAAAGAGTTTGTTGGAGCTGGGAGGTAATAATGCCATCATTGTGACACCTTCTGCTGACCTGAATCTCGTATTGACTGGTGCATTGTTTGGTGCTGTAGGAACTTGTGGACAAAGATGTACGACTACACGAAGGCTCATCGTCCACAAAGATGTATATGAAGAAGTAAAATCCAAATTAGTCAAGGCTTATGGTCAGCTTCGCATAGGCAACCCATTGGATCCTTCTTTCCATGTAGGTCCTCTGATTGATACACAGGCAGCAGATAACTATATGAATGCTTTGAAAGCGGCAAAAGAGCAAGGTGCCAATATACTGGTTGAAGGTGGTGTGATTACGGGTGAAGGTTACGAAACTGGATGCTATGTCAAACCGTGTATAGTTGAAGCTGAAAACAGTATGCCTATTGTTCAGCATGAAACCTTCGCGCCAATACTTTATTTACTGCAGTACAGTGGAAGCGTTGAAAATGCGATTGACATTCAGAATGATGTACCACAAGGACTGTCATCAGCAATTATGACAAATAATCTGAGGGAAGCTGAAAGATATCTGTCTTGTGCAGGGTCAGACTGTGGTATAGCCAATGTTAATATCGGCACAAGTGGTGCAGAAATTGGAGGTGCCTTTGGTGGTGAGAAAGAAACAGGTGGAGGAAGAGAATCCGGTTCTGATTCATGGAAGGCATATATGCGACGTCAGACAAATACGATTAATTACAGTACACAATTGCCTTTGGCACAAGGTATTAAGTTTGATTTGTAGTATCTTTATTTTTAAGTATTAAATATTATATTGAATAGATTAAAGGTGTTTTGGCTGTAAGCCGGAATACCTTTCTATTAAACAGACTGTGATGATTAAGACAATCGCACCTGATAAAGTTGTAAAAACAGTATGTAGTCATTGTGGTGACGAATGTCCGGATGACCATCCTATTATGGATGGAAAGGACTTTTGCTGCAATGGCTGTCAGGTGATTTATACAGTATTGCAGGAGAATGGACTGGGAGACTACTATACATTTCAGGATACTCCCGGAGTGAGTCAAAAAACAATACGTGATAATAATTATGCATTTTTGGATGATGATAGCGTTATTGCGAGTTTGCTGGAATTCAGAGAGGAGCATCTGTACAAAATATCGTTTTCATTGCCACAGATCCATTGTGCATCTTGTCTGTGGTTGCTTGAAAATATCAATAAACTACAAACGGGTATTATTCACTCAAGGGTTAATTTTTTGGCCAAGACAGCTACAATCAGTTTTAATCCTCAGATTGTCTCTTTGAGAAAGGTGGTAGAGACGCTGGCTTCAATAGGATATCCTCCCGAATTGAACCTTCAGAAATTATCAGGAACGAATACCATAGGCCAGGACAGAAGTCTGTTTTACAAATTGGGACTCGCAGGTTTTGCTTTTGGCAATATTATGTTGCTGAGTTTTCCCGAATACCTGGGCTTTGAAAAAGCTTCCGTCAGGTTTTATCTGGGATATCTGAATATAATGTTGGCGACACCGGTATTGCTGTACAGTGGATTTGGGTACATCAGATCTGCATACTGGACATTGAAAATGAAGCAGATCAACATAGATATTCCTATCGCTGTAGGTATGTTGACGCTTTATTTCAGAAGTGTCTATGAAATTGTTTCAGCAACGGGTGAAGGCTACCTTGATAGTCTGGCTGGTTTTGTTTTCTTTTTGTTGGTAGGCAAATGGTTTCAGCATTATACCTTTTACTCTATCACGTTTGACAGGAATTATAAATCCTATTTTCCAATCTCAGCATTGGTAAAAGTGGGGAATGAGTGGGAATCCAGAACCTTGGACAACATCGATACAGGTGACCTGGTGATGATAAAAAATGAAGAAATCATTCCTGTTGATTCCGTACTTATGGTGGATAATGCCCGGATAGACTACAGCTTTGTAACCGGGGAGTCTGAACCGATACGCAAGCAGAAAGGAGATAAACTGTTTGCCGGAGGTAAAAATTCAGGTGCCAATATACAGGTACAAACGCTAAAAAAGGTAGATCAGTCCTACCTGACCAAACTCTGGGATGAAGATACATTCAGAATCGATAAGGAAGCCCGGACACAGACACTGATTGATAAAATAGGCAAATATTTTACAATTACAGTGATGAGTATAGCCGTACTGACGCTGGTATATTGGCTGATTGCCGATAAAGCCCTGGCATTCAATGCATTTACCGCCGTTCTGATTGTTGCCTGTCCGTGTGCACTTGCACTTGCAATGCCGTTCAGCTATGGAAATATCATGCGGATACTGGGAAGAAATCAATTTTACCTTAAGAATGTGCAGGTTATAGACCGTATCCAGCATATTGATGAGATCATATTTGATAAAACGGGTACTTTAACTGACCATAGAAACATCAAAGCAATAAATACGGATAAATCTTTGTCAGAAAAAGAGCGGTATCTGATTAAAACGGCCGTATTTCAATCCGGTCATCCCTTGAGTAAGGCGATTTTCAAGATACTTGAAGGCGACTTTAGTACCGTTGTAGAAAGTTTTGAAGAGGTTCCCGGAAAGGGTACATCAACGGTAATAGAGGAACATGTCATCAAAGTAGGCTCCGCATTTTATACCGAATGTGAAGCCCATGGTGATCTGAAAGGAGTATTCATAACCATCGACGGGCAATATATAACCAGGTTCGATATCGAACACCAGCTACGCACCGGCGTCGAAGAATTGGTTGATACGCTGAGTAGCAGATATAAAATTACGATTTTGTCGGGAGACAATAACCGTGAAGAATCAAGGTTGAGGGCTATTTTTCCAGCAGATAGTAAGATGATTTTTGAACAGTCACCTATGGATAAATTGACCTATGTCAAAAATGTACAGTCAGAGGGACATCATGTGATTATGATAGGTGATGGGCTGAACGATGCCGGTGCTTTAATGCAGAGTGATGTAGGAATCGTCATTTCAGAAGACTCTAATAATTTCACTCCAGCCTGTGATGCCATACTGGGTGCAGGTGTATTTGATCGACTATTGTACTATCTGATTAAACTTCATCAGGCAAGAAACCTTATAAAAGGCGCATTTATACTAGCGTTTCTATATAATGTCATCGGTTTGTATTTTGCAGTACGAGGAGAACTATCACCCATAGTCGCAGCTATCCTCATGCCTGTCAGCTCGATTACGGTTATGATATATGGATTGCTGTCCAGTACCTGGTTATTCAGAGGTGCTGGTGATAGATAAAGGATATAAGAAAATTGTCCAAAAACTGCTAAACAATATAGAGTTAAGGGTTGTAATCAGTGAAATTCCGACAATCTGTCATCCGAATTGTTTTGTGATTGGAATGTGAAAAATGGTGTTGTTGTGTAATGCAGATGATAAAAATCCCAACTCAAGTGTGCGGTATAATCCGGCGCCTTCTTCATTGTAATTAACTTTAGCACCTATATCCAGAATACTGCACGGCATGGTCTCCTCAAACAAAAGACTCAACGTTTTGTATCCATTACCTCCATCATTATTCCATTGCATCTTAGAACGTACCATCCAGCTCTGTGCTCCATAACTACCTGTAAGGGATGGATTGAAAAGAAATCTGTTTTGTGCAAAATTCTGATAACTGGGGTCTTGAGCCTCTAATTGTGTATTAATGACAACTAAAATGATTAATAATAATTTTCTCATACATAGTTATTTTGTAATCTCAGGTTATTTATTGCCTTCAAAGGTAAAAAAGTGTTTAACAAAAGTACAATATAATAAGTATAGTTAAAAATATATGTTTACATTTTTTAACAAGACCCCCAAAACAGTCTGAATAGAAAGTTGAATGATGGTTCATTATCGATAGTTTTAAAAAAATTAATATCAGAATCATAAAATTACGGAATACCGTAATAATTGTATAAATTATGCTTATTATCTTTGTTCTGTAATTTATAAAAAATTCTACGTAGATTAACTAATTAACTTTTAAAAAAATTATGATTCAATTAACAAATCAGCAACAGGTGAAAAAGTTTGATTGCATTATCAGCAAAAAATATTCGCAATAAGGATACGGCTAATAAAGAAGTAAGCATATTTTTTAGATTTGCTACGGATATAAAATATTGGCACTAAAAGATACGCATAAGCTTAAAGATAGTGTATACTACAAGGTGTCATATGTGGCTTTGTATCTTTGACTTATTTTAGTATATAATCTGATAATGACGCTAATATGTATTTCAGATAATCAAACTTAGCACTGTATTTCTGATAAAAACTACTTAAACTATGAGAAATACGAATACACTTATTACATGGATTCTAGTTGTACTTACAACTGTTAGTTCTTGGGGACAACCCGGTATATCATGGCAAAAAACATTAGGTGGCTCAGGAGGTGAAAGTGCTCTCGCTGCGATTGAAGTTTCAGATGGGAGCAATGTTATGGTAGGTTATACATATTCCAGGATCATTGGAATAGATACTTATCATGGTGGTTATGACGTTTGGGTAGTCAAGCTCAGTGGTAAAGGTGATGTTTTATGGCAAAAAGCGTTTGGAGGTAGTGGAAATGAGATGGGATATAATGTTGTTGAAACATCAGATAAAGGGTTTATAATAGCATGTACTACCAATTCCCATGACGGGGATGTATCCGGAAACCATGGACAGGACGATGGTTGGGTATTGAAAATCGATGTATCAGGAAATATCATATGGAAAACAGTATTGGGGGCATCTGGCTTTGATCATATATATAGTATCAAACCAACTCCGGATGGTGGGTGTATTGGTGTTGGCTGGACATCATCAACGGATGGAGCCATGACCGGGAATAATGGTGGATTTGATTCCTGGGTTTTTAGACTGGATAATGCAGGTACTTTAGTATGGCAGAAAACCATTGGAGGTTCAGGATATGACAGAGCTCAGTCTGTTGTCAATACGCTGGATGGTGGCTATGCCATAGCCGGATGGTCAGAATCATCGAATAAGAACCAATCATGGAATCATGGTGGTAGTGATGCGTGGATTTGTAAACTATCTAATAATGGTGATATTGAATGGCAAAAATTGTTGGGTGGTTCCTGGGGTGATTGGGCTTATGATATTATCCAAACGCAGGATTATGGGTATCTGCTGGTGGGAAAAACTGAGTCCCATGACGGTGATGTAAAGGGTCAGCATGGTTCTGAAGATGGGTGGGTAATCAAACTCAATCAGACTGGTGATATTGAATGGCAAAGGACAATGGGTGGGTCAGACAGTGATTCAGCAAATTCTGTAGTTCAAACATACGATGGTGGCTATGTCATTGCTGGATGGGCAGGATCGGATGACGCAAATATTAAAGATAAACATGGTGAGCTTGATGCGTGGATTGTCAAACTTAATTGCAGAGGTAGTATAGAATGGCAGATGGCTTTAGGAGGAAGTGAAAATGATGTTGCCAATACAGTCGTACAAACTAAAGATGGAGGTTTTTTAATGGCGGGATGGATACAGTCAAGTGACGGGGATATTAAAGAGTATTTTGGCGGTTTCGATGCATGGATTGTTAAGCTCAATATACCGATTGTCAATAATCCGGTTATCATACCCGAACACTTGATAACAAGAGTATGTGATAATGAGTCAATTAAAAAAGACCTTCCAAATGTTACTTCAATAAATTATTTAAGCAGCCTTTGTAACGATGATGAGTTGTTGTCGCCTTATACTGATTTTTACCTGGTACGAATAAATAAAGGATCGACTTTTACTTTTACTGTTGTACCTGATGGCGATGAAGATTATGATTTTATTTCATGGCTCAATCCTGATTGGAGTAATCTTTTATCAACCGGACAACAGAATATTCGAAGTTCTTTATATGATCCTGAGATTACACATCAGTATATGACAGGTTTGTCGCCTGTAGCAGTTGAATATTGTGAAGATGCTACAACAAAACCCCATAAATCATCCGGATTTTTAAAGCATTATGATGTACAGGGTTATGATGAGATTTTAATTGCAGTCAGCCGCAAACCTCAAACAAAATTAGGATATACGCTGACATTTGGTGGTAATGCAGATGTCAAATGTGTAGTAGATGGTATCACTCTAAGTAAATGCGATATTAATGGAACAGGTAAAGTTTTTTTTGAATACCAAGACTTAAAACCAGCATTTTACAATATATGCCCTATTGAGAAATATTCTTTTTTCAAGAGTTTGGATGATGCAAAAAGGGATTCAATGGATATTGATTTACCTGTAATGATAGATATCAAGGATGGCAATACAAATAATTTATTTATAAGAGTAGAGGATGAAAGAGGTGTACTTATACGTATAATTAAGGTGTATCTTGAAGTGACACCATCTCCTGAGCTCATGACTTCAATGGTTGTATTGCCAACAGTATGTGATGATGAAGGAATTGGGATGGCTGAATTTGATTTGTCGGAAAGCGAATCGCTTTTTGTTGACAAACCTGATTATTATAATTTTACCTATTATAAGTCGTTTGCAGAAGCTATTTTGGGAAATGATAATTTTATACAAGCTCCACGAACATATTTTACAGGATCCATAACATTGTTTGTACGCATTACTTATAAAAATGGAGTTCGTAAATCAGCACAATGCTATTCTGTAGGTATGCTGGAAATTCGAGTCGGTAAGGAAGAACAATTATTTTTACATGTAGAATCATGCAGTCCTTATTACTGGCAAGGTATAATGCATGATACAAGTGGGCGGTATTATTACAAATCTGAAACTGTATTAGGATGTGATAGCTTCCTGATTTTGGATTTGGTTGTCCATCCTAATAATGTAGAGACGGTGTATCAAACTTCCTGTGGAAGCTTTGCCTGGGGAGATCAATTATATGAAGAAAGCGGAAGTTATAGTCAAATATTTTCTAATATATACGGCTGTGATTCAATAGTTGAATTGTCCCTTCAGATTTATCCCGAATATGAATATTTTGATACAATAACTTCTGAAAACAAATACAGATGGCCGGTAACCAATGTCGAATATGCCTATGCCGGTATGTATACTGAGGCTTTATCAACTTCACATGGATGCGATTCAATTTATCATTTGGTACTGCAAATAGAAGAAAGTGTGGATATCGAGTTTCCTAATGTTTTGGGAAGAAATGGAAGAAACAGGTATTTTACGGCTTACACAAATCAGGATGTAGTAATTAATACTATGTCAGTTTTTGACCGATGGGGTAATAAGGTTTTCCAAAATGAAAATTTTCCACCCAATGTTCCTGAAATGGGATGGAATGGTACATTGGATGGTGAAAAGGTTTCGACTGGAGTATATGTATGGGTCGCCTCTGTTAAGCTAAAAAATGACAATTTAAAAACATTTTATGGGAATGTAACAATATTGCGATAAAATTAATTTATATGTACTTAAAATAGGGTTACTATAATTCAATAAAGAATATTAAATGTATAATATGAATTATTAATTATAATATATTGTTTCATATAGCCTAATAAAATGGACTATGACAAAGATTTTGAATGAAGACGTAAACCAGATAATTATGGAAATTGAAGCTATGATTAAGGAATATAAAGCAGAAGTTAATCATAAATATCCATGCGAAAAGCTTACAGGTCTGATGAAAAAGTGTGCACTTATCAATCAGAAAATTTGTCGGCAGATAAACAGTAATGAATGTAATGAGTTGACCAACAGGGAGATTGAAGTTGCAAAATATACAAGTGTTGGACTAACTACTACAGAGATAGCAGAAAAATTATTTATATCAATTAACACTGTTGAAAAACATCGGTCAAATATTTACGCCAAGTGCAATATCAGGAATGTTCAGGAATTAGTGCTATTTGCTTTGAAAACGGGAATTATTTTTTAAAACTAACTATAAAAATTATTTAATCTTCTAAAAATTTACAACATGAAAAAGATTTTTTTAATCGGATGTATTTGGATTATTATGACAATGACAAATGCAGTATTTGGTCAGCATGATATGGTATGGAACCGAACGTTAGGTGGTACCGAATTACAAAGTCTGCTATCTGTAAACCAGACTAAGGATGGTGGTTTTATAATGGCAGGATCAACTTCTTCAGGTAATTTGAAAAATTATCATGGCAAATATGATATGTGGATAGTTAAAATGAACAGCAGTAAGAAAGTAGAATGGCAGAAAATACTGGGTGGCTCTGAAGATGAGAGAGCAACAGCAGTTATTCAAACATCTGATGGCGGGTATGCAGTCGTGGGCGAAACCAAATCATCTGACGGAGATGTTTCAGATCTCAAAGGCATACAGGATATATGGCTCCTGAAACTAAATGCCAAAGGTGATATTGAATGGAAAAAGTCCATTGGAGGCACACTGCAGGAAGGTGCGAATGATATCATAGAAAGTGCTGATGGAAGTTTATTGATAGCAGGATACACGCATTCAAGAAATGGTGATGTTTCAATCGGCACTTTATCAGGCAGGAAAATGTGGCTTGTTAAAGTTGATATCACAGGTGAAATTATATGGAATAAGACAATTACATCACTTGATCAGGGTGAAGCTAAGTCAGTATTGGAAACTAGTGACTTTAGTATAGTTATAGCAGGATGGGGTCTTAAGAAAACTCAGGAAACTGATAAGAAATTTAATCAATATCAAAAAGCCTGTGTGCTGAAACTGAATGCTTTAGGAGAAATTGAATGGGAAAAAGTATTTGAAGGAAAAGGCTTGGATTTTGTCAGTGATATGATTCGTACTGCTGATGGAGGTTATGCACTTGCTTGTTATTCTAATTCATTATATGATGATTCAGATCCAAAAAACAGCAAGTGGAATGGATCGGTAGTTAAGCTTAATGCTTCAGGCGAAATAGAGTGGAGAAATTACATTGGAGGTTCTAAAGATGATATGATATTTTCTATTGTCCAAACATCGGATGAAGGATTTATGGTAGCTGGATATTCTACTATTAACCTGGTAAAAAGTATAGGTCACCATGGTAAAGAAGATGCTTGGATTGTAAAAATTAACAGGTCAGGTATTGTAGAATGGCAAAAGCTATTAGGAGGATCAGAACGCGATATGGCTACAAATATTATACGCTCAGGTATAGATGATTATATTGTCGTTGGCTCGACTGATTCGAAAAATGGAGATTTTGAAGGTCAAAAGGGCGTAGCTTCAGGATTCATATGTAAGCTAAGTAAGGAATTTCAAATGTCGGGAAATGTAGTGACTTCAGATTATGCCCCTGTTAGAGATGTACAAATAAATGTTTTTTCTGATGAGAAACTCATATCAGCATTTGAAATTGATGATTCAGGAAGATATATTTCTCCTGCTTTCCAAAATGGCAAAAACTATACTGTGAAGGCTGATAAAAAGGATAATATTACGAATGGTATGAACGTCAAGGATGTACTTGTTTTGAGAAAATATCTTGAAGGAGATAAATCAATTGAAGATTTGTATACCTACCTGGCCGCTGATATTGACAATGACAATAATGTGGATAAAGATGATGTACTCGCTATGAGACAGATTTTAACCAGTATGGGAAATAATAATCAAGATATTGAAAATGTATGGCACTTTGTACCTCAGTCAACTGTTAAAGATTCCAATATTTTTGTTGAAATTCCTTATGCTATCACGTTGAAGAATGTAAGGAAAGATCAGGATAATCAGGTGTTTATCGGATATAAAAAGGGAGATCTCGACCATAGTTCTTTATTAAATGATTCTGATTTTTTCAACCCAAACCTAACCAATGTTGAATTGAAGATTCAAAATGCGCAGGGGTTTCCTGGATCAGTAATTGAAGTACCTGTGATATGTAATAACTTTACGAATGGAGTTGGAATGCAATTTTCAATAACATGGTCTACGGATAAATTGCAATTGATATCACCTGTTTCTTATACAGGAACAAAATTTCCAGGAAAATATTACTTTAATGAAACACTGGTTTCAAATGGAGTTTTGGGTGTGATTTGGGAAGCAGATAATCTGGACAAAGGTAACACAATAGCTGTTAATGCAGTGTGTATGAAGTTAAAATTCAGAATCATTGGCAAAGGTGATAACCTGACTGAAATTAAGATGTCAACACTTCCTTTTACATCTATGTTTGTTGATAATAACATGGAAAATGCTAATTTGAATGTGAAAACCGGTATAGTTAAAATTATTAGTCACACATCTGTTGACGCTAATTTTACACTTGAATCAGATGTTTATCCTAATCCTTCTTCTGGTGTTATCAGGCTTAATCACGACCCTGATATAACATCTGCTGAGATAGTTACTATTGATGGTAAAGTGATTCAAAGCCTTCCTTTGGATGTTCAGTCCATCGATATCTCAAGATTGAATTCAGGGGTCTATTTTGTACGACTCAGTAAGCAGGATTTCTCAATCACAAGGAAAATTGTACTCAATAAAGAATAATTTCAACCATATAATGCAAAAATTAATTATAAAATCGAACATCGGGTATCATTGACAATATATACATCAGGATAATTATTTATCCTAATTTAATGGTTACATAACATTTTCTTAATGAGTTAGTATACTTTTAATGTCTTTTTATATCTAAAATGTACCTGATGTTCATTGCAAAAACTATTAAAATTACGTAACAATTTAAATCTGTTAATTATGAAAAAGCAAATTTTTTTACTCGTTATTTTACTGTTGATAACATCAGCAGGATTTATCAAAGGACAGTCATTCATTGAATGGCAACACGTATTGGGAGGACATAAAATGGCAAGTGCACGTGATGTAGTTTCTACACCTGATGGTGGTTTTATAGTAGCAGGACAGATAGAAAGCGATATGGCAATCAGTGAGGCGTGTATTTATGGAGACATCTGGTTAACCAAATTAAGCAGCAGAGGTAATGTTGAATGGCAACAAAACTATGGAAGTTCCGGATTTGATGAAGCTTATGCTGTGGTTTGTACGAATGATGGTGGTTATGTTGTTACTGCACTTTCAGCATCATGTGATTTTAACTATTCCGGCCGGATCAATAATGGTGATGCCCGAGTATTGAAATTAAATGGCAATGGAGAGGTAGAATGGGATGTAACTTTAGGTGGTTCAGAATTTGATATTCTTAATTCTGTGGTTCAAACTTCTGACAATGGTTTTGTACTTGCAGGATTTACTGAATCATCAGATTATGACATTGCTATGAACAAGGGCAAGGCAGATGGCTGGATTGTTAAACTTAATCAGTCCGGAGACATGGAATGGCAATATACTTACGGAGGTTCGGATTATGATGAATTGTACTCAATAACACAAACTCTGGATGGTGGATTTGCACTATGTGGCTATACAGAATCATGTAATGGTGATGTAAGCAAAAATCATGGTTCCGGTGATCTGTGGGTTTTAAAAATTGACAATAAAGGAATATTAGAGTGGGAAAAATCACTGGGTGGAGGTAACAATGACGTAGGATATGCACTCGTTCAGTCGGCTGATAATGGTATCTTAGTAGTTGGGTTTACGGAGTCAGTTGATGGACATGTATCCAATCACCACGACAAGGAAGATGTATGGATAGTCAAGCTGGATGTTTCAGGCAATCTAGAGTGGGAAAAATCAATGGGTGGATCGGGTTATGATACAGCAACATCTGTTATCAATTCGGGAAGTGATGGGTATATTGTCACAGGTTGGACAGAGTCAGATAATGGAGATATTGGGATAAATAAAGGCGGAAGTGATATTTGGATAGTAAAATTGAATTACGCCGGATCTGTTGAATGGGAACAAACAATAGGTGGTTCCGATTGGGATGTAGCTTGTTCGGTCACTTCATCTGATAACAATAGTTTCGTACTGGCAGGATTCACTTCTTCAAGTGATGGCGATGTCAATAAACATCATACAGGAGAATGGAATGCCTGGGTTGTAAAACTGAATAATATAAGTTTTACAATGAAAACCGGAAATTAAAAACTTTCAGATATTTTGAAATAACAATTCTTATAAGCAACAAATTGGAAATATGGTAAAAATTATACCTTGAATTTAAACCAAAAAAAAGGCGATCCGTAATACTTTTTTTGCATGCAGTTAGCTTACCCAAAAGTCTCTGCATGCTTTTTTTTATAATAAGTTGTGCTTATCATCTTGCTGTGATTAAGCATTGTATATGTCTAATATAATTAAACTGTTACTCTTGAAAATACAATTCATAAATAATCGGTATATTAATATAGCTTAAAAGTAGTTAGAGTGATATTAGATTTACTACTTAGCATATAAAGATTATTGATTTTACATCTTGTCATCCTAAAATAAATAAACCCTTACTTCCAACGGAAATAAGGGTTTATTTAAGCGGTCTGGACGGGACTCGAACCCGCGACCCCATGCGTGACAGGCATGTATTCTAACCAACTGAACTACCAGACCTTGAATGCCTTTCTCTAAAAGCGACGCAAAGATATATGTTCTTTTATGTTTACAAAAGAAATTCCAAAAAAAAATATTTATTTTTTTTATTTATGGTTGTTTACGGATAGGATTCGTTAATTTTGTAAGTTGTATTAAATATCAGTCAAACCGATGTGTATCTTGCTGAATGCCTTATAAGAAGATAATCAATCAATAGAAAAGAAAGGCAATGTCGGTATCTGATTTTAATATAATAGTTTAATATTATGTATACATAATTGAGATATAAAAAAATATAACCTAAATATAACCTTAAACTAATATAAATTTTTTGTTCAATGATTTATTTAGACTTCGAAAAACCCTTAGAGAGCTTGTATGAGCAAATGGAAAAATTACGAGATGTTGAAGCAGAGGGAACAGTAGATGTGGCAGAGAGCATCAAGGAACTCGAAAAGAAGATTCAGCATACTAAAAAAGAAATTTATTCCAACTTAACAGGATGGCAGCGGGTACAGTTGTCCAGACACCCGGAACGTCCCTATACTTTGTATTATATAGAACAGATTTGTAAAAAATTTACAGAACTTCACGGAGACAGGTATTTTGCTGATGACAAGGCTATCGTGGGTGGATTGGCAAAAATTGACAATTTGTCGGTAATGATAATCGGTCATCAGAAAGGTACGAATACTAAAAGTAGGCAGTACCGTAATTTTGGAATGGCAAATCCAGATGGCTATAGAAAAGCACTCCGGTTGATGAAGATGGCGGAGCGGTTCAATATACCCATAGTAACACTTATTGATACACCGGGTGCTTATCCTGGACTTGAGGCAGAGGAGCGTGGACAGGCAGAAGCTATAGCCAGAAATTTATTTGAGATGGCGCAGCTGAAAGTTCCTGTTTTATGCTATGTAATCGGTGAGGGTGCTTCCGGAGGAGCCTTGGGGATAGGTGTGGGAGATAAGGTGTTTATGCTGGAAAATACATGGTATACGGTTATTTCACCTGAGTCCTGTTCTTCGATATTGTGGCGTAGTTGGGATCACAAGGAAGAAGCTGCTGAGGCATTGAAACTGACACCGGAACATATGCTGAGTTTTGGATTGATTGATGATATCATCAAAGAGCCGTTGGGAGGTGCACATGTGGATCCTGAAAAAATGGCTAAGACACTGAAAGCACATATCAAGGCTGAATTGGGAGAGCTGATGCCTCAGGATGCTGAAGAACGAATTCGCATCCGAATTGACAAATATGACAATATGGGTAAGTATCAAATTGTCGAATAAGCATTCAACAGTATGATAAAAGGTATTAAGAAATGGCTTTTTTACCGGTCTTTTACAGTCGATTCCAGGAGAAATGTTCAACAGACACATTCAGTTAATCAACTTAAGACTGTTGGTGTGCTTTTTGATGGAACAAGTGAGTCAGAGCGAAAACTGGTACATCAGTTTAAAAAATATATCAGTCAGTCGGGTAGGGTGGAAGTAAAGTCTTTGGCTTTTGTCGACAACAGGCTGCCTCTTGACAATGTGGACTATGCTGCATTCAACCGAACGGATATCAATTGGTATGGTATTCCTTCAGGTGATAAAGTAAGTGAATTTATAAAAAACAACTTTGATTTGCTGATTATTCTGACGCGTAAGATGTTGCCTCAATACGAATACATAATTGCGCACAGTACTGCAAAATTTAAAGTAGGTCCATCAATCAAAAGAGCTGAAAATTATTTGGAATTGATTGTAGATTTGCCCGGAGATCATAATACAGAATTATTGCAGAACAATATTCTGAAAGCATTGAATTTAGTAGCTTTAAAATAAGAATAATACAATAATAATGAAAGACCAGAGATTTATAGGAACAGGTGTGGCAATAATCACACCATTCAGGAATAATGAGATTGATTACCAGTCATTTGGCAATATAATTGATTATGTAATTCATGGCGGTGTCAATTTTATTGTAGCATTGGGTTCTACGGGTGAAGCGGCAACATTAAGCGTTGATGAAGAAAGGGAAGTGCTGGATTTCTGTATTCGCCATATCAACAACCGGGTACCTCTGGTAGCGGGCAACTTTGGGGGCAATAATACCCACGCGCTGGTTCATAAGCTCAAAACCTACAATTTTGATGGAATAGCTGCAGTCTTATCTGCTAGCCCAGCGTATGTAAAACCCACACAGGAAGGTATTTTTCAACATTATAAAGCTATGGCTGATGTAAGTCCTGTGCCCATCATATTATATAATGTGCCGGGTAGGACACATTCCAATATGACATGGGAAACCACAGTGCGATTAGCTGAATACAGCAGGGTTTTCGTTGGTATTAAGGAAGCATCGGGTGACCTGATACAGTCCATCAATATAATCAAGCATAAGCCGGAACATTTTATTGTCACTTCCGGTGATGATTATGTGGCCTTACCTATGGTGCTTACAGGATGTGATGGTGTTATTTCGGTGATTGCCAATGCTTTGCCTAAAGCATTCAGCCAGATGATCAATTTTGGACTTGACAGGGATGTTTTTGCAGCCAATCAACTCAATATGAAAACGTATGACCTGCACAAATGGCTATATACAGAAGGCAATCCGGTAGGAATCAAGGCAGCAATGGAAATCCTGGGTCTTTGCTCCAAAGAAGTCAGACTTCCATTATTTCCAATGTCAACTACGAATTACAGTATGATGGAAAAAGAAATAGCGTCACTAAAAAAAGAACTGAGCATACAGGTATTGCCGTAAGAATATCCGAATTTGTATACATGAGATGTCTTAAAACAAGTCTTTCAGGATGATTTGCTTTTTAAGTGTCTGATCACCACGTTTTATTTTTAAAGTAACCTTCCTGCCTGCTTTGGCACTGAGTTTTTTATTGATTTTTTTGAGTGAAAACAATTTATATGACCAGCCATTTATCTTCAGGATAATATCATTTTCCAGTAAACCGGCCTTATATGCCGGAGAATCCGTGAGTATGTGTTTAATATAATATTGATTGAGATTGTCACCATAAGCATAGATTGTCAGGCCACTTTTGTCATATTCGAAAGGTTGATTGTATTTTTTTATCGGTTTGATGTATAGTTTTTTGGATGGGTAATCTATAACAAGATGAAACCGTTCGAGTAATACGTTTCCGATTAGTCCGCTTTTGACAATCTTATAATTTTTTAGTATTTCCTCATCGAACCATTGAAAACTGGAAATCATCTGACCAAATTCGAAAGATCCGAACTGAAAAGAATGTACCCTTCCGACATAACCTGCAATATCACCGCTCAGGCCCTTTCCCAGAACACCTTGAATCCATTTTTCTTTTTTTAAGTTAAGCGTATCATTGTAATGAAATATTGCAGAAATACCAGCTCCGGTATCTATTAGCATTTTCATTGTTTTCGTACTGTCAGGTGTGAATGATGTCCTGCAGTTCAGGTAAGGTTTGTTATTTATGATATCCAGATCGAAGGATTCATATTTATGGTATTTCTCGGGTATGAAAGATGTGGATTCAATTATTGTGATTAACATTTTTTTATAATCGATTGAAACTACATTATTATGAAAATAATCAGCTCCTAAGATACCACTAATTTGCTTTCCTATAAATTCGTCAACATCAGTATAATCTTCATCCAGAACTATGATTTGTTGCAGTTTGGATTGGACTGATGATACCTGAAGATAAACACCTGAACATATATCTGCCCATATTTCTGTATTCAGATCCGTTCCTACCAACCGGACTTTCTTGCTGCATGGAATCTGAAGTGCAGTAATATATTCAGGTTTGAATAAAACGGAATATTCAGCACCGGTGTCAAAGATGAATTTCATCGGAACAATCTTCTGGAAGAGCACATCTACAATGATAAATCCATTGATGTATTCGAAAGGTATATCTGTATGTCCTTTCTTAACAACAGGTGCGTAATCTTGTATTTGTCCGATAGACATATGTGGTGCAATTATCAATAATGCAACTAAAAGTAATAGCCCTGACCTGATAAGTCTGAATTTTTCCAATAGAAACATAGGAGATGTAATTGGATTTATAAAACAAAGATAAGTGAAATATGAAATCAAAATTACATATTTTTTAAGCTATGGAATTTATTTCGAAAGAATTATTGTTGGGATTCAGATGAAGTACCCAAAATGTTTGCATATTTTTGACATTTTGAATGAGATGATCAATTACTATATATTTTATAAATTGATGTTCAAAAATATTTTTTTAATAAAAATGAATATAAATAATAATAAATGCCTATCTTTGCGGCTCTTTAGAAATAACGCTAAGATATTTTAGTCATGACATCATTAGAAATTCAAGGATTTAATAGGGCCGATTTAGGAAAAAAAGGTTCAAAAGAAGTTAGAAAGTCTGGTAATATACCAGCAGTATTATATGGAGGAGACGAAGTAGTTCACTTTACTGTTTCTCCTGCTAGCGTAAGACATCTGATTTATACTGCCGATTTCAAAATAGCCAATTTGGATATTGAAGGCAAAAAATTTAAAGCTATACTAAAGTCAATGCAACAAGATCCGGTAACGGATGAAGTTATCCATATTGATTTTTTAAGAATTATCGCTGATACGCCGATTAAAGTGGAAATTCCTTTGAGATTTAAAGGGTCATCTCCAGGTGTAAAAGTAGGTGGAAAATTGATTCAGCAAATCAGAAAGATTAAAATCAAAACCAAACCAGAATTTTTGGTTGATGAGTTGAAAGCAGACATTTCTAAGCTGGAATTGGGTCAGGCATTGAGAATCAGAGACATTATTGTTCCAAATGGTATTGAAATCATGACCAACCCATCTACTCCTATAGCACTAATCGAAATACCAAGAGCATTGAAAGCTGCTGCTGCTGCTGCTGCAAAAGAAGTTGGAAAAGGCGGTAAGAAAAAATAATTTTTGTTGTTGATATTATAAAAAGTGTTCCTTTCGATAAAGACAGGAGCACTTTTTTTGTTTTTAAAAGCTAATTTTATAGTTTTTAAACAGTTCAATCCTGAAGATAGAATATTGAGATATCTTCGTTATTAATGCACTTTTGATACCTTAATTAAGCCTGAGCTGAAAGATTCGATTTCATGAAATTATCCAATTAAATTTCAGGTCTTTTCCCTGAATACATCAGGAATTAATATTCATAGAAGGTATTTTTATGGCTATTTTATACACATAACATCCAATTTATACTTATGTGGGTATATTATCTGAGCTAATTCATTGCGATATTATTGACTTATCAAGTTGTCAATAATATTTATTTTACCCAATGTATTTCTTTTCCTTTTTTATCCAGGTTTTATAGAGCGTCCAGGATGCCAGTACTGCAATGATTGTTGATAAGGTTGCCTCCGGATACTGACCATAGATGACATATCCCATACCAAATAATAAAGCATAAACAGCAATACACCCCAGAAACATCATCAGAATCTCCGATGGGAGTGCGCCCTGAGTTATATCCTCATCTTTTATTAATCCGAGTTTTTTACCTTCCTGGATGACAGGTGCCCAGCCGATACTATGCGGACGAATCTTGGTATAAAAGCTTATCAAAGTACGCATATCGGTAGGCTTGCTTAAATATGTAGCCCCAATCCAGAAAATGGTAGTTATTGCAACACCTATTACCATTTTTTCATGGCTGTCAAGCTTGTCTTTGACTATTAACTCCATAATGAGTGCTATGACAAATGAGATAACCATCGCTACTATCTCGCTAACAGCATTGATTCTCCACCAAAACCAGCGGAGTATAAATAACAATCCCGTTCCTGCTCCTATCTGAAGCAATATATCAAATGATGATTTGGCACTTGTCAGATACAAGGACAGGATTGCTGCCAGTATCATCAGAATGACAGTACTAATCCTTGCTGTAAAAACAAGTTGTTTTTCTGATGCAGTTTTGTTAATAAAGCGTTGATATACATCGTTTACTATATATGAACTGCCCCAATTGAGATGTGTGGATATGGTAGACATAAGTGCAGCTATAAGTGCTGCTATCACTAATCCCATCAATCCGGAAGGAAGAAAGTACAACATCGCCGGAAAGGCTAAATCGTCTTTTACAAAGGATGATTCTATTGAAGGAAACTTGGCAGCGATATCACTCAGTTCAGGAAAGACAACTATGGAAGCAAATGCAATCAAAATCCAAGGCCATGGACGTAGCGCATAATGTGCTACATTAAACAATAATGTAGCTACGACCGCATTTTTTTCGTCTTTGGCAGAGAGCATTCTTTGAGCTATATAGCCGCCTCCTCCGGGCTCAGCTCCCGGATACCATACACTCCACCACTGTACAGCCAAAGGAATCAATAGAAGAGGAATAACTACATCCATATTGTCCATAGGTGGTATAAAGTCCATTTTTGACTGAATCTCCGGATGAGATAAGAGTTGTGAAAGTCCACCTATTTCCGGCATGTTTACGATATATACACTTGCCCATACCATTCCTATCATGGCTAAAATAAATTGAAAAAAGTCAGTATACAGTACACCTTTATATCCTCCTACAGCTGAATATACTACTGTAATCAGGGAGATAATCATCACCGTTTTTATTGCACTGATACCTAACAGGATGCCCGCGATTTTAATGCCGGCAAGTATGACAGTAGCCATTATCACCACATTGAAGAAAACACCCAGATATACGGCCCTGAATCCCCGAAGAAAACTGGCATCTTTACCACTGTATCTTAATTCATAAAATTCCAGATCGGTGGTAGCCTCAGATCTGCGCCATAGTTTAGCATAAATAAATACAGTCAGCATTCCGGTAAGCAGAAATGCCCACCATGCCCAGTTGCCCGATACACCGTGATTTCTGACTATATCTGTTACAAGATTGGGTGTATCTGCTGAAAATGTAGTAGCTACCATGGATATACCCAACAACCACCAAGGCATTTTACGACTACCCAGGAAAAATTCCTCACTGTTTTTACCGGATTTGCTGGTAATTATTGTACCTAAAATTAAAGTGACCACAAAATAAAGGAATATTATACTCCAGTCAAATGAGGATAGCTGCATGTATTGTTGATATTTTAAACTTTTTTAAACAGAATGTATGAGATGGAATGTCTCACAGAAAATTTTTATTGATATAATATAGATTGACTATCTGAAAATCAGTTATTAAAAAAGGTATAAAATAAACTGACCTGGATAGTACTGTTTTTATAATCAGGGTTGACACCACCACCAAAATTTATATCTCCAACTTTGGACAAACCAGCAATATAACGCGCACCGATACCAAAACCCGAATTACTGTGATAACCCAAACCACCAGCAATAGCCGTATCGAGATTTTTGATATCCGTATTTGTATTGTTGTTTTCACCTATTTTAAAACCTGCCTGGGGTCCGACTTCTGCATAAATACCTGAATGAATGTTGAATTTCAGCATCAGGGGAATATTAAAATAGGTAGCCTTGAAATTTTCTTTATTTACAGCGTTTTTCAGTTTGGCTCCCTGTGAAGAAATCAAAAGCTCAGGCTGAACTGAGAAAACAGAACCGAATTTTAGATTTATTAATCCTCCTGCATGAAACCCCAGTAAAACATCAGAACTGATATTCGAAAGATCATTTCCGTAAAAATTTGAAAAATTAACACCTCCTTTCACTCCAATTTGAAAAGTTTGACTATAACTTAGATTTGCTGACATAAAAAGTATAGCAATAAAAAAAATGTATGATTTCATAAATAATTGATTTTTATAGATTTAGTAAAAAAATATTAATTTTAATGTAAAAATAAAGTATTAGTTGTACTTTCAATGCTTTACGTATAGATTATTATTGTAAATATTAAAAAAATCGGGTTGAATCTTTGAAGACGAATTAAGAATTATAAATACCGGATATTATATTGAAGGTTCGTAAGATTTTGACATTTGATGATGTTAGCATAATTTTTCAAACATAATTTATTTATCTTTGTCCGTTTTTGAACTTTGTTAGCCATACTATTTATCAGGGCAAATCGTTTATATCTGAGATCTGGCATAAGTGGACTATGTGTATGAAGAATCGTTTTTTATGGATTTGGATATTACTATTGGGTTGGATAGCAAGCAGCTATGCACAGAAAAGTATTTCGATACATAGTGAAAATAATCAGATTATTGATGCTACTTTACTACCTGCTACACAGTATCTCAATGGAGAAGTAAAGATATACCACGCCAATACGTTTATGTATTGTGATACTGCCATTTTGCGTGGCAATATATTGAAGATGCGACACAATGTGGCAATGTTGCAAAATGACACCATACGTATATTTTCTGATTCACTGAGATACGACGGGGATTCGCTGGTGGCTTATCTGTATGGTAATGTCATCCTGGAAAACGGTCCGACCAAAAAACTATTTACGACCTACCTCAAGTATGATGTCAAAAATAAGATCGCTTACTATAACCGGAATGCAAGACTTGAGGATCAGCTTTCAAGCATCGTAAGTAAGAGAGGCAAGTATGTCCTTAAAGAAAAACAGGCTTATTTTTATGAATATGTAAAAGTATCCGGAGAACACTTTGAATTGAAGTCTGATTCACTTGTCTACAATACTGCTGAACAAAAAGTAAAATTTATAGCTCCCGTAGAAATTCACAAAGATTCTTCACAGATTTACAGTCAGTCTGGATGGTTTGACATGGATGATGAAAATGGAGAATTTATCGGTAATGCACAATATATAGAAGTAGAAAAATATGCAACTTCTGATACAATCCGATATAATGGCACGATAAAAAAAATTGAACTGATTGCTAAAAATGAAGGGAAATTAAGTAAATATATTACAAATAATGATACAGCATTTGCACGTATTATTGTTTACAATGAAACTACAGAGGAATATACTTTGAAAGAACACGGATATTATAAAAGTAAATCCAATGAAGTAAACGGCGATAAAATAACCTTCAATAAAAAAACCGAAAAATTTAATGTTACAGGCAGATCAGAAATCAGGGATGGGGCGACACATATCAAAGCGGATACGCTGGATTACGATAAAACCCAAAAGATCGGTATTGCTCTGGGCAATGTAATCTGGAAGGATACTTCTGCACAGTCAACCATGTATGCAGATCACATCACATTCAACGAGGCCGAAAACGATATGAAGGTTTTTAATTATCAGAACAGACCATTGATTGCTTTTAATATGGATGGTGACAGCCTGTATATGAAAGCCGATACATTCAGGTCGCACAGGGTTATTAAAGAACGCATCCTATATCCGGATAAAAGAAGGAATCAAAGTCAGAAAAGTATAAGGGATCGTAACAACTTAGAAACGGATAGTATAACGCTCATTCCGATTCCAGTCTTAAAGGATTCAATGTCAGTTACTAAAGATAGTTTGAATGTCAGCTTCCAATCAGATACGATCTTTACAGGTATTATGGATACCCTGGATTATTTTATCGGTGATGGATTGGTACGGATTTTTAAATCGGATATGCAAGCAGTTTGTGACTCAATTGTGTTCAGTAAGACGGATTCAGTATTTACATTATATGAAGCTCCGTTTATGTGGTCGGATAGTACGCAGATAGCGGGTGATACGATTTCGATGTTTGTCAAAGGTGGAAAAATGAAAAGCGTTAAGGTACGGCAACATGGTACCATTTTAAAAACGGACGACTTACTTTTTTACGATCAGATTCAGGGAAGAGAGATTGACGCCGGGTTTTTGGATGGCGTTTTGCACGATGTTTTCGTAGATGGTAATGCGAGACTGGTATATTACATGAAAGACGACGACAAAGCCTATATTGGTGTAAACACTACAGAGTCATCTACGATGCGTTTTATATTTAAAGATAAGCAACTTACGGATTTTAAAGCTTATACAGAGCCAAATTCACGTGTACATCCAATGCAAAAAGCTAATCACAATGACCTCAGAATTGAGGGCTTCATCTGGAAGTTTGATGTCAAACCTTACAGCAAAGATTCATTATAAGAAGTGTCTCTGTATTGTTTTATAAAGTTGTACATTCAGGGTTTACATCGCTTTTTATCTTTTTTTTATCGATTTTTGAATCTGTTGCATTATATTTAGTTTCAGGTCGGATGATCATCCGCAATGCCTGATCTTTAGTAAAATACGCCACTACCCAGTTGTAGAAAGTTGTAAACCTGTTTCGGTAATGTACCAATGATATCAGGTGTATAAATCCCCATATAAAATAAGCAATAAAACCTCTGAAATGTAATTTTGGTGGTAAGTCTGCAACGGCCTTATTGCGCCCTATTACAGCCATTGATCCTTTGTCTTTATAGGTAAATGGATGTAAAGCTTTGGCTTTTATCACGTTGATAAAATTATAAGCGAGATTTTTTCCCTGTTGCAGTGCAACCTGAGCTACCTGAGGATGACCATTTTCAAATGATTTATCAGTAGTTTGGATGCAATTGTCGCCTATGGCATATATGTCAGATAAACCTATGATTTGATTGTATGCATCAACTATCAACCTTTTTCCGCGACCATAAAACTCTTTGGGTATGCCTTCAAAAAAAGATCCGGTGATTCCCGCAGCCCATATCAGGTTTTCTGTTTCGATGTATGTCCCATCTGTCAATTCTACCTGATTATCTGTATAGTCCTTGACAGAACAGCCCAAAATAATATTAACACCTAAATTTTTAAGATCCCGGTATGTATTGACCTGTGATGCCCGGCTCATCGGTGACAGTAGCTGAGATTGACCATCAATGAGAAATATTTGTATCGGAACACCCGTATTTTTAATTTCGGGATAGTCCTTATAAAAAACAGATGCAACCATTTCTGCAAGCATTCCTGAAATTTCAACACCTGTCGGACCGCCACCTACTACAACGATATTCAGTATCTTGCGTAGTTGACCGGGGTTGTCAAGCATTGTTGTAGCACGCTCCATCTGATTGAGGAGATAGTTGCGCATTTCGATTGCATCATTAATCGTTTTCATCGGAATGGCATTATTTTTAACATTCGCCATTCCAAAATAATTGGACTCTGTACCTGTAGCCAAAACAAGATAATCATAATCGAGTTCACCCGTAGTAAGTAAAATACGTTTTTTGTCAGGTTCTATCCGTATCAATTCACCCATTTTGAAACTGATATTACGCCTATTTCTTATCATTTTCCTGTAAGGATAACTGATATTGGAAGGTTCTAAAAAACCTGTAGCTACCTGATATAACAATGGAGGAAAAAAGAGATAGTTATTTCTGTCTACCAACACAATATGATAATCCGGATGATTCAGATTCTTAATAAAATTATATCCTGCAAATCCGCCTCCAATTACTACAATCCGCTTTTTCATACTTTATGTTTTACTTGTTAAATATTTGAAATGTCCTGTTTCCGGTTAATAACCTTCACTAATACATTCCGTATATATAACATAAATTATATCCAAAAAGATGATAGATTTTTATCATGTTTTTGTCATGTTTTAAGATAGTATTGTCTTAAATGTTGAATAGTCGGTAAGTAAATTTCAATGGAGAAATGTTAATGTTTACTCTATCGAAAGAAAGTTTTCAATCATTCTTTTTCCTTTTGATGTCATGTACGATTCCGGGTGAAACTGTACACCGAATACGGGATATGTGCTATGCCTGATGGCCATAATCTCATTTTCAGTATCTATAGCTGTGATAACCAAGTCATCAGGCAAAGTTGTCCGGTCGATAACCCAGGAGTGATATCTTCCTGCTTCAAATGCATTACCGATACCATCAAATATAGGATCAAAGGATGATGTACAATGAACATTGGTTTTCATACCATGGAAAACTTGGGACAGGTTTTTTAAGGTAGCACCAAATACTTCTCCTATAGCCTGCAAACCCAGACAAACACCCAGGATTTTTTTACTAGTGTAAAAGTGGCGGATTACTTCTTTGAGTAGCCCGGCTTCATCAGGTAATCCGGGACCGGGTGACAGGACTATATAATCATATGGTTCTAAATCTGAAAGTACAAATGCATCATTTTTTAAGACTGTAACCGGATTATCGGTAACTTCCCGGATGAGGTGAACCAGATTATAGGTGAAGGAATCGTAATTGTCTATAAGGACGATCTTTTTCAATTCATTATTTTTTGCACAATGTTTAATAAATTTGTTTTGCGTAACCGCATATCAAATCTTTCACTGACTGAATCATGCATTTTTTTCATCATATCAGGAACAGCTGATTGAGGTTGTTCTATAGCTTTTATAATCATAGAATTTAAAGTTGCTACATCCTTTTTTTTCAAAATATACCCATAATCTTGAACAATCTCTGGCATGATACCCGTATCGCTAACGATGGGTATACATCCGCAAAGCATACTTTCACAGAGTGCAAGGCCAAAACTTTCTGACATGGATAACTGAAGATAGTATCTGTGCCGGTTGTAATAATCAGGCAAATCATTATGCGGCACTTTGTTAATAATGTGCACGTTGGGCAATGTGTTATTATAATTATATAAGGTGCCTGAACCGAGAATTGTAAATGTATAATCCGGGTTTAATTTTGCCAGATCTATTATCAAGTCGATTCCTTTGAGTATAAAATTTCGTTCTTTTTCCAAATGCAAAGCAACGGTAAGGAAGCTCTTGGGCGGTCTTTCTGTTTGGGTGATAACAAATTGTTCTGTCCTTATGCCATTGGCCAGAATCACGATGGGTGTAGTCAGGTTTGGGATGTTTTTACTAAGTCCTAATGAACATTCATCTTCGTCAAGATAGGTTGATGTATTATGAACCAGTGAATTACTTACAGGTAACAATAGAGATGCCCATTGCATGGATTTTTTTGTAAACCATCCAAGCATTGGTTTTCCGAGATTACCGTAGTTGATTTTATAGATAATATTACAATCAGTGCCATGCAGGAGTATGATATGTTTTTTTAATTTCATTAAACTCAGCAATGAAGGAATAAAGGCATGATAGCCTGATATTTGAGTTATAATAACCTGATATTGCTTCCAGTTTTTCAGTAGTGTATATACTTGTTTGAAAAAACAGGTGATATGTTGAAGTTTAGACTTTGGATCAAAATCGCTGAGGATTACCGGATATTCACTTTCCAAAATAACCACATCTCCTTCGATAAAGGATGTCCATTTTTGATAGTTATATAAGATGGCTGAAGACATGAATGCTAATTTGGTCTGACTATATAATTTCCCCAATAATCAAATTTTGTGATTTTGCTATTTTGCAAAACACCTCTTTTTATCGCATAAAAACTATAATCTATGTCATTAAAAAAATGAATAAGATCGTCTATAGTATAACCTGCTGCCTCAATCGTATCATTACCTACTTCTATCAATATCCACGGCTTGAATTTAAGAAGAGACTGTTTCATACCCTGAAGTGCGTACAATTCACCACCTTCGATATCGATTTTTACAAAATCCATCCGGGTCATTGAAGTTAAAAAATGCGTGTCAAATACCGTTATGTCAATTATTTCTTCAAAACAATTTCTGTATTCTGTTTTATATACAGATGAAAGACCATCATTCCTGCCTGCATAGGCTGGGTCATAGGAAGTTGTGAATATAGGCAATCTGGTTTCCTGGTTTCCCAGCCCGCATGGTATGATTTCCAGGTTATGGAACTGGTTGATATGTTTATTTTTTTCTAATAAATTTCGTGAATAAGATACCGGTTCAAAGGCGATTACTTTTCCTTGTGAAAGAAGTTTAGCTGCAAATATGGAAAATTCTCCCTGATTTGCACCTACATCAATGAATACCATATCTTGTCTGAGAAAAGATTTTAAAAACAAAATCTCATTAATATGATGAAATCCTGTCCAATACAAACTACCACCCATATAGGAAAGTCTGTCCACTCGCATTTTTGATCCCGGATATACTGTTACTGTTTGATAATCCCGTTCAAGTAAGTTGCGGTTTGTGATTTTACGAAAATATCTGATGATTCGGACTAATATCATTCCCAAAAAATAAAATCCTTTTTTGGGTAGCAGATATGTGCTCATTTGCCTTGTTATGTTGCTTAGCTTTTTTATGAACATTCAGGATTAATTAAATTTATAAAAATAATTATTAAAAAAATAGATAATTGGCAATACTTTATTGATCACTTTATTCAACACTTTATCTGCCTTTAAACAAGGGTTTTCTCTTTTCTAAAAAAGCAGAAGTTCCCTCTTTATAGTCAGCACTATTACCTGCAAGTGTTTGCAATTCATCTTCCAGAGACAATTGTTGTACAAGATTGTTCATGTAAGATTGATTCAATGCCTGTTTTGTCAAAGCAAGTCCATAGGTAGGCATTTCTGCAAGTTGAAGAGCAAGTTTTCTAACTTCCTCTGAGAATGATTCATCTTTATATACTTCGTATATCATACCCATTTCCCTGGCTTTTATAGCATTGACTTTATCTCCGAGCATCATCAATGCAGTAGCACGTTGCATTCCAATAAGACGTGGCAGCATATAGGTGCCGCCACTATCCGGAATAAGTCCTATCTTGCTGAATATCTGGATAAATGATGCTGATTCTGAGGCTACTACTATATCGCAGGCAAGTGCAATATTAGCTCCTGCACCGGCAGCAACTCCATTGACAGCAGCTATTACGGGCTTTGGTATATTGCGGATGCGTATGATTACAGGATTATAGTGCTCGCTTACAATACTTGATAATGAAGGACCATCCGGATCGGTAGCTTCTATGAGATCCTGACCAGCACAAAAAGCTCTTCCTTCTCCGGTTATGACTATACAGCGAACGGCTTCATTAACGGCAAGCTGGTCAAGTGCTGATTGCAGTTCAAATGCCATTTCTCTGATAAAACTATTGAGTTTATCTGCACGAGAAAAAGTTATTGTGGCTACTTTATCTGATATGGATGTGGTTATGTAAGACATGTTTTAAGAATATTTTTTAATTTAAAGTTTCATTTAAAATGCACGGGTAAGTGCAAATATATGTATTGAAAATAGGTACTGTAACTTATAATCTGATAATATTACTAATGACATTTGAAATAGTCAAAAGGTTCCTGACAACTCAGGCATCTGTATAAAGCCTTACACGGTGTAGAACCGAATCTACTGACCATTTCGGTATCGACTGAACCACATTGCGGACAGGCGACTACAGGTGATTTGCCTTTAAGAAAAGCGGTGTCAGTACTGCTTTCTGCCGGCGGTGCGATGCCGTAGTCCAGTAATTTCTGTCTTCCCGCATCCGAAATCCAATCGGTTGTCCATGCCGGTTCAATAAGTGATATGATTTCAAAATCTGTAATTCCGGCATCTGTCAGTGCTGTACGGATATTGAAGGAGATCATATCCATTGCGGGGCAGCCATTATAGGTAGGAGTGATGAAGACGCTTATAGATTGATTATTATCATCGATTTTCACATCTCTTAATATACCCAGTTCTTCTATGGAAATTACAGGTATTTCAGGATCAGCTACCTCAGACAGGATTTTATATATTTCGGATTTTGTCATGCCGTTATAAGATTTATATTCAGCGTATGCCTATGATATTTATTGAAAATGAATACCCAGAATTGCCCGATTAGTGTACCGATAATTGCACCTGCCAATATATCCAAAGGAAAATGTACACCGACATACACCTGTGCAAACGATATAATCGCTGCCCAAATCCAAAGCCAGAAGCGATACCTTCTGAAATGAAGACCCAGGGTTGAAAAGAGGAATGAAGCTACAGCAAAATGATTGGTAGCGTGCGAAGATGTGAAACTGTAACCACCACCACATCGTACGCGCTTGACTACGTTTATGCTGGTATCATTGCAAGGACGTAATCTTTCTACTGATTTTTTTATTAATCTCGAACTTACTATATCTGATGTACTTACAGTCATGGTGATGAAGAGTATGAGCCAGAATCCCTTTTTGCCAAAATTAAATAATACAAAAGCTATTAAAAAAACATACAACGGAATCCAGAATAGCGGAGCCCGCATCCAAGGAAGTATCATATCCAGTATATTGGATGACATTCCTGTATTGATCATTTCAAATAGATGTATATCCCAGTTAATAATGCTCATTTTCTACTGATTATTACAAGTACACAAGGTACGGGTAAAATTCAATCAAAAACATAAATATCAGTCATTTTTTTAATTTCTCTGAAAGCTTTATACAATTACATAACGTAAAATGGTAGATATACTATTCAGAATCTGTTGAATATATTACTTTACTGAATACAACATAATTAAACATTTTCATAGTAATTTTGATTATGATAAGGTATTGAATATGTTTTAAAATTAGAAATTGACAACTGAATGACGACAAATAAAGTAGATATACTGGCGATTGGAGTCCATCCTGATGATATTGAGTTGAGTGCTTCCGGTACCTTGTTCAGGCATTTGGATTTGGGATATTCCATCGCACTATGTGATTTGACACAGGGAGAATTGGGTACCAGGGGAAGCGCTGCATTAAGACTGGAAGAGGCTGAAGCTGCAAGAAAGCATTTTGGTGATGTGCCAAGGGTAAATCTGGGATTGGCTGATGGCTTTTTCACACATACGAGAGAAAATCTCATGTCCATAGTCAAGGTTATACGTCAATTTCAGCCGGAAATCGTTCTTTGCAATGCTATAAGCGACCGGCATCCGGATCATGGCAGGGCTGCCAAACTGGTTAGTGATGCCTGTTTTCTTGCAGGCCTGAGAAAAATCATAGTAGATGGAGATGAGGATTTGGCTGCCTGGCGTCCTAAATCTGTATATCATTATACGCAGGACAGACATCAGAAAGTGGACTTTGCAGTGGATATTACAGACTATATGGACAGAAAAATTGCCGTTATCAAGGCATTTAAATCCCAGTTTTTTGATCCGGATTCTAAAGAACCTCTGACACCGATTTCAGGTCCGTCTTTTATTGATTCAGTTAAAAGTAAAGATAGGGTTTATGGCAGGGATTTAGGTGTGGATTATGCTGAAGGATTTAATGTTGACCGTTGTCCCGGAGTCAACAATCTTTTTGATCTGTTTTAAATGATGAACTGAATTCCGGAAATTAAGAGAATCTTGCCCAATCTTTGTTTTTTCTTCTCAGTCTCTGTATCTGCTGACGTATCGTTATGTGAATATCGCGCTCCAGATTGGGGTCGTTTTCTATAATTCTCAGAGCAATGTTTCGTGCAGTATCCATTATGGGTCTGTCCTTGCTTAATTCCAGTAGTTTGAAGTCCATTAATCCGCTTTGCTGTGTACCCTGAATATCACCGGGACCCCGCAGCTTTAAGTCGGCTTCTGCTATATCAAATCCATTATTCGTACGTACCATTGTAGCAATGCGTTCGCGACTTTCTTTTGTCAATTTATAGTCACTCATCAGGATACAATATGACTGTTCCGCTCCTCGTCCTACGCGTCCTCTCAGCTGATGCAGTTGTGACAGACCGAAGCGTTCTGCATTTTCGATAATCATCACGGAAGCATTGGGTACATTGACTCCGACTTCTATCACGGTGGTCGCTACCATGATATGTGTGGTTTTATTGACAAATCGCTGCATTTCCCAATCCTTATCTTTAGCTTTCATACGTCCGTGTACGACACTGATCTGGTATTCAGGAAGTGGAAAATATTGTAAAAGTCGCTCATAACCTTCCTGCAGATTCTGAAGATCCAGTTTTTCAGATTCTTCGATGAGTGGATATACGATGTATATTTGACGGCCTTTGGCGATTTCCTTATGCATAAATTCTATCACTTGTGGCCTTGCTGACTCATATTTATGCAGTGTTTGGATATCTTTTCGACCCGGAGGCAATTCGTCAATTACCGACACGTCAAGATCTCCGTACAGTGTCATCGCCAGTGTACGCGGAATAGGCGTGGCTGTCATGACGAGAATATGAGGTGCGAAACTATCATTTTTATACCACAGACTCGCTCGCTGAGCTACTCCGAACCGGTGTTGCTCATCCACGATTGCCAATCCTAACTTTTTAAAAATTACAGTTTCCTCTATCAAAGCATGTGTGCCGATTATGATATGTATACTACCATCAGCCAGATCCTGCAGTATTTTTTCCCTTTTTTTCCCTTTGATACTACCTGTCAGAAACGCCACATTTATATCCATATCGTCCAAAGTAGATAGTATGGAGTCGTAATGTTGCTGGGCAAGTATCTCCGTCGGTGCCATCATACAGCACTGGAGACCGTTATCTATTGCCATCAGCATGGATAGCAGCGCAACTATCGTTTTTCCGCTACCGACATCTCCCTGCAATAAACGATTCATTTGAGTAGTTTTGGATACATCAGCACGTATCTCTTTGATCACACGTTTTTGTGCACCTGTGAGTTCGAACTTCATCTTCTCTTTATAGAATGTATTGAAGTTTGTACCTATGGTTGAAAAAGGAATACTTATAAATTTTTGTTTCCGTTGGATTTTACCGTGTAAAAGCCGTATCTGAACATAAAAGAATTCTTCGTATTTTATGCGGTTGGTAGCAGCATTTTTCTGAGTCTCATTCTCAGGAAAATGTATCCACAGCAACGCTTCACGCCGACTGCATAGGTTGAGTTTTGCCAACATATAATCCGGCAAAGTTTCGGGAATATCATCAGATGTTAGTGTATCCAGTATTTGCCGGATGATTTTTCGTCGGGCTTTCTGGTCAAGACCTTTGGCATTCAGTTTTTCAGTGCTGGAATATACTGGACTGAATGTCGGTGCCAAATTTGTATTGGCATCCTTGACTAATTCCATTTCGGGGTGAATCATTGATTTTTTACCACTAAAAATGGAAATTTTACCAAAAATGATGTACTCTTCTCCAGGTTGCAAAATCTTCTCCAACCAGATACCACTCTGAAACCATACCAGATCCAACGAGCCTGATGCATCCATAAACTTTCCCTGATGCCGGTACCGGTTGTTTTTACCCTTGATTTTTTCAAAGTTAATCAATCTGCCCTTGAGTTGGACTAAATCTCCGTCTTCCCTGACATCACTGATTACCTGATATGTAGTCCTGTCTATATACCTGAAAGGGAAACTATACAAAAAGTCCTCAACAGTATGGATGTTCAATTCCTTGCGAATGGTTTCTCCTTTCGCAGGTCCTATGCCTTTGATATACTCTACGGGCAGTTCCAGTATGTTGCGTTGATTTGCCAAATTATTAATATTAACAACGTCTTTATCCGCAAATTTATTAATTTTGCACTAATTATAACACTATTGATCATGGATAGTAAGCGACAATTGCAAATTGGTGAGTTGATTAAGCGAAGTTTTGCTCCTATTCTGCAGGAACATGGACGCTACATATATGGTGACGCATTCGTTTCAGTGACAACTGTAAAAGTAGCTCCTGATTTGTCTCAAGCCAAGATTTATGTCAGTATTTTTAATACAAATGACAAGGAAGGTGTGCTGAAAAGCATTTCCAATCATACACACCTTTTAAAGCAGGCATTGGTACAACGCATCAAAAGTCAGGTACGCCGGATTCCGGTAGTACATTTCTATTCAGATGAAACCATCGATGAAATGTTTAAAATAGATGCGATGTTTGAAAATGTTAAAAAAATGTATCCGCCTTCTGTTCAGGAAGAGGAATAACAAATTTGCATCATAGATACAAAAAAGGGAGTAAAACAATTTTTACTCCCTTTTTTGTATTTGGATATATCTAATAAGTCAATTACAAATTAATCTGCCTGAAACAATGAGAAGTCAAACAAAAGAGAAAATCTGAGTGTATTATCCAATGGGTTTGGAATAACAGAAGTAGGTACCAGATAAGAAAGATCGATTCCAAATACGTTGTACTTGATACCAGCACCAACTGTAAAATACTGTCTGTTACCTTTTTCCTGACTTTCCCAGTAATAGCCTGTTCTGAAAGCAAATTGATTATCATACCAGTATTCTGCTCCAATACTTACGGCTACTTCTTTTAATTCCTCCCTGAAACCGCCCTGAGCATCCGTAAATGATCCTAAAATACCGGAGAAAAGTGATTTTTCACGGTAATCAGCTATATCATTTCCATCTTTATCCCATTCAGGATTGACGATTTCATTATTGTTGGCATCAATCATTTTATAAGCAATGGGTGTGGGAACTAACAGTTTGTTGAAATCAACGCCAAAGGTAAGTGTATTGTGCTGATCAAAATTCAGTTTTATTGCCGTCCCTAAACCCATATTCGCCGGTATAAAATCCTTGACTAAGTTGTCTCTGGTATAGGATACTTTAGAACCTATATTGGTTATAGCTGCTCCTAAAGACACCTCACTCTTGTATCCCCACAATGTAGAGTTTGTACGGTAATTAACGCCAAGATCAGCAGCAAATGCCTTGGCTGTGTTGATATCAACACCATTCACCTGCTGACCGGAAGCCAGATTGCTGAATATATATTTACCGGTAAGGGAAGCTGATAATTTGTCACCTAATTTTCGGGCGTATGCTACTGAAAATTCACCTTCACGCGGTCTTCCTGTACCCAGAGATCCACCTTGAGCATCCGTAAAGTCGATATCACCCAAAGAGAAAAACCGGATAGAGCCACCAATAGCCGAATTTTTATCTATCTTATAGTATCCTGAAGTGTATAACAGAAATATATCGTCCAGATTCAGGTTAGTCAGCCAAGGCGTGTAGGTTATGGAAAAACCGGATTCCTGAGGCGAAAAGACAAGATTGGATGCGTTGAAATGCATGGAGTTGGAATTGGGACTCAGTGCCAGACCCATATCTCCCATGGCTCCTGAACGGGCATCCGGTGTGATACGCAAAAAAGGCATGGCGGTGAGTAAAGTGTTGGATACGCAATTTCCATTATTATCAATTACACAACCTTTATTGGGATCGAAAACCTGTGCCTGAAGCAATGCAGGTAATAGAAATATTATACTTAAATAGAGATTTTTAATGTTAAAATTCATATTCTGTGTTTAAAACTGGCGCAATATTACTAATTAAATTTGTTAAATTGTATATTTATAACTTAATAAGCTTCTCAAAATTACTCTCCTTGGTAATGTTTAGTTCTTTTGAATGTATTAATACCTTATACAGATATATTCCACGGGCTAAATCTCCTTCAAAATCATCCTTTCCATTCCAGACAATATCATTAACTCTAAATCCGGTAGAATATTTTGTTTCGGTGATACTTTTTACAAGTTTTCCGGTAATTGTATAGATGTTGACTACAATATCCAGCTCGGTATTGGGTAAATTGTGATCAAACTGTATCTGCGTGTGGGAAGTAAACGGATTGGGATAATTGAGTACCCTTTTCAATTTGTTGTCGTTAAGGTCAGCTACAATAAAATCTATACGTGTTTCTGCTGAGTTGCCGGAGATATCCCAGGCTTTGGTTGTGATATAATGACTACCTGCAGAAAGTTTACTCAAAGGGTATCTTACTATACCGGAAGTGTAATCATCCTTTTGTGCTTCGTAAAAATCATTCAGTATAAGAATATTCCTGTTGTCTCCATCCAGTATAGCAGTAATATCCTGTCCAATGGCATTTCCGGTTACATTTATACCAAGGTCGTCTGATAAATGCAGCAGGAGTACAGGACTGGAATTGGTTATGCCTCCATGAACAAAACTTACATCGTTCATATAGGCGGATAATTGAGGTGGCTGATTGTCAGTCAACAGGTCGGAGGAGGAGCCGCCGATGATGATTTTGTCATAATTTCCGGAAGCGTCACGGCTCTGACCATCATGTGCATAATAGGTGATACGCCCATATCCATAATTGTAATCAATATTTTTAGGTATTCTGAAACTGACGGTCCATCTTCCGTTATTTACCGTAGCTGAACCTTTGAACAATATATTCTTGTACATTGTAAATGGGAACACGGATGAAGTGTTACCATCATTGGACAAAGTACGCAGTGATGATTTTTTATCATAAACGGTTATATACAGAGTACCATTGAAGTCTGACAGGATTGCATTGTCACTACCTGCTATATATCCGCTTAGCTGTACTTTTTGGAGAGCAGCCATAGTATCAGTTGCCAGTGCCGCATCCGAGCCATTGATTTTCTCGGTCACTATATTGTATTTTGGCAATGCCAGCGGCATGGAAGGATCTCCTAACAATACGAATTTCCGTGAGTTAACCCTGAATGAATTATCGGACTGATATTTGTTTTTCCCTTCAGTCATTATATAACCTAAAGTGGGGCGCTCACCTTGCACTTTATCAAGCAGATTCTCATGTGTGGCATCCGTAAGAAGTTTGTTGGTATTGGTATATACAGCCCTTGTTGTCGTCATGAGTGCTATGGCTCCACCCTTAGGGTTCAGTATGGCATATTCTGCCGGGCTGAGTTTTGAAGGATTGTCATACGCTCCGAATGAACATGTTGCCGTAATAAAAAGCGTCAGGTTGTCGGCATTCGTCCAGCTTTCTATATCAGGAATAGTTAAAATGCGCTCCTGTGCCCAGCCCAACGGTCCTCCGTGTCCGAGATAGGTCATGGATAGCAAACCTTTGAATATGTTGTTGTTGATTGCCTTGTTGGCATCCGGATAGCGCTTTTCACCGGATGTGGACACTTGTTTGTAAGCGTCAATATATATCTTCTGCTGTGTGTACAATGGATGGCGGCTTTCATCCTTACGGGCGATATCATCTGTATCGCGAATATGCGTATTGCCATCTTCATCATCACATACAAAGCCTGTCCTGGTACGCCAGTCTCCCAGGGTAGCCGGATTGGTTTCGTAATGTATGATTTTATCTACTATGGTTTTGGCTTCACTTACATTACGTACGGGTAATCTGCCGATATATATATCCAGACCACCACGAAGGTCTGCACCTTCATTTTCTCCAAGTAATCCATAAAAATCATCTGAAGGGAAACCATTGATAGGATCCAGGGATTCATCTGTTTCATAGACGGGTATATAGTTCTCATAGGATAGATTTTTATCTGTTCCTTTATAATCATAACTGCCGTCACCCATCAAAAGCAGGAACTTAAATGCGGGATTACGAAACAAAAGCAATCTTGCCATATCTCTTATGGCTCCCGGATCGGCTTTTCCACCACCGAATTCATTATAGATCTCTTCAGTACTTGCCAGCAATACCCTGAGTCCTGATTGTTGGTTGCGAAAGCCGGCCAATCGTTGAGCTTCTGTTTTAAAATCAGGGTGATAAACTATAATCATATCTTCGTCAAGCATGGCATGAAGATTCTGAGCAGGTACTTTACCAACCGCTGTTGGCTCGTATGCTCCTTTGTCCAAATGATGAAATAAGAATTCCTTATTTTGTTTTTCAGGTAAAAACTTAAGCAGATTGCCTGTTAATGTACTGAGTTTGGGATTGAATGGATCAGTAATTTCCCAGATTGTCCCGTCTTTAATGTCTGATATTTCAAATGCAGCAATATTATAAGGCTGTGATTCACTGTTCCTGAATGCAAATTGCAGGGTAGAGGACGTATTTAATCGATGCTTACTGACATATTGTATATAGTCTAACCATCCGGTATTGTCTATGGAAGCCTGTGGAAATGATAATGTAATTTCAGGCGTAACCGTGTTTAATTTGAATTTTTCATTGAATGCGACTCTTCGGGCATATAAACTTTCAAAATTAATGGTATTGACTGAAGAAATGTTTTTTGAAAAAGATTTATCGCCTGTTTTAATGGTTACACTACTTGAGTTTTTTCCTCTGGCAGCAAAAGCCATCGTCAGATGTATAGTAGAATCCATTTCCAGATCAGAGAAATTAAAAGAAGAAGTGTATTTTTTTTCCTTCACACTGTTAAATATATCTCCATACCAATCCTTTCCGGTGCCTTCGGTAGCATTGAAACTGCCTAAAAGATTGGTTTTATCTTCTTCCCATCTCTGAAGTTTTTCGTATACTGACGTAATAAAATCCGGGCTACCTGTGATTTCAGCTGGTTTTTCTATTCTAAGCCCGTCTTCACTATCAATTTTGATGAAATAATAGTTAAAGTCATCGTATATATTTTTATCAAAATTATAGGATTGCATATCGTAGTTATATGACCAAAGATCAGCTCCTTCTGCATAAAACAGGATATAGTCTCCTGCATCAAATTTTCCATCAGCCTCTCCTGCTACATATATACTGAGTTGTTTCAGGTCATCCTGACGGGGAATATTGTTGGCTTCAGGAATTCTTCCGCCCCGGTTGCCAAATATCTTTATCTTTTTAGGATTAACGGTATTGATATTGATACCCAATGCATTTTCTAAAAATGTTTTGGTGATTTTATACAGGCCTGTTTGACTAACCTTTATTTTATATACGTCGCCTGAAGCTAATACAGATTGAAAGGTTGCCTCCGGATTTCTGGATTGTATTGGAAATGGTATATCGTAATTGAAATTTATGGAAAATTTGGTGATAACTTCTGCCTGATTGTTATTGACTTTTCTGATCGGATTCAGAAATAGCTGAAGTTCATATTGGTTTCTTACTTCTATGACACTGATATCATAAGTAAATGAATCACTTAGCCTTAAAGCAATACTGTCCGGAACTGAAATGATTTGGGAAGAAACAACTACTAGTTCAGCTTGCTGTATTTCCCGGTTAAAATAAGGTTGGGTAAAGTAAACTGCATCAACTTCCGGTAGCTTTTCATTGTAGATACCATACGCTTCCAGTTTCATTGGCCCTTCATTCAGATGGGTATGGCTCCATCGCAATGGAAGTTGAATATCATCGCTACCTTGTGAGAAGATCACAACACTGTAGCTTATAAATATACAAGAAAATAAACACTTTAAAAAATATCTTTCAAAACTCATGCTTGTCTAAACTGTTGTTCCGATTCAAAATTGAATATGGAAATACAAAAATGATGCTCAATATTAATACTAAAACACCTTTATTGTTTATTTAATATAAAATTTTGTTAATAATTAAAGAAAATCAGATATTAAACGTCTATCTTTGTCATTCTATTGCACAATAAGTGTTAAGAAACGGGCTGCATTAATGTGAGTTGTAAAATTAAAATGATTTGGTGCGTATCGGTAAAATCCTGTATATAGTTGCAATACAATTCAGTTGTTGGATGTGGGTATCCGGACAAGATCCGGTATTCAGTCAATTCTATAATACGCCCTTACACATGAATGCTGCTTTTACAGGGAATACGTACACACCTATGTTTACGCTGCATTATCGGAATCAATGGCCGGGATTAGGGAATATATATACGACATACGCACTGAGTTACGACCAGTATTTTGACAACATTAATGGTGGATTAGGGCTTTCTCTGCTAACAGATAATGCAGGTGATGGTACGCTCAAAACTACGAACCTGAATGCTTATTATAGTTACAGAATACGTATAAAAAAGGAAATCTATATCAAGGGTGGCATTGAAGCAGGTTGGAGCAATACAGCTCTTGACTGGCAAAAATTACAGTTTGGAGATGCATTGGAAGCTACATTACAGGGAGGAACACCCGGAGGTACCCAAATATCCAGCATAGAAGTACCTGCTGACAATCTTTCTCTCAATCATCTGAGGCTAGGAGCCGGTTTTTTATTATACAATTCAAATTATTATATCGGGGCAAGTGTAAAGAATATAAATAGTCCTGAACTTCATTTTTTAGGTAATTCTTCAAATACATCCGGATCGCTTCTTAATGTACCCATCCGGTATTCACTCCATGCAGGAGGACAAATCATATTACAGCCGGGCAATAAAAACAGAATCGGAACGTTTTTATCACCGAATCTCATGTTGCAAAGGCAGAAGAATTTCAATCAGGTAGTAGCAGGTGCTTATCTATCTGTCAATCAGGTGCATGGTGGGTTATGGTACAGACATACATTTTATAATAATGATGCCTTGATAGCATCTTTTGGAATTAAAAAAGACTTCCTTCGTCTTACATATAGTTTTGACCTGACGATGTCAGAATTGGGGTTGGATCAGGGAGGCAGTCACGAGCTTGGAATAGGGGTAAATTTTGACTATCTCTATCCTAAAAAACAGAACTTTAATGATTGTTTTGAGATATTTCGCTAATGTTTTTCATAAAATACTGAATAAATTATCTTTTTTTTGTTAAAAAAATTTGTGCTTTTTAAATTATGCTTATATTTGGGCGCTAAAATTGTAAAATTAGAATATCAATCAATGAAAAATTTAATTAATCCATTAAGCTTACTGGCTGTTATTGCCATATTAATGACTTCCTGCAGCAGGAAAGAAGAAGTATCCTCATCTACAGGATGGAAATATAATGATACCGAATGGGGTGGGTTTGAAAAGAAGGATTATGAAGGTCAGATCAATGGCCCTAATCTCGTACTTGTAGAAGGTGGAACCTTTAATATGGGTACTACATTGGATGATGTAACCTACGAATTTAATAATGTACCAAGAAGAGTTACTGTATCATCTTTCTATATGGATGAAACTGAAGTTTCCAATATCAACTACAGAGAATATCTGCACTGGTTGAGAAATAAATATGTAAGTTATCCTGAAGTATACAGAAAGGCATTACCGGATACATTGGTATGGAGGGAAGAACTCGCGTTTAATGAACCTTTGGTAGAAACATATTTCAGACACCCTTCTTATGACGATTATCCTGTAGTGGGTGTTACCTGGTTGCAGGCGAATGATTTCTGTAAGTGGAGATCCAACAGGGTGAATGAAATGATACTTGTGGAGAGAGGTATATTACACTTGTCCAATGACGGTACCGATTCAAATGTATTTGATTCAAAAGCATATCTTACAGGACAATATCAGGGTAGTGTGAATAAAAATCTACCTGACCTGGCAACTGGCGGAGAACGTCAGGTGATGTTTGATGATGGTATATTATTGCCTGATTACAGACTTCCTACAGAAGCTGAATGGGAGTATGCAGCACTTGCTTTACAGGGCAATCAACCTACTTCCGAAGATGAAGTATATCTGGACAGAAGATTTTTCCCATGGAATGGCAATACTGCCAGATATAAAAAGAGAACTAAAAATCAGGGACGTATCCTTGCCAACTTCAAAAGAGGACGTGGAGACTATATGGGTCTTGCAGGTAATCTGAATGACAACGCATCTTTCTGTGCACCTGTACGTGCATATTTTCCTAACGATTTTGGTTTATACAACATGGCAGGTAATGTCAATGAGTGGACAGAAGATACCTATAGACCAATGACATCCCTGACATTGAATGATGTAGAAAATCACGACCTGAACCCATTCAGAGGTAACCAGTTCCAGCAATTAATATTGGATGAAGAAGGTAAACCAGTTGAAAAGGATTCATTGGGAAGTCTGAAGAAAAGATATGTAGATGATGAAGAAGCCCGTGACAGAGAGAATTATAAGAAAGGTGACCTTCGTGATTATGATGACGGTGATGCCGAATACATAAATTATTTATATGGTGAGACTACCCTGGTTAGTAACAAATCCAAAGTATATAAAGGAGGTTCATGGGCTGACAGATTATTCTGGTTGTCTCCGGGAGCACGCAGATACAAGGATGAAGATAAGTCCGATAGGACAATCGGATTCAGATGTGCCATGATAAGAGTAGGAGGTCAGGCAGGTAATGAAGACGTCGGTGGTAACAGATTTAAAGAAAGTGGAAAAACAATTAAAAGAAGATATAAATAATTATCTTATTTAAATTATTTAAAATATAAACCTTTGCTCTATAGCAAAGGTTTTTTTGTTTATGGAAATAGATATTTTATATAATCATTGGAAACAATCCACAGGTATTGTTACCGACAGTCGTAAAGTCAATCCAGGATGTATATTTTTTGCATTAAAAGGTGACAAATTTGATGGCAATACATTTGCATATGACGCTATTGAGTCAGGTGCTGATTTTGTAGTTGTTGATGACACCGCTTTTAAAAATAACGACAATGCAAGAGTTATATGGGTGGAAGATGCATTGGAAACCCTTCAGCATCTTGCCGGATATCACAGGAGTCAATTAAAAATTCCATTTCTTGCCATTACAGGATCTAATGGGAAAACTACAACTAAAGAACTGACTAGAGATGTCCTGTCAGCAAAATATAAAGTTTATGCAACCATAGGCAATCTGAACAACCACATTGGTGTACCACTTACTATCTTGTCAATCAGCGATGATATCGAATTTGCTATAATCGAAATGGGTGCCAATCATCAGGGAGAAATTGATATGCTTTGTAATATTGCCCGACCGGATTATGGTGTTATAACCAATATAGGGAAAGCACATCTTGAAGGATTTGGTGGTGTGGAAGGCATAAAAAGGGGTAAATCTGAAATGTACAGATATGTGGCTGCTGCCGACGGCCATATTTTTGTTAATATGGATGACGAAATTTTAAAATCGCTGCTCCCAACAGATGCGCATCTACTAACTTTTCATGCATCTGTTCTACATATTAATGCTCAAAATACGGATATATTAGCGTATCAATACAAAGATAAAGTATATCAAACGCATTTGTACGGTACATATAACCTGTCCAACATCGCATTTGCAATAGCTTGCGGTCAGTATTTCGGTGTTGCTGAGACTGACATCCATACGGCTATTATGAACTACAAACCGGAAAATAATCGTTCACAGATTTTAGAATATAATGGGAATAAGATTATTTTGGATGCCTATAACGCCAATCCTTCTTCCATGAAAGCGAGTATAGAAAGTTTTGTCAGGTTGGGCGGCGACCAAGTCATTGTCATTGGAGATATGTTCGAATTAGGGACATATAGCCAGGAAGAGCATTTAGCATTGATTCGGATGATTGAACAGTACAATTTTATTGACATTATATATATCGGCCCTATGCTATCAAGCCTATCCGATGGGCATAAAGGACATTTCTTTACAAATATATCAGAGGCAAAGGCATACTTCGTTGCTCAGGGCTATCAGAACAAAAAAATCTTGTTGAAAGGTTCTCGTGGTATCTCAGTAGAAAAGATATTAGAGTGAATCTTGTTTTCATTGATGATGGTGGAGATGATACAATAAAGTTGTATTGATTTTTCTAAAATTCTGATCCAAATTACATATCCGGGTAGGTAATCCAATAAATACGTATGAATATTAATTGAATGATGATTTCATATTTTCATGAATGGTCTTATCTAAAAGTACTTCGCCAAATCGGAAATAGGTAAGAATAATGTATTCCTTTTTTATGTAATATAGAGTTGGTAAATAATATGCATATAAACAATATGTATTTTAAATTTATACAAGCTTAGAATAATTGTATTAACTTTGTAATAATATAATCTATATTTTAAAATCTGATTGTATTATGAAACGATTCATATTAATACTTGTGTTTTTTGTACAAATCCATTTGATTTATGGACAGAATAATGGGTGGAGATTTATAGAGTTGGGTATCAGCTGTGAGCAAAGCTATGACGACCACGCACTGTGCCAGCCGACAGCTTATCGCACACGGGCTATACATAGTGATAGGGAGGTATCCGTCATGCCCAATCCGGCAACGGACAGGATACGGATCACAGGGACAGAGATCACGGAAGTACAGTTGATGGATGTATCGGGGAGTATAGTCAAAGAACAGCAAGCGAGTGGCGTAGCAGAGGTAGAAATGGATATCAGTAAGCTACTACCGGGCATCTATATGGTGCGGGTGGTCTATGGTGAGCAGTACCATACAGCGATAAAGAAATTAATCAAATTGCGTTAAGATGAGACATATATACTATATCCTTCCGGTCATGCTGATATGTATATCGGGAGTAGAAATACTGGCGCAGTATAGACATGATGCACAGATGGTCATGGGGTACTGGGGCAATGATCCGGTATTACAGTTTAGGCCTGACAGTGTGCAGATTGAATATCAATCTTTAGCTTTCGATATGGTAGGGTCTTCAAGCAATATATCGGATAAAGAGGGGAATCTCTTATTTTATTATAACGGATGCAGCATGTCGAATGCGGATCATGAGATTATGGAGAATGGAACGGGATTTAATCCGGGCAAGGATTATGACAACTTTTGCCGTGATAGCACTTCAGCATATGGAGGTAGTGACCAGTCAAGTTTAATTCTTCCTTTAGATAATAAAGACAGTCTCTTTATGTTGTTACATATCACCTCGGATTACTATTATATAAAGGATACTGTAAACTTATATGGAATACCCCGGTATTCGATAGTGGATATGAAGGCAAATAGTGGTAAAGGGCGTGTTATCCTGAAGAATCAAATGTATCATCCCGATACGACAATGCAGCCTGGTGCTTTTACAGCAGTACGGCACGCCAATAATCGGGATTGGTGGATCATTAATCCCGATGAGTATTGGAGTAATACGATATACACGACACTACTCAGGGATGGTGCATTAATCCCTACCGGTAGCCAAGACATTGGGCCGAAGTGGGGGCAATATTATCATGCTGGATTCAGCCCTGATGGCAGTAAGTATTTCCGCTATTCCAATTACCGTAGTGGCTTGTCGGTGATGGACTTTGACCGGGAGACAGGACTTTTCTCACATGAGCGGCATCTGCCGGTATCACAGGCAAATATATTTGCGCTTGGAGGTAGTTTTTCGCCAAGCGGTAGATATATCTATATCGGCAATGGCCCTTACCTCATGCAGATAGACGCTGAGGCAGAGGAGCTGGTAGCGGATACGATAGCGGTATGGGATGGTACGGTAGCAAGATGGGGGCAGCCAGCCTACTTCGGTGCGATGCAGATAGGCCCTGATTGCCGCATCTATATGGCACCCGGATTTTGTGTACCCTTCATGCACGTGATCATGGAGCCGGACAAGCCCGGGAAGGCATGTGATGTTCGGCAGCATTTCTTTACGCTGAAGACACCGATATGCTATGTACCGCACTTTCCCAACTACCGCTTAGGTACAGGCTATCCGTACTGCGATCCCGATATCAAAGTCGTTACCTCGACAAATCAGCACGTCGCACCATATTCGGATGATGTCGCCACTACCCTGTATCCCAATCCGGCAGATAACAGGGTAACGATCAGGAGTAGTCACGTGATACGTAGCGTAAGCATAATAGATATGACAGGAAGGACAGTCATTATCCCCGAACAATGGCCGGATACGGTATGGGAAGCCGACGTATCACGACTGCCGGAAGGGGTGTATTGGGTACGGATAGACCATAGCGGAAAGGAAAGGACCATATTTAAAAAACTAATCATACTGCGTTGATATGAGATGGGTATATATCCTGCATGCCCTATTGTTAGTGACAGTAGTGCAGGGACAGTATCGATACGATGCACAGATGGTTATGGGGTACTGGGGCAATGATCCGGTATTGCAGTTTGATGAGGATAGTGCCCATATCAACTTTCAGCCCTTAGCTTTCGATTTATTTAAGTATTCGTGAAATATTGCTGATAAAACTGGAATGTTGCATTTTGGGTGGAAATATGGTAGTTTTTTAACCTAAAAAATAATAATTGGAAATTATTCGCTTAAAAATTTAGAAATTCTATCACTAGCTTCCCCGTTGCTTAAAGCATATTCGTATTCTTCGAAAGCACAGGCAAGGTATTCATGTTGGTCATTGTTGGATTTATTGACCCACCATCGATGTGTTCTATTGTTTTTAATAAAAATCAAGTCATCAGCATCAGATGCATTTGAAACTATAAACTGACTATAATCCGGATTTTTGTATGGGTGGTCAAAATTCTGTTGTAAGTTCATACCTTCAGCAAAATACCATAATGACTCAGCTATAATATTGGCTGCTTCAGGATTATCAGCAGGTATATCCCCTGAATGAATAAATATACTTTTTAAATTATTGGCAGTACCAGCATATTTCATTAGTTGACACAATTCTTCGATATTTAAACCAGTAGGTAATGTATCTGTTAGTCCCGGACATTCTGAAGAACGGATGGCACTTAGATGAATATGCAGCATCTGACAATCGCGTAAAACAGGTTCAGGCAGATATGGATAAGATCTGATTTTACCTAAACTTATAGAATTAACGTGTACGCTTTCAATTTCTAATACGTCGTCCAAATCACAGAGATGTCGTTGATATGCAATATAATTGTTTTTTACATACTGTGCGTTTCCGGTTATATTATTGATTGAATTGGAGATGTGATACAGGTTGCTGTCAAGGTGAGCTGCAATGTCACCTGTATAATCCACATGATTACCTATAATGAAAGGTATTATCTGTTTTTGGTTTAGATGTTGAATAAGTGTTGAAATGTCTTTGAAACTACAGTCATCTGTTAATCCTGCATCATAAATGGAAATATTTTTAAAATGATTTTTGAATTTTTCAATACATTTGCGCAGATTAGTAGAAAAATCACTGGAATCAGTTATAAATGCTATTCCCTTTTGATTGAAGGTAAATTCTGGATTGCTATGGTTATGCGTATAGTTAAAGAAGGAAATAGCTTCATTGTTATGTGGTATAAGATGTAAGGATTTATCGAACATACCTTCTATATTAAAATTTTCACAAAGATATAAATTATTAATAAATAGTAAATTAAATTTATTTTTTCGATATGGAGCAACAAACTGATTTTTATAATCTGCTAAAATCATATACTTCTAAGGAGCCGGAAATAGTTTTTGAATGGCATGATTCTGAGACAGAAGCAAGAGGTTGGATTGTCATTAATTCATTAAAGAATGGAGCTGCAGGTGGAGGAACGAGAATGAGAAAGGGTTTGACTAAAGACGAAGTAGTTGCGCTCTCAAAAGTTATGGAAATTAAATTTGGAATCAGTGGGCCACCCATCGGCGGCGCAAAATCAGGGATAGATTTTGATCCGCATGATCCAAGAAAGGATGAGGTTTTGGCACGATGGTTTAAAGCTGTTATGCCATTGCTCAAGACATGTTACGGTACCGGCGGTGATCTTAATATAGATGAATTAAAGGATGTTATTCCAGTTACAGAACAATTAGGCCTTTGGCATCCACAGGAAGGTGTTGTAAATGGACATATCAAACCGGATGAAGGTGAAAAAATACGGATCATCAATCAATTGAGGACAGGTGTTTCAAAGATTGTTACGGATACAAATTATGTTCCGGATTGTCAGAAAGAATATGCTGTAGCCGATATGATTACAGGATATGGTGTCGCTGCAGCTGTTAAACATTATTATGCTATCTTCCATAACGAAGAGGTAAGAAACAAAAAGATTATTATTCAGGGGTGGGGCAATGTCGCTGCTGCTGCCGGATATTACCTGGCAGGAGCAGGAGCTAAAATAGTGGGTATCATTGACAAGGATGGAGGATTGATAGAGCCTGAAGGTATGAGTACTGAAGTAGTCAGCAATCTGTTTGTAAACAAAACTGGTAACACACTGGAAGGTGATAAATTGGATTTTGCATCAGCAAACAACCTTATTTGGGATACACCATGTGATATATTTATTCCCGCCGCAGCTTCCAGACTTGTGACATCGGATCAGGTTAGAAGAATGATGCAAAATGGATTGAAAGTGATCACTTGCGGAGCCAATGTGCCCTTTACAGATGATAAAATTTTCTTTGGTGAGACGGCTAATTGGGTAGATCAGCAGATAGCTCTTATTCCGGATTTTGTTGCAAATTGTGGCATGGCGAGAGTATTTGCCTATCTGATGAAAAAAAATATACAGATAGATGATAAATCCATTTTTGAAGATGTTTCAAATATAATTTATAGTTTTATGAATGAATTATATATAGATAATAAATCAAATTTAAATTTAAGCCAGAGAAGTATAGCCAAAGCAATAAAAAATTAAATATAAAATAAATGTTTTGTTGAAATATTATATTTATCTTTACCGTGAAAAAATCTTAACATATTAACAAGTTTTAAATTTAATCCTATGAATTTCAATGTTAGAATTTTATGTTTCTCTTTTTTGCTCGTCTCTTATATGAGTACAGCTCAGGAAACAGAAGTACAACCCATAAGTGAAGTTGAGAAAAAATCCGAGAGTTCTGTTTTTCCCCCAAAACCCAAAAATGCCTGGGAATTAGGCTTGCATGGTGGCCATTTTTTTATTGATGGTGATGTAGATACACGTTTACCAGGCGGATATGGTGTAGGATTACATCTTCGTAAAGCTATACATTATGCTTTTTCGGTACGTGCAGATTTTATGTATGGCCAAACACGCGGATTGGATCCTCAGATGTGGTCACATTTTTCCAAAGGTGGTGGATTGGTTGAAGATGTTTTTGCACCATATACTAATCAGGATGGATGGTTTCCGGCTTATAAAACATCTTACGGTTATTTAGCTTTGGAAGGTGTTCTGAATATCGGTAACATTTTGTTTCACAAAGAAAATAATAAGTGGAATTGGTACACAACTTTAGGAGCAGGGTTGAGCAACTTCAGTACTAAACTTAATCTTTTGGGAGACAACAATCAACCATACAGTGGACTAAGTTCTATAAAAGATGACTTCAATACGAAAGCAGGCCGTAAGGAAATAAAGAAGAAATTGGATAATTTATATGATAATACATATGAAACTCCAAGTTGGGAGAAGAAGGGTATTTTCAGATTGGGTGATGAGACCAATATCCACGTTGTCTTTACTGCATCCGTAGGTGTATCCAGAAAATTAAGCAAAAGAATCAACCTCGGTTTGGAGCATCAGGTAATGTTGTCTGATAATGATATGCTGGATGGAATCAGATTCAGAACTGCATATGACCAGACCAATAATAACGATATTGCACATTATACCAATTTGAGACTTGCCATAAATCTTGGAAGTTTTGACAAAGTTACTGAACCGTTATACTGGCTTAATCCTTTGAAGTACCAGATGAATGATATAGCTGAACTTAAGCAAAGACCTGTGTTTGATTTGACAGATTCAGATGGAGACGGAGTAATCGATATGCTGGATCAGGAGCCGGATACACCAATGGGTGCAAAAGTAGATACCAAAGGTGTAGCTTTGGATAGTGATGGCGATGGTATTCCTGATTATAAAGATAAAGAACCTTTCTCTCCTCCGGGATATTTGGTAGATAAAGATGGTAAAGCAGATGTTAAATGTTGTATTACAATGGATGATGTCAATAAAGCCATCGATGCCAAGTGGAGTATGTCTAAATCTGACTGTGGCAAATGGTTCTTACCTATGGTTCATTTTGATCCTGATAAATCCAATGTTAAACCGGAATATTATGGTCACTTACACCATGTTGCAACAGTAATGAAAATGTGCCCTGATTTGTGTATTTCAGCTATCGGATATTCAGATGTTAACAATAAGAATAAAAATAAAGATGCACTTTCCTATGCAAGAGCTGAAAATGTAGCTGACTATTTGGTAAATAAATATGGTATAGACAGGAGCCGGATTAAAGTAGGTTTTGGTCAGGATGTAAGCCCAACCTTTAAAAACAATAAGGGTGAAGGTTACATGAACCGTAGAGTTGAAATCAAGGTTTGTGGTGAAGAAGGAAATGTACAATTAACCAAGCCGGATGGTGCAGACAAATTTAAAAATACAGGCTCATCTAAGAGTGGTTCAGGTTCCGGCTCAAGTACAGGAAGTTTTAAAGGAGATAAAAACTCAGGATATTAATTAAAATAAATTCAAGTAGTAAATATAAAGGGGTTGGCATGTTTATGTCAACCCCTTTTTTAGAAATATTTGGCATGAATGCCAATGAACCAACAATTTGTACGCATTATTTGGATAAAAAACGTACTCTCAATTTATTTTGGTGTAATTTCCACCAGTTTATTGAGAAATAGTGACAATTAAGTATAGTGACATGATTTACCTGACTAATTTTTACTAATGTTAGGTAAATTATTTCTGGTAATCAACAAAAATTATATAGAAAAAAACAGAATAAATATTATGTAATATAGATATGATAATTGTATCTTTGCACCACTTTTTATTTATTGTACTTTGAAATGCGGGTGTGGTGAAATTGGTAGACACGCCAGACTTAGGATCTGGTGCCGCGAGGCTTGGGGGTTCGAGTCCCTCCACCCGCACTTTTAAATCTTGAAATCAAAGCTACAAATAATTGATCTGATCAAATTGATTCAAAATATTTTCCTAAATAATTATTTAATTTTTTTATGCGTATCGTAAGAAAGGATGCTGATGCATTAAATACTACTATTGAGCTTACAATTGAACCGGTTGACTATGCCAATGAATTTGAAACCCGGTTAAAGAAACTAAAAAGTCAGGCGCAGATTAAAGGTTTCAGAAAGGGCATGACTCCTGTTCCCATGCTTAAAAAGATGTATGGTAAATCAGTTTTTTCCGATATCATTAATGAGACTATACAAAAGGAATTATTTGATTATCTGGATAACGAAAAATTGAATTACCTCGGACAGCCATTACCTGATAAAGATGAGAATACAATTATTGATCTCGATATTAATAATCTCAATAAAGAATATACTTTCAAGTTTGATCTTGGCCTTGTCAAAAAAATAGAAATCACGGGCGTAAGCGAGACGGATACTTATAATTTATATAATGTTGAAATTCCGGAAAATATCGTTAATGATGAGATACTGAATATAAGAAAACAGTATGGTAAACAACAATTGATAGAAGATGGGATTACTGAAGACGACATGGTAAAAATGGAAGCATCAGAACTGGATGGTGATACCATAAAGAATGATGGATTTGCTGCTTCATTTTCAATTTTGGTTAATCTGATACCTGATACTGATCTTAAAAGTACATTTTTATCCAAAAAGGTAGGGGATATATTGGATGTAGATGTATATAAATTGGAAGATAAGTCTCGTGAACACATTGATAAATATATGCTTAGAAAAGCTGAAAATATCGAAACAAGTGATATGTTCAGAGCTGAAATAACAGAGGTTTCAAGAATTATTCCAGCAGAAATGAATCAGGAATTTTTTGATAATTTGTATAATGAAGCTGTAACTGATGAAGAGAGTTTTAGGAAGGCAGTACATGATGATATAAAGAGACATTATGATATTCAGGCACAGAACTTCATGAATCGCGATATCATGGATGCAATCCTGGAGAATAACCAGGTTGAATTACCGGTAGCATTCCTGAAGAGATATCTGAAAGAATCCAATGATAATATATCTGTTGAGCAGATAGATGAAGAATTTGATGTTTTTGCAAAAAATATGCAATGGACACTTATTAAGGGACAATTGGTAAAAGATATGGAAATTCAAGTTTCAGAACATGAAATCAGGGGACATTTCCAACAATCTGTCGTGTCATATTTATACAAATATGGTAATTTGGATAGTAGGTTTATTGACTCTACAGTTGATCGTTTGATGGAGGACAAGGACCAGGTTCAGAAAGTGTATGATGAGTTACTTGCTGATAAATTATTCAATAGAATTGATTTAACAGTTCAGAAAAACATGGTTGATATATCTTATGATGACTTTAATCAGAAAGTTAAAGAGTTAAATAACCGGCTTAACAATTCACAATAAGCATTGTTATATTAGTTAAGGTATTAAACCTATAGATATTTTTATTGTTATCTAACTATAATCTAATAATCATATATGTATCCACAGGATGAATTCAAAAAGTTTGCAGTAAAGCATATGGGCATGAGTAGCATGCATTTAGAAAAATACATGCAGCAGTCAGTACCGGACATAACCGGATTTACACCTCAGGTTATCGAAGAGAGGCCGATGAACATCGTAGGAATGGACGTTTTTTCAAGATTGATGATGGACAGAATTATTTTTATGGGTGTACCTGTCAATGATTATGTAGCCAATGTAACTCAGGCCCAGCTTTTGTTTTTGGAATCTACAGATCCTAAGCGGGATATACAGATGTTTATCAACAGTCCCGGTGGATCAGTAATCGCTGGTATGGGGATTTATGATACCATGCAGTATGTCACACCTGATGTTGCAACAATATGTACAGGATTGGCTGCTTCGATGGGTGCAGTTTTGCTATGTGCAGGCAACAAAGGAAAAAGAACATGTCTTCAGCATTCAAGAGTAATGATTCACCAACCTTCCGGAGGAATGCAGGGGCAGTTTACAGATATGGAAATATCATACAATCTCATCAAGCAGTTAAGAAAAGAATTGTATGAAATCATGGCATTCCACACAGGCAAGACCTTTGAAGAGATAGAAAAGGATTCAGACCGTGATAATTGGATGACAGCTACGGAAGCCAGGGAATATGGCTTGGTGGATGAGGTATTAGACAGGAAAGCCAAATCAGAAAGTATCTGATAGTATTTATATAATTTTAATTATTGAAATGGCTAAATACAAGGAAAATATCAAATGTTCATTTTGTGGTAAAGACAAAAAAGATGCATTGGTACTTATTGCCGGTATTGATGGACATATATGTGATACATGTATTGATCAGGCTTATGAAATTATCAATGAGGAAATCAAGGATAAAAAGAATTTAACCAAAGAGGATTATTTTGAGAGCCTGACGAAAGACATTACACCAGCCCAGATTAAAACCTTCCTGGATCAGTATGTTATTGGTCAGACAGATGCCAAAAAATACCTGTCTGTAGCTGTATACAATCATTATAAGCGATTGAATCACAACGTCAAGGGTGATGTTGAAATAGAAAAATCAAATATCGTTCTTGTAGGCGAGACAGGTACAGGTAAAACACTCCTTGCCAAAACAATAGCAAGATTTTTGGACGTACCGTTTGCTATTGTGGACGCTACGGTATTTACTGAAGCAGGGTATGTGGGTGAAGATGTTGAAAGTATGCTCAGCCGACTCTTACAGATATGCGATTATAATGTGGAGGCCGCTCAAAGAGGAATAGTGTATATTGATGAAATAGACAAAATTTCCCGAAAAAGTGATAATCCATCCATTACCAGAGATGTCTCCGGTGAAGGAGTTCAGCAGGCGCTACTCAAATTACTTGAAGGCACAGAGGTGAATGTACCTCCTTATGGCGGCAGAAAACACCCGGAACAAAAAATGATAAAAGTAGATACTTCCAATATTCTATTTATATGTGGTGGAGCTTTTGCAGGTATCGATAAGATAATTTCCAGAAGATTGAATACACAGGTGATTGGTTTCAATCATGATGAAAAGGAAAATATAGATACAGAAAATATGTTGCAGTACATAACGCCGCAAGACCTGAAAAACTATGGATTGATTCCTGAGTTGATAGGTCGGTTACCTGTATTGACGCATTTGGAACCGCTTGACAAGGCTATGTTAATCTCTATACTTACCGAACCCAAAAATGCTATTCTGAAACAGTATTATAAATTGTTTGAGTTGGAAGGTATCCAGTTGCATTTTACTTCAGATGCAATAGATTTGATTGCAGAAAAAGCGATAGAATACAAGTTGGGTGCACGTGGGTTACGTTCTTTATGCGAAATTATACTGACGGACGCCATGTTTGAATTGCCATCACAGAAGGATATTAAAGAATTTACAGTCGACAAAATATACGTTGAAGACAAGATTAATAAAAGCAGTATAAAGAAGTTAGTGGCTGCTTAAAAAAAACAGTACTCAACAAAATAGCTTATCCATTCGTTTTTTAATAAGATGAATGGATTTTTTTTTAATTTATAACAATATTAATCAGATATCAATGAAGATTCAATTGGCAATTATGCTGGCTTTTAGCTTCGTAACTTCATGTGCTCAGAAGCAAACGGGTGCTGGTGAAATGGCAGGTACGAATGGAATCGTAAATCACCTTCAGAACAATGTAAAACTCAAGGTGGCTACATTTGCAGGAGGATGTTTCTGGTGTACAGAAACTATTTTTGATCATATCATAGGTGTACATGAAGTCATTTCCGGATATTCAGGCGGAAAAGAAGAGAATCCAACATACGAAATGGTCGGAAGTGGCAGGTCGTCACATGCTGAAGCTTTTCAGGTGTATTATGATCCGGTTATTATCTCTTACAAAGATTTGGTAAGAGTTTTTTTTGCGTCTATAGACCCGACTATGATAAACGGACAAGGTCCGGACAGGGGTACACAATACAGAACGATAGCTTTCTATAATAACGAAGTAGAAAAACAGATTATTCTGGATAAAATCAGGGAAATCGGCAGAGATTATGATGATCCTATAGCTACACAGGTATTACCATTTGAAAAGTTCTACGAAGCAGAAGATTATCATCAGGATTTTGTCAGGAGAAACCCATACCAGGGATATGTCCGCCATGAAAGTATACCAAGAAGACAAAGAACACTGGCAAAAGTACAGGAACTCGTAAAAAAGGATGTTAAATAATTTCCTGTAAAACTATCTCACAAACTCACCGTCTACTTTTCTCCAAATACCTAATGGGTTATTTTCCTGCAATTCTTCCGGTAAAAGATGGTCGGGACATTCCTGAAAACATACAGGACGAACCCATCTTTTGATGGCATCCATTCCTACTGAGGTAAATCTGGGGTCGGTTGTAGCAGGATATTGTCCGCCATGCACCGTAGCATTGGCTACTTCAACGCCTGTTGGCGTACCATTGAATACAATTCGCCCGGCTATATTTCTTGCTTTTGAGACGACATTCCTGTGCTGATGTAAATCTGTATCTGTACCGATAATGGTTGTTGTCAACTGGCCATTTAATCTTCTCAATATCTCAACCAGCTGTTCCATATTGCTGCATTCTACTATTAGGGAGAATGGCCCGAATATCTCTTTATGAAGCTGTGGATTGTCTTCAAAAATATCTCCTTTTACTTTTGCTATTGCCAATTCAGCATTTAGGTAAGCATCGTTAGTTTTGCTATATACAAGGCTGACGCCCTTTTGTTGCAATGTTCTGTTCAGGCCTTCCAAATAATTGTTACGGATTCCTTCGCTGAGCATTCTGTATACTTTCTTTTGTGCCAGGGATTCTGCAAGGCATTGGATATAATCGTCTGATTCAGGGCTTTTTACAAGCAGTTGTATACCGGGTTTGGTACAGAATTGTCCTACACCTATTGTGACGGAGTCTGCAAATGATGTTGCCCATGCTTTCCCATGTTGCCTGAGAGAATCAGGCAGCAAGACTACCGGATTGATACTCCCCATCTCAGCAAACACAGGTATAGGAGCTGTTCTTTGTTGCGCATACTTGAGTATGGCATTGCCTCCGTTCAGGCTGCCTGTAAATCCAACACCAGCTGTTGCATCATGCTGGGTTAATAATTTTCCTGCTTCAAATGAATCGCTTTCTACAAGCTGAAAGATATGATCAGGCAGTCTGTTTTTAAGTAGAGCATTTCTGAATGCTCCGGCAATCAGTCTTGAAGTTTTGGGATGTAGCGGATGTCCTTTGACAACGACAGTACAACCGGCAGCAAGTGCGGATGCGGTATCTCCTCCGGGTGTGGCGTATGCCAATGGAAAATTGGAAGCACCGAATACTACAATTGGACCAAGGGCAATCAGCATCTTTCTCATTTCAGGTCTGTGTACTGGTTTTCGGTCAGCATCACGGTGGTCAATAACAGCATCTACCCAGGAACCTTCACCTACCAGATTGCCAAACATCCTGAATACATTGCAGGTTCGCTCACGTTCACCGGCAAATCGCAGTACTGGTAAATTCGTTTCTGCAGCAGCTGTTTCCAAAAGTTCATCACCCAGGGCTTCGATTTCAGAGGCGACAGTATATAGAAATGTCTTTTTAACCTTTCCCGAACAATCCTGATAGGTTAGAAATGCTTCCCGGGAGTGATTCATAATCTGACTGATCTGAGCTTCCAATGTCATAGTTATATTTTATGATTGTCTGTATTAAAGTAACAAATAAGTTTGTACTTTGGATTTTTAAAAATGAAGATAGTATTATTGCCTGCGTAGTTAATTATGTGTTTCCTTTTATATGAACAATTTTATATCAATTTGTGATACAACAGACCAGGAATCCTAAAATTAATCCTTTTGTACATAATTAATTCCTTTTCGACCAATCCTCAATGCATTTAAAAGCCTAAATAGTAACGGTTACAATTGTATTATTAACAGGAAATGGTTTGAACTTGGGTAAAAAGGCTATAAATTTGTATAAATAAAAAAATGTCCAATCCATAAAGTTAATGGATCAGACATATATATACACTATTTATTATTTTGATTCAGATTAACTACCAACGCTACATAAAAGAATAAATTTATTCTTCTTCACCTGTCAGGTGGTCATTCAGGAAATCTTCCATGGATACATAGTCAACAGATTCTTCCAGTGTTGGGATTAATGTCAGTATGGATTCGAGTCTGGATATCTCAATCAGTTTTTTAACAGCAGGGCTTGTTGCATGGGTTAATACAAAACAACCCATGTCTTTCCATAATCTGTTGGCGGTTAGGATCGAACTCAAACCGGATGAATCCACATATTTAACATCTGCCATGTCAAATATCAGATATCTGACACCTTCGTTATTTAACAATACAAATTCTGATTTCAAATCAGGCGCTATTATTGAATTCAGATTTTCTTCATGTAATTTGAAAATCGTATAGGTATCCTTCTTATCTATCGTAAACTTCATTATTTATTGTGATTTATTTATGCGATTAAGAATATGTAACAGATCTTTTTGATACGAATCTTTATATATTCATCCAATAAGTTTGCAAAAATACATCAAAATTATTATAATTCAATATTAACTCAAAAAATAAGAATTTTTTAACGGGAATTATCTGAAAATTATGAATAAAATTATTTTAGATAATCGAATAATATGAATCCGTATATTTTTTGAGTCACAGCCATAATGGAAACCAATAAAAAAGGTAACTGATTATTAATCAATTACCTTCGATTTAGTAGCGGGAGTAGGACTCGAACCTACGGCCTTCGGGTTATGAGCCCGACGAGCTACCAACTGCTCCATCCCGCGCCAATGACATTACAAAAACACCTCTTTTCAGTCAGGTTTTTATAATGGACTGCAAAGATAATACAAAAATATATTATATGCAAATATAAAACTGAATTTCTAAAAATAATTATTGGCTTAACCCAAAAAACGTAAGTAACAGATAGATACACATAGCAATCAGTGCGCTGATTGGAATAGTCAGAATCCATGCCCATATCAGGTTGATAGTCACACCCCAGCGTACTGCGGAGAGTCTTTTGGTTGCACCAACTCCTATGATAGATCCTGTTATAGTATGTGTAGTTGATACAGGGATTTTAAGATGTTCTGTTAAAAACAAAGTGATAGCACCTGCTGTCTCAGCAGCTACACCTTCAAAAGGTGTAACTTTGGTGATTTTGGAACCCATGGTTTTAATAATTTTCCATCCTCCACTCAGCGTACCCAATGATATCGCCGTGTAGCATGCAATCGGAACCCAATTCTCCATATGTTCAAGAGAGAACTGTGTAGGATCGTAGGCGACCATAGCTGCCATTATAATACCCATGACCTTTTGAGCATCATTGCCTCCATGTCCGATACTGAAAGCGGCAGATGAGACTAGCTGCATACGTTTAAACCAGTTTTCAGATTGAATGTAATTGAGAGAATTGAGGAAAAGTGTCAAAAATGAAATTACCAGTATTATACTGGAAAATAGCAATAATTTGAAATTTTCATTATTGGTAATGACATCCAGCCAGGTGGAACCCGGTTTTTCCTGTAAGATACTCGTATCCAGATTATAATAAAAGAAAAAAACTGTACAGGTCATAACAGCCAAAGTAACCAGTTTAGGGATGATCGTTTTTTTAAAAGAATGTAAAATCCAGATAGATATCACAAAGGCTATGAACATACCTATCATGGGTGCAAGCACAATAAAGCTGGATATTTGCATAATCTTCACTGTATTGATAGAATTGAATCCGGTATGTGCTATTGCTGCACCGGCAAAGCCACCTATCAAAGTATGGGATGATGACGACGGTAATCCAAGCCACCATGTTAGTAGATTCCAGAAAATAGCTGCGATTAATCCGGCAAGGATGACAGTCAATGTAATATACGGTATGCCAGCTTCATTGGTACCTTCATTGACTGTTTTAGCTATTGTATTGGCAACACCGTGATCTTTGAATATAAAATAAGCACTGAAATTGAAAAAGGCAGCCCAGAGCACAGCCTGAATCGGACTAAGTACTTTAGTTGATACTATAGTAGCAATTGAGTTGGCAGCATCATGAAATCCATTAATATAATCGAATATCAGTGCAAGTATTATTACAACAATTAAAAATGTCATTTTAGATTATCATGGTTTTCGTCTGGCAATTCTATAATTAATATTGATAATGAAGCTATTCAAACTAGGTGTATTTGATTATAATAGACTCTACTATATTGGAAGCATCTTCACATTTGTCTGAAATAACTTCAAGATCTTCATAGACATCTTTAAGTTTTATAACATCAAGAGGATTGGCATTGGTATTGGAAAACAACAATGTAATGGCTCTATCCAAAGCGTCATCCGCTGCATTCTCCATACTGTTAACAGAAACACATTCCTGTTTAATCAAACTTATATTCTTCATATTCCGTAACTTGGTAACGGCAGTTGCCAGAGATTTAATGGCTTTTTGATTGATGTCGCCGAACTCTTTCATGTGTTCATCTATCGTTACAATGTTGTAATTCAGTATTTTTTTGGAAGATGCATAGATATAATCTGCTACATCATCCAGAGAAGTAGCTAAATGATGGATGTCTTCCCTGTCAAACGGTGTAATAAAGTTCTTTCCCAATTCAACAAATATCTGATGTGTATACTCATCGTTCTGATGTTCCTTGTCTTCAAGTGACTTGAAAAGATTCGTTCTTTTATCATAGTCCTGCTCATTAAGTCCTTTTTTGAAAATACTGCTCATTTCCTTGAGATTGGCTACGATATTTTCAAATATATCATAAAAAACTTTATCCTTGGGTAAGAAAATGCGTATAATATTATTTAATGGCATTTTACACTTTAATTTTATGGTTATTAAAGCACAAAGTTAATCTATTTTCTGAAAATTTTATTTT
>JADZFD010000077.1 GCA_020850225.1 Saprospiraceae bacterium | reverse complement strand
CAAAACTTGCTGAATATCGACTCCAGCAAGTCGTCACTGGATACCTGCCCGGTGATGGTTCCTAGGTGATAGAGTGCTTCCCGGATGTCCATGGCAATCAGATCGGAAGAGAGTTGACTATCCATTCCTTCGAGTACCTTTTGGAGGCTGATTTTGGTATTTGCCAGGGCTTCAACATGGCGAGCATTTGTGAGGATGGTACCTTCAGCATGGTGGTGATTTTCGGTGTAGAGTCTCAGATACCCGAACAATGCTTCTAAAGTATGTGACAAATGTGCGGTAATATAGAAAACAGGCCTGCCGGACAAATGCCGTATCTGAGCGGCTTTTTCTTCAGCAACCGGGAGTGGTATGATATCGGCTTTATTGAGCAGGATGATGGTTTCAGTCGATGGAGGGATATTCAGGCTTTGATAATCCTGCCAGATGTCAGCAGTTTCTTTCGTAATATCGTTGAGGTAAAGGATAATTTCAGCTTCCCGGATTTTTTGGATAGATCTTTCTATACCGAGTCCTTCGAGGGTATCGGATGTCTCACGGATACCTGCAGTATCTATAAACCGGAAAGGGATACCGTCAATAACCAAAACATCTTCAATAACGTCTCTTGTAGTACCGGCTATATCGCTGACTAAGGCTTTTTCTTCTTTGAGAATGGTGTTCAACAGCGTAGATTTACCGGCGTTTGGCGGACCTACGATAGCTACGGGTATACCTTCGCGGATGCTATTTCCCCACTTGAAAGAATCAATCAGTGGGTTGATAACGGCAATAATCTTATTAATGAGCGCTTTAAGTTGACCGCGATGTGCAAACTCAACATCCTCTTCTGAAAAATCCAGTTCCAGTTCGACGAGCGCCGCAAAATCTATAAGTTCCTGTCTTAAATCCCTAAGCATAGATGAAAACTGACCTTTGAGTTGATTCAGGGCGATTGCTGAGGATTTGGATGAAGTAGCATGAATGAGGTCGGCTATAGCTTCTGCCTGAGACAAGTCCAGTCTGCCGTGTAAAAAGGCTCTGAGCGTAAACTCTCCGGGATTAGCAAGCCGGGCACCGTGTTTAACCGCAACATCCAGGATTTCCTTAACTATCTGTGGTGAACCATGACAGGTTATCTCTGTGCTGTCTTCGGTAGTAAAGGTTTTGGGAGCCCTGAATACAGACACCATAACTTCATCAATGTCTTTATCTGCGTCTGTAATCCATCCATAATGGACAGTGTGTGATGGAACATCATTCAATAGAGCACCTTTAAATATCCTGTCTGTTATCTGAATGGCACCATCACCGGACAGACGTATGACAGCCAAAGCACTTTGACCCTGAGGTGTTGCAGGTGCTATTATAGTATCTGTGAAAACATTTCTGTTACCCATCGGTTATTCAGATATTTTAGAATTATAGATAATTAAATTAAAAATGAACTTACCCACACTATTTAGTTTACTAAAGATAGCATGTAAGTTCACTTTTATATGTTGCCTGACGTAACCATTATGGATATACAATATATCCTTTGCAGCCAAATCAGAAAGAATCAGGTATTGATTATGATTTTTTAGTTACATCTTTGGCTTCGTATCCACGATCCTTGATTATCTGTATAATTTCGGGAAGGCTTATTTTTGTTTTATCGAAGGATACCTTGCAAATTCCGGATTCAAGCTTTGTACTGCTTGATATAATTCCGGCTGTTTTTTTAAGTTTTCTGTCGATACCATCAGCACATCCCATCTGACATGTCATACCACTAACTGCTAATTCTGCCGAAATAATGGATTCCTGAGTAACTTTTGCAGTTGCTGTTTTGGCGGGTATATTCTGTGCATAGACAGCAGAAGTTGACACACCCATAAAAAACAGTGCTATAAATAATGAAAAACGCAATAAATTTGATAAACGGTACATAACTTGTATTCAGTTTTTTAAAAAAAAATATTAAAATATCATCATACAGAAAGAAGTATATTTCGCATGCAGGAATAACAATGCATCCATAGGAGCGTACTAAATGTCTATATGCTAATGTTTTAACTCACAAAAGGTGTATAAAGTTCAATAAATGACTCAATACTGACCAAAATCATTTTGTCCCCGGCTATTGAATACTTTGTGTCAATAATACCTGATTCAGATATGCAGGTAATTATTCATAGACAGGACATATATGGTCTGCTATCTTTTAATAACTATCTTTTTATTATCTATTGCACCGTTATCATCGGATAAAGTCATAATGTAGATGCCGCTTTCAAGTGATGTTACATTAATGCCGTCGTGTAAATCCGTATTTTGCAGTACTATGCGCTGGCGACCACTCATATCCCATATAATGACATCTGCTTGATTGAGTTTGCCATCAACAAAGATTTTGTCCTGAGCAGGATTGGGATATACGTTCAATCCTGATATCTGAACATCCTGAGTAGAAGTTGTAATGCTCTGATAGGTCAGGAAGAAAAGTAATGTTTGCGTTAATGCTGGAGTAACACACTGTCCGTGATCGGCATTGGAATTAACGTCTGTTACAATTAGGGTGTTCGGATTGGCACCTCTGGAATACATGGAATCTCTCGCTACGATACTGTTTAGATAAGGTACCTGATCGTCTGCCTTACAGTAAAATAACCTTGTTGGAGATTCAGGAACCCATTTATATGCATCATTTTTTGATAATACGGTATTAATCCAGTAATCCGGGTTGGTTTTGATTTCTTCCAGAATTTCGGGTCTTATCAATCTGCCACCGACGGAAGCTCCCGTATTGGTTGTCAATTTTTGGATGAGTCTGGTATTTAATTCAGAGAGCTTTATTTTGCCGTTATAGTAACTGGAAATATCACTTATATATTCGGGTTTAAAAAAATCTTCCAGATTTTGATAGTAATTATCAACTTCATTCATACCCAAAAAAGTATTGGGGATATAAGCTGGATAAAAATAGGCTTTTTCACTGATAATCAGATTGCGCATGATTCCATACAGATCATAAGGTCCTGAAAGGTGTGCAGCTGCTGTAACAGAGCTTGCTCCGTATTTTTTTTGCATACCTTCATGAAACACCATGGATGCGTATCCACCTTGCGAATAGCCAGTGATAAATAACTGGTTATTGGTAGAAATGCCATTGTCAGGCATCCATGACCTGACTGCTGTAAGCATATCATCCGTAGCAGATACGGTAGTAGCAGCATGTACATAGGTTTGAAAACCTCTGCCATCGCCCATTCCAACATAATCCGGAAGCAGGGATACAAATCCCATACCGGCAAATAACAGACCTAACTGACCTTCTTCTCCTCCGGAAGTACCCAATCGGGAAGGCACACAGGTCTTGCAATCGGAAGTACCATGCTGATAAACCAGGGCGGGATAAACAGAGCCTGCATCATTGGGCACGACTAAAAGCCCCGAAAGAGTGTCAGGTTTTCCCTTCGCATCTGAAGAAGTGTAGGTTACTTTATAGAATTTGACACCATATTTTATAAGAGGAATATTAAAAAGACTGATGATTTGCTGTTTCGTATAACTGCCTTTTTCAGTGACGGATACGATATGCTGAGCGGAAACAGCACTATGAAAAATAATGAAAAAAACGATAGATTGTACAATGTGCTTCATAATAAATTTTATTTATAAGTCAAAATTATAAAAATTGTGATTGATATAATAATTCAGGAATAAATAATTTTTATTGCACATTGCCAAAATATGTTTAGGTTTGTATGATCAATGGATGTTTTAACAAAGTAATTATGAGATATTTTATAATGTCAGTATTTTTTTTAATGATTGTGACAGCGTGTAGCCCTAAATCCCTGCCTACAGTATTCGAACAGCGTGAAGGTTATGCCATGCTGAAGGTGTCACATGAGACAACAAAAGATGAACTGGCAGCTATCAGCGCAAAAGCGGAACAGCAAGGTATAGTAATGGACTATAGTAATTCTTCCTTTTTTGACAATGGAAGGCTGCAAATACTCAGATTAAATGTAGTTACATCTGAAGGTTATAAAGGACAGACTACTGCAGACATTGTCAATCTCCAGTTCAGGTATTATGGGTTTCTTTACCAGAAAGATGGTCAGCCAGCATTTAAAATCGGTGAAATACCCGAATAATTCAGTACTAAGAACTGCAGGATAGCATTGAGCATCCTACTTTGTTCATTGCCCATTCCGGTCGTTTAGCGAACCAGTAGTGGAATTCATGTTGTTCGTCATACGGGTGTTTCAACATGGTGTAGATTTCATGAATCAGGCTGTAATCCCCGGATTCAGCAGCTTCTATCGCTAGCTGAGCCATATAATTACGGAGGACATATTTAGGGTTTACCTTTGACATTTCTGACTTTCTGACCTGTGATGCAACTGTTTCCTGCTTCAGCCGGATCAGATATGTTTCCAGCCATGCAATCAGTAAATCTTCATGTGCATCAATCAATTCATTGTACAATGCCGGCTCTATCAGAGATCTGGCTTCCTGCGATGTCATTTCCGCATTTATGTCACCCAGTAACCGGAAAAATATAGTGTAGTCCATATTGCAGATAAACATCACCTGTTCCAGTCGTTTAACCAGCGATACATCAGCTGGTAGTTGTGAAAATAAGCCAAGTTTTGCACGCATTACAGACTGATATTTTTCTGTAAACCGGGTTCCGAAGTCCTCGATAATCTGTTTTAACGCATCTTTGTCCTGAATCAGCGGATACAATGCATTTGCCAGCTGGAGGAGATTCCATTGTGCTATTACGGGCTGATTGCCAAAACGGTATCTGCGACCCGGTAAATCTGTAGTATTGGGTGTCCAGTTCGGGTCATAATTATCCAGCCAGCCATAGGGTCCGTAATCGATGGTTAAACCCAGTACAGACATATTATCCGTATTCATGACACCGTGTACAAATCCCACGCGTTGCCATTCAGCCACCATATCACATGTTTTGTTGGTTATTTCTTCAAAGAGCGACAGGTATTTTGCAGGTTTGTCTTTCAAATGCGGGTAATGGTATTCGATAGTGTAGTCTGCCAACGACTTCAGAAATTCATCATTGCGTCGGGAAGCCCAAATTTCAAAATTGCCAAACCGTATAAAAGACGGGGCAATACGTGCAAGGACAGCTCCTTTTTCGTAATCGGCATTACCGTCGTACATGACATCACGCAAAACCTGTTCCCCTGTCGATACCAAAGCGAGTGCCCTTGTAGTGGGAACATGCAGGTGATACATTGCTTCGCTGCATAAAAACTCACGAATGGAAGATCTCAAAACCGCAAAACCATCGGCTGTACGGGAATAAGGCGTTGGTCCGGCTCCTTTAAGGTGTATCGTCTGTATGCCCTGATCCGTCATAATCTCTCCCAGGTTGATAGCCCGACCATCGCCCAGCTGGCCAGCCCAGTGACCAAACTGATGTCCACCATAATTCATAGCATAGGAAACTATTCCTTTTTGAACGACATTACCGGATACGAGGTTGAGAAAGTCCTTTGATTTTACATAAGATTCATCCAGCTGAAGATCCGATATAATGTCATCATTATATATTATCATTTCGGGTGAAGACATGGTTTTGGGAGCCACTTCGGAGTACAATCCGGAAATAACCTGACGTGGATAATTGTCTTTAATGGTGTCACCGGGGAAGTAACCTGTAAATATATTTTTTAATTGCAAGGAATTCATGTTAAGTTTTTAAGAAGTCTGAATGTCAATAACATTCAGTGATGCAGATGCATATCTGCTTTGATATATAACAATTGAGAAACATGAATCGTAGAATTCAGATTATTTCCAGCTTGAAATGGACTGATTATTAACGATGACATCCTGTAAAACTGCACTACCATTGAGAATTTTTACTTCTGCATAAACGGTACTTGTACTGTCCTGTAACATTGCATTCAATCTTTTTTCAGCATCGATTGCTTTGGATTCTTTCATGTACCATCGCTCAAAAGGATATTCTATAT
>JADZFD010000076.1 GCA_020850225.1 Saprospiraceae bacterium | reverse complement strand
GCTCTATCCAATATCTCTGACCCTGCATATATGCAAATTCTTCAATGCTTTTTTCTTCTATTGTAAAGTTACTACACGAGAATTTTATTTTATTGCTATCCTTTCTTATGATCAGTGTCCGCTTCTGAGATTTTTCCGATTTGTTATCCCATACCCATATTGTTTGGACATGGAACAAGGCTTTGAGCCAACCCTTCGTACCTTTGCGCCATGCTACTTGGATAAAATCATTCTTAATCCGTGTTGGAACGTTCTGCAAAGAACAAACATTCAAGATATTTGACTGAATTTTCGCAAAGGTCAATGGTCTTTAATTTAAAAACAGATTGATAACCAATGACATGCGTCCATATGTCGCCACCCTTGACGACCTGAAAAATTTCATAAAGGGTGTTTTTTGTGTTCTTAAAAAAGTCGTATTTTGTTACTGCCGTTCCTAAAGGTAAAGAATATTTGACTGCAAAAAAACGACAGTACAAATATACAAATTATTTACAATATATTGGTTATCTGTATATTAAATTTATCAAAGTAGTATTAATCAATCCGACAATTTTATTGCTATTGGCTGTTGTTATTGGGACATAGCTTTAGGACAAGGTTGTTCTTCAGTTCCGGTAATTTCGTCAAAATTGAAAATTAACGAATCTGAATCAAAATCAATATACAATATTGAGTTTGGCGATATAAAAGGATTACAGACAGACATTTTTACAACTTTTATCAAAACTGGCTTAATACAAGATTTGGTGTAAAAATCATAGGACAAGACATCGGGAGAAATACTGAAGCTGAATACAAACCACAATCAGTCACTGATACCTGCTATAGAAGCTATCTGCATCAGGGAAGAAAAAAACAGTATTAAGGAAATATATCATGCTGCTATCAAAAAAATAAAATGAAAAGTACATTTGATAAATCCTTATCTCAAGATATAATGTCATTTTATGTCAAAAAAACGAAACATCACAAAATTTAGTTAATATTTTCAGCATATACAGCTATCCTGTCAAGGAAAATCAGCATTTTATTGTATCTTTGCACTTTTGTACCATCAAGCATATGTCACAAATCATAGCCATAGTAGGAAGACCCAACGTAGGTAAATCTACCTTATTCAACAGATTAATAGGAGAAAGAAAAGCAATTATTGACGACGTCAGCGGTGTTACCCGGGACAGAATATACGGTTTTTCCAACTGGAATGGCAAGAACTTTACAGTTGTTGATACAGGTGGATTTGTTAAAGGTTCAGCTGATGTTTTCGAAAAAGAAATTCGCAGACAGGTAGAGATAGCCATCGAAGAAGCATCCATTATTATCTTTCTTACAGATGTTACAACAGGGATAACCGACCTGGACGAAGAGGTAGCCCGTATGTTGAGGAAAACGCCTAAAAAGGTCGTACTGGCCGTCAATAAGGTTGATAATGCTACCCGTCAATTATCAGCAAATGAATTCTGGAGCCTGGGATTTGACAATACGGTATTTCTTTCATCCATATCCGGAAGTGGAACCGGCGAGTTACTTGACCTGGTCACGGATATGTTACCCGGCGAAACCGATGAAAATGCACACAGGATAAATCCCGAAATCCCTAAAATAGCCATCGTTGGACAGCCCAACGTAGGAAAATCATCCATGATAAATGCATTGATGGATGAAGAACGGAATATAGTAACAGACATAGCAGGTACAACCCGTGATGCCATTTATACACTTTACAACAAATTTGACAAACAATTTTATCTGATTGATACTGCAGGAATCCGTAAAAAAGCCAAAGTTCATGAAGATCTCGAATTTTACTCAGTAATCAGAGCTATAAAGGCCATTGAGGAAGCAGATATATGTATCCTTATGATAGATGCTACGGTTGGACTGGAAGCACAGGATCTGAGCATCATCGGACTAATTCAGAAACGAAAAAAAGGACTTGTTGTCGTAGTCAATAAGTGGGATCTGGTCGAAAAGGAAACCAATACGGCCAGAGATTTTGAGAAAAAACTGAAGGATAAAATTGCACCTTTCAACGATGTTCCGGTGTTGTTTACATCCGTACTGGAAAAACAGCGTATATTCAAAACCATCGAAACGGCACTGGAAGTACATACAAACAGAATCCAGAAAATCAAAACATCTGTTCTGAACAATTTGATGCTCGAAATCATTGAAAAAAATCCACCACCGACATTCAGAGGTAAGAGTATTAAAATAAAATATGTAACGCAATTGCCATTATTCTATCCTGCTTTTGTATTTTATTGCAATTATCCGGATCAGATAAATAACAGTTACAGAAATTTTATAGAAAATCAACTGAGAAAGCACTTCAACCTTACAGGTGTGTCTATCAGTGTTTATTTCAGGGATAAATAGTAAAATATGGGTTGGCAAGAGTATTGTTTTGAAGGTGTATGGACTTTCACTCCCGAAAAATGGGAGGACGAACGCGGATATTTTTTTGAATCATTCAATGCTTCAACGCTTCCCGACGAACTTCGCCATATACAATTTGTACAGGACAATGAAGCACAATCTCAACGTAATGTCATTAGAGGATTGCACTATCAGTTGCCACCCTATGCACAATCCAAGCTTGTACGGTGTGTCCAGGGAGGAATAATGGATGTTATCGTAGATATACGACCCGGTTCCGATACATTTGGTCGGCATTGTTGTATATATCTTGACGATATATTAAAGATGCAGTTGTTTGTACCTCAAGGTTTTGCACATGGATATGTGGTCTTATCCAATACGGCTATCGTATCCTATAAATGTGATAATTATTACAACCCTAAGTACGAAGGAGGTCTATTATTTAACGACCCTGTTCTGGCAATAAACTGGAAACTTATGTATGGTGTTCAACCGATTGTTTCTGAAAAAGACCTGAAACTGCCCGGATTGAAAGATTATAAACCTTTCATCTGATTTATGGATCAGCCGGAGTTACTAAAAATTGCCGTATTAGGTGCAGGTGGTCAGTTGGGACAAACATTCCGGCAGATTTCCAAACTGTATCCGGATATCGCATTTGATTTTTTTGACAAATCTGAACTTAATATTTTACATAAAGAAGATATACACAATGTATTGAATAGCAATACTTACAGATACGTTGTCAATTGTGCTGCTTATACCCATGTAGATAAAGCTGAATCCGAACCAGATCTTTGTTTTGCAATAAATGCTACAGCATGTAAGCATATCGCGGAAATAATGCAAGGAACTGAAATGCGTCTGATTCATTTCTCATCGGATTATATATATCACACATACAATGGATTTCCACTAAAAGAAAGCACGAATCCAGAGCCACAAGGTGTGTATGCTTCGTCCAAGTTGTTAGGAGAACAATATATCCGGGCAGCTTCAGTTCCCGCTTTAATCCTTCGCGCTTCATGGATTGTTTCTCCTTTTGGGCACAATTTTGTAAAAACCATGCTCCGTTTGGGTAAAGAGAAAGATCAGCTACATGTCGTAAATGACCAATATGGAGCGCCTACCTATGCCAGAGATCTGGCAATGGCTGTCATGTCCATAATCCGGAAGACTGAAGCCAATCCTACTAATCTGACATCCTTCAATACTACGTACAATTATGCAAACGAAGGCATAGTCTCCTGGTTTGATATATCGACCCGGATTATGAAGGAGTTGCAGTTTAGTTGCATTGTACATCCCATATCTTCATCAGGCTACCCTACTCCGGCTCAACGTCCAAAGTGGAGTGTGCTCAGTAAACAATCCATCAAAAATAACTTTAATTTGGAAATACCACACTGGTACAGAAGCTTGACACAATGCCTGCAAGAACTGACAGAAAAACAGTGAAATCTTACCGGTTATCTGACAAGCTCTGCATTTTCAAGTATATATATAAGATAGTCAAAATCATCCCTGTTCAGGCGTAATTTACCTTTAAGCCTGATTTTTTCATCCAGTTTAATGTGTGGCAGATTCTTAGCACCTACTACATCGATTATAGATTCTACACCGGCTTTTCCACAAAAAAAACATTGGGCATACGGGAATGCAGACAAGATAACTATATTTTCATCACCCGTTTCGCTGACCGGAATAAAAAAGCCTTCCACCAGCACAATTTCACCATTCAAAGCCTGAAGCGTGTCATTAAAAACGGGTACCGTAGCTTCCATTTCCAAAGAATCTATAAAAATTTCCTCAAAATGTATATTGAGCAGATTGGACCATGGTAAAACCCATGCTTCATCTTTCTTTGTAAAGTGACTTAAAAGCATACTTTTATCCAGTCCGGTTGATGTAGTAGGTACATTATCTGTTATACCCTTTCTTTCATCAGGAGGTGTATTCTTACATGAGGTCAGGGTCAAACCCATCCAAATCCCCAAACAGGACAAAATTACATGATTGAATAATCTACAAATATTTTGCATAAAACTAAAATTCCAGGAAGTAAATATCTTCTTTATTTCGCATGATATCGGGTATATAGAATCCTCCGCTTTGAGGAATAACTTCTTTCAATTCAAAAAGTTTGCAGGAAGACGGAAGTCCGCTAAAAATCAGTGTAAAATAAAAACTATGATTTGCCGGTATCTCTGTCCAATGGGGGAAAGCACTGATTTTCTCAAAGTGCACCAGTTCACTTCTGTGAGATGAATGATTGTCAAACAAATAAGTAGACGGCCATATCCGGATATTTGTACCGTAATTGCGTCCATAAACAATGCCGTGGATAATTACCTGGCCGGCATCAGCAATAAATGTTTCCAGATCCTCCAGTATGGAAGAAGATATTGTAGTTAGCGGATCATTAATAATAGTTGGCAAATACTGAAATTTATAAATGTGAATAATTAAAGAATTATATCTGATCAGAGCTGGAATTATGTCATTCAGGACACAATGAATGTTCAAAATTCAATTTCAGCACAGGTGTATTGAAAAATGTTACAATTCCATTTCAAGGTTAGTTTTTGCATTGTTCAACTCCGCCAAAGCATGAAAATCCTTTTGCTTTTTGGCTACAGCTATACCTTCAATATACACTTTCATAGCCTGATCAGATGCTTCCATTTCTTCAAGTAATTTCGCCAGATGATAATAAAGACCGACATATTCCGGATCATCCATCTTAAGACCGGTATAATGCTCCAGTGCTAGTTGATTATCTCCCAGTTTTTCAAATTCTTTAGCCAATGCAAACCTTATGAAACTATCCTTTGTATCATTATTATACATTTCTAAAAGTGTATCCAAACGACTTGTGCTCATAAATTTAACTCTGAGTTTATTTTTTTATAAAAAAGGATGTATCTTTGTGTTACATTCAAAGAAGTACAACCAGATAAGCATTTGTTTTTAGTATTATTGTAAACAAGTAAAAACAGATTTTGTTAGATTATTAAAAATTTTTCAATTTATGAATATTTTAGTTTGTATAAGTAAAACTCCGGATACTACATCCAAAATATCGTTCAAGTCAGATAATACTGAGTATAACAGTGATGGAGTCACATTTATTATGAATCCTTACGATGAATGGTATGCATTGGTCAGAGCTCTGGAAATAACCGAACAAAACGGTGGTTCTGTTACCGTTATTAATGTTGGTCCGGCTACCAATGACATTATTATCAGGAAAGCACTCGCCATTGGTGCCGCAGATGCTGTCCGGGTGGATACAGAAGCAATGGATTCCTATGTGGTTGCTGCCAATATCGCCGCACATGCCAAAAGCAAGAATTATGATATGATTTTCCTAGGTAAGGAAACCATTGACTATAACGGTTCTGAAGTAGGTGCCATGGTCGCAGAAATAATGGACCTTCCATATGCATCCTATGTATCCAGGCTTGATATCTCCGGGTCTACTGCTACAATTACCAGGGAGCTTGAAGGTGGTGAAGAGGTAAGTCAGATAGATGGAGCCTTTGTACTTTCTGCTGCTAAAGGCCTCGCTGAACAACGTATAGCCAATATGAAAGGTATAATGATGGCCAAAAGCAAGCCGCTGACAGTAGTACAACCTGTACAGGCTGATGCCAGAGTATCAGCAGTAAAATATGCTGTGCCACCTCCAAAATCAGGTGTAAAACTGGTTGATCCTGACAATATGGACGAACTGGTCAGATTGCTCCACGAAGAAGCCAAAGTCATTTAATCAACATTAATATCAATTAAAAATAAAAATACATGTCAGTTATAGCATATATAGAATCACCCGGAGGACACTTTAAAAAATCCGGATTTGAGGTAGCAACATACGCATCCAAAGTGGCTTCTTCCCTCAACACACAAGCAATAGCAGTAGTTATAGGTAAATCTGATGATGCCGGCATATTGGGACAATACGGTATCTCTAAGGTAATACATGTAAACAGTGGAGAAGATGTGACATTTGATTCGCAGATATACACCAGTATTATTGCTGAAACATACAAAAATAACGGTGGTAGTATACTCATTTTGTCTCATACGGCCAATGGCAAGTCAATAGCAGGAAGACTGGCAGTACGACTGAATGCGGGCTGTATATCCGGTGTTAACACCTTACCGGATACAACACAGGGATTTACGGTCAGCAAATCCGTATATTCTGGAAAGGCGATAGCAACCTACAGCATATCTACAGCGGACAAAATACTTACAGTGATGGGTAATAGCATCCAGCCCGAAATATCCGGTGCAAACATTACACCTGAATCTATAAGTATTTCAACAGGTGAGCATAAAGTCAAGGTACTGGAAGTAAAAGCCGAAGAAGGTGGAGTACCATTACCGGAAGCTGAACTGGTAGTTTCTGTAGGTAGAGGAATAAAAGGCCCTGAAAACTGGGGAATAATCGGCGATCTGGCTAATGCCATCGGTGCAGCTACTGCTTGTTCAAGACCTGTAGCCGATGCTGATTGGAGACCGCATCACGAACACGTAGGTCAGACAGGAATAGCTATACGTCCAAATCTGTACATTGCTATTGGTATATCAGGAGCAATTCAGCACCTTGCCGGTGTCAATAACAGCAAGGTTATAGTTGTTATCAATAAAGATCCTGAAGCTCCTTTCTTCAAAGCTGCAGATTACGGAGTTGTTGGAGATTTGTTTGAGATAGTACCTAAATTGACGGAAGCAGTTAAAAGATACAAACAACAACATTAAACCTCTTTGGAAATATGTTAAATAAAAAAGCACCTTCCGTTATATGAAAAGTGCTTTTTTTTATTGCTTTTTTGTAGAATCAGGCTACATTTCCTGTATCAGTTGCTATGATGTTATTGTTAATTTTTTCAACTTCCTTATCGATATAGTAAAGGCTTTGCCCTCCTTCGCCTATGATTTTGATTCTGTCGATAATAGTTCTGATGACTGCTTCTTCTTCTCTTTGTTCATCAACATACCATTGTAAAAACTGCTGCGTGTTAAAATCATTTTCTTCATTAGCCAGTTTCAGTATACTGTGAATAGATGCTGTAACACTTCTTTCCTGATCAAATACCTTTTGGAATACTTCCTGAATGTTTGCATACTGACTGGAAGGTTGCTCATATGCGGGTGTAACCGGATGAATGTCACAATCTGACAGATAGTCATATATTTTCAGCATATGTATCCGTTCTTCCTCTGATTGTCTCATAAAAAACTTCTTGCATCCTTCCAATGCATGAAAATCACACCAATAGGCCAATGCCAGATAAAAATTGGATGCGTAACCTTCATATGCTATTTGCTTATTCAATGCATCCTGCATCTTTGCGGATAAATCTATTTTCATTCTAAATCATTTATTTTCTACATTAACCCAATTCATTACAAATAGTTTTGAGCTCGGATCAAAGCAATAGAATTTAGAATTAATCTAATAACAATAAATGAAGGGTGCGTTAAAATCTACGGTCATTTATGAATCCATAATGCTGCCGGGTTGGCTGCATTTGGGTTTTGTCGATCGTAAAAGTAGATACTTGTGTCTGATTATCCAATTTGATTAACATATTGCCATTGTAGTTAATCATACAAGAATTTCCCGGATATTCGAATCCGTTATTATCAGTCCCTACCCGATTTATACCAATGACATAGCAGAGATTTTCGATTGCTCTTGCAGTAAGCAGCGATTTCCAGTGATGTATCCGTGAAACCGGCCAGTTCGCACTGTAAATAATAATATCCGGTATGTTATCCGTGAAAGACAGATAAGGAAACCTCAAATCATAACAGACTAAAGGTAGAATATTGTATCCTTTAAAATTAAAATATCTGGTCACTGAACCATGTGTATAATGCCTTTCTTCACCTGCCAATGAAAACAAATGAATCTTGTCGTAATGAAAACTCAAGCCTGTATTATCAACGAATATAAATGTATTGTACCATTTTCCCTGCCGGAACATGGGAATACTACCACCTATGCATATATTGAATGTAGCAGCCAATTCCTGTAATGTCAATATTGTAATAGCCTGCCATTGATAATTCAATTGAGACGTATCCAGCACATAGCCAACATTAAACATTTCAGGTAGTAATAACAAATCTGTATCAATTTCAAGCTGGTTACTTAGCGCCTTCAGATGCTCCAGATTCGACTGGAGATCCAACCATTTTGGAGCAAACTGGAGTATTGCAATCTTCATTTTTTATACAATCTAATCGCGCTTTCTGCCTTTCTTCCAGAATGGTGTACTTCCACCTGATTTGCCGTATGATTTGCCGGTATCGCGGTCTTTGCTTCGGAAATTTCTATCAGGCTTACCTTTATTTTCCTCTCTTTTAGCAATGGATGGTGTGACGATTATATTGCGGCCGAGCTGTTCACTTCCATTCAACCATTCAATAGCTTTCATCGCAGCTTCGTCATCAATCATAGTTATAAATCCAAAGCCTTTATTTTGACGGGTTATCTTGTCAATGACAATTTTGACAGAGACTATTTCACCGAATTCGGCAAAAATATCTATCAAATCTTTTTCCTTCCATTTGAATGGAATACTTCCCACATATAAGTCCATGATATATAATTTATCTGCATTATTTTAAAACGACTGCAAAGATATACAGGTTTCAACAATAACAGTTTATAATGTGGTTGATAAAATATAGATATTATTATTCCAATACAACCTTAAAATCACCATCATCATTCAGTTTTGCCCGTATATTGTCCTGTACTGTAGTTGCCAGTGACAATCCAAAATAATCAACATTAACAGGAAACACTTTATGCTCCCTGTCCACCAAAACAGCTACCTCTACCCTTTTTGGCAAGGTATTCATAAAAGCAGAAAATGTATAGAATAGTGTCCGTCCAGTGTTGGCAACATCATCTATCAGAATTACAGATTTACCGTTAAACTGTTCAGCTTCAACTTCTGATTTTACAGGGTATTCTATAGGATTGACAGGGTTAATATGCAATCTTGATAATTCAAATTGTTTGTTGCTTATCGAAATCAACTGATCATATACCAATGCTGCAAATCTGAATCCATTATTGTTGATACCTACAAGGTGAATGAGTTGGTCATCTTCATGTCTTTCCAGGATTTCATATGCAATTCTGGATATTTTATGGCTGATCTGATAATGATTTAAAATTTGCATTTAGAATGACTTTAAATTAGAATACAAATTTAGCAAAAATTAAATAAATTAGTAATTTGTCGCCAAATTATAAATTTTAACATAATGCAACAAATTTTATTTATACTTTTGTTGGGTGCAACAGGTTACATAGCATACAGGCAGTATAGTCGTATCTATAACAATATTATGATGGGCAAGGATTACAATGTAACAGGTTCCAGCACTGAAAGATGGAAAAATGTGCTGCTCATCGCATTGGGACAAAAGAAAATGTTTAAAAACTGGATTCCAGCCATTTTTCACCTTTTCATTTATGTGGCCTTCATTTTTACACAAATAGAACTTATAGAAATCATCATAGATGGAATCTTTGGTGTACACAGATTTTTTGCACCAATCCTGGGAGGATTTTATACCTTGATTATCAATAGTATTGAAATCCTGTCATTACTTGCACTTACTGCTACCTTTGTATTTCTATACAGACGTAATTTACTCAAAGTTCCCCGTCTTGTAAAATCAGAACTCAATGGCTGGCCAAAACTAGATGCCAATCTGATACTATTAGGTGAATTTTTGTTGGTAACCGGTATTTTTACAATGAATGGTGCGGACAAGGTGCTACAGGCTATCGATCCGGGACACTATCCGGATACAGGTTATTTAGCTGTCAGTTCATGGTTGGGACCGGCACTTTTCGGTGGTCTGGAACCTGAATCCCTTATGTTTTTAGAACGAACAGGTTGGTGGCTGCATATTTTGGTAGTATTGGGATTTATCCTTTATCTGCCTAAATCCAAGCACCTGCATATATTCCTGGCATTTCCCAATGTATATTTCAGTAACCTTGAGCCAAGAGGCAGAATGGAAAATATGCCTGAGATCATGAATGAAGTAAAATCTATGCTTGGGATTGAAGTGGAGACATCTTCGGCATCTTCAGATGAAATTCCCGAATTTGGGGCTAAGGATATATTTGATCTCAGTTGGAAAAACATACTCAATGCATATGCATGTACTGAATGCGGAAGATGTACGGCAGTATGCCCTGCCAATATTACAGGCAAAAAGCTGTCACCAAGAAAAGTAATGATGGATATCCGCGATCGTGCAGAAGAAGTAGGTCGAAACATGTTAACGGGCGATATGAAATATGCCAAAACACAGGACAGTACCGGTACTATAACATTGAACAAAGGTAATTATGATGATGGCAAATCCCTTTTCGATTATATTTCAAAAGAAGAAATCAATGCCTGTACCACTTGTAATGCCTGTGTGGAAGCGTGTCCGGTACTAATTGACCCATTAGAACCGATTCTTAAGCTCAGAAGGTATGAAATTCTGACAGAATCAGCAGGACCTGCGGAATGGATGCCTATGTTTACCGCGCTTGAAAACAATGGTGCTGTATGGCAGGTTAGTACGGAAAGAGATGCCTGGACATCGGAAATGTAATCAAATCTTTAGAATTATTTCGATTTTAAATTGATATATAAATAATATAGATAAAGTAAACCAATCATGATAAAAGTAAAAACAATGGCAGAAGCCGCTGCTGAGGGTATAGATGTGGAGGTATTGTATTTTGTAGGCTGTGCCGGCAGTTTTGATCCACGTGCTCAAAGAATAACCAAGGCTTTTGCCCAATTGATGGATATTGCAAACGTTTCCTATGCCATACTCGGCAAAGAAGAAATGTGTACAGGTGATCCTGCAAGAAGAGCAGGTAATGAGTTTTTATTTCAGATGCTTGCCAATCAGAATATCCAAACCATGAATAATTATGGCGTAAAAAAAATCGTTACTACATGTCCGCATGGTTTTAATATGTTCAAAAATGAATATCCGGAGTTAGGTGGTACTTTTGAGGTACTTCATCACACACAGTTTTTAAATATGCTCATAGATGATGGAAAACTAAAAGTTGATGGAGATTATTATAAGGATAAAAAGATAACCTACCACGATTCATGCTACCTTGGACGTATCAACGGAGAGTATGATGCTCCGCGCAATTTAATTCATCACCTTAAAGCAGATCTGGTAGAAATGAATCGTTGCAAAAGCAATGGATTATGTTGCGGAGCAGGAGGAGCACAATTCTTTAAGGAAGACGAACCGGGTGAAAAAAGGATAAATGTAGAACGAATCGAAGAAGCATTGGATACGAAAGCCGGAATAGTGGCATCCAATTGTCCGTTTTGCATCACTATGCTGACAGACGGCATCAAAGCCAAGGATGAGCAGGATAATGTCGTAGTACTGGATGTAGCCGAATTGTTGATACGTTCGATGGGTGAATAAATATATATTAGTAATCTTCTCTATATGAAATTTAATTACAGATATCTGTTCGCACTGATTCCGTTGCTGGCAGTAAGTGCTATACTCTATTATTTCAGCGAGATAGTAACTTATATACTGATTGCATGGGTGATTTCTATGATCGGAGCTCCAGTAGTTGTCTACCTTCGCAGATTTATGGGTAAAAATATGGCTGCTATATCGACTTTAAGCCTATTTGTTGCAGGTTTTGTCATTTTGGTATATACATTTATTCCTCCTCTGGTTAATCAGGTAGATAACCTTTCCAAAGTAGATTATGTCAAAGTTGTGGATGCACTTCATGAGCCTATTCGGGACTGGGAAAACTGGCTTGTTTCCAAAAAACTTATGTTGAAAAATCATGATACTCACTTACCTGAAATACGGAATATACAAGATACGTCATCTATTGTAACGCATCAGATTATGATAGACAGCAGCGTGACGGGTGATAATGTCCGTATAGATATACATGTACACAATGATATCCAGCCCAATAATCAGCCTATAGTCAATGAAAACGAAGAAGAAGACTTTTTTACACTGTTGGAAAAAAACATCATACTCTATCTCAATCCTGCCAATATTCAAAAAATCCTTGGTGATTCGCTGAGTGCTTTCGGAGATATTTTTATAGGTGTCTTCTCAGTATTTTTTATTGCATTCTTTTTCCTGAAAGAACAGGGCTTGTTTGATGTTATGCTCACATCCATGGTTCCTTCTGCATACGAGGTACAAACGAAGCAAGCCGTGGATGACACCAGTAAATTACTTATCCGGTATTTTATAGGCATCTTGCTTCAGATGTTTATTATTGCTGTCATAGTCTCATCGGGATTGACTTTCATAGGTGTAAAAAATGCCTTACTCATTGGATTTTTTGCTGCTATTATTAATGTCATCCCCTATATCGGACCCATCATCGGTGTGTTTTTTGCCATGATTCTGACTATTTCATCCAATACAGGTCTTTCTTTCTATACAGAGCTGCTTCCATTGTTATATAAGGTGTTAATGCTTTTCGGAATCCTGCACCTGATTGATAATTTTGTGCTTCAACCCAATATCTTTTCAAAATCAGTCAAGGCACATCCTCTTGAAATCTTTATTGTCGTACTGATGGGAGCAAAAATCGGTGGCATCATGGGTATGGTCCTTGCCATACCATCCTATATTGTCATACGGGTTATCAGTAAAGTTTTCCTAAGTGAATTTAAGATTATTCAGAAGCTGACCCGCAATATCTGACACCATCATTGCCAATATATTATTGACAATACAATACCAGAATGTGCTACTATATGTCAAAAAAAAAGGGTGTAAAGAGTAGAATATGGAAGACAAATACTGTTAACAAATAGTTTGTGAATGGTATAACCCAATACCTGAAATCCAAATCACTATTTATCAGATCAGATAATCATGGTATTTTATTGAATAAAATAAAAAGTGTGCATAACAAATTGCATAAAATTTTGATAATATAATATTCCTAATTATGCAAGTAAGCAACTAAAAGCGAAGTAAGTCATTTTTTCTTAGTATTGTTAAAAGCTGTGATTTACGCTGTATGATTTAAATAAACCCGGTCAAAAACAAGCGATAGTGATCGTAATGTCAAAAGTGCGTCTATCGCAAAAATAGCAGTAAATACAGGAAAATACCACTGCATGCGATAGAAAAAGCATTTTGACCATGAAGAGAACGGTGCCCTGCAATCGCCTTTTTTGACCTAGACTTTTTGTTTACTTTTTTGGCAATGAAAAAAGTAAAAGCCAAGCCGG
>JADZFD010000075.1 GCA_020850225.1 Saprospiraceae bacterium | reverse complement strand
CCATTGAGAATTTTTACTTCTGCATAAACGGTACTTGTACTGTCCTGTAACATTGCATTCAATCTTTTTTCAGCATCGATTGCTTTGGATTCTTTCATGTACCATCGCTCAAAAGGATATTCTATATATATGTAATCCGGATCATGATATTTAACAGTTATTTTTATATAATCCCGGGTTTGGGTGAAAGGAAGCAGGGAAACATCCCTAATGCCGGCATACTGATTGTCTTTTGTTACAATTTCAGCGTATAAACCCGTACCGTGTTCGATTTTTAAATCCGGTTTGGCAGGTGTACGATCTTCTGTAAATCTCAGTGCCATATACCTGCCTGCGAATGGATGAGCCGGGTCAACCGGCTGCACTTTAAAGCGGAATGTTTTTCCCATGTCTATTACCTTGTTACTTTTAAAAATCATGTTGGCAGGCACCATCCATTGTAACAAAGCTGCAACGGCAAATAGTATTATTGTTATATTTTTATAATTCATTTTTCTTTTTATGTTTTGTCAGTACAAAATTTACCAGAAAGAATATGAGTCCGATTACAGCAAAAGCGATACCTCTGAATAAAAAGGAAAGATTACTTTCAAAAAATCGGATAAGTATCAGTACTGATATGATAATCAATCCAAAATTAATTAAAACAAAACGGTCTTCACGAATTCCTCTCAATAAAATAACCACACCCAGGATAATTGTAAGCAGGTTGACAAGCAGGGCAGACAGTCCGGTATGAAATATAAAAATCAAGGTGAATGGTAACAGGATTAATTCAAAATGGAGTAGATGAATGGGTTTGAATTTGGTGTTTCTGAAGTAAAAAATCAAGGCGACTATAGCAAAAACACACCCCGATAAGAACGTATAGGATAATATCAAATTGTTTTTTGACCAGTCATCGGATATATTGTCCCAGTATCCCCAATAGCTGGTAACAAATAAAATGATTACTATTCCAGCCTGACCTATAAATCTGTATGGGTTGACACCTGCAGATTTATCATTGAAAAAAGCCAGATTACCAATATTGTAATAGAGTGTACTGAGTGCCATCAGGGTAAATGCCATCGTCGAAGCAGCATTGGCACCCAGCGTGAACATACTCAGAAAAAAGGATATGGCTATTACCCAGTGTAACCAGCTTGCAGTATTGCTGTAAGGCGATTTTTTCAATACGGATAAATAGTACGGGATGATTGAAGTAAGGATGAGCAGATAATACAGTACTTCTACCGATAGATCCTTATTAAACCCGTAATTGAACATATAAAAAGTTGTAACAACTATACATAAAATAGCAAGAGCCGTTGAAGATAACAAATATAAGAATGGTATACTCAATGCGACCCAGCTCAGGTAAAAGTATCCATTCGGGTCAGTAATATTATAAATCTGTGATGTAATAAATACGGAAGCAGCGAAACTAAAAAACAGTAAAATTCCTGATGTTTCTTTCCAAAGTGCACTGTTTTGTTTTTTTAACAGTACGAACAACAAAAACAACTGAGCCAGTGCAAGCGGTATAAAACCTATAAACACCCGTGTAAACTGACTGAATTGGTCCCAGTTGTGTGCAAGTATGAGGATTATAGCGAGACCGACAAATACTGCACCCAGACTACCCAGTATGAGTTGTAATTTGTTAGGTTGTTCGGTCTTTTTTGTTTTGTAATACAGCGTAATGGCATCAGCTTGCTGTTCGCTGATGAGTTGCCGGTCTACTAATTCCTTTAAGTCCTTTAAAACAGACATATATAGCTATTTAAATTTAAAAACGCATAAATTAACAATGGAGTTTCATTCTTCTTTATTGTGATATAAGTTTTATTTCCAAATTTTCAGTTTTATATACGTTGAAATAATATTATCAGCAGCTTACTTTTCAAAATAATCCAGATCTTTATTGAAACTTTCCTTTAACTGACTTACTGCAAAAATGGCGATTGCAGAAAGTAAGGTAATCATGATCATGCCGGCAGTAAGAATATTGGTTTTATGAACGAAATATTCAAATAAGAGCGTACTGGGAATAAGCGCACCACGGACAAAGTTGGGAGCAGTTGTTGTTACTGTTGACCGGAGGTTTGTACCAAATTGTTCTGAAGCAATCGTGACAAAGGTAGCCCAGTAACCGACAGATAACCCCATCAGAAAGGCAAGCCATATAAAATGGGATTCAGTAATGTGCTGAGCAGTAAGAAACAAAAATGATGTGGCGAGTATGCCCAATTGAAAAATAAAAACAGTTAATCTTCTTGATTTTGTCATCTGAGCGAAGAGACCCGCTATAAAATCACCAAGAGATATACCAATATATGTATACAGGATGCCTTTACCTGCACTCAAGGTGACGGTTGATTGCAGGGCTTTACCAAATTCAGGTGCCTGTGTAATGAAGATGCCGACGACAAACCAAATGGGCAAACCAATGAGTAAACTGTACAGGTAACGTAAAAACCGTTCTTTGTTGTTGAATAACATCCATATTTGTCCCTGCTTTACGTTGCTGACAACAGTCTTATGAAACATTCCGGATTCGAAGGTTCCTACCCGTAAAACCAGGAGTAACAAACCGAGTATGCCACCAGCGATGTAAGCATTTCTCCAGGCAAAATGTTCAGCAATGTAAAAAGCAGCGACAGCGCCTAAAACACCGACAGTAGCGATAATCATGGTTCCGTATCCCCTTTTGTTTTTGTCCATGGTTTCGTTTACCAGCGTGATCCCGGCACCCAACTCTCCTGCCAATCCGATGCCTGCTATGAAGCGGATTATGGCATAAGTATGCAGATCCTGAACAAAGGCATTGGCAATATTGGCAAGTGAATATAAGAGGATAGAACCGAACAGGACTTTTATCCTGCCGTATTTGTCACCGATAATGCCCCACAAAATACCACCGGTTAAAAGCCCTGCCATCTGCATATTGAGAACGTATTCGCCGTTGGTACGCATGAGGCCGGCATCGATACCCAGGTCTTTAAAGCTCTGTATCCGTACGATTGAAAAGATGACCAGATCGTAAATATCAACAAAGTAACCCAATGAAGCAACTATTATAATATACAAAACATTGGACCTGCCTGACATTGCGATGTGTTTTACATTATGCAAAAGTAAAACACTCGCTCTTTACTTGTATATCAATAGATGTAAATTTATGCTATTATTGTGTTTTAGTCAGGAATTATCCTTCCCGTTCTATCAGCATCAGCGTTCTGAAGGCGGCATATCTGCCGTTGTATCTGTCACTGTGTTCTTTTTGTAATGCTCCGGCATGAAGTTGCTGGTAAATATCAAATTTTTCCTGATCAGGAGCTATATACTGTATTGCAAAACCGACTCCGTATTCATCCTCGTCATCGATTATACGTGTGAGTTTGTACGACTCAAAGCAACCTGTAGCCAGGACATCAGGTATGTGTTTGCTGCACATCCATTCGAGCCATTCCAGATGTATGTCGCTATCGACTTTGACGGTTACGTTATATAATAATTTCATATAAAAACATTTTAAAAAAGGATTCATTGACACCAGTGAATCCTTTTAAGTTTATCTAAACTAAAAATCTGAAATGTTTGCTTTTACCTTCATTATGAAGTCGTTTCAGATCATTATTATTAACACTATTGCTGAGAAGATTGTAACCGTCGATTATGCTCCAGGCTACATTTAAGAAAGTCCAGATAACTGTCTATACCTTCTGTAAATGGTCTTGGCTTGGTTATCACTTCCTGTTTGTTGGTCGTCATAACATACAATGGCTGAGAGTTTTGCTGGAAATTGACTATCTGGAAGTCAGCCCATTTATTACCTACATTTCTCAATTTTTTATCACTGTGTTCGGAGATATATACCTCAGGCAACTTACTGTCGTCGTCAACATACAGGGAAATCAACACAAGTGAATCATTCAGTATAGACCGGATACGGTCGTCTACCCAGATGTGTTCTTCTGTTTTACGGCAGTTGACGCAACCATATCCCGTAAAGTCCAGCATTACGGGCTTATTGGTTTCCTGTGCATAGGCCATACCTTCAAAATAGTCCTTAAAGCAATTGATATTGTTGGCAGTTTTCGAATATGACGGATATTTGGCTTTGATAGCCGGATCCGACTCCATTGGCTTTATAAATAGATTATAATGTGCCGGCGGTGCAAGTCCGCTCATTAATACCAAGGCATCATAATCGCCTGTTTTATCGTTGATTCTGAATCCGCTCAACAGGTATATTACCAGGACAACTATCAATGATGCGATTGTTAATCTGGTTTTGGACAGTTTTTTAATCGGGCTGTCATGAGGAAATTTGATAAATCCGAAAAGGTAAAGAGCCATGGCAATAAAGATGATAACCCATATAGCCATGAAAATTTCATATTTCAATATACCCCAACCATTGGTCATGTCTGCAATGGACAGGAATTTGAATGCTAAGGCAAGTTCCAGAAATCCGAGAACGACCTTGACGGAGTTCATCCAGCTACCGGATTTAGGCAGGGAATTCAACCATGCCGGGAATGCAGCAAATAAACCAAATGGTAATGCCAGACCAAATGAGAATCCGAACATAACCAAAAATGGCCCTAAAAACTCACCTTTGGTGGCTGCCTGAACGATGGCTGTACCAATAATCGGACCTGTACATGAGAAGGATACCAATGCCAGTGTAAACGCCATAAAGAATATACCTATCAATCCGCCCTTGTCAGCTATGCTATCGCTTTTTGTACTCCAGCTGCTGGGTAAGGTAATCTCGTAATAACCAAAAAATGAAATGGCAAAAGCAATAAAAATAAGAAAGAACAAGGTATTGGCAATCCAGTTGGTTGAAAGTCTGTTGAGTGCTTCCGGACCTACAAATATAGTAATCAATAAGCCTATGAGTACATAAATAACTATGATTGAAGCACCGTATATCAGACCATTGACCCAGCCTTTACGTTTTGTATCCTTGGTAAAAAAGCTCACAGTTATGGGTAACATAGGGAATACACATGGTGTCAGCAAGGCAATAAAACCGCCGAGTAATCCAAAAATAAATGTCCAGAACAAGCCTTCTTTTTTCTCCTGAGTACCACCGCAATCTGAAAGCGGATTTTCATATGTACCCGAAAGTGTTTCTATTTTCTGATTGATACGGTCTCCATTTATAATGGGACCAACACCTGATCCATCAGCTAAAAGCGGTTTTATAGTGTCATTTGCCGGTATAGTGGATTGTAAAGTATCTTTGTTATCTGCAATATCATTTGCAACTGCTTCATCTCCGGCATCAACTTTGGATTGAGCGGATGGAATCCTGAAAGAGAAATCATAATCTGTAGGTGGAAGACATTTTTCATCATCACAACTCATATAGGTCAGATAGCCCGAAATCGGTTTGGATGCGTCTTTTACACGTATTTTCTGCTCGATTACGAAAGGTTTATTATCAAGGAACTTAATGACCTTTACACCAAACAAAGGATCCATTCCTTCTTTTTTAGCTCCGGATTCCTTAGCTTTTCCTATGAGCTCAATACCTGACATCTCTTCATAGGTGATGGTAGTAGGAACAGGGCCATCGTCGGATGTAAACTGTGAATATACGTTCCATCCCTTGTCTATTTTAGCTGTATATTTTAATATATATTCATTATTGCCGGCTTCAGAGATCTCGGATTTCCATTTTACCGGACTTAACATCTGCGATTGTGCGGTGATGGAAAATAAAAATAATAATGCAAATATTAATCTATGTCTCATATATTTTATCTTGTTACTCTTTTTATTAAATAATGGCATAAAAAATTAAAAGTTCAGTTCGAATGGTACTTTTGTTGGCGGAAGGCATCGCAGACCGTCACAGGTCATATATTCCACGTCTCCTTTGATGGCAGTATTTTTTTCTTTGTGAACAACTGTACTGAATACGGCAGTATTTTTAAATTTTTTCACTTCGACCATAAACATTTCATCCATTTCCGTCATCAAGTGACTTTCTTCTTTTAATTGGATCTGTTTGCCGTTGACAGTAAAAGTAGTTGGCACAGGACCTTCGGGGTCTGTAAACTGTGAATACAATACCCATGTCGGCTGCATTGTTGCAGTTGCTGTAAATTTGTATTCATGAGCATTGATTTTTATCAGTTTGAAGTCCCACGCTACAGGAGAAGTTTTTTGTGCTATGGAAAGATGGCTGAAAGACATTAAAGCCAATATAATGAAGAATATATTTTTCATGCTGTAAAAAAAATTGGAATAAAAACTGCAAAGTTATTGTTTTTAATAGCGTAAAAGGTTACCAATGTTACCTTTAATAAATGTTTAACTGAAACAAAGGTTCTTCTTAAATCAAAAAGGTATTAAATTAAACTGACCGATAAAAATCATAATAATAAGAACAAAATGAAGCAATTCAAAAAATAATTTATTTTTGGATTCACTGGCAATTATACCTGTTAATAATGCATTGGGGATAGCCAGCGATAAAATGTGTTCCTCAAGCCGGGTATTGAAAACCAAATATGCAAATAGGCAGAAGACCATAAATACGTAGATAATTCTGATTTTTTTCCTGGCGTGAATATTTTTTTTATCCTCAATGTAACCCATTAATAACACCCATATCAGTGCAATGAAAACAATAAGTCCGATAGTCACATATTCGATGATGCGCTGATCCAGGGAGATTTCCGGCCATCTGAAAAATATATCTTTTAAAAAAGCGGCTTCAATAAACGGCTGGTCAAACCAGTATTTAACCGTAAAAATTAAAAAAGCAGGTGTTATTATACCTACAAGAAACTGTATTTTTTCGATGAGCTTAAAAGATCTCAACTGGAGCAAAGAAACGATACCGAACAAAACAAATACAGTGTAAGGTATATATATCAGCGCCGCAATCGCAATCAGAAAACCTGCATTAAAAATTTGAGCAGTAGCATTTGTGTTTTTATACGAATTTAAAATATTTAAAAGTCCGGCTAATAAGAATGTATTGGCAATGAGGATGGGTGTCAATCCGGCAGAATCAGCAATCAGGCTCACAAAAAGTACATAAAATACACCTGCAAACTGGGTAGATTCCCGGGAAATCTTCTGATTAAGAAAAATATAATTGACTATGAGCGCTTGAATAAATATCAGAAAACCTGCAATAATATTCTGTACCAGAGGATTATCCAGATATACATATACTGCAGAATATATGATGGATCCCTGTATAAACTCTGTGTTGTAGCTTTGAGGCATAAGCAATGTACCTATCCGTACAAGGAAGATGTAGGGCAGTAACAACAAGCTGTTGATAAATATATTTCTTCTGAATAACTCTAACACAAACCCAATTCATTACTTTTGCATAATCAGTTAATATATACGTTCATATATATTCTGTTGGCAAAAGTATGATTTTTATTTGGTGTGCATAACAAATTTCACTTTTATTATAAATCTTATTACTTCACTATATTTTGTCGCCTTTTTTTTGCTCTCACCTATTCCTTTGGAATGCTAACGCGGGCTAGGCTTTTACTTTTTTCATTGCCAAAAAAGTAAACAAAAAGTCTAGGTCAAAAAAGGCGATTGCGGGGCATCGTTCTCTTCATGGTCAAAATGCTTTTTCTATCGCATGCAGTGGTATTTTTCTGTGGTTACTGCTATTTTTGCGATAGACGCACTTTTGACATTACGATCACTATCGCTTGTTTTTGACCGGTTTTATTTAAATCATACAGCGTAAATCAATAGCTTTTAACAATATTAAGAAAAAATGATATACTTCGCTTTTTGTTATATGTATAATCAGGAATATTATATTATCAAAATTTTGTGCGATATGTTATACATACTTTTATTTGTTTATTGATTCAGAAATAGAATTTAATTTCAAACTTCAGATTCAGAAAACGAAGCTCACACTATCCGTTTAATTAAAATTTGCATCTTAAACAAGAGTGAATAATACGGAATACCTTATCTTGCGCTGAATTTTCAGCATTTATATTTGTTCATGGCATCAGAATTAGATATTATAAAAGCGCCTGTAAGCAGGGAACTTAAACAATTTGAGGATAATTTTAAAACCTCAATGAAGAGTTCGGTGCCATTATTAGACAAAATTACGTACTATATGGTGCAGAAGAAAGGGAAGCAGGTACGTCCCATTCTTGTCTTTTTGTGTGCTAAAGTGTGCGGCGAACTGAATGCATCGACAGATGTGGCTGCTGCCTTGATAGAACTATCGCATACGGCTTCGCTGGTACATGATGATGTCGTGGACAATGCCTATGAACGCAGAGGTTTTTTTTCGATCAATGCACTATGGAAAAATAAGATAGCTGTACTGGTAGGCGATTACCTGCTGACCAAAGGACTGCAAATAGCACTTGAAACCAATAATTACCGGCATTTGCATACTGTTTCCATGGCGGTACAGCAGATGGCTGAGGGCGAGCTGCTCCAAATGGAAAAGGCACGCCGGCTGGATATAGATGAAGAAATATATTTTGAAATAATCCGTCAGAAAACGGCTTCGCTCATTGCAGCGGCTTGTTCCGCCGGCGCTTCTTCAACTACAGACAATGAGGATGTCATCTCAAAAATGTGGCTTTTTGGAGAGAAACTGGGTATCGCTTTCCAGATTAAGGACGATTTGTTTGACTATGGTGATGAAGCTATCGGAAAGCCGAGAGGCATAGATATAAAGGAAAAAAAGATGACCCTGCCGCTTATTTATTCGCTGAACAACACAGACAGGTCAACCAGAAAAAAAATCATCAATTATATCAAAAAAGATAGCGAAAACGAGGCTAAAGTCAGGGAAGTTATTGCTTTTGTTAAGGCAACCGGAGGTATAGAATATGCAGAAATGATTATGCGCAGGTATCAGGATGAAGCCATAGAAATCCTGCATAGTTTACCGGAAAGCGAAGCGCGGTCCAGTCTCAACAAGCTTGTTTATTTTTTTACAAACAGAAAAAATTAGAATTTATCAATCCGTATTTCCATAATAGCATTATGACCAGCATTGCTCTTGGAATATACAAATACCCTGTACGTGTCTTTGGCAGTTGTTAATTTAGCGATTTTGAATTGTGAAGTTTTACCTTTAGAAACACCCTGGTGGATGATTTCAATGGACTGTGGCTTCTGATTATTCAAAAATTGATTTAATCTTGCAAGGGCTTCTTTTTTATTCAGCGATTCCTGATTTTCAAACAAACAAAAATCTACCTGCTCCTGAAAGTAGGAACCAACCGTAGCCATATCGTTGTTTTTGATGGCATTGAAAAATGCATTGTCTCCCTGTCCAAACATTTGTACAGAAAGAAACATGGAGCAATATATAAGATACTTTTGTAACATTTTTTATTCTGGTTTTTCTACAATCAACATAAATACAACGCTTTAAAGCCTGTAATTATTATAAGTATAACAAATCTGAAACGTAAAAGCATTATCAATATGTTTCAATTTTAATGCTAAAGTATGTTAAATTGTATCAATAATACATATTTAAGCTTTAATTTTATAAGTTTGTTGTGATTTTTTAGCTTTAACAATCTTAAAAAAAACCTGTACAACCAATGAAGCAGCTTGCATTAATTATATTAGATGGATGGGGTATAAATCCCGATCCTGCTGTCAGTGCCATAGAAGCAGCACAAACTCCGGTTATGGACGGATTGCTGGCTCAGTATCCATCCGCCACGCTGACCACATTTGGCGAAGAAGTGGGATTGCCGGAAGGGCAGATGGGCAATTCTGAAGTAGGACACACCAATATCGGAGCAGGTCGCATCGTCTATCAGGAACTGGCAAGAATTAATAAGGCCTTCAGGGATAAACAACTGAATGAAGACAATACACTGATGAATGCTATAGATTATGCACGTACGCATACACACAGGATTCATCTGCTTGGGCTCGTATCTGACGGTGGTGTGCACGCACATATCCGGCATTTGCAGGGCTTGTGCGATATTATGAAGTCGTATCAGGACATTGACGTGTATATCCACGCATTTACAGATGGCAGGGATACAGATCCCAGATCAGGTGTTAGATTTCTGAAAGAGGTTCAGGATAATATCGATAATAGTAATATCCGGTTGTCGACAGTTACAGGAAGGTATTATGCCATGGACAGAGACAAGAGATGGGAGAGAATAAAACTGGCATATGACGTTATGGTAAATGGCAAAGGTCAGCCATCGGAAGACTTAATATATGATGTCAGGCATTCATATGATGCTGGAATAACGGATGAATTTATCAAGCCTATGTATAATGCCAGTCTGGGAACATCAGGAAGAATAGTGCCGGATGATGTGGTGATTTTCTTCAATTTCAGAACCGATCGACCCCGTCAATTGACCGAGGTACTGACCCAGCAGGATTATCATGAATACGATATGCACACGATACCTTTACACTTTGTCACATTTACAGATTATGATGCATCATTTAAGGGATTGCATGTGATATTTGAGAAGGAGAATCTGAAAAACACCCTGGGACAGATCATCAGCGAAGCCAAAGGAACACAGGTAAGGATAGCTGAGACAGAAAAATATCCGCATGTCACCTTCTTTTTCAACGGTGGTGTTGAAGAAAAATTTGAAGGGGAAGACCGACTGCTAATCCCTTCTCCCAAGGTAGCAACCTATGATATGAAGCCGGAAATGAGCGCCATTGAGATTACCGACAAGCTGATAGACTATGTTGAAGATCAAAAACCTGATTTCATCTGTCTGAATTACGCCAATACAGATATGGTAGGTCATACGGGTGTATTCTCTGCAGCCGTTAAAGCTACCGAAACGGTAGATACTTGCTTAGGCAGACTATTATCAACCCTGTTCAAACACGATTATCACGCTGTAATCATCGCAGACCATGGCAATTCGGATGTTATGGTTAATCCCGACGGAACTCCCAATACACAGCACTCTACGAATCCCGTTCCCGTCATTTTTGCCGGTAAGGAAGTCAGTAAAGACAATTATCGGGTAAAAGCAGGCAAATTAGGCGACATTGCACCAAGTATTCTAACGATTATGGGCATCGGTATCCCAAGTGATATGTCCGGAAATATAATCATTGAAAGGAAACATTAAAAGAAGGATTATATCAATTGTGGAGATTATAAGAAGGTGAAAAGATAAAGCAGTTTGTAAGACGTGAAATGGTTTGCGTTAAATCTTCAAATGATTATCAGGTGTTACTCTATTATTACCGGATTTTTTAAATCATTTTATCAATAGAATGATATTTTTACGATTTTTACATACAAATTAGACCAATTTTCAGATAAAAACCCCTAATCTCTGCGTTAAAAATGCTCACCATAGCTACTGCTATGTCTGTGCTTTTTGCCTTGATCTTTGAAATTTTTATTTCTGAATCTTTAGGTCAATTTTATAAATAAAACTCGAATAAAGCATACAAAACCGTTTTTCAAGCGTTATACTTATATGTATCAGGTTTTTTTCCTGATGACGTACAAATAAAGCAGAAATCAGATGCACTACATTATTAGATTGGGGATACTTATTCTACTGTTTTCCATGATGCAGTCTTGTGAGAGAGACGAGATTGTTGATGGAATGCGCCCTATTTATCTTCAAGAGAAAGACTTGCTGAAAGTAAAATCCACAGAGCCGGCAGCTTTTGAAAACTTAGGTAAGATAGTCGCAAAGGATAATTACCTGTTTATCAATGAAAAATTTAAGGGGATACATGTAATTGACAATACAGATCCTGCCAACCCGGTAAAAAAGTTTTTCTGGGAGATACGCGGCAACAGAGAATTTACTATCGTACACAATGTACTCTATGCTGAAAGCTGGAAATTGTTGCTTGTAATCGATATTAGTGATTATGGAAATATTCAGTTGCTTTCTGCTATAAAAGATCAGTATGTACCGGAAAGAGTAGAAATCTACCCGGAAGGATATTCAGGATATTTTGAATGTTATGATGCTTCTGCCGGTGGATTCGGAGGATGGGAAAAGGCGAGTATAATTAATCCCCGATGTAAAACCAATTAATTTTTGAAAAATCAAATAGATATGTTTATGCGGATTGTAGTATTATTTATGCTGATAACAGGTCTGATTTCCTGTACTAAAGATGGTAGCTTTGAGTCCGGTTCACAATCCGGAGGTACCTTATCCGGTTCCTATGCTACGATGCTGACGATCAATAACAAACTATATGTGGTCAATACAAGTGAAATAACGACCTTTGATGTCAGTGATCCCAAACAGCCCCGACAGATAGACCGCAGAAATGTAGGCGTGGATATCGAATCTTTATACCATTACAATGGATTGTTACTGATAGGTTCTGCCAACAATATGTATATCTACAGGATTAATGCAGACGGTATTCCTGAAAGACAAAGTGCATCTCAGTACAACCAGGTTTTTGGTGACGAAGTGTGTACCAGTGATCCTATCGTGGTAAGAGATGATATAGCCTATGTTACGTTGTCTGCAGTCAGTACAGTATGCAGATTTCCGCGACAAACCAATGAAATGAGGATCTATGATGTCAGAGACATTAAAAATCCAAAAATGCTGAATACAAAACCCATGACTGCACCCAAAGGCCTGGGATTCGGCAAAAACCATCTCTATGTATGTGACGAAGTGACAGGTTTATATATCTACAGCCTGAAAAATCCGCAAAATCCCGAATTAGTGAAGACAATATCAGGGTTTTCAGGGTATGATCTGATTATAGATGGTCATCTGATGATAATCGTAACGCCAGACGAATTACTCCAGTATGATATCACCAACGAGACAGACATAAAACCTTTGGGTAAAATCGAATTATAAAACAGGTAATAACAAAGAACAGTTAATATAATGGAGCGTTTCCGATATGTATGTGCGATTGTGCTGATTAGTATAAGTGGAAGTGTTTTAGGGCAGAAAGACAGTTCCGTTGTGCGATATTCGTTAGGCATCGTCCCTTCAGCTATCATCAATATGGTACCCGCTATACAACTCAGTCATGATCTGAGGGTTTCGCAAAGCATTATGCTTTCGTTACAGACAGGATATATCATCAGCTCAGCCAATCAGAACAATAAAAAAACACATGGATGGCGTTTGAGACCGGAATTAAGATACACTTCTTATGCAAATGGAAAGGCTGCCCGCGACATATATTTATTTTACAATTACAGATATTATTATGCGACCAGAGTGGCAGATGAGTGGAGAGCCGGAGGTGCTTATACTGAAACTGTTTTTGGCAGCAGAAAAAACTTCTTGAAAGGGTTTGGTGTCGGTATTGATTTCTATAATCTGTTTGGTGACAATTCGATTATGAAGCATTCCAGGTTTGGTTTTGGTATAGGTTTAGGTGGATTTTCCAATGAATATTCGGACACCATATTCAGACCAAGCGGGTTTTTTGTTCCGATTACGGATTGGGAAAGTGACCTGATTTTACCGATTACGTTTGTGCATCTTATGATACCGCTGTTTTAGGAACGTTATAAAATGGTTGCATTGAGTCCCGTGATTTTTAAAAAAATGTTAAGGGCTATGAAAATATGGATTAACTTTGTAATGATAATTTTTTTTAAATCGACAATATATAATAAATACCTATAGATTGAGCTATTCCGGGTCGATGATTATTGTAGAGGAGAAATGTTGGATGTTTGTAAAAGAAATTGTAATGCGTAATAGAAAATAGCTTTTATCTTTTACATCGTCCTGAAGGTAATGGTTTTATTATGTCACAATTTTTGTTGGTTATGATACATAATAATGTGGTCAGTCGCTTTGCTACACTAAATTTATTAATTTTCCTCTGGATGATGATTCAACCGGATGCGAAATGTCAAGGTGGTGAAGAAGTACTACAAAGCCAAGGAAAAGTAATCCGTATCCAATAAACTATAAAATGCTAAAGAGATGAATAAGTATAGGATATGGATGGCTATGTCATCACTCATATTGATGG
>JADZFD010000074.1 GCA_020850225.1 Saprospiraceae bacterium | reverse complement strand
TGTTTACTGCTATTTTTGCGATAGACGCACTTTTGACATTACGATCACTATCGCTTGTTTTTGACCGGGTTTATTTAATTCATATAGCGTAAATCAATAGCTTTTATCAATATTAAGAAAAAATGACATACTTCGCTTTTAGTTGCTTACTTGCATAATCGGGAATATTATATTATCAAAATTTTGTGCAATTTGTTATGCACACACCGGACTAACAGGTATTAATGTTAAAAAAGAAAAAATTATTTTTACGAATTTAAAAAATTTACCGAAACTCTACCGCTCTTTAATATTATTTTCTCTTAACTAAATTGTCATATGTCTAATATAAATTATATATATATCAATCAGGAAATATCAATTGTAACGCTATAACCTGCATATTTTCTGATATTTATCACACGGTCGTTATCAAAAAGCAGATATTGGCCCTTTATTCCCATCAGTTTTCCCGAAAGGAGAGGATCTTTATCGAGATTCATGACGCTGACCTTTACAGGATACTGAAGGACAGGATATTGAATAGAGGTCACTTCATAGTCATCTGTAATATATTGTTTTATATCAGTTGACAGATGTGTAATTAGGTTTTGTTTGGTTGCTTTCAGGTCTATAGAGTTATCGACGATATTACTTACCATACTCCTCCAGTCTGTTTTATCGTCAAAATTATTTTTCAGCGACACTTCTATAAGACCAGCCTGATACCGATTGGGAGTTCTTGCTAATTTGATGGCAGCACTTGCACCCTGATCGATCCACCTTGTTGGAATCTGATGATCGCGGGTTACACCTACTTTGACCTTATCGGTTGCTGCGAGATAAACATAATGAGGACGGTTATGGTGCTCATTTTCCCATTCCGGATTGCGCCCTTCACCCAAATGTGCACGACAGCGTTCGGGATGTATAATACACTCAGAATTTTCAGGAGCATCTCTGAAGCACGGATAACAAAATCCCTGACCAAATGATGTTTTTGTTTTACGTCCGCAATTGATACAAAAAATATTTCCTGTAAACAAGATTGATATGTTATTTCCTATAATTTCATTCATACCGATATTGTGTTCTTGCTGTTTTTCAGTATCGAACAATCTCATTTGGTATTCTACTCTAAAATTATCATTCAGTATTACTGGCATCTTTCTAAATTCTCCCTTGTATATCATTTTATCTGTTTGTTTTCTGTTTAAGTATTCCTATGTAAAAATTTGTCAGACTACTTTACCTTCAGTTATATTATTCTGAAGTTTAACCGAGCACGGACTTAATCAGATTTTAAACGTAATATTGTGAACTATGTTGCGGTAAGTTCTTTAATATCAGCAGCATAGTACCGATGAATTTTTAAAACAATTTTTAAATTTTTATACATGTTGGAATTGATACGTATTAATAGGTTTTTGTAGCATGTCAAAGCCAACGACTACGAATAAGTAATATCCTGTAGAATGAATTTTGTCATCAACGTATGGAGTTGTTACGAAATACCTTTAACATAACTTGTTGTATAGGAGTGATACAACCACACATACCGGTGTATTCAGGTTATTTTATATGATGTTATATTTTTACCCCAACCAAGCTAAAAACTAAGTAGTGGTTCACAATTATTTTAATATAAAACGGACATTTAATATAAATTATCTATTTTTGACCTGTTAAATGAGATATGGATGTCCAGAAGTATAATTTTGATGTTGTTTCTTTGTGTTGCTATTGTTGAAATGCAGGGTCAGGGATATTGGTTTGGTGTCAAAGGCGGTCTGGCTATGAATAATCAGTCATGGGGCTCAGGTACCAGTAATTTTGGCATTAACCGCAGTGCATTGTTTACACTCAACGGAGATATTTTTACAGAGACACTGGACGAAGACAAAAAAGGTGCATTATACGCACAGTTAGGCTTTCATACACGTGGTAGCGCATTGAGGTATTACAGTAATTTTTATGATTTTAATACCAACGTGAAGTATAAATTCCAAAACATTGTGCTTGAATTGGGTGCTAAGAAAAGTCTGGAAATCAGTGAAAAGCTGAGTACTTACTTTATTCTGGGTATACGGGGAGAATATACTGTTGGCAATAATCTCGGTTCCGTAACCTCATTTGGTGAGTTGGTAAGTCCGGATTATATACGCAAATTTAATTATGGTGTGACCTTCGGAGGTGGATTTGAACAGGTTGTGAGCGAGTTGAGCAATATCTTTGTGGAATTTTCCATTCAACCGGATTTGTCATTTCAGTATGAGCAATTTCCTATTGAAAATATCCGTAATCCCTGGGTACCCAATGAACGTATTAACCTGCCATTGACACAGGTCAGAAATTTATCCATAGAAGCCAAAGTAGGAATAAAATTTCTTAGAAAAGTTATATATATTGATTAACAATAAAACGCACGCCAAATGAAAAACAAAGTATTGATTGTAATCTTTTTATTAGGTTATAGTATAATAAACGGACAAATAACCATTACGAATGCCACCTTTCCTAAATCCGGAGATAAGCTTAAATATGCACAATTGAATAATCCGGGTAATATACTGGATTTAAAATCAAATGCAGGACCACATGTATGGGACTTCACAGTACTCAACAGAGGTTCCAAATTTGAAGAAGAATATGACGACCCATCTGAAGGTAAGGATGCATCTGCTTTCTCACAGGCCGATATGCTGCTTGAAAGAGATAATCAGGAAGTTTACTTTAAATCCAGTACCGACAAAATAGAAGAACTGGGCTTTGGCGGTATCAATCCGATATTCAATGCACCTTTAGTCGGAAAATATAGTGTTAGACCAACATACAGACAAGCTCCACTTTCATTTATAGGTTCAACACAATCAGAAGGAAAATTTGCCATAGCACTTTCCTCAGCTGTTTTTCCGGATTCACTTCTCAGTATATTTCCTCAGGGATTTAAGCCTGACAGTGTTAAAGTTGAATTTTCATCGTCATCCAAAGGACTGATGGATGCCTACGGTACTTTAAAAATGCAGGATCAGTCTTTTGATGTATTGAGAGAAAAAGCAGAAGCATCTTCAGTAACCAGTATTTTTATAAAAATAGGTTTTCTGGGATGGGTTAATCTCGAGCAGATAGCTTCCCAGTTTAATATTCAGCTACCTCCGTTTATAGGGCAGTTTCTGGGTGTAAAGAAGACAACAATCTATAAATTTTATACCAATGACAAAAAAGAAATATTGGTGAGTGCTGTTTATAATGAAGCCAATGAGCTTACAGAAGTGACATTTGCCGATCTGGGCAAGGTAAGTGCTACCCAAAATACAGTGGTTAATCATGCCATGAGTGTCTATCCTAATCCTGCTTCAGATATAATTCATATTGGTTCAGGAACCCTGACAGAAGGTATGTATCTGGTGACGCTGACGAATATGGATGGCAGGACAGTTTATGCTGAACCTTGCAGATTAGGTGGTAATATCTCCAAAAAGGTTGATGTTAGTAATTTTGACAGTGGATTGTATATTTTGACCTTAAGGGATCAGTTTAATCAGTTTACAGTTACAAACAAAATAGTTATTGGTAAATAAATAGAAACAAGTATTAAAAATCATTCCTTATTTTGTCATATTGATAAGAGGCAGATATGAATCGTCTTCTTAAAAAATATGTAAATTCTCTGCGTTTATTGCTGATTCTGTCATGTGGTGGTATGGCACATGGTGATGGTTTTAGTCAGCAAGCACCGGATTTTTTGACAAATTACAATCAGCGCTGGGTAGATTCTGTATTTAATACGCTGACACTGGATCAGAAAGTAGGCCAATTGCTGATGCCGAGGGGCAATTATTCCGGTAAGGCGCATAATGTTGCTCAACTTAAGGAATGGGTAACCAGATATAAAATTGGAGGTATTGTTTTTTTTGCTTCCGGTCCCGTGCAGCAGGCGCGGCTGACCAATGAACTACAGGATTTAGCCGATGTTCCCTTATTTATTGGCCAGGATCTGGAGTGGGGTCTTGGGATGCGGCTGGACAGTACACCTCGTTTCCCCTACAATATTGCAATAGGCGCCATGCCATTGGATGAGCAAACTATCGTAAGAATGGGAGAAGAAATCGGACGGCAATGTCGGCGGATTGGCGTTCATATCAATTATGCTCCCGTCGTGGATGTTAATAACAACCCCCAAAACCCGGTTATCAATTTCAGGTCCTTTGGCTCTGACAAGGAGGTAGTAGCCCAGAATGGACTGGCTCTCATGCGCGGGATGCAAAGCCAGCATATATTGTGTACTGCCAAGCATTTTCCGGGTCATGGAGATACAGATGTTGACTCCCATTACGCATTGCCGCTGATATCTCACGATAAGGTCAGGCTCAATGATATCGAACTCTATCCTTTCAGGCGACTGATCGACAATGGTTTGTCAGGAATTATGACTGCACATCTCAATATCCCTGCACTGGAACCTGTAGTCGGGTTGGCTTCAACTTTTTCCTATAACATTGTTTTCAGGCTATTGCGTGAGCGTTTGCAGTTTAAGGGGCTTACATTTACGGATGCCATGGAAATGGAAGGAGCAGTTAAAAATTTTCCTAAAGGAGAATCTATGGTACGCGCCTTACTTGCCGGTAATGATATCCTGGAAACATTTACAGAAGTACCCGAAGCCGTTGAAGCTATTAAAAAGGCGGTTATGGAGAAGAGAATCAGCATGGATGCTATTGATGCCAGGGTCAAAAAGATTCTAAAGGCAAAATCATGGGTAGGTTTGGATCGCTACCAACCCATACAACTGGAAAAACTGGTAGAAGATGTGAATACGGTCGAGTCGGATGTCATCAATCATACGATAACGCAGCAGAGTATTACCTGTCTTAAAAACGAACTTCAACTGCTTCCTGTATCTAACCTGACTCAAAGGATAGCTGTCCTTACGGTAGGTGGCAGTACAGGTGTTTCGGAGTTTTATGACATGGTCAGCAACTATGCAAAAGCCGATTATTATATATTGTCACATCAGGCCGGAGACAATGAGATAAATACTGTGTTTGAACAATTGTCCAAGTATGATCTTGTTCTTGCAACCGGACATTTTACGGATATCAGGTCTTATAGAAAATATGGCCTAACGCCGCAAAATATCCGTATACTACAAAGGCTTTCCACTATGAAACAGGTTGTGCTAAGTATACTGGGAAGCCCTTTTATCCTTGCAGCAGTACCTGAACTGTCAAAATGCAAATCACTTCTGATGGCTTATCAGCAAAGTACATATACCGAAAGAATTGTACCTCAGGTTATTTTTGGTGCGCTGCCTGCGAAGGGAAAACTTCCGTTGACACTGAATGCTGAGTTTTATTACGGAATGGGTACGATGCTGCCGGCTATCAACAGACTTTCCTATACTGTACCTGAAATGGTGGGATTGGACAGAATAGCATTGTCCAGGGATCTGGATTCACTTATTTACAGCGGACTGAATCAGCGTGCCTATCCAGGATGCGTACTGCAGGTAGCCAAAGATGGCAAGGTGATTTTCGAGAAAGCATACGGATATCATATATATCCGGATCAAAGTGCCCGAATATATGCAAATACTAACCCAGATTACAGTACTTCATATATAGACGACGCTATGGACAATGGTATCCATAACAGTATTAGTTCAGATACTGCAAAGCAAGGTACAGCCCGGACAGACACCACAGGTTTGGTTCAAAAAGATGACTTGTATGATCTGGCATCATTGACCAAGATTACGGCTTCTGCACTGGCATTAATGGAGTTGGTAAGTGAAAACAAGGTAAATCCGGAGAAAAAACTCAGCCAATATATACCATCTTTAAAAAACAGTATTATGGGCTCCGTGATATTCAGGGACGCATTGACACACCGTGCAGGCTTAAAGCCATGGATACCTTTCTGGAAAGATGCGATAGATACGACAGCTACGATACACAAAGCCCTGAAACAAAATCCTGCATTATCAGATCTGGCTATTTACAGAATAAAAAAGCCTGGATTTTTTAAACGGTTATTCGGGGCTAAACCAATGAAGACGCTGGATACAATAGCAACACTGAAGGATAAACCCGAATTCTGGCGGCTTGCTCTCAATAAAGATACAAGAACCTGGAAAAAGAATATTTTTTCGGACGAAATGTCTGCAACTTATCCTGTAGCAGTAGCTCATAACATGTACCTGCATCAGAGATATTCGGATCGAATATTTCAAAAAATCAAGAACACTCCACTTGATAATCCGGGTAAATACGTGTACAGTGACCTGCACTTCTATTTCTATCCGGAGATGATACAATATCTGACCGGGCAAAGTATGGAATCATATCTTGAAAAGACCTATACTTCGTTAGGGTGTCACGATTTGAAATTTAACCCCTGGAAAACAAGCTCCATCGGAACTGTTATTCCCACAGAGTATGACAGTATATTCCGTCAGCAGCTCTTACATGGATATGTTCATGATGAAGGAGCAGCCATGTTGGGGGGAATATCAGGACATGCCGGTTTGTTCGGTACTGCCAATGATGTAATCAGACTCATGCAGATGTATCTTTGGAAAGGAAATTACGGACACAAGCAATACATCCGTCCTGAAGTATTGCAAGAATTTACCTCCTGTCAGTTTCCACAGGAACATAACAGAAGAGGACTCATCTTCGATAAAAAGGGATTTGAACCCGATACCCGGAACATACCAGCTCTTTCGTCTGAACAAGCCTTTGGTCATTCCGGATTTACAGGTACTTATGCGTGGGCAGATCCGCAATACGGACTTGTATACGTATTTCTATCCAACAGAGTATATCCAACAAGATACAATTCAGTGTTGAGTGATTTGAATATCCGGGCAGCAATAGGTGATATCCTGATTCAGCATATTCAGAAAAGTCAGCATTAATCCAATTTTATAAATTATTTTTACATTATGTCAATTATCAAATCAGTACGGGGAAAAAGTCCTGTCTTCGGCAGCGACTGTTATGTAGCCGAAAATGCTACTATTGTAGGAGATGTCGAGATGGGCAATGAGTGTAGTGTATGGTTCAATGCTGTGATCAGAGGCGATGTCAACTACATACGAATGGGAGACAGAGTCAATATCCAGGATGGTGCCGTGATTCACTGTACATTTGAAAAACATCCGACATTCATAGGGAATAAGGTATCTGTCGGACACAATGCCATTGTACATGGTTGTACAATACACGATAATGTACTGATAGGTATGGGTGCTATCGTCATGGATGGCTGTATAGTGGAGTCCAACTCTATAATCGCAGCAGGAGCAGTAGTAACACAGCATACGCATGTGGAGGCAGGCTGTATTTATGCAGGTGTTCCTGCCAAAAAGGTAAAAGACATCCGACAGGAACTTATCTCCGGCGAAATCGACAGAATAGCCAACAACTATGTCATGTATTCAGGTTGGTTTAAGGAAGATTAAGAAAACTTCTTCGGAACCAAACGTATAACAGGACATATCATTTCCTCCATGGAAACACCACCATGCTGGTAGGAATCTGTGTAATGGTTAAGAAACTGATTGTAATTATTGGGATACAGAAAGAACAGATTCTCTTTTGCAAATATGAAAGAGGTGCTTACATTAGGAGAAGGCAGACCTGCATCAGCCGGATTTTTCACTTCAAAGACATCTTTTTTATCGTATTGAAGATTCCTGCCGGCTTTATATCGAAGATTGGTAGTGGTCTCCCTATCGCCGACCACTTTGGAAGGCTTTCTGACCCGAATAGTGCCATGGTCGGTAGTGACGACAATCTGTACATCCCGGTCAGCCAGTTTTTTGAAAACTTCATACAATGGTGAATTTTCAAACCATGATTTTGTCAATGACCTGTAAGCCTTTTCATCTCCTGCCAATTCTTTTAATACTTCCATTTCGGTTCGGGAGTGGGATACCATATCCAGAAAATTATAGACAATCACTGTCAGGTCGTTATTGGTGTAATTTAAAGCGTTGTCAGCTACTCTTTTGGCATTTACCACGTTGGTTACCTTGGTATAATCCAGTTTGATATCACGTTTTACAAGTCTGCTAACCTGATTTTCCAAAAATGCCTGTTCATGCATATTTTTACCACCTTCATCATTGTCATTGAGCCATAAATCAGGAAATTTCTTTTGAATATCACCGGGCAGCATTCCTGCAAATATCGCATTTCGGCTGTATTGGGTTGCTGTAGGCAGAATTGCATAAAAGTTGTCTTCTTCAGTGATTTTGAATAATTCAGATATTTCAGGCTCCATAATCTTCCACTGATCATACCGTAAATTATCCATCAGAATCATAATCACTGGCTTACCTGCTGATAAAAGAGGAAGGACCTTTTCTCTCATAAGCGTATGAGAGAAAACGGGGCCGTTATTGTGCTGTATCCATTCAAGGTAATTGGATGAGATGTACTTAAAAAACTCTCTGTTGGCATCTTCCTTTTGTGTATCCAGTGATTCTTTGATTTCACTGTTTTCACTTTCGTCCAGTCGCAGTTCCCACGAAATGATTTTTTTATATATCTCAGCCCATTTTATATAATCGGGATTGTCATTGATATCCATGAAAATGTTACGAATTTCCTTCATGTATTCTTTCGCAGTCTGCTCTTTGACCAGTTTTTTGTTGTCGACAATCTTTTTAAGCGAAAGTAGGATCTGATTCGGGTTAACAGGCTTGATGAGGTAGTCATCGATCTGCGACCCGATTGCTTCTTCCATGATGTTTTCGGTCTCGTTCTTTGTAATCATTACCACTGGAATGCCCGGTAATGTAGATTTAATACGGCTCAATGTCTCCAGTCCTGTCAAGCCAGGCATGCTTTCGTCCAGAAAAACGACATCTATATCGTTGTCTTCCTGAAGCTTATCCAATGCATCGTGTCCATTAGTCACGGTTATCACTTCATAATCCTTTTTTTCGAGGAAGAAAAGTTGCGGTTTTAATAAATCTATCTCATCATCAGCCCACAAAATTCGAATCTTATTGCTCATAAATATAATTACACTTGATTAATTTGATACAATTTTAACATCACAGGTATACAGAACGTTTCAAATTAAATTATATTTTTGTAGTATGAATAAAAAGAAGATATTTAATGATCCAGTATACGGATTGATACGTTTTCCATTTGAAAGTATCTATAAGTTGATAGATCATCCGTATTTTCAGCGGTTACGGCGTATCTCCCAGCAGGCATTATCCCATTATGTATATCCCGGAGCGCTGCACACGCGATTTCATCATGCACTCGGTGCCACCTATCTTATGACCAGAGCTATAGAAACGCTCAAATCCAAAGGTGTGCTGATATCAGATGATGAGTATGAAGCTGTATGTATTGCGATTTTACTGCATGATGTCGGACATGGACCTTTTTCACATGCACTCGAACATATCCTGATGGATGCACACCACGAAAAGCTCTCACTCATTATCATGAAAAAAATGAGTGTGGAACTGAAGATGGATTTTTCGAAAGTATTTGAAATATATACAGGGACTTACCACAGACCCTTCCTGCATCAGTTGGTTTCGGGGCAGTTGGATACTGACAGGATGGATTATTTGACCAGAGATAGTTTTTATTCCGGTGTCGCAGAAGGTATAATCGGGTATGACCGGATTATTACCATGATGGATGTTGTGGACAATCAGCTTGTCATTGAGGAAAAAGGTATCTATTCCATTGAAAAATTTATAATGGCAAGGCAGCTGATGTACTGGCAGGTATATCTGCATAAGACTGTTGTTGCAGCTGAAGTGATGCTGATATCAGTACTGCAACGGGCCCGGTTTCTGACGCAACATCAGATACCAGTAGCAGCATCACCTTCTTTGCTTTATTTCCTTAAGTTGGATAATCAAAAAGGAATTCAGCTATCAGACGACGAATTAACAGACCAATATGTTTTACTGGACGATATAGATATACTGTGGATGATCAAGCAGTCTGTACAGCATGAAGATTTTGTGTTCCGTAAGTTATGCAGTGATCTCCTCAACCGAAAATTATTTAAAGTTATGAAAGGAGATTCTGCCGATAATATGCAAAAATTCAATGAGGCACGTGATTTATTCAGTATCCAATTTAGATTGAACCCGATGGAAACGAGCTATTTTTTTCACGAGAAAGACGAATATATTAAAAGTTATGAGACAGGAAATAATGAAATTAAGATTCTGTTGAAATCCGGTATGATACTCCCATACAGCCATTTTAACCACAGTCTTATCAAGACTGCTGAACGAGACAAGTACCTTCTGTATTGTAACGAATTGGGCGAAAACTAATTCGTTGCCAACAATCCTCTAAGATTACATAAAAGCCTTATAAATTACATCCTGAACCTTAATCCTGTAGTCGTGATTATTGAATATCTGATTGCGCTTGGGATAAGTTCTGTTTGTCAAAATAATATAAACCATATTGTTGTCAGGATCTGCCCATGCAGCACAACCTGTAAAACCGGTATGCCCGAAAACAGATTCCGGAGCCAGAGCGGAAACATTTTTAGACAGATTGCTGTTGAGTTCTTTCAAATCGAAACCCAGTCCTCTTCTTGTGGAATCCAAATATCTGGACGTAAACAGCCCAACTGTTTCCGGTCTGAGATATCGGGTGCCGCCGTAGGTTCCTTTATTAAGCAGCATCTGCATCAGTACAGCCACGTCATGACTCGTTGAAAAAAGGCCGGCATGACCGCCTACACCACCGAGCATAGCTGCTCCCATATCATGTACAGTACCTTTAACCGTCTGCATTCTCCAGTAATTGTCTGTTTCTGTAGGTACAATGTTGGATTCAGGTAGTTTCTGCAATGGATTAAAACCCGTATTTTTCAATCCCAAGGGCTTGTAGAACATATTGTCTGTATAAACATCCAAAGGCTTTTTTGCCTGATACTGTACTATTTTTTGCAGGATGTAGAAGCCGAGATCACTGTACTTGTAATCATTGGTATTTCTCAGTTTGCTCGTCCATATAGATTGATACATAGTATCGATATAGTCTGCCCTGAGAAACATACCTCTGGCAACAGGTATCCTGTAATCATCCTTTAAAGTCGTACTGTAATATGTGGGATTAAATCCTTTACTGTTGGGTGGTGACAGAGTAGACTTATAAAACCCTAACCAGGGCAGTAGTCCGGCATGATGAGCCAGTATATCTATGCTTTTCAGGTTGGCTTTATTAGTGGTATCAATGCCCGGAATATAGTATTTGACAGGATTGTTGATATCCAGTTTATGATCATCAGACAATTTCATTACAGAAATTGTTGTAGCGAGTATCTTTGTTAATGAAGCTACATCATAAATGGAGTTGTTGGATACATAATATCCGTCATCCGAGAATTTTCCATAAGCATTTTGCAGGACGATTTTACCATCTTTAGCTATCAATATCTGAGCACCCGGCGAAGCTTTGGATGAAATCATCTGTTGCATTATATTGTCAATCGAGGCTAATGTATCGGATATTAATCCAACGGCTTCCGGAAGAATATATCCCAATCTCATTAGTGACGCTGCCTCAATTCCATTACCTGCGGCAAAGTCATTTCCGGCTGTTACAGGTAATGTTCCCGTAAAGTCATATACACCAAAAATAGCCTGCATTGTCATATCCTGAGTTATCGGATCATTGTCATAATTGATAATAAGGTTGGAACAAAATGCCAGTTTTTCCAATAAATATGGGTTGCCAAACAAGGTAACTATGACTTTGGTTTTTTTCTGTAAGGCATTCAAAAACTGAATAGTTTCCTGAGTAAGATCTTTGGTAAAGTCATTTTGTCTTCCACTGGTATGAATACCGATTATTACAACATCAAATAAGGATAATGTGGTGAGCATCTGACTGTAACTGTTGGAAGAATTGCCGGGAACCAACTGATAATGTCGTGGACTGATATAACTGTCTGCCCGAAGTTGGAAGGCTGTCGTATTGTTGGAATTGATAGATAAAGTCGCAATTTTTGTATTAACAATATCTTTAATGGGAATGATATTATCATTGTTTTTTAAGAGGGTAACTGCTGCACATGACAATTTTTGTTTAATGGCTGTGGCACCTTTCGTGTTAAGAGCATTGTTTATACCTTCTTCGCTTAAAGTGTTATGCGTATTGAGTCCTAATTTATATTTTGCCCTTAGTATTCTTTCGATACTCTGATTAATTCTCTGTTCGGAGATAAGCCCTTTATCTAAATATTCTTTGATACTTTTGAATGCTGCAGCGAGATCTGAGGGCAACAGGATAACATCATTTCCTGCCAGGAGGGCTTCGGCCTCGGCTATTCCTGCTGGAAAACACTGCGTAATAGCTTTCATATCCATCGCATCAGTAATTATGAGCCCGTCAAAGCCGATATCGTCTCTGAGGATGCCCCTGATGACCTTATCCGATAAAGAAGAAGGGTGATTCACTCTGTCGTCAATGGCAGGCATGTGGATATGTCCGACCATCACTGCTCCGACATGCTGACTAAGGATACGTCTGAAAGGGTATAGTTCGTTTTTTTCCAGGTCTTCAATAGGTTTTTGAATCACAGGCAAACTCTTATGCGAATCGATATCTGTATCTCCATGTCCGGGAAAGTGTTTGATGCAGGCCATAACACCGTTATCCTCCAGTCCTTTCATATACATATACCCTTTTTCTGTAACCAAAGAAGGTATTTCGCCGAATGATCGATCATTAATGACCGGGTTTTTCGGATTTAGGTTGATATCGATAGATGGAGCAAAGTTGATATTGATACCAGTAGCACGGCAATGCCTGGCTATTTCCTTACCCATTTCATAAATTAGCTTGTTGTCTTTAATGGCTCCAAGGAGCATCTGCCGGGGGAACGAAACAGCTTCTTTAGGAAATCGCATACCCAAACCCCATTCAGCATCCATTCCAATAAATAGCTGAATTCGGGATTGTTGCTGAAATTTATTGACCAAGCGAACCTGTTCTTTAGGAGATCCCTGAAAAAAGCAAAGTCCGCCGATATTGTATTTTTTTATATATTCGGAAATCAACTTTTCTTCCTGCAGATTGCCTTTGGAATTGACCCTGACGATAAATAATTGTCCTATTTTTTCGTCTATACTCATTCCGGACATTTGCCCATTTACCCAATTATCTTCACGCTCCAGATAGTTCTGTGATGAAGCCCTGGTGAGAGATAGCATCAGAATTAAAAAAATCCAGTTTTTCAATATTATCCACTTTTTCATAATACATTTTTCGGCACATCACATAATATGAAGTACTGTTCTTTTCAAACTATTAACGCAATTATAACCAAAAAACTATTAAGAAAAGCCTAAATATTTAAATTTTTATTGTTTTTTTAGAATGTTAGGGTCAAGTTCCAATGCCTTTTTCAGGTTCATTTCAGCCCCGTGTACGTCACCGGAATTGCGTAAAGCACTGCTCAGATTGAGGTAGGCACCAGCATTCTGTGGCTCTGCCTGAACGACTTTAGAGAAAAATTCTGCGGCAAGTTGATGCTCTCCTTTGAACCCGTAAACCACACCCAGTAGCCGGATAGTTTCAGTATCGTTGGGCTGCATCTGATAGGATTTTTTCAGATATATTTCGGCTTTGTTCAGATTATTTTCTTTTTCTCCTGCCTGTTTTCCGGCTTCACGCAGGACGATGGCCTGGTTTTTAAATGCATCCTGAAACTGGGGATCTAACTTCAGTGCATTGCCGTAAGCTTCGATCGCCGGATCATACTGTTGCAAATAAAAATAAGCATTACCCATTATCAAGTATGCATTTTTATATCCCGGATGTATTTGTACTGCTTTCTGAAGGTAGCCTATGGCTTCATTAAGCATCGATTGTTTTTTATTGGTATCTTTTTCTTCAAACGCCTGAGTAGTTAATGCACCACCTGCTGCGTTCAATACCTTGGCACTGTTGGAAGAAGTTTTAACATCTGTGGTAAACAGTGTGAAATCATTTTCCCAGACTGTGTTTCTGCTTATAGTTTTATAGCTAAACAGGAATAAAATGACACCAGCTACTCCAAAAAAAATATTCTGTCCAGCTTTTTTATAAACAAATTCATACAACAGATAACCGAACACGATAGCAGCACCCAACGAAGGCATAAACATAAATCGCTCTGACATATTGGTACCAATAGGAAAAATTATGTTGGATACTATTGACAGGGTAATCAGATAAAATAGAATACCATAGCTGATTATGCTTTTTGTTCTGAATCCCTTTATGGCTATGTAAATCATAAATCCATAAACCAGTAAACTCATAATTACGCCGGTATCTGTCCACGACATCATAGCTATCTGTCTCGGATAATAATCATGTGTCAGCGGATGAGGAAAAACAAGAAGCTGAATATACTTGCCCAAAGTGAACATAATAGTAGCCAGTTTTTCGCCTGTAGTGAACGGAACATAGTGGTCTCCTGATATTTTCAGAAATGGATTATTCATCAGTTCCATAGGTGTTCCTCCGAAATCATTACCCAAAACGGATGCCCTGATCATCAGAAATAGAAATACAGGAGCCAGTAATACCAAGCTCGAAAGAATAGATTCCCTGAGGGTTTTGTCTCTGAAATAATACAGAGTCAATGGTATTATTGCCAAAAAAGTAATTGCATTTTCCTTTGAAAGAAGGGCAAGAAAAAAACTGGACAAAGCAGCTATCAGTAACCTGATATTACGGGTATCCGCATATTTCAGCATGAAGAATAAAGTCATTACAGAACCCAGCATACTCATGATTTCATCACGGCCCTTGATGTTGGCAATAGCTTCAGTGTGTAGCGGGTGGGCAGCATACAGAAGGGTTATGCCAAGTATAAGATACCTCAGGGAAGGATTATCTTCTCTGTTACAAATCATTTTAACCAACAATTTGTATATCATCATGCACAGGAGGCCATACAGCAAAATGTTGATCAGGTGTCCCAACCAGGGTTTATTGCCAACCAACTGATATTCAACAGCAAACATAACAGGCGTTAAAGGTCTGTAGCGGCCGCCGGATACAAGTTTTGCCTTGCCTTCTTCCTTGAAAAAACCAAAGAATGTATCCTTGGTAAATAAACCCTTGATACCACTGATGCCTTGTGTGGTATACATATTGTCATATATTACGATGGCATCATCCTGTGTAAACTGATGCGAAAGTGTATTAAGATATATGATTACTCCAAATAAAAATACAAACCAGGTATGCCAGATATAGGTAGCCGATGAAGAGGATGGCGGATTATCCACCTTTGCAAAATCTTTATTTTTGATTTTTTTATTCATGAGTACAAATATATGATTAATCCTGATATGTATTAGTATTAATTTTGCAAATTAAAATATAAACTATTTGAATAATATGAAAATCAATGCTTTTTACATGTGAATCAAAAGCAAAATTAAACCATATTCATAATATAATTTATTATCTTCACATTTTTTCTTATTTGTACTATAAATAATGAAATCTAACTTTACAATCGGGTATATAAAGTATAATTCAGTATGTTGGCAACCAGGTTATTTGACTATATAAATATTCAGTTTGATGAAGGTCAGCTTGGTCGTTTTGCAGGCGGTAAGCAGGATAATGAATGGTATTACTACAGTACACATGAAGTGATAGTGTTATCCCGTCAACTCGCTTCCGGACTAATCAGTCAGGGAGTATCAGCAGGTGATAAAATTGGTATTGTCGTAAGTAAGAACAGACCGGAGTGGGTTATAGCAGATCTTGCTATCCAATATATCGGGGCAGTAAGTGTACCCATGTATCCTACTATATCTCCCAGGGAATATGCCTATATCATCAAAGAAGCCGAAGTGAGAATCTGTTTTGCAGATGCCGGAGAAATATATCAGAAGCTGATTGATACACAGCAGGAAGCAGATGTTTTAAAACAGATTATTAGCTTTGATAAAACTGAAGGTCAGATATATTGGAAGGATATAATGGATGATAATAACCTCATTGAGGTTCAGCACCGGAGTGAGTCTGTTGTCAGTGAAGACCTTGTTACCATTATTTATACTTCGGGTACAACAGGAAACCCTAAAGGAGTAATGCTGACACATGCGAATATCATCAGTGAAGTAGAAAGCTGTACAGAATTAATACCCATCAACAGGGGAGAGCGCGTATTAAGTTTTTTACCTCTATGTCATATTTTTGAAAGAGCGGTATTGTATGTTTATACAAAAGTAGGAATGGAAATCCATTTTACAGGTACGGATAATCTGGGTGGAGAAACGGGAGACCTTATTCAGGTACAACCTTCTTTTTTTACGACTGTTCCAAGGCTGCTCGAAAAAGTATATGAAAAGATTTACAACAAGGGTCAAGCCTTGAAAGGTATTAAAAAGTTTCTTTTTTTCTGGGCTTTGAGATTGTGTGATGACTTTGAATATGGAAAACAATATTCAGGTATCGAAAAATACAAAAGACTTGTAGCAGATAAACTTATATTCAGTAAATGGAGAGCTGCTCTGGGAGGTCATGTACGTGCCATTGCTGTAGGAGCAGCAGCCTGTCCGTCAAAAATAGCCAGGGTGTTTTCGGCATCAGGTGTGTATATCATGGAAGGTTATGGACTTACTGAAACATCTCCTGTACTAACCATGAATCATTACTACGATGGTTCGAGCAAGATAGGAACGGTAGGAGTCCCGTTAGGGATTTGTGATATTATCATTGATGCCAGTGAGGGCACTTATTCAGCAGGTGAAGGGGAAATTCTTGCTGCAGGACCCAATGTGATGTCAGGATATTACAAACAGCCTGAGCAAACTTCCAGTGCATTTAAAAATATAAATGGTATACTGTATTTCAGAACCGGAGATATCGGTACTTTTATTGATGGTCCTAATGACCGCAAATATCTTAAAATTACAGATCGAAAAAAGGAACTTATCAAAACATCAGGCGGTAAATATGTTGCTCCTGCCCCGATAGAAGCATCTCTGAAGGAAAACTTTCTTATAGAACAGGTTATGATCGTGGGAGAACAGCAAAAATTTGTATCAGCGCTGATAGTTCCTGCTCATGAAGCATTGGTTACATGGTGTCAGTTGCACAATATCAAAAGTACTTTATGGGAAGATATAATCAGTGACAAACAAGTCATTGCCAAGTTTCAGGCTATTATTGATGAAGTTAATCCACATTTCAGCCATATCGAACAAATTAAAAAATTTGCACTTTTGGATTCCACATGGGATATTTCTAAAACGGACGGAACAGAATCGGAATTAACTCCCACATTAAAACTTAAGCGTAGGGTGATAACCAAAAAATATGATGCTGTCATTCAGCAATTGTACAGAGGGTAGATTAAATACAGTTTTTATTATGATGGATAAATAACAGGAAATTGAAATTTATTTCCATTTCCCGACTGATTTGCTGCCGAGTATGGTCATGGGTAGATATACGCAGGTATCAGAAATAGCATACCAGACAGGATAAGATTCATTAAAAACAGAGGAAACTCCGACAAGCGTCCACCCCAGTCCCACGAGAGTTATTATAAAGGAATCGGCAGAAATAAGAAACTTTTTCAGTAAAAGTCCGCTTACAAAAGCGCCAAGAGCATGTAAAATAATAATCAATGACAGAATTCCGGCAGGGAGTGTTGAAGCATTATATTCCACAGGACTACTATTTGTAAAATACGGGTGGAATGTATGAATCAATGCTTCACCCAGATAAATGACGCCACCACCTGCAACAAATGAGCATATAATGACCAGCATATTTTTTAATGAATTCGACATAACTACAAATTTCAGGCAAAATTAAACAAATTGGGAGTTGAGATGATTAATATGATGCTTAAAACTTCAAACCGACCATCAATTTTGATGATAATTTAGTACATTTGCATTTCTGTTTTAAAAAAAAGTAAAATAGCTATATAGCTTATTCAATGATAAAAATCGGAATTACCATAGGTGATATTAACGGGATAGGTCCTGAAGTCATCATAAAAGCCTTGTCAAATACGAAATTGTTAGAGTATTTTACACCCATAGTGTACGGATCATATAAAGTACTATCCTATCATAAAAACATTGTGGCCAACAACAACATGGTTTTTCATTCCATTCAGCATCCTGGACAGGCGGTTGAAGGGAAAATAAACCTTATAAACTGTTGGGAAGACAATGTTGCAATCACATTGGGAAGACCCACTGAAGAAGGAGGCAAATATGCAATGTTAGCGCTTGAAAAAGCAGGGAAGGATATAGTGGAAAAGCAAATAGACGCTGTAGTTACAGCACCCATCAATAAACACGCCATGCAGCTGGCTAAATTCCCATATCCGGGTCATACTGAGTTTTTTACTTATTTGGATAATAATTCCAAGAGTCTTATGTTGATGCAAAGTGAAGACCTGAAGATTGCACTGGCAACCAACCATCTGCCATTGTCACAGGTAGCTGCGGCAATTAGCAAAGAATTGGTCATAGAAAAAATCATGACGCTCAATAAGACTATGATTGAAGATTTTGGATTTGAAAAACCTCTGATCGGCGTGCTGGGTATGAACCCCCATGCTTCTGATAATGGGCTTATGGGTAATGAAGAAGCCATGTTTATTACTCCGGCAATCATAGAGTGTAAGAAGCAGGGGATATTTGCTATGGGACCATATCCGGCTGATGGATTTTTCGGGAGTAGTATATGGAAAAAGTTTGATGCCATACTTGCTATGTATCATGATCAGGGTCTGATACCGTTCAAAGCACTGACATTTGGTCATGGCACCAATGTTACAAGTGGGCTTTCATTTATCCGTACATCTCCTGACCACGGTACCGGCTACGATATAGCCGGAAAAAATGAGGCATCGGCATCTTCCTTTCTTCAAGCCTTATATACGGCATTGGATATGGTTAGAAACAGAACGGAGTATTTCTCCTCACGTGAGAATGCTTTAGTGCGTAAAGCCAAGAAATCAGCAGGTATTCACGAGTAAATTATAACAGATATTGTTATTTCTGGCAGAAGGTGTGCTTATTGGCCTGACGTTGGCTATATTAGTTGGTCCTATATTTATTACATTGATAAAAATTTCAATGCAATATGGCGTAAAAGCTGGTATGGCAGCTGTTGCAGGTATCTGGATCAGTGATGTCCTTGTAATAATACTGGCATGGTGGGGAATTCAAAAAGCCGGTAATTGGTTTCAAAGTCCTGCGTTTGTGTATTGGCAGGGTATTACAGGAGGAGTCATTATAACCATTGTAGGATTAGTATCATTTTTTTCAAACAGGAGATATGAGGCTGACAATAATGATGATAGGAAAAGATCTTTTTTTACCTTCTTTACGAGGGGATTTCTGGTTAATTTTGTCAATCCGTTTACCTTTGTATTTTGGCTAACAGTATTATCTGCCCAACTTATCCATACAAATATAATTCCTATGGAAATTATATTACTTTTCACAGGTATCCTGGCCACCATTTTGATTACAGACTCCTTAAAAGTATTATTATCCAAAAAGATCAGCACTTTTTTGACACCACATCATATATCTGTGTTTCATAAGATTGCAAGTCTGATTTTGTCGCTTATTGGTATTTTTATTATAATGCGTGTTGTATAGAGTATTAACCATTATCGTTTGTATTACTGTCCTCCGGGTTTTTGCCGGTATCCCGTTGTATTTCTTCTACGGTTGTTACTTCAGGAGTTATAACTGGTTTTAGAATTTTTTTGCTTCCTTTTTCTTTCAAAGGCTTATCTTCTACTGAAGAAATCAGTCTGTATACAGTAGCGGACAAAGGCGGAATATCCACATATAGTGTATGTGGCCTGTCATTCCATCTTTTACGGATAGTCTTGACATTGGTTGCGATTTCATAACCACTTCCCCAATAAATGGTATCATCGGAGTTAAAGATCAATTTCCAGGCTTGTTTGGCATTCAATCCGATTTTATATTGTTTATGTGGCGTTGTATTCAGATTGAGTACAATCATCAGTACATCATTTTTTACATCTGAACATCGTTGTGTGATAAGTATGGAATTGAGTTTATCAGCAGCATCTACCCAGGTGAACCCTTTTGAATCAAAATTATAGTGATGGAGTGCTCTTTCATTCCGATACAGGAAATTGAGGTCTTTGACTATGCTGTTAATACCTTTATGTGATGGGTATTGAAGCAACTCCCACTCCAATTCTTCTGTAAAATTCCACTCAGTATACGGTGCAAAATCATTACCCATAAACAGGAGTTTAGTACCGGGATGTGTAAACATATAGCTGTAATAAGTACGAAGATTGGCAAATTTCTGCCATTCATCACCTGCCATTTTGCCGATCATGGATGATTTACCATGTACGACTTCATCGTGTGAAAGTGCCAGCATAAAATTTTCAGAAAAGGCATATGCGATACTGAAAGTTATATCATTCTGGTGATAACGCCGGTATATGAATTCTCGTTTAAAGTATTTGTTGCTATCATGCATCCAGCCCATCATCCATTTCATACCGAATCCGAGCCCGCCTTCAAATACGGGTTTGGATACCTTGGGATGTGCCGTGGATTCTTCAGCGATAGTCTGCACTCCCGGGAAGTTTTTGTATAGTGCAGTATTGAGCTCCTGTACGAGAGATATGGCATCCAGGTTTTCCCTTCCACCATACTGGTTGGGTTCCCACTCACCCTGATTGCGGGAGTAGTCCAGAAAAATCATGGACGATACAGCATCCACTCTGATGCCATCTATATGATACATTTCAAACCAAAAGAATGCATTTGAAATCAGAAAGCTTCTAACTTCTGCCCTGTCATAATTAAAAATCAGGGTGTTCCAGTCCGGATGATATCCCTTTCTTTTGTCCGGATGTTCGTACACGCAGGAACCGTCAAAAGTAGCTAATGCATAGTCGTCAGCAGGAAAATGTGCGGGTACCCAGTCCATTATAACGCCGATCCCTGCCTGGTGCAGCCTGTCTATAAGATACATCAGGTCTTTGGGCTGACCATATCTGCTTGTTGCTGCAAAATAACCGGTAACCTGATAACCCCATGATGGTTCGTACGGATATTCAGTCAATGGCATAAACTCAACATGTGTGTATCCCATTTCCAGCAGATAGGGTATCAATTCGTCCGACATTTCGACGTAAGTCAGTGGTCTGTTGGCATATTTGTTCCATTTCCAGGAGCCAAAATGCATTTCGTATACGGATACCGGTTGGTTCATTGCTGAAGATTCTCTGCGCCGGGTCATCCATTTTTCATCGTGCCAAACGTGGTCCAGCGAAGTAACTACTGAGCCGGACATAGGTGGCCTTTCGGTTCTGTATCCGTATGGGTCGGCTTTCATTCGGATTCTTCCAAAATTATAGGGATAGATTTTATATTTATAAACGGTACCGACGGTAACACCAGGTATGAAACCCTCCCATATTCCGGATGCATCCCAGCGGCTGTACAACATATATCCTTCCTGTTTCCATTGGTTAAAATCCCCGACTACATACAGTTTTTGGGCATTGGGTGCATAAACAGAAAAATAACAACCTTCTACACCATCTACAACCATAGGATGCGCCCCCATCTTATTGTACAGGCGGTAATGTTTTCCGGTTTTGAAAAGAGATATATCAAAATCAGTAAACAAAGTATGGAATAATACATAGGAAGAATCCATCAATTATAATTTGAAAGCAATTTATAGCAATTATCTGACAACCCCAAAATAAATATAAAATTTATTAATCTTTAATATGCAGAGTACAGTACAAAGTCTCTATACAATGTAAAAAATAATAAATGCAGGATATTTATTGTGTCAACTGAACAGAGTCCTGTTTTTGTGCACTATGCGGTACTATTTTTTCAGATGTAACATTCAGTAAACCCTTCATCATTTTTTCTTCCAGATATTTACGTGTGGGGCTAATAGACTTGTTTAAATATTTTTCTATTAAAAGGCTGGAGATGGGAGCTGCCCAATCGCCACCCCATCCGGCATTTTCAATAAAAACGGCTACTGCGATTTTTGGATTGTTTTTAGGAGCAAAACCAAAGAATACTGAGTGGTCATCGCCATGTGGATTTTGTGAAGTTCCGGTTTTACCACAAATATCCAATCCTGGGACATAGGCTATGCGTGCTGTTCCGGCGAGCACCACTGCTTCCATACCATCAATGACGGGAGAAAAATATTTCGAATCAATTCTCATCTTATGCTTTTGGGTATATTGATCAGGAATATGCTTTCCGGAAATATATTGTTTGATGAAATGAGGCGTAATATAGTAACCTCTGTTGGCAATAGTAGCAGCAAGATTAGCCATTTGTACTGTCGTCAGCTGCATTTCTCCCTGTCCTATTCCTATTGATAGTACCCACATGGATTTCCATCCAGATTTTTCTCTTTTATATACTCTGTCATAATACTTGCTGTCGGGAATGAAGCCCTGTCCTTCGTAACTAAAATCCATACCCAATTTTGAACCCAGTCCAAAGTCGTGAAAATAGGAAACTAATGTATCCAGCCCAATGCCGGGATATTTGGATCCATACTGATCCAGAAAGTCCTTGGTAATTTGCAGATAATAGGTGTTGCATGAATGCTGTATAGCTTCTGCAACATTATGTATAGGAGCGTGACCATGACAACCCATTTTCTTGGTAGCACTCAACCTGAATCCACCAAAGCAATTCATAGGTCTATTGATCCAGGTTACTCCTTTTTGTAATGCGATGAGTGAAATTATTGGTTTAATGATGGACCCCGGAGGGAAACGGTTGGTTACTGCGCGATTGTTTAATGGTCTGTTGATGGTATCGCGTAGTAACTTAGTCATACCCACATTCCGATTTTCATCCAGGATTAGCAAATTAGGATCATAAGTCGGGGCACTTACCATAGCCAGGATTTCACCTGTAGAGGGTTCAATAGCTACGAGACCACCTTTTTTATTCATCATCAGGCTGTCGGCATATGCCTGGAGATCCAGATCAATACTTATTTTAATGTCCTCACCCGGAATGGCCATACTATCCAATTTGCCATTTTCATATGGGCCAATCCTTCTGCCCAAATTATCTCTCAATATATAATGTATTCCTTTGATGCCACTCAATTCTTTTTCATATGCGATTTCCAAACCTGTTTTACCGATATAATCTCCTGGAATATAAACACCATCTGATTTGTCAATGATGGCCTGATCTACTTCACCCAGATACCCAAGTACATGTCCACCGTGATGATGAGGGTAGCCTCTGATGTTTCGTTCTACAGCTGTAAATCCTGGAAATTTATACATGTGTTCCTTAAATACAGCGAACTGATCTGGATTGACTTTGGACAGGAACACAAAGGGTAATGATTTATGAAACTGTGGATTGCTCCAGTCTTTATTGAGATTGTGAATAAAAGTTGATTTATCGATTCCGAGTAAATTACAAAACAAGGTAGTATCCATTTTAGGATCTATCTTTCTATAGGTAGCATAGATAACATATATTGGTTTGTTATATACGAGTGTTTTGCCATTTCTGTCAAATATCAGACCTCGTGAAGGATAGTCCAACTGACGTTCCAGTATTACTCTCTGTGCCTGTTCTTTATACTTGAGTGATACCAATTGTAAATATGCTACCCTTGCTATCAAAACCACAGATGTGAGAATAATAAAGTAGTAAACGCTGAATCTCCTGTTAGCCAGTCCTTTCATTACAACATCAGAATTTAGGTCTAAATATAAGTTGGGAAAGCATTATAATAATAAAAGAAACAATAAAACTAAAGATAGTATTGATAAATATTTCAAAAAAATACACAAATGAAAAGGCTTCAATACTAAAGTAAACAAGGATGTGTATAAACAATAGGATGCTCAGATAACTTACAAACCATCCTATTCCAAGGTTACGTATTGTTGGAACATCTATGACATTGTATTTGTCAAATGGTTCGATAAAAGCAATGACGATATTGCGTATATAAGCAGTAAAAACCAGCGTTGCAGCATGAATTCCTACTGAATCATAGAACAGATCTAATCCTAGTCCCATTATAAATCCTGTTATCATCAGGATGATTCGAGGTGTTTTTACAGGAAATAAAAGTATAGCCAAAGGATAGATAAGAAAATGAACAAATATCGTATTATCAACAGTGAAAGTCATTTGCTTGAATATCAAAACCTGAACAAGGAAAATGACAATAATGCGTATAATATTAGGAAAGATATACTTATTCACTTATTACCTCCTTTTCTAGTTTGGATTGCTCTTCAGCATACCGGTTTTGAATAACATATCCGTATTTAATACTTGTGAGGTCATTGAAAAGTTTTACAGTAATAGCAAAACTGTTACTTCCCGGAGGAACAGTATAGGACTCAATGGTTCCTACCAGTATTCCACGGGGGAATATCGTTGAATATCCACTCGTGATTATCGTGTCACCTATTGCTATTTTTTCATGCTTGGGTATAGATCCGAGCGTCATCCTTAACGGATCCATATCGTCCCAAACCAGGGTACCATGACCAACCCTGTTTTTGATGGCGCAGGATATTTTTGTTTGTCTGTTGAGAATTGATATAACATGAGCAAAATTTTCTGATACATTTCTCACTATACCTATCAATCCGGTATGAGAACTTACTACACCCATGTCAGGTTTGACACCTTGCCGACTACCTGTATTCAGTGTGTAATAGTTGTTGCGCAGATTAATGGTACTGTTGATTATTTTGGAAGGAATCAGACTATATTGTGATAGTATACTGTCACCGGGTGGTATATTATCATTGCTGTAATCGATGGTGATAAGATTCTCTATCAGCGTTGCATTTTCTCTAAGCAGACTGTCATTCAGGTTTTTAAGATTATTATACTCAATCAGATTACTTCGCTGTTCTTCAATTTTACCTGTAAGTATACTCGAAGAGTTGATGAATATATCTTTCTGAGCATCATTGTTGTTAATAATCAGTGTGAAGCATATGAATTCCAGCACAACAAACAATATGTGTGCACCATATTTTATAAGAAGCTGAATGACATTGTACATTCAAAAATATACTTTAAAATCAGATGCTTTTCCTATCCATCAGGAATGAATATTTGTGAGAATTTTTCAATGCCATACCTGTTCCTCTTACAACAGCACGTAAAGGGTCTTCAGCCACCTGAACATTGAGTTTTGTTTTGGCGGACATTCGCTTATCCAAACCTCTTAGCAATGCACCGCCTCCTGTAAGGAATATACCAGTTCTGTATATGTCGGAAGACAATTCAGGTGGTGTGTCTTCAAGTGCTTTTATTACAGCCTCTTCGATTTTGGCGATGGATTTATCCAGTGCTTCAGCTATCTCTATATGTGTAGTAAATACCTGTTTAGGAATTCCGGTGAGCATATCCCTGCCATTTACTGCAAATTTTGAAGGTGGATCCTGAATATCTGCGATTGCGGCACCAGCATGGATCTTGATTTGTTCTGCTGTACGTTCACCGATCAGGATATTATGCTTTCTTTTCATATAGTCTATGATATCATTGGTGAATTCATGACCTGCGATACGAATTGACTGATCAGTCACTATACCTGCCAGAGCAATTACTGCTATTTCGGTAGTTCCACCTCCTATATCTACAATCATATGTCCAACAGGTTCCTCCACATCCAGGCCGATACCCAATGCAGCGGCCATAGGCTCGTGAATCAGGTAGGTTTCCTTGGAGTCTACGTGATCGGCAGAATCAAAAACAGCTCTTTTTTCTACCTCAGTTATACCTGATGGGATACAGATGACCATTTTAAGATGTGTAAAAAATCTTCTTTTTTCACCCAGCATACCTATCAAGCCCTGAATGAGTGCTTCTGCAGCTTGAAAATCAGCAATAACTCCATCTTTCAGTGGTCGGATTGTTTTTATATTGTCATGTGTTTTTTCGTGCATTTGCATGGCCTTGTGACCAACTGCAATGACTTCATTGGTATTGCGATTAATGGCCACAATTGAAGGCTCGTCTACGACCACTTTATCATTCTGAATAATGAGTGTATTGGCTGTGCCTAAATCCAAGGCAAGTTCCTGAGTAAAGAAGTTGAAAAATTTCATGTATTTTTATATGATTTTAATACCTGATATGTATCGGATATTATAATTAATAGTATAAAAAGCGCAAAAATAAGCAATTATTACACTTTAACGTATATATACAGGTGTGATTTCATAAATAAATATAATTGTAATATGTTGTTATTCAGTAGAAGCAACTATCACTTCAATCATATTTTCTTCCTTAAAGTATTCTTGTGCGGTGTGCATTATTGTGTCAGAAGTAATTTGCATAATTTCGTCAGAGAAGCTTAAAAAATCAGTAGGTTCTCTGCCAAGAAACAACATAGATTTGACAAATGAAGATACATTTACAGGACCATCGAGTACATTCATAAAATTACCCATCAGATAATTCTTGACCATATTCAATTCCTTTGAAGTAACCGGCTCGTTTTTTAATACATCCATTTGATGTAAAACCTCTTTTAATATGGACTCCGTGTATTCCGGTGCTGCTTCGGTACTTACATAAAAGCATCCGTCATGAAGCATCTGATCCACAGTACTGTATATGTCATAAGTATATCCTGATTCTTCTCTGATACTGGTCATAAGTCTTGAGCCAAAGTATCCGCCGAGGATAGCATTTGTAAGATAAAATGCAGACTGATCAGTATGATTAACATCGAATAACCTGAATCCGGTTTTAATTGCATTTTGATGTTCGTTTTTACTGTAAATTTGTACTTTTCTTCCGACTTCAGACGTGGTCACAGGAGTATATACAGGATCTGTAATAGGTTTATCGAAGCTGCCAAAGAGATTGATTACTTCTTTGCGTATTGTATCCGTAATTTTTCCACTTAGGATGATTGTACAGTTATTGGTGCCGTATCGCTGGGTATAATGACGTATTATTTCTTCACGTGTGATGAGTTTATAACTTTCTTCAGTACTGTTGTATCCATATGCATGGTCTTTGCCAAATATTTCATCAGTTATTTGACGGTAAGAAAGCACCTCGTTCTTACCCAATTCCTCTTTTAACTTTTGTATATTGAGTTTTTTAAATTTTTCAATTTCATCTTCAGGAAAAGTAGGTTGAGTATATATCTCGTGCATAAGCCGGATGCCTTTGCCGGCGTATTTTGACAAACTATATAAAGTTGAGTATGAAAAGTCCATGTTTGAAGCAGTTTTAATACTGGATCCATAGTAATCAATCTCGTCGGCTATCTCAGAAGATGACTTAAAATCAGTTCCTTCACGCATTAGAGAAGCAGTAGCTTTGGAGATTAACTTTTGATGCTCTGTACTTCTTCCGGCTTCATGGATGATTTCCATTTTTATAATATCCTGACTTCCCAGATTTATTTCATATACTTTGATTCCATTAGTTAAAAAGTAAATTTCTATAGGAGGAATATACAGTTGTTGTACAGGTTTTATTAAAACGCCTTTCTTTCTATCCGGCATACTTATTATTTTTTTAAGATTGCAAAAGTACAATCTAATTATATAATTTATTGTGATGTACAAGTTTTTGTTATTTGTAAAATTGTACGTTCATATATGAATGTATTAATCAATTTAACGTCATAAATACGTATATAATGGAATATCTTTAGGAAATTAGTTGAATAATATTATTTTTGTGGCTCAAACTAGATAAATCCGTTACGGACAATAATAATTTTAAAATAAGTTAACCCATGAGATTTGAAGTTTCTTCATCAGAATTACTCAGACAACTAACTATTGCTTCAGGCGCCATTAATAATAATCCGGTACTGCCCATAATGGAAGATTTTCTGTTTAGTATCAAAGATGATGTATTAACTATTACCTCTACCAATCTCGAAACAACCATTATTACCCGACTTAATGTCACAGCAGATAGTTCAGGTGCAATCGCTATACCTGCAAAAATCCTGCTGGAAACAATAAAGGCTTTACCAGAGCAACCGATTACTTTTACAGTCGATGAAAATAACGGAATAAAAATCCTGTCGACCTTTGGTGTATATAAGATTTCAGGCGAACTCGCTGACGATTTTCCAGAATCACCGATTGAAGACAACGTTGAAACTTTCGTAATTCCATCCAAAAGAGTACTTAAAGGAATTACCAATACCGTATTTGCGACGAGTTCTGATGAACTACGTTTGGCTATGACTGGTGTTTTGTTTCATATTGATTTTACCAAAATACATTTTGTAGGTACAGATGCACATAAGCTGGTAAAATACACAGTAGGCAACCTGAATACAGATATAACCAAATCTATAATCGTACCCAAAAAAGGATTGAATCTTGTAAAAAATGCCATTTCTGAAGAAACCGATGTAACCATCAGTTTTAACAAGGCAAATATCTTTTTCTCTTTTGGAGGAACCAAGATTGTCTGCAGGCTTATCGATGCTAAATATCCTGAATATAATGCAGTTATTCCGGTTGAGAACCCATATGAAGCAATCATCAACAGAAAAGATTTTCTCAATTCGATGAAGCGGATTGCTATTTATGCCAATAAAACCACCAATCAGGTAATTTTGAGCCTTACAGAAAGAAGTATGACTATTTCTGCTCAGGATCTCGATTTTTCCAATGAAGCCACTGAGCAGATGAATTGCTTTTTTACAGGTGAAGCTATGACGATTGGATTTAACGCTAAGTTTTTGGGTGAGATGCTCAATATTCTTGAAAATGAAGAAATCAAACTACAGTTGTCTACTCCAGGTCGTGCAGGCTTGCTGGTTCCCATTGAAGATGAGCCGGGCGAGACATTGCTCATGTTGATTATGCCTATCATGATGGGTAACTAATTTTGCGTGAATAGCCTGTATTCAGGATCAACACATCGGATTAATATATGAAAACGGGGCTTTTTTTCGGATCATTCAATCCTGTACATATAGGTCATATGATTATTGCAAATCATATGATACAGTACACAGATATGGATGAGGTATGGATGGTAGTCAGCCCTCAGAATCCTTTGAAAAATAAAGCATCTCTGGCCAACAACAATGACAGATACTATCTCGTACAGTTGGCTATAGGGGATAATCATGCTTTACGTGCTTCCAATATTGAATTTTCACTGCCCGTTCCATCCTACACTATTGATACACTTACCTATCTGAAAGAGAAATATCCATCCAAATCCTTTTGTCTGATTATGGGTGGTGACAACCTTGCGACTATAGAAAAGTGGAAAAATTATCATATCCTTCTCGAGCATTATGATATATATGTATATAACAGACCTGGATATGATCTGGAAAAATATGAGGACAACCCACGCATACATATCGTAGACAACGTACCCTTGTTGGATATATCAGCAACATTTATACGTCAGGCTTTAAAAGAGGGAAAATCAATACAATATCTCGTTCCGGAGAAGGTATATGAATATCTTACTGAATACAATATATACAGGTAATCAGGAGACACTTGTTGAGCACGCCCCTTTAATAAATAAAAATTCGTATTACCTTTGTGTTTTTTATAAATTAATATCAATCACTTATATTAAATGCATAAATTATTATCACTGCTAGCCTTATCCATCTTCATTATATCCTGTAAGCAAAGTTCAGCACCCGATGTTTCTGATATTCATGCAGATTTTGAAATAATAAGAACAGATGTTGAATTGAAAAATGTACATTCAAAAGCATCTTTAGACAGTATTTATCAAAAACATCCTGCTTTTTATAGCTTGTTTTTCAATGAAATAACCGGAATGAATACCAGTAAAAATCCAGATACGATGTATGCTGATTTGCAGGAATTTATGTCAGATTCAATGATTATATCTACCTATAACCTGACAGATAGAAAATATAATTCTTTGCAAGATTTGCATAAAGATTTGGAGTCATTATTTAAATATTTGCAATATTACTTCCCAAACAGATTTGAGGTTCCCAACATATATACGCTGATATCGGGATTTGGATATCAAACTTTTATATTTGAAGATGAAAAGCAAAGTGATGCTATAGGAATCGGACTGGATATGTTCCTTTCACCTGAAATACCGTATAAAAAAATTTTTCCGGACAATACCAATTTTTCGGATTACCTGACACGTTCCTGGAGTAAACCCTTTATAGTCAAAAAGGTGGCAGATCTGTATCTGGAAGAAATAAACGGGGAATCACCAGGACACAGATTGCTCGATTACATGATTCATAACGGGAAAGGTCTGTATATAACCAGCCTGCTACTACCTGAGAAAAACGATACTATTATTCATGAGTACACAAAAGAACAGATGGACTGGTGCTATGCAAATGAATTGCAGATGTGGTCATTTTTCCTGGATCAGAAATTATTTTATGAATCCAATTTTAAAAAGATAGGAAAGTATATTTTTCCGGCACCTAAAAGTCCTGATATGCCGGATGCAGCACCCGGCCGTACAGGCAACTTTATTGGTTATCAAATCGTAAAAGCATATATGAACCGCTATCCTGAAACAACCATTGAGGAACTCATTAGGATGACGGACAGTCAGCAATTTTTAGAAAAATCAAAATACAAACCTCAAAAGAAATAGTATTAACGCAATGTATAAATACTTTTAATACACAGTTAACATATGATTTGATACACAGTATGCATATTTCATAGTATCTTTGCAGTAATATTAATTTATCAATTATAATCGATTAAATGTTTAATTTATTATTCAATCTGGGAGGACAGGAAGTACTTTTGATAGCTATCCTTTTCTTAATATTTTTTGGTGGAAGAAAGATTCCTGAGCTGATGAGAGGTCTTGGATCGGGTATCCGTGAATTCAATAATGCCAAAAACAATATTGAAACTGAAATCAAAGACAATATGAGAGAAATCGAAAAAGAAAAGAAATAAATATTATCTTTTTCGAATCAGGATATATTATTGCATGATAACTTACACAATGTAAGTATCGTGCAGTTTTTTTGTTTTTTATAAAGATACACAGAGCATTCAGGCTGAATATTTGCTAATAGTAGTAATTAGCGTCTGCAGATATTCCAACCCTGATTTTCATACTGCATTAATAATAGTCTTATTTGATTTGAGTGAAATTTTTAATTTCTCTTATCCAAACCCCAAAGTAATTTTTCATTTAAGGTTTTCAAAAAGTGATGTCCGGTGAGCTGGATGAATTGCACATTAAACTCTCCGCGTGAAATTTCAATTGAATGGTCATTGGTAACAGTTTCATATCTCGAGTCGAGTGTACACATAAAATTGTCAGATCTTCCCTCGACTTTAAGCGAAATTATTTTTTTATCGGGTAATACTATCGGTCTGACGTTAAGATTGTGTGGAGCGATGGGTGTGATAATAAAATTATTACTGCTCGGAAACACAATTGGTCCTCCACAACTCAGTGAATAACCTGTCGAACCAGTTGGCGTACTTATGATAAGACCATCTGCCCAGTATGAATTAAGCAGGATACCGTCAACATAAGCGTGAATGGTTATCATGGATGAAGTATCCCTTTTATAAATCGTAAAATCATTTAGTCCATAAGGGAAGTCTTTAAAAATTGGTTTATTGCTGGATATTTTCAATACGGATCTTTCTACTATCCTGTACTCATGTTTCAGAAGTTGATTGACTGCCTTCTTGATTATCTTTTTTTCAACCGTTGCCAACACACCCAATCTGCCTAAATTGATGCCTAAGATGGGTAGTTTTTTGTCTCTCATCAGGGTCATAAACTCCAGTATGGTGCCGTCGCCACCCAAAGTTATGGCAAAATCAAGATTGGAAGTTCCAAATTCTTCATAGGATGTCAAAATCTGGATAAATGTAAACTTATCGGAATAGGCAGCAATATCCTCATAATATCTTTTATTGGTAAAAACCTGAACTTTGCGTTCCTCCAAAGAGGTTAATGTTATTGCAATATAGTCAAATTCTTCCTGACTGCTTATGGTACGACCATAGATAAATACCTTCATCCTGCAAAAGATTTAGATGTGAACAAATTTCTGGCGATATTGAGATTGAGCTCTTTTAAGTCACTGAGTCGCACATGAAATAAAGGTGTAGCACTTTTACCGGATGCACTTATTACCTTGACATATCCAACTACTATTGACCAGCCATAAAGCGTGATCAGCATGGAATCAATTGGTATTATGATACTCCCATCGCGTTTTCCGCGCTCAATTTCCTTGACTGTCAGTTTGAATGGAAGATTCTGGATGTCCTGAATTTTCACGTAATATATACTTTCTTTGACGGCTTCAGTCAGCTTGGCTTCATTGCTTCCATCGGAAGTCGACCGTACCAGTGAAAAATAATCCAGCATAACTTCTGAATACAGAAAATTTTGTTCGCAGAAAGTCATAAATCCTTCCAGAATAGCCAGTACAGCTTCCAAACCGGATTTGTCCTTATTGCGATCCATTATCTCATAGTACCTGTCAGTTAGCTGTTGCATAGCCCTGTAAGTCAAGGCGAGATACAGGTTTTCCTTGGATTGAAAATAAGAGTAAAGTGTCACCTTGGTGATTCCGGCTTTTCTGGCAATATCTTCCATCTTGGCATTCTTAAACCCAACTTCTCCAAATACTGCTTCTGAAGCATCAATAATGGTCTTTTCTTTAATAATTCTTTTGCTGTCTTTCATGCAAATGCGCTGTAACCAGAAAATTTATGTATTTAAAAGTATTGTTTCTGTATATCTTTTACAAATTGAGCACAAACTAAATAATTTTTTTTATACTGATAGCATTATATAAGTAATAAATTCAAACTTCACATTTACATCATAAATTAACAGGAATACTTATATATTAATGTGGTATCAGAAGCGTCTTTATTCACGCCAACGTTATATATATTTATTTTTTTTATATTTTTAGTATCTTTGCGTTCAATTAAAGGCTATTATTGATTCATGTCCAAAAAATCAGCATCTAAAAAGAGTTTATTCAGCAGTCCCTACTTCAGATATTTGGTTTTTATCACATTATCGGGAGTGGTACTGATTGCATTAACCTTTTTGTATATTTCCAAAATGCTCTTGCCCGACACAGAAGAGCTCGAAAATCCCAAATATGAGATTGCATCACAATTTATATCATCGGACAATCAGATTTATGGAAAAGTATTTAAATTTAACAGAGAATGGCTCGATTATAAAGATATAAATCCTGTATTGGTGAATGCGTTGGTCGCTACTGAGGACGAACGTTTTTTTAGTCATTCAGGTATAGATATGCGCGGTACCGCAAGAGCCGTTTTTTTTATGGGTAAAAAAGGAGGAGCCAGTACGATAACCCAACAGCTGGCCAAGCTCTTTTTTACACAACGTTCACCTTCATTTGTCAAGAGAGTCTGGCAAAAACTCAAGGAATGGGTTATCGCCATCGAATTTGAGAAACGGTACACCAAAGAAGAAATTCTTGCCATGTATCTGAATAAAAGTGACTTTCTGTATGATGCTGTAGGTATTGGAGCAGCATCAAAAACCTATTTTGGTAAAGATCAAAAAGAACTTACTGTAGAGGAAGCAGCTGTTTTAATTGGAATGCTTAAGAATCCAAGGGTATATAATCCTAAAATATTTCCGGAAAACAGCTTCAGACGCAGAAATGTAGTCCTCAAGCAAATGGTAAAAAACGATTTTCTGAGCGAAAATGATTATCTGAATAAAAGAGTTAAAGCCATTAGTATGAGTAACTTCAAGCGTGAAGTTCATTATGATGGCATAGCTCCCTATTTCAGAGCAGAATTAACCAAGTGGGTAAAAAACCTGCTTGATGAAGATGCGTACCGAAAGCCCGATGGTAGCAAGTATAATCTCTATACAGATGGATTGAAAATATATACTACGATAGATACGAGAATACAAAAATATGCCGAAGAAGCGATGTATGAACATATGTCTCAATTACAAGCTAAATATTTCAATGTATGGAAGGGCAGGGATTTTTTGACTTATCAGGCTGATAAGGATAAACAGAATATCCGTAAAGCACAACTTACCCAGATGATGAAAGAATCTGACAGGTACAAACTGATTCGGGCAAGTTTTATGAGTAATATTATGAATGATATCAATAATCACGATAATAATCTACAACTCACTGATAATGATATATTCCGAATGTTTGAGGAGGATAGCCATCCGGGTCATATAGCCAAATTGGTCAAAAATAAGTCATTGTCACAGGCTGATGCAGATAAATGTATTCAAATAATGAAAGGTGAGTTTTGGCCTGAGCTTAAATCCCAGTGGAAGAAAATGCAGAATGCAGTCAACAAATCCTTTAACACCAAAGTAAAAATGCGTATATTTGACTATAATGACATAGGTGAGAAAGTAGTAGAAATGACACCGATGGATTCAATCAAATATCTTCTGCAACACTTACAGTTGGGTTCGGTCGCTGTTGATCCCAAGAGTGGTAATATTCTGGCATGGGTCGGAGGCGTTAATCACAAGTATTTTCAGTACGACCACGTCAATTCCAATCGTCAGATAGGTTCAACAATCAAACCATTTATCTATACAACGGCTATTATAGAAAACGCCATGTCTCCATGTTTTAAAGTAAAGGATGAAAGACAGTGTATACAGGCAAATGATCCTAATTTTAATCTATCCAAGACCTGGTGTCCCAACAATGCCGACAATAAATATTCAGGTCAGGAATACACACTAAGACAGGCATTGAAGGAATCCAAAAACTCTGTTTCCGTTTATCTGATGAAAGAAATAGGTAATGTACAAAGTGTTAAAAATCTGATGGGCAATCTGGGTATCAATAAAGACAAAATTCCGGATTACCCATCCATTTGTTTGGGAACGCCGGAACTGTCAGCGATGGATATGGCTACTTCCTATACAGCTTTTGCCAATGATGGTATAGTAACCAAACCTATTTTTGTAACCAGGATTGAGGATAAAAATGGTAAGGTGATATATTCGTCAGTACCTGAACAAAAGCGCGCAATCAACCCGGCATACAATTATGTGATGGTTAATATGCTGCAATATGTTGCTGATCCGATAAAGAATAAAGTAAAAAGCCAGGTTGGAGGAAAAACCGGTACGACCAACGATTATAAAGATGGATGGTTTGTTGGGTTTAGTCCGGATATTGTAATATCTACCTGGGTCGGTGGTGATCAGGAATTTATACGTTTTACTACTTTGGCTGATGGTCAGGGAGCAGTAATGGCAAGGCCATTTTTTGTTAAATTCCTTTCTAAGCTGGAAGCAGACAACAGATTGAATTTTGGTAAAAACTCTGTTTTTATGAAGCCGGAAGATGAATTTATTGAGATGGATTGCAGTAAGTATGAAAACATCACACCATCTTCTGAAGAAGAAAACAACGATAGATCCAATATATTTGACGACTTTTAATTATACTCTAAGTACCTCTTTACGGTTGAATTGGTCATAAATTGCTCTGTTTTAGTGTAATAATGGTCATTATTCGCTATTTTTGCATTTACATTCCAAAAATAGTAAGTTATAATGATACAATCCGACATTTATACGCCTAAACAAACAGTAAGAATTGTAACAGCCGGTTCTCTTTTTGACGGACACGATGTAGCTATCAATATCATGCGCAGGATTCTTCAACAGTCAGGTGCTGAGATTATTCATCTGGGACATAACAGATCAGCAAGTGAGATAGTCGAAACAGCAATACAGGAAGATGTACAAGGTATAGCCATAACTTCGTATCAGGGCGGCCACAACGAATTTTTTAAATATATCTACGATTTATTACAGGAAAGAGGTTGTGGACACATCAAAATATTTGGCGGCGGTGGCGGAACAATCCTACCATCAGAAATTGAAGCATTACAGGCATACGGTATTGTAAGAATCTATTCTCCGGACGATGGAAGGAGTATGGGCTTGCAGGGGATGATCAATGATGTATTGAAACAGTGCGATTTTCCGGTAGGTAAAACATTGAAAGATGAACTGAACCAGATACAGAAACATAACAAGCATGCTATCGCCCGAGTAATTTCAGCAGTAGAGAATTTTCCAGACTTACACCAGGGTTTACTCGATACTTTACAATCTCAGGATGTGCCCGTACTGGGAATTACCGGAACAGGTGGTGCCGGAAAATCCAGTATGATAGACGAAATGGTCAGGAGGTTTCTGATGGATTTCAAAGACAAACATATCGCTATAGTATCTGTGGACCCGTCTAAAAGAAAGACAGGAGGTGCTCTTTTGGGAGACAGGATTCGTATGAATGCCATCAATAATGACCGTGTCTATATGCGTTCTCTTGCGACACGTCAGTCCAATCTTGCACTTTCCAGATACGTTAAAGATACACTTACCGTATTAAAATCAGCTGGTTTTGATCTGATTATTCTTGAAACTTCGGGTATTGGGCAGGCAGATACGGAAATTGTTGACCATTCAGACATGACGATGTACATCATGACACCCGAGTATGGAGCAGCAAGTCAATTGGAAAAAATAGACATGCTGGATTTTGCTGATATTATAGCCATCAATAAATTTGATAAAAAAGGTGCCGCCGATGCGTTGAGAGACGTGAGGAAACAATATCAGCGCAACCATCAGCTGTTCGATCAACCTACGGATACAATGCCCGTTTTCGGTACAATAGCATCTCAATTTAATGATCCGGGAACCAATACGTTGTATAAAAGACTGATCCAATTATTAAATGATAAGACAGGCAGCCATTTTACTTCCACCTTAACCTTACCCCTGGGTGAAGCCGAAAAGGTATACATCATCCCACCCAACCGGGTAAGATATTTGTCTGAAATATCAGAGAATAACCGAAATTATGATAAATCAGTTCTTAAACAGGCAGCTCTGGCAACGAAAGCATACTTACTGAACGGAACAAAGGAAATCTTAAGTGATCAGAATGTCCGGCTATCCGTAGAGCAGGAACTGTCCCGTGTATGGGAAGATCTGAATGGCGAAAATAAGCGTATGCTCGATCAGTGGGACATAAAGAAAAAAAATTACGAATCTGATTATTTTGTCTATAAGGTGCGTGATAAAGACATAAAAGTAGTGCCATACACTACATCCTTGTCAGGAACCCGGATTCCCAAAATATCACTTCCCGGATACAAGGATTGGGGTGATATTCTGAAGTGGAATCTTCAGGAAAATGTACCGGGAGAATTTCCCTATACTGCCGGTGTTTTTCCGTTCAAGCGACAGGGCGAAGATCCGACCCGTATGTTTGCAGGTGAAGGAGGTCCGGAAAGAACCAATAAGCGGTTTCACTATGTATCTCTGGGAATGCCGGCCAAAAGATTGTCAACTGCCTTTGATTCGGTGACACTATATGGTGAAGATCCCGATTACAGACCCGACATCTATGGTAAAATCGGAAATTCAGGAGTAAGTATCTGTTGTCTGGATGATGCAAAAATTCTCTATTCCGGATTTGACCTCTGTGATCCGGCGACCTCAGTTTCCATGACGATTAATGGCCCTGCGTCGGCTATGTGTGCGTTTTTTATGAATGCTGCCATAGATCAGCAATGCGAAAAATATATTAAAGAACATAATCTAGTACACCTCGTAGAACAAAAGCTTGTTGAAAAATATGATGTTAAAGGGTTGCAGCGACCCCAGTATAAGGGTGATTTGCCGGAAGGCAATAACGGACTTGGTACATTGCTTTTGGGAGTAACCGGAGATGAGATATTGAATCCTGAAATTTACTTAACATTAAAAGAGCGGGCACTCCAGTCTGTTCGGGGTACGGTTCAGGCAGACATACTCAAGGAAGACCAGGCACAGAATACCTGTATTTACAGCACAGAATTTTCGTTGAGAATCATGGGTGATGTACAAGATTATTTTATCCGGCAAAATGTACGGAATTTCTATTCAGTTTCCATATCGGGGTACCATATAGCTGAAGCCGGAGCAAATCCCATTTCACAACTGGCATTTACGCTATCCAACGGATTTACATTTGTGGAGTATTACCTCAACAGAGGAATGCATATAGATGATTTTGCACCAAATCTTTCTTTTTTCTTTAGCAATGGTGTAGATCCCGAATATGCCGTTATTGGGAGAGTTGCCAGAAGGATATGGGCTAAGGCGATGAAATATAAATATGGTGCCAACGCCCGGTCGCAAATGCTTAAATATCATATACAGACTTCAGGACGTTCTTTGCACGCTCAGGAAATAGCATTCAATGACATCAGGACAACATTACAGGCATTGTATGCCATATACGACAATTGTAATTCTCTTCACACCAATGCATATGACGAGGCGATTACGACACCAACAGAAGAGAGTGTGCGCAGAGCAATGGCGATCCAGCTTATCATAAACAAGGAACTGGGACTGGCAAAAAATGAAAATCCGAATCAGGGATCTTTTATTATTGAGGAATTGACGGATTTGGTTGAAGAAGCTGTTTTGAGTGAATTTGACCGTATAACTGAAAGAGGCGGTGTGCTGGGAGCTATGGAAACCATGTATCAGAGATCTAAGATTCAGGAAGAATCTCTGTATTACGAAAGCCTCAAACACACCGGAGAGTATCCGATTGTTGGGGTTAATACCTTCCTTTCCAATGAAGGATCACCGACGATAATTCCGGAAGAGGTTATCCGGGCTACCGAAGAAGAAAAAGTAGCTCAGATTAAGACAGTTGAAAATCTGACACAAAGTTCGGGAGATAAAGCCAATGCAGCACTGGAGGTATTGCAAAAAAAGGCAATCAGCAACAACAATATTTTTGAAGAACTGATGGAAACCGTTAAGGTTTGTACTTTAGGACAGATAACGCATGCTTTATTTGAAGTTGGAGGAAAATACCGAAGAAATATGTAAGCCTTATCCGTGAACTTGAGATTCAATAAAGTTATTGCAGGGATAGGGAAGTTGCTGTTCAGGGTAGACAGTTATGCTTATTTTTATATTGCACTGATATGGACGGTTACTACGTTGTATCTTTCTTTGGTTTCAGCAAAAACATTATCGTCAATGCATTTCTGGAACCTACCCGGATTGGATAAGATAGCCCATACTGTTTTTTATATTGTATTCAGTTTTTTATGGTGTATGACCATCTCCAGAAAAAAGAATAGAATGCTGATGGTAATCATTTTTGCCATAAGCTTTGGTGTTGCTATGGAAACGGGTCAATACTGGATGCGTAGCGGACGTGCATTTGAAGTACTTGATATCATAGTCAACACTGCAGGAGCCATTATCGGATCAGGCATTTTCAGATGGATGCAATCCATTCAGACTGGACATAATTAACGACAATATCAGCTAAATAAAAACTGAATATCTTCCTTGTTGAGGCTTTTAAAGAAGGCTTTATCCTCCTGAATGATTTCTTTGGATAAGTTCAGTTTTTTCTCCTGGAGTTTTATGATTTTTTCCTCAACAGTATCCTTGCATATCATTTTGTAAGCGAATATTTTGTTTTTTTGTCCGATACGGTGTGTTCTGTCAATTGCTTGCTGTTCTACTGCCGGATTCCACCATGGATCTACCAGATAAACATAATCCGCTTCTGTTAGGTTAAGTCCCACGCCTCCGGCTTTCAATGAAATCAGAAATATCTTGATTTCTTTATTGTTTTGGAATATTTCAACCTGATTGTTGCGTTCCTGCGCACTAGTACTACCGTCCAAATAGCAATACGGTACATTATTTTTATCAAATTCACTGCGGATTAAAGCCAGCATTTCTGTAAATTGAGAAAATATCAGCATCTTATGATCTCCGGTATTTTCGTCAATCTCCCGCATGAGTTCTTTTATTTTAATGCCTTTGTGCGTTTGATGTTCTGCATCTTTGACCAGTCGGGGATCGTCACAAATCTGACGGAGTCTCAGTAATCCTTCGAGGATATAAATACCGGATTTGGCCATACCCTGATTGTCTATTTTTTCCATAATGGATTGCCGGTAGAATTCCTTATATTCATCATACAACTGTTTCTGTCTGTCCTCCATCTGACACCAAAGGATCGTTTCGGTTTTTTCAGGAAGATCGACAGCTACTTCGGCTTTTGTTCTCCTCAACATAAATGGTTTGATCAGGTTGCGCAACATTTGCCCGGCATCTGCATCAGCATTTTTGTCAATAGGATTGGCAAATTCCTGTTTGAAAAAATCTTTGTTTCCCAGTAAGCCGGGATTCAGAAAGTTAAACTGTGCATAGATATCATAAGTATTGTTTTGCAATGGTGTACCACTCAGTATGAATTTATTCCTTGTATTGAGTAATTGAACAGCTTTGGTAGATAATGCCTGCGGATTTTTGATAGCCTGACTTTCGTCAAGAATGACATATTCCCAGTTAAATTTACTTAACCGCTCTATATCACTTCTCACTACACCATAGGAAGTAATGATGATGTCATATTCGCTGAAATCGCTGATTTCCATTGCTCTGTCAGAACCATAGAAGATCATATAAGTTAATGATGGAGCGAATTTTTTCAATTCATTTTCCCAATTGAATATCAGTGAAGTAGGGCATACAATCAGGCTGGTTGGATGGTCGTATTTATCTTTTATATAGGTCAGAAAGGTAATCGTTTGCAGTGTCTTGCCTAATCCCATATCATCAGCAAGACAACCACCCCAGGATATCTCATCCAGCACCTGCATCCATTGATACCCGGTTTCCTGATAAGGCCGGAGTTCAGCCTGAATCGAATCGGGAACGGGCTTTGTTTCAATATTATTTAGGTGTAAGAGTTTTTGTTTCTTTTCATTGATTTCATTGACGATTTGTTGATCATCTATCTGATCAAAGAGTAATTCAACTATATTGAATTGTTTCTTATATATTTTCAGATTGTCGTTTTCTTCAGTACCAAATTTGAATAATTTGAGGTATTTATTGATCCATTCCCTGGGAAGAACACCGATACTGCCATCGTCCAGTACTACAAAATCCTGATTATTGAGTATCGCCTTTTTTATATCCCTGAGGGAAATTTCCTGATCACCCCATTGTACTTTTACCTTGACATCGAACCAATCTATACCACTGCTGATTTTCATATCCCATGTTGGATCGCTTGTATTATAGCGGAACTTTTTGAGTTCGTTGAATCCCATGATTTTTATACCGAGATTCATGAGATTTCTGGTAAATTCTATAAACCATGCATTTTTCATCACCAAATCAAAAGGTAGTGTATAATAATGCATAAAATTTTGATTTCTGAAATGACTGTGTGCTGACTGAATAAATTCAATAAATGCTTTTTCTTCAGTCCGGTTTCTCTTGATATAGTACTTTTGATTATCATTTTCAACCACATAATTTCTTTGATCCAACAAATCAAATTTATGGTCTCCATAATAAAAATAGGGTTGTACTATTAAGGAGTTGTTTTGAAACTCCTTGAGATAAACAACCGGTGTAAAAGGATATTCGTGGTATTTGACCGATAAATTATCAGGTAATTCAATGCCAAATTTTTGAGATAAAGGAAATAAAATCTCTGTTAATATCTTATTTTCCAACTTTGCCGGAAATGACAATATACCTTCAGGCATGGATTTTATCAGTTCCGTTAAAGGACTATCTTTAATCAGGTATAAGGTTTCTTTTTGGTAGACCATCCTGCCTGATATTATCCTCTTGTCATCATTCTGATGCAATATCACCTGATCTTCATTGTCTTTAAACCGGGTTTTCAGATAAATAAATCTGGGTGTATATTCAACAACAATGTCAGCATGTATCGCATCAGGATACAAATCAACTGATATTAAATTGGATTTTGAAAATGTTTTTCCATCCAGTATCTGCATCGGGCCCTGGTTACAATAGAAACTCCAGTGTTGTTCCAGTTTTTGAAAAAAATAGTGTGTATATGCCCGTTTGAATATCGGAGTACTGTAGGAAGACAGATAATTATATGTATAATTTGATATAGCATTCTGAAGATGATATTTATATTTCAGAAAGCTAAAATCCATTAAAATGTCAAATTCTTCTTGTGGTAATACTGATAATTTGTTCAGATTGTCATCAGCATCAATGTTTAATTTTAGGTATTTTTCCGTTTTTATTCCCTCATTTTCAATGCTGTAGGCATTCATTTTTATAGGAAAATTTGATTCTATATCAACGTTTAAATGTAAAAACCAGCCTATACCATGTACATTTTGTATGTATTTACTTGGATTATATAAGGTGTTGCTATCCAACGACTTGGTGAAGGAAATAATATCACTGACAGAACCTATATTTCGGGGAATTTTGGTTATTGTAATTCTGTTATCAACTGTAGTTTTAAAAACAAAGGCTTCTGATTCCGGATCATCAACTGTTAGGCCATATTCAGCCAGGAGTTCGTTTTTTTCGTGTATTCTATTAAGATAAGGTGCAAACAGATTTTCACCTTTATAATTGACTAGAACATAGGTTGTTTCAAAAGCATGAGGGCAGAGTGCTGTTTCTGTAGTTTTTCCACAATCGCAGGATACAAGCAAATCATCCCGTTTGTCGACCATAAATGTTACAGTATGGTTGATACCCGATGTATTATTTAATACAGAGAAGCCGTTCTCATATTTTTTTGTATATTTTATTTTTTTATTACTCAGTTGAATCTGATTTGTTTCTTTAAATAAATATCTCAGATCAAAATATGTAAATTTAGCAGCATTTTCAATTTTAAAAACCCCTGAGGTAGTATTGGCAGAAGCTGTTTTTTTTTCGTTAGAATTTGTATATTTTATCTTAATTTTTGACTCCTTATCAGGTAAGGTAAGGATTGTTTTTTTGTTTTTTGTTTCAGATATGTTTTCTGCTTTGTTTATAGCTGTGTTAAAGTCTTCATTCAATGAATGTATTACTCGGGCTACATGATAACACTTCTTATATTGGGCGTATTCCTTACAATCACAATTTACAGTAGGTTCATTGGAACGCAGATTAATCATGACAGAAATATTTTTGGGACTACTGTCGTCGAGATAGGTAAGATATCTTCCGATCATTCTGCGTGGTTGGATGGGGTGTTGTATTTCCGGATTATCTTTGAAGGGTACAACATATTCATTGTAGAGGTTTTGGATATTTTCCTTACTGAATAATTTTAAGATATCAATTTTTTGACTATTCTGACTACTCATGTACGTAATATAAAGGGCAAACTGCAAATTTTGTAATTAAATCATTAATTTTATATGCTTTATCAAATTATTTATTTCATTTTGTCTGACAATTGAGTATTTATCTGAATATGATAATCTATCTGCCAGATATTCCTGTTCTGTTTGTCCGGGAGTAGGTATCCAGATGGCTTTAATGTCCAGATTTGATACGTCCATGACGGAAGTATATCCCGGGCGTGATATCAATAATCGGGAACTGTTAAGGTAATATTCGACTTCCTTTCTGGAGGCTGTATTTATTATGCTGATATGCGGGGTGTTATCCGTATCGTATTTCAAGAGTTCATCCGTCCCGCGTATTAATTTAATTTTATATTCAGTTAATACAACAAGATTTATCAACAATGATTTTTCCAGAATAGTTCTTTGCGGTTCCGGCCCGGACAAAATAATAAGGATATCTGTTACTTGAGGTATATTAAGTTTTTTGATTTCTGTAACCGGTCCAATTAAGGTGCAGTTTGTATGAAGGCCATGTGACAACGCAGGACAAAGTGCAGCGTCTCCTCCGAAATCCGGAATCAGACAGTGATCATACTTGCTGATAAACCATCGGTGTACCCGTGTACCTGTACGGCTGATCCATTGGACAGGATGCAGCAGATTGACCTGATGAGTGATGTAAATACTTTTAGTTGTAGTATTGTACATCCCGAGTCGGTTATCAGAAAGAATAACTGAGATTTGATGCTTACGGACTATTTTTTTTAGTAGCAGATGTTCCTTTATGGCTGCTGATATGATGTGGTACGCACCCATAATAAGATTCAGGACAATATTGTTATATGTGTAGCGAATATTATAGCCTGGTAAAACATCGTAAGGCAGATTGGGAAATTCTTTTCTTAGAAAATCAAGTGCTGCCCCATCTGAAGCAATTATTACGGATTTACAATGTCCTGTAAGCCATCTGATTATGGGAATACAACGTACAGCGTGACCCAATCCCCAGTTCAATGGTGCTACCAGCACTACATCATCAGCTGAGAACCAGGTTTTTAGTGCATCTTCGTTGTATCTGCTCAACCCCATAAAGGGATAAATTTATAAAAAATATTAAGAGAATCTGATTTCGTCATCAGACTCATCAAAGAATTTATATTCATTCAGATGATAGCTTGTATTGGAAGTGAGTGATATCCACTTTTTGGTTTTTAACAACCATTTCATCTGAATACTTGGTAATCCACTTCTCAGGTAAGCATAAATGAACGGATTGCACTGGATTTTAATTTTGCTTTTTGGCCTCGACTGTAATATGTAGTCAATGTCTCTTTCGATGTTGTCCAGTATTAATATGGAAGCATTTACTTTGCCTGTTCCATTACAGGTATAGCATACTTCTGAAGTGTCGATATGTACTTCGGGACGTGTACGTTGTCTTGTAACCTGCATCAATCCGAATTTACTCAGTGGTAAAATCGTATGCTGGGCTCTGTCTCCTGACATGAAGTCACGCATTTTGTTATACAGGCTGACCTTATTTTCAGAATTTCGCATATCTATGAAGTCTATGACGATGAGGCCGCCAATATCCCTGAGTCTTAATTGCCTGGCTATTTCCTCAGCAGCTTCCAGATTGACGGACATGGCTGCTTCTTCCTGTTCCCTTTTGATCATTTTTGGTCCACTGTTGACATCGACTACATGCATGGCTTCCGTGTGTTCGATGACCACGTAGGCACCGCTTGACATAGTAAAGGTCTTTCCGAATGATGCTTTGATTTGCCTGTTGATATCATAGTGGTCAAATATCATCCGGGAACCCTTATATTGCTGTAGTATTTTGACCTTATCCGGTTCTATACTATTGAGATAGTCTTTAATGGATAGATAGAGTTCCCTGCTGTCAACGGTGATTCTGTTGAAGTTGTCATTCAGGATATCCCTGAGAATAGTAGAAGTTTTGTCAATCTCACTAAGTACCTTGTCCGGATTTTTTTTCTGAAGGAGTTGGGTATGTATAGATGTCCATTTAACCTCTAGTTCCTTAATGTCATGATGCAGATCGGCTACCTTCTTTCCTTCTGCTGCTGTACGTACAATTATCCCAAAATTTTTAGGTTTGATACTTTCTACCAACACCTTTAATCTTTTTCTTTCTTCTGATGAAGATATTTTTTTGGAAACAGCAACAATATTGGAAAATGGAGTTAAAACCAAATAACGCCCTGCGAGTGCCAGTTCACAACTCAGCCTGGGTCCTTTGGTTGATATGGGTTCTTTTAGTACCTGAACCAAAACATGGTCGTTTTTACTAAAAACCTGATCAATCTTTCCTGTTTTAGGATTATCAGGCTCCAGATCAAAACCATCCAGCAACGGCTGATTGTACTGACCATTCATTACAGCCTTGGTGTATTTTACAACGGATTTGATTTGTGGACCTAAGTCAGTATAGTGCAGGAATGCATCTTTTCTGTGGCCGATATCCATAAAGCTCGCATTCAAACTCGGCATAAGTTTTTTGACACTAGCCAGGAATATGTCACCTACAGTAGAGTTGTCATTATTTTTTTGCTTGTGAATTTCAACCAACCGGCCATTTTCCAACAGTGCTATTTCTACTTCACCGACGGATGATTTTATTACTAATTCTTTTTCCACAACTAATTAAGTGTCATTTTATTTGTATTATGTATTCACTTTAAACCTAAAAGGAAATCAGCAATACAAACAGATTGCATTTATCATGTCATGATACTTAATGATGAATTGAATGTAATTCAAACACTGTTGTATAAGAATGACATAACTGAAGAAACATCTTCTGCAGCTACAGAAACACAGTCTGAAGTATGATGTCACGAAAAGTTGTAGATGAGTAAAAGCAGATATATGATCGATTTGTAGGTAAAACGACAGAAAATTTATATAAATGTCTTACCTGGGATAAATACAGAAGAATTCGTATATTATTAACGATAGTATCTCTGTACTATTATTTTTTTATGGTTTCAATCCGGAGTTTTGGGTAGTAGTTTGTTATGCTTTTACGTATAAATTACCGCGACATGATTGCCAATATCCAATCTGTTATATGACTATCCTGTAAGATAATTCATATAACAGACTGGTCCTGTTTTCAGACAAATTTATTTCTTTTTATGTCTGTTTTTTCTTAATCTTTTTTTACGCTTATGCGTAGAGATCTTATGACGTTTTCTTTTTTTACCACAAGGCATATTCAAAATTTTTTAATAAGTTAATTAACACATTTTTTATTGTATTCATCTGCTTTAGCCTGATTACCGGTTTCCTGATATACAGTAGCTAACAGGCAGTTGGTGTTTTTGTTGTCGGGTTCCAGTTGAATGGCTGCTTCCAGTCGCTCCAGTGCTTTATCATATTGTTTTGTCTGCAACGCCAGTCTTCCTAGCTGGTTCAGAACAGTAACATTTTTTGGATGCTGTTTATTCAGATCTCTTAACATCAGAATACCCTGCATGGGATTATCCTTGTCCGGATTATCAACATAGCAAATCGCCAAATTGATTCTGGGCTCAATTGCATCCGGAGCCAAAGAAATGGCCTTTTCAAATGATTGGATTGCTCTTTTGGAACAAAACTCTTTAGTCTTTTCCTCTGTTGCATTTTTAACACAAATAGCATAGGTTGTTCCAGCTATGGACCAGGACTCCTCTGATTTTACCAGTTCTGCAATCTCCTGGGCATAAGAACCTGCTATCGCCGGAAATTTTGATTCATACCAGATACCGGATATAGATTTGAGCAATTCAATTCTTTTGATTGTGTCGGTTCCTGTTTTTTCCAAATCATGATTCATTGCTTCAATCATGGATGACTTGGATTTATCCAATTCCTTAAACGCAGCTTTTATCAGGTTGTCAACACTGGTCGATTCAATTTTCAGCATTCTTGACTTTTCAAGTTCTTTTTGTTTTTCAGGGATTATATCAAATCCAAAAAACAAAATTAAAAACAATACTGACGCTGCACCTAAAGCTATTATTTGTTGCTTATTCATGTATTATACAGGCAAACATAACATAATTCAATTAATCTTCTTCGCCCTCATCTTCAGGTAGGGAAGTGACATTGGATTTTACCTGATCAACAAAAACTTTTGCAGGTTTGAATGATGGTATAAAATGCTCAGGAATTTCAATCGATTTATTCTTTTTGATGTGTCTACCAATTTTTTTGGCTCTTTTCTTTATAATAAATGAACCAAATCCACGAACGTAAACGTTTTCTCCTTCAGACAATGAGTTTTTTACTTCCTTAAAAAACATTTCCAAAGTCACCAGGACATCCACTTTTGGCACACCTGTTTTTTCTGTAATAATATTAACCAAATCAGCCTTTCGCATTGCTTCAATATTTTTATTTTATTTTAAAATTGATTTCGTTTCAAGTAAAGAGCCGCAAAGTTCGTAAAATATTGTAATTAAGAAAATTATTTTTAGTTTTTTTTCTTTGTAAATTAAAAAATAGAGCAATTTAAGTTATTCATTTACAATATTTTAATTTAATTTGTTAAATAGACTCTTATTTATATCTATTTAGGGTTTATCTTTGTGTCCAAAATCAGTAGAACGGTTATATGATATTATCCATGACAGGATTCGGACATGCCAGAGCCGAAATGAGCGGAAAAATAATACGCGTAGAAGTTAAATCGCTAAATGCAAGATCTACAGAAATCAGATGTAAGCTACCAAGCATATACAGAGACAGAGAAATTGATTTGCGCAAGAAAGTAATTGATGCATTGCAGAGAGGCAAATTTGATCTGGTTATTACATTGGATGGTTTTTCGGATGAAGAAAATTCCTTTATCAACAGAGATGCTTTTATTAAGTATTATCAGGAATTGAATTCCATTCGCCGGGAATTGAATATTGCTGACGGTGATATTTTGCAATCTATACTCAGGATACCCAATGTAATCGGACAAAATGAGGGCCTTGCCGAAGATGAAGAGTGGGAAATTGTAAACAGTGTCATAGATGAGGCTATTGTAAATATTAAAAAATTCAGACAGGACGAAGGGCGGATATTGGCTGAAGATTTATTGCTTCGTGTAAGTAATATAGAATTGTATCTGAAAGGTATTGAACCTTTTGAAGCACAACGATTGGATAGAATCAAAGAGAGACTCCGTAAAAACATGGAAGAATTCGCTGTAAAACAACAGGTGGATCAAAACAGATATGAACAGGAAATCCTGTATTATATAGAAAAACTCGATATCAATGAGGAAAAGGTAAGACTGGGACAACATTGTAATTATTTCAGGGAAGAAATGAAGGGAGCTGACGAACAAAAAGGAAGAAAACTGTCATTTATCGCTCAGGAAATGGGTAGGGAAATCAATACGATAGGTGCCAAAGCCAATGACTCTGATGTACAGCAATGTGTAGTCATGATGAAAGATGAACTTGAAAAATTAAAAGAGCAACTTTCCAATATATTATAACACATCATATAAGCTATATGACGGATATTATGACAGGTAAGATGTTTGTTTTTACGGCACCATCCGGAGCAGGCAAGACAACGATTGTTAAGCATCTTTTGGCAAGATACAGTGAACTGGAGTTTTCAGTTTCTGCAGCTACCAGAGTACGCAGGCCTCATGAAGTGGATGGAAGGGATTATTATTTTATGAGTGTCGATGAATTTAGGCACAAAATTGATCAGGATGCTTTTGTCGAATGGGAGGAAGTTTATAAAGACCAGTATTATGGTACGCTAAAATCCGAGGTCGACCGTATCTGGAAGATTGGCAAACATATCGTTTTTGATATAGATGTAAAAGGTGCAATGAACATTAAATCCCTGTATGGCCCAAGATGTATGTCTGTTTTTGTCAGACCACCATCATTCGGAATATTAAAAGAGCGTTTGATAAACAGGAATACGGAAACAGAAGCAAGTCTGAATAAACGCATATTAAAGGCTGAAGCAGAGATGGAGTATGAAAACAGTTTTGACATCGTACTTGTTAATGATGTATTGGAGATTTCCTTGATGGAAGCTGAACATATAATTGAAACATTTTTGTACGGAATATCAAAGACATGACAGACAAGAGCAATGTATATAATGAGGTGACTAACAATATCAGCATCACAGTACAGCCTCAATATGTAAGTGCAGAGTCCAATCCCGCAATCGGAAAAAATATATTCTCATATAACATTGTCATTACCAATCTGGGACTTGACCCTGTCAAATTATTATCAAGACACTGGTATATAGTCGATTCCAATACATCCATACGAGAGATTGAAGGCGATGGCGTTGTCGGCAAACAGCCTGAATTAGCACAGAATGAATCCTTCGAATACACTTCATGGTGTCTTCTGCAAACATCCGTGGGCAAAATGTATGGAACATATATCTTCCTGAATATGGATAATAATCAGCCTTTTGAAGTTGTCATTCCTGAATTCAGGCTACACTCTGATTTTATCCTGAATTAACAGTATCGGTTGCTTTTTAGTCGTGCGTTTTACTTTACGCCATGCATGAGCCGCTTTAGTGTTCCATTCATTATTATCGCTATGACACCTATTATAAATGGCACTACCGTGAATATCAAAAAGAAGGTGGACAGATTGTACTGAGCCGTGATATTGTCTATTTGCTGACCCAATACTCCCGAAGTTTTATTGCCTATCGCCAGTGCAAGATACCATACTCCAAACATGAATGCAATCATTCGCGGAGGCACCAGCTTACTTACATAGGATAATCCAACCGGTTGTACACAAAGTTCACCCATAGTATGGAAAAGATAGGCCAGTACTAACCAGACAAGACTTACAGAAGCTGTTTTGGCACCTTGTGTGATGTCACTCGCTCCATAAGCCAGAAAGGCAAACCCGATACCAAGGAAAAACAAGCCAATAGCATACTTTCCTGCGAGTGACGGATTGAACTTACTTTCCCACCATTTGGAGAATAACGGTGCCAGTGCTATAATAAACAGTGAATTCAAAATCAGGAACCACGTTGCGGGAATTTCAATTTCATTTTCTTTTTTTCTTAATACCTTCGCTTCGATACTTTCCTGTATCCCTGAAGCTTTCATAGGATCTATCATTTTGAAATTACTGCCCTTCTTGTCCAAGTCAACGATATTGACAGTATGATTGGGTTGAAAATCACTCAATGCACGGATGACTGTTGTTTTTTCTATGATAGCATCATTGGCTCCTGGTACATTCAATGCATTGACGGCTACTGTCTTCCGGCTTTCCAGACCATCAGCACCTGTTTTTATCTGCTCAAATGCAGGATAGCTGATTTCATAGGAATATGTATTGAAATTGGCATATATTTTCCAGAAGATCAATCCCCAGATAATGACAAAACTGGATGCAAGAACAAGATTGGAAGCCAAATAATCCTTGTATGTCTGACGGAATAATAAAAACAATACATATGATATAATCGCTACCGGAACTACAGTGATGATGATATCCACTATATTGAATATAAGTGCAGCATTGCCCGACAAAACCCGGTTGGTATAGTCCTTGGCAAATATACTCATGGATCCTCCTGCTTGCTCGAAAGCTGCCCAAAAGAATATGATGAATGATGCAATCATCATGACAGCCAGCATCCTGTTTCTTGTGATCTTACTGAAACGCATTACTCTCGATACCAACAGATAAATAAACAGCAGTAAGGCTATAAGTATGGTTTTTCCGGACAGGTCAGTATCCCCGAATTTCAACAGGTTGATATGTGTTATTTTTGACAGTGGGTCGTTGACTGCCCATATCAAACCACTTATGGCTACTATAAAAGTAATTAATTTATCAGTAAATGTAAAAGGATTGGGTGGCTCTTCGTCATGAGTTACAGTTTGTGCTGATGAATTCTGGTTATTTGTTTTTACAGGTGCGAGACCAACATCTCCGAATATATTGTGTGCAAGGGTAAATTGCAGCAATCCCAGTAACATAAAGATACCGGCAAGACCAAATCCCCAGCTCCATCCCATAGTTTCTCCCAGATATCCACAGAGCATGATACCCAGAAATGCTCCCGAATTAACACCCATATAGAAAATAGTATACGCACCATCTTTCTTTTCAGGATGATCTTTATACAATACTGAAATGAATGATGTCATATTGGGCTTGAAAAATCCGGTTCCGGCTATAAGAAGTAATAATCCAAGGTACAGAAAGAAAGGCGTTTCGATGGCCATACTTGCATGGCCTAAGGTCATGATTACGGCACCAATGATGATGGCTTTGCGATAACCCAGATATCTGTCAGCCAATTGGCCACCTATGATGGGTGTCAGATACAGCATTGAGATATACGTGCCATAAAGTGCAAGTGCATTTTCACGGGGCCAATCCCAGCCACCTATACCGACGGCACTTACCAAAAACAAAACCAACAAGGCACGCATCCCGTAGAAGGAGAAGCGTTCCCACATTTCTGTAAAGAATAAAACAAACAATCCTGCCGGATGGCCTAAAACCTGTCTGTCAAAAAATGGATTATTAGCTGTTGGTTGTTGCATAATGTCGTAATTAAACTGCCAAAGTATAAAATATTTCTGAGATACAATTCAAATAGCTGAATATTTATCACATATTAAGAAATATAAGGAAATGAAGATACCGATAATATCAGAATCTGCTTTGGTAGTAAATTTTATAAAAGTAGTATTATAACCAAACCCCAATAGCCAGGCCTATTACCTGACATCCTGCATCAGTTTTTTAATCCAGGGTGATAAAGCTATAAGCACGAGACCTGCTATTAAAGCATAGATTCCGAGCATCTTATATCCTTCCGTATAATTCATCAGCCGTGTGACAGCCGGTGCGTTTTCGTCGGCATCTGCCAATCCTGCTCCTATTATTCCTGCTACATATTGACCATAAGCAGATGCCAGAAACCACATACCCATCATGATTCCCTGCATTCTTGCGGGTGAGAGTTTGGTCATAATTGACAGACCGATAGGTGAAAGACATAATTCACCAATAGTGATTACGAGCAATGCTGTTGTAAATATATCCAGTGGCGCTATTCCCTGGACACTGGCAAAAAACTTAGTTGCAAAAAGTACGTAATATCCCAGACCCAGAAATATAAATCCAAGCCCAAATTTTATAATCGTATTGGGTTCAAATTTACGTTTGGCCATCCATATCCACATCAAACCAAAAAGCGGAGCCAATCCGATAATGAAAAATGCACCAGCAGAATTATTGACACCATTGGGATCCATAGTAAAACCAAGCAGGTTGTCATTCAGATTCTTGGCAGCAAAAATACTGAGTGAACCTCCGCTTTGCTCGTAAATACCCCAGAATAAGACGGAAAAGAAGATAAAAATCAGGCCTGCCCATAGTTTTTTTCTTTCACTGATCGTGGTTTTACTCATTTCGTAAAATAAATACAGAAGTGCAAGTGGTCCGATAGTATACATAAAGTAGTCTGTATATTCAGGGCTGGACACCATCAGGTCAATCAGAGGTATAGCGAACAGCGTTCCTGCATATACCAGGTATTCCACCCATTTAGGTTTAGCTTTTACCTGAACCAGTGCATCCGGATGTCCGGGCTGCAGACCTATCGGTCCGAGATGTCGTTGTGTGAAATAAAAGTTGATCAGACTTACTACCATTCCAATTGCAGCGAGTCCGAATGCAACGTTCCACCTCATGTTTTCAGGTATCATTCCACTCAGCATATATCCCTTGCCTATAGCTACGCATATGTAACCACCCAGAAAAGCTCCGAGATTGATACCTGCATAAAACAGGGAAAATCCGGCATCTCTTCTATCATCCTTTTCACTGTACAATTCGCCAACCATGGTTGAAATATTGGGCTTAAAAAAACCTGTACCAATGATGATAAAAGCAAGTCCCGTAAAAAAGAAATTATGCGGATCTGCAGCCAACAGCGAACTGCCGGTTATCATCATGAGTCCGCCCCAGAAAAGGGATTTCCGAAACCCCAGTATTTTATCAGCAAATAAGCCGCCAATGAAGGTAAAAGCATAAACAAATGCCTGTGTAGCACCATATTGTAGATTGGCATCTTTCTCATGCAGATTCAGTTGAGAAATCATAAAAAAAACCAGCATGCCGCGCATACCGTAAAAACTGAATCTTTCCCACATCTCTGAAAAGAAAAGTGACCAGATCTGTCTTGGATATTTTCCTTTAAATTCGTGTATTTCCTTTAAGGTGAGTTGATGTGTATGCACTGTCATGGTCCTTGATTAATTATATTGGAAGTGTAAAAATATAAATCCGATTAGAATAATCCATAAAATTTTGATGTCTGTTTGAATATCATTGCAGATTTATTGAAAATAGTACACAATAGTTGAGCAATTTTAAGCTTACAAATTTAAAAAGGCTGATTGAAGGATTACCTCAATCAGCCTTTTTAAATTAATATAATAATTTGTAATTAGTTGATGCCATGCATCATTTTCTGTAATTTTCTGGACAATACAAACAGGACTAACGCCGCAAAGCCAGCCATAACAATAAATACAAAGAAAAAGTCATATAGCGAATTAATCTGGAATCCCAATATACTCTTGGCTTGAGCAGTAACATCCGCACCTGCACTTGGAGGTAACAGGCTGCTCAATGTACCTGCAAACTTATTAGCCAGTGCATTGGCAAGGAACCAGGTACCCATTAGTAAGCTTGAAAACCGGAGAGGAGACAGTTTGGATACCATGGATAGCCCGATGGGGGATAGACATAGTTCTCCGATTGTGTGAATAAAATACAATGAAAGTAGCCAAATCATACTTACTTTAATCGTAGAATCAACGCCTTTTACACCAAAAGCTATAACCATATAACCTACACTAACGAGCAGCAGACCTATGGCCATTTTAGTAGGGCTTGATGGTTGTTTGTCTCCCAGCTTGGTCCATAACCATGACATAATAGGAGCAAAAGTAACGATAACCAATGGATTGACAGACTGGAACCAGCTGGAAGGGATTACGTCTTTGGAAAAAGATTCGATTTTTCCCATGAATAGCAGAACCAAAAGTATTGTCACTATCACACCGGATACTTTAATATATGTATTTTCTTTCCATTCGAAAAACCACTCAAGAAACTTCATCAGATAGAATACGATTAATGAAATTACTAAAAAGATGATGTATTTATTAATAGTAAAAGGTGCATTACGATCTACATTGTCCTCAGCAAAAAGCGTGAGTGATGCTCCTGCTTGTTCGAAAGCCGACCAGAAGAATATAACAAAGAATGCCAGAATAAAAATGACGAAGATTCTGTCTCTTTCGATGGATGTGATAGATTTGTCAGTAAGTATCACCAATGGAGAAGCAATAAATGAAAATACAATCAGATAAAATACGATATCAAAATCTGTATTGAAAATAGATTTGAAGTTCATCAGGAAAAAAATCAGCGCAATAGCCCCGATAACCAGACCCAGAACTTTAAAGTCTGTTTTCTTAACCTGTGTACCTATTGCTTGATTATCAGGTCCGTTAAGATGCTTGTTTTTAAGTAATTCAAATGAAATGACACTGATAATCATACCGATACAAGCCGCTAAAAAGCCCCATTTGAAATCAGCAGGGTTTCCGGTATCACCCAAACCACCGCATATTAGAGGAGAAAAGAAAGCACCTAAGTTGATTCCCATATAAAATATGGTGAAGGCACTGTCTACCCGTCGGTCTTCCTTTGTATATAACTGGCCAACCATCGTCGATATATTTGGCTTGAAAAATCCGTTTCCAACAATCAGAAAGGTAAGCCCTCCCCACATCATGGTGATGGCGAAACCCTGCTCCTGATAGAATGAACTGCTTAAAAACATTAGAAACTGACCAATTGCCATGATTATTCCACCCAAAAAGATACTTTTACGATTACCCCAGTATCTGTCTGCAAGATATCCTCCCAATAAAGGTGTCAGGTAAACTAAGCCTGTATAACTACCATAGATGATTGAAGCCTGATCAGTAGCTATCAATAAAGCTTTGGTCATGAATAGGATAAATATGGCGCGCATACCATAATAACTGAATCGCTCCCACATCTCAGTAAAGAATAACAGGTACAATCCTCTTGGATGACCCTGTGCATTTGCTGTACTCATAAAGTTGTTTTTTTGTTTAAAATTCAGGAGTTAAAAGTATAGTTTTTTTTATATTTAAAAACTATTTTTATGAGATTTTCTTTTTTTGTAATTATTTAAGACTTGAACATTTTCTTCAGATTCCATAATAATCATTCGTGCTTTGTGTATTATCGGATTATTATATTGTGTTAGAGATATAAAAATGCTATTAAACAAATTTATATATTGCTTTAATGTAGAAATGTATTTATTGATTTATTACGGGTTGGAATAGGTAAATCAACTGATTTATATCCTTTTCAATAGATTTGCTGCCCGTATACTGCCTTTGGAAGCAGCATCCTTCAGATCTTTGGCGTACCCGCTTTTACCTGATTTTTGTTTTGCTTCACCTCTTAGAGTAAGGATATCGGATTCCGATACATTATCCTGAATATCGGGCAATGCAGCAGCTTTATCGAGAACTTTTATAGCTTCGGCATAAGCTTCCTGTTCTACAAGAACAAAGCCATAAGTATACAGTGCCCATCTTTTCCAGAATTTATTTGGATCGTCATCTTTAAAAGACCGGTTTGTAAATAATTGCAAATCGAAAGCCGCCTTATCCCATTGCTTGAGTTCAATATGACATTCTGCCTTTAATTTTCTGGACTTCCAGTAGACGGGTTGATGAGCTATTGATTTTTTTATGGATTCCTCTAAATTAATAATAGCATCCTCCCATTCTTGCTTCATCATATGTAGTTTGGCTTTCCCGTAGTACGCAGTTGGGATGGTCGGGTCGATTCCTATACATTTGTTATAATCCCGCATGGCTTCATGATAGTTCTTCATAATAAAGTTAACCTTGGCTCTTCTTTCATATGCCTGAGCGTGCCTGTCATACTTTTCTATAGCTTTGGTTAATGCAGTAAGTGCTTCATTTTCCTTACCCTTCATTTTGACAAGCTTCCTTCCCTTTACAAACGACTGAACGGCACCTTTATCACCGGTGGGTTCCATAATCTCATAATGCAATATGTCACCTTCATATATCAGCCAACCTCTTATGGAACCGGCTATTGCAAATTGGGCACAATATGCCAAAAGACTTGTAGTGCCCCGAAAAGCTTTATCAGTCACTTGTCCTACATAACGGGGTATCTCAAGTGACAACTCGTCCTCGTGAAAGATATCTTCAAATTTCAGAAAAACATCGGATTTATAGTAAGTTTCAAGTCTTTGAATAAACATTTTAGTGACACTATCATAACTTTTCTGTGTGCCAAACTCTAATCTGCCTTGTATGATTGTCTTATAATACATTATTCGTCTTACTATTGTTACTCACGGTTCAAATGGGAATTATTTTTCTTAATACTTAAAATATCAACTTCTTTGCCAAAAAAATAAATTTCAGCCATTTAAACAAAAAAAATAATTTCAGATAGTTCGGTTTTAGCATGTAATAGGATATAATAGACTGAAATATAGTATATAAATACAAATTTATTAAAATGGTTACTATATAAGATTTTTATATTGCATTTAACAAAATAGAACTCCTAAAGAGAATATACTTTTACATCCACTATATAGAGTGCAATAAAAAAACAAAGATGATATATATTATATTTTTTCGAGCAGAATGAGACATTAGGGTTAATGTTTACTTTTATCATATTTATTGAAATAGCATTCTTAATATTTGGTTAAATACATATAATTGAATTTCAATTGAAAAAATATTGCGATATTTGCAGTTTGAAAAGCTAGAAATACAAAATAATCGGATTATCATGCCTTATATAAGATTCTTCTTTGCTCTATTAATTTCATTTTCTACGATTTCCGGAGTAGCTGCCACTGATAATTCAGATAAAGTAAAAGCACTTAATAATTATGTTAATTTTTCCAATGAAAGTACGCACGGATTGCTGATAGTCCATAGATTATTGGAGAATTTTAATAAAAATATTAATAAATATGTTGATTTGCCGGATCAGCAGATTAATTTTTATTCCAATAAAGATTTGCCTAAGGACATTTTTGAAGATCCTGAAAACTGGTTTTACGAAGTTTCTCCGAATACCTGGTATAATAAAATCATGTTAAACAAAGGTGTCTTGCCAACTGCAACTGAAGTAAATCTATTGGCATCTGCCAATAAAATGAAATCTATTATCACAAATATCAATAATGTCAGATTCGATCTTGAAAGCCAGATCAATACATTAGATTTGACTAACAGAGATAATCTGGTAACAGTTTATGAAAAGCTGGAAGAGGCTGTAACATGGTATAAGGACTTTTATATCTATCAAAAAGAATTGGAAGCTAATATCAGTAAATATTATGCCACATTGACTGTAAATAAGGATGAAATACAATTTCCTCAGGTTATTAAAGCAATGTCAGATGTTTATTCATCCAATCGGGAGGCTTTGAATGCACTTTATTTCAGGGAAGATGACAACTTCCGCGATATATACAATAAAGAAACAGCAGCACTGGATAGATTTAAAAAAATCAACCTGACAGACTACAATAGTACACGTTTAATAAATTCAAAAGTACAGACTTACTGGGGCAATATTATAAGGCAATTTTCGGAATCTTTGAATGCTCAAAAGCAATTCATGGAATCTGAAAATATTCCTCAGGAATTTAAATTATATGATAAATACTATTATTACTATAATATCTCGGTAATCAATAAATTTAACAGATACGGTAATGGTATTGTGTATGAAATGAACAGAATCGTCGATTATCTGGGTATACCTGTACCCCGTTATTTTGAGATGCCGCATTATTTTAAAGTTATATATCCTAAATCTCTTGCTAAAACCGACATACTGGCATCTTCGGATCCTGTTATAAATGTACTGCCTTCTACCGTAAGGGGGCGAAGTGTAGTATTGGCAGACCATACGATTTTTATTGATAGCTCTGTAGTTGTTTTCCAGATGTATGACCACAAGATAATTGATGGAGATATTGTATCCATTAGCTTTAACGGTGATTGGCTGGTTGAAAAATATCAGATCAGTGAAAAACCATATGAATTTAAAATTCAGGTAAATGAAGAAGGTAAAAACTTCTTATTACTACATGCTGATGATATGGGTAAGCAACCACCTGCTACAATTGCACTCTCATATATGTATAAAGGTAAGAAACAACTTATAACACTTAATTCTGATATTGCTAAAAGTGAAGTGATTGAAATTATTATGAAAAAATAACACAAACACATCATCCATTTCTATTTGGATATTGGAATTTTTTTAAGCAAGGTTATTATCAATTCTATTTTTCACTTTTTCCATTAGAGCATTCCCGGCTATAACGCTGTGTCAATAAACTAAGTTTACATATGATATCGGGTTAGTCTTTGCTATACCAGTTTTCATCATGTTCTCCATGACTTATTTCATGATGTGACTCGCCTACCAGTTTTTCTTTTGCTGGTGCACTGGCGTGAAAATCCTTTCTTATGCGTTCAGTATATGCGGTTAATAAAGTAGCAATCCGATTTCTGTCCTTTGAGTGTAAAATCAATCCAATGTGATGTTCTTTTTTTAATCTCCACACGATTTCCTTATCATTAAATTCGGCTGTGTCAGGATTTTTAAATCTGCAAAGGGATACAATTATTCCCGCATGATTATCTTTAACTTTAGGAAGTTTATATTGCTTATTTGTTTTGGAAGCTATTTCGATTCTTGCCCATTCTTTCCAGAGGTTTATTCCTGAAGCAAATTCAACCATTTCAGCTATATGTGCACCACCTACCCGGGAAGCTGTTTCCAGAAAATAGAATTTGCCGTCTTCCTTACCTTTGATAAACTCAGTATGTGATGCACTGTACTGCATACCAAAGGCAGACATAACGTGTTCATTTATTCTTTTCAACTCATTATAGTCAGCTGAGTTTTTGTCGAGCGTAACTGAACGGAAAATACCACCTCCATGAGCGACTTCGAACGGCGTATCCAGATACCCGCTTACAGATGCAAAAACTACTTTTCCATCTACAGTAAGTGCATCAACATGGTACACATCACCAGGTGTAAATTTTTCCATGAGATATTCATGTCTGTCTTCGCCTAAGTATTTCAGATGTTTCCATAATTCATCAACGGAATAAATCTTTTTGAGCCCTGCTGCTGAAGCCTGCATCCTGGGTTTTACAATCCAGGGCGGTGCAACTCTTTCAGCAAAACTATGAATATCTGCATCGTGAAACAAGGGTGTAAAAGCTGGTACGTTTATACCTTCTGTTTGTGCCTTGATCCGCATTGCAAGTTTGTCCCTGAAGTAGCGGGCTGTTGTTTCTCCCATACCTGGTATTCTGAAGTACTCCCTGAGAAAGGCAACGTGCTCAACATCAAAATCATCAAGAGCAACTAAAATGTCAAATTTGATAGAACGCATTTTATAAGCAAGTCCGGCAATCAGATGTTCATGATTCCAAAGTCCGTGACTATCTTCAACCATATAAAATACATCTTCGAGGCTCTCCCATGGCCATGGAGACTTGTCTAACTGATTGCTGGTCAATAGATATACATGATGACCTGCTGCTTTAGCACCTGTCATGAAATCCCCACCTTTAAAAAAGCGTGAAATACATAAAATATTTAATGAGGTATGTGCCATATAAGGGGTGTTTTTATAAGTCTCAAAAATAGACATTTTATTTATTATCCGAATATATTTATTTAATCATTTTTTTTTATACTTAAAACAATCAAAGAGATAAATTTATAAATCGACAATACAATGTATCTATATAATGATATACATAAGATTAAAAATTATCAATACTTATTTTTTGGTATTATGTATGAAAAATTAAAACTGACATTTTTTTAAATTAATTATTAAAAAAGTGAATATATAAAGTGCTTAAATTTCGAAAACTATTATATTTCAATAAATTATTACAAAATTATTATCATTTTCTATACTAGATTATGAATAAAACCTTACCTTTGCGTCTCTTTTTGAAGAAGGGTTTGCTTTCTTCTGTATTTAGTATATGTAAAAATAGATAAAAAAAGTTATATGCCTACTATTAATCAATTAGTAAGAAAAGGTAGAGAGAAGGTAGTTTATCAAAGTAAAGCAAGAGCTTTGGATGGTTGTCCTCAGAAGCGTGGCGTTTGTACCAGAGTATATACTACTACTCCAAAGAAGCCTAACTCAGCACTTAGAAAAGTCGCAAAAGTAAGAATGACAAATGGTATTGAAGTTATCGCCTATATACCAGGTGAAGGACACAATCTTCAGGAACACTCTATAGTATTGGTAAGAGGAGGAAAAGTGAAGGACCTTCCTGGAGTTCGTTACACAATAGTTAGAGGTGCTTTGGATACGGCAGGTGTTGCCAAGAGATTACAGAGCCGATCCAAATATGGTGCTAAAGCTCCTAAGAAATAGATTAACTTATAGAATATTTTAATATTATCGAAAGATGAGAAAAAGAAAACCAAAAAAGAGAGTTATCGTTCCGGATTCAAGATATGGTGATGTATTGGTAACTCAGTTTGTTAACAATCTAATGTGGGAAGGTAAGAAAAGTACCGCCTTTACTATTTTCTATGATGCTATGGATATAATAGAAACCAAAACAAGTGAGAATCCACATGAATTGTGGAAGAAAGCACTTGAAAATGTTATGCCGGCTGTAGAAGTCAGAAGTAAGCGAATTGGTGGAGCAACATTCCAGATTCCAACTGAGATTCGTCCTGCAAGAAGACTATCCATAGGTATGAAGTGGTTGATCAGATTTTCCAGAGCTCGAAGTGGTAAAGGTATGGCAGAAAAATTGTCTGCTGAAATTATCGCAGCCAGTAAAGGTGAAGGAGCCGCTGTGAAAAGAAGAGAAGATACACATAGAATGGCTGAAGCCAACAGAGCTTTTGCTCACTTCAAAGCATAGGATAACTTTATTTTCTATTTTTATTTACTAATTTTTTTTAAAGATAATCATCTTTATAGTTATATAATATGTCAAGAGATCTAAAATATACAAGAAATATAGGAATCGCAGCCCACATTGACGCTGGTAAAACAACGACAACAGAACGTATCCTTTATTATACGGGTGTAAACCATAAAGTTGGAGAAACACATGAAGGGAGTGCTACAATGGACTGGATGGAGCAGGAACAGGAGCGCGGTATTACCATTACTTCAGCTGCTACATCATGTAATTGGAATTATCCTACATCACAGGGAAATCCAACTGATATAACAAAACAGTATCATTTTAATATAATCGATACTCCCGGTCACGTGGATTTTACTGTGGAAGTAAGTCGTTCGCTCAGGGTATTGGATGGATTGGTATTTTTATTCAGCTCAGTAGATGGAGTAGAACCTCAATCTGAAACAAACTGGCGTCTTGCTGAAAAGTTCAAAGTTCCAAGTATCGCTTTCGTAAATAAAATGGACCGGTCAGGAGCAGATTTCTTTAATGTAGTTAATGATATTAAAGAAAAATTGGGAGCAAATGCAATACCTTTACAAGTTCCTATCGGAGCAGAAGAAAAATTCAAGGGTGTTGTAGATTTAATTAAGAATCGTGCCATAGTTTGGAACGAAGAGGATAAAGGAATGACTTATGAAGTTATAGATATTCCTGCGGATCTGGTTGATTTGGTACATGATTCAAGAACAAAACTTATTGAAGCGGTTGCAGAATATGATGTTGAGTTGATGGAAAAATTCTTTGAAGATCCGGATTCAATATCAGAAGATGAAATCAGAACAGCTATCAGAAAGGCAGTTATTGATATGGCATTTACGCCTGTTTTATGTGGATCTTCATTCAAAAACAAAGGTGTACAGGCTGTGTTGGATGCAGTATGCGCTTTCTTACCTAGCCCTGTTGACGTTGAAGCCATAGAAGGAATTAATCCTAAGACAGATAAGGAAGAAAAAAGAAAACCTTCAGTTAACGAACCATTTGCGGCATTAGCTTTCAAAATTGCAACAGACCCATATGTTGGTAGATTGTCTTTTATGAGAGCATATTCGGGTATTCTGGAAGCTGGATCATATGTGCTGAATACAAGAACAGGCAATAAAGAGCGTATATCTAGAATATATCAGATGCATGCGAATAACCAGAAAGCTATTGAGCGTTTGGAAGCTGGTGATATCGCTGCAGGTGTCGGATTTAAAGATATCAGAACAGGTGATACCTTATGTGACGAAAACCATCCAATCGTACTTGAAAGTATGGTATTCCCGGATCCGGTGATTGGTATAGCTATTGAACCAAAGACACAAAAGGATTTGGATAAATTAGGCATGGCTTTGGGTAAATTAGCAGAGGAAGATCCTACATTCAGAGTGAAGTACGACGAAGATACCAATCAAACGGTTATCAGTGGAATGGGAGAATTACACTTAGAGGTAATTGTTGACAGATTGAGAAGGGAATTCAAAGTAGAGGTAAATGAAGGAGCACCACAGGTTAATTATAAAGAAGCATTAACGTCAAGTGTTGAGCATACTGAAAGATTGAAAAAGCAATCAGGAGGTTCAGGTTTATTTGCACAGATGTCGTTTGAATTAGGACCTGCTGATGAAGAATTTCTTAAATCTGAAGAATTTACCTCAGGTAAAACTAAATTACAGTTCGTTAATGATATCTTTGGAGGATCAGTACCGAAGGAATACTTTGCATCCATCATCAAGGGATTTAATTCAATGATGGGTAACGGTATCCTGGCCGGATATAATATTGACAGTATGAAAGTTAGATTATTCGACGGTCAGACACACTCTGTGGATTCAAAACCTTTGGCATTTGAATTATGTGCTAAGGAAGGATTTAAGGAAGCAGCTAAATTATGTAATCCGGTATTGATGGAGCCAATCATGAAGCTTGAGGTGGTAAGTCCGGATGAATATGTAGGAAACGTAATAGGAGACCTTAACAGAAGAAGAGGATTGCCTAAAGGCCAGGAAGGTAGAAGTGGTGGAGCAATATCTATCTCTGCAGAAGTTCCTTTAGCTGAAATGTTTGGTTACGTTACTCAGTTGCGTACGATTACATCAGGCAGAGCTAGTAGTAGCATGGAATTTTCACACTTTGCGCCAGCACCTAAGAGTATAGCTGAGGCAGTTATTGAAAAAGCAAAAGGAGCAAAGGCTTCATAATATTTATTGGTCACGTTGCAAATTGTGACCTTTTTTTTTATTTTTTTTATTAATAATTTTTAGATTTCAAAAAAGAGTATTACCTTTGCGGCCTCTTAAGAAATCAGAGATAATTAAAAAATAGGTTATGAATCAAAAAATCAGAATTAAACTCCGTTCTTACGATCACAATCTGGTAGACAAAAGTACAGAGAAGATTGTTAAGACGGTTAAAAACAGCGGTGCTGTTGTGTCTGGTCCGATTCCGCTGCCAACAGAGAAAGAAGTTTATACAGTATTGCGATCCCCGCATGTAAACAAAAAATCTCGTGAGCAGTTTCAATTAAGGACACACAAGCGCATAATCGAGATTTTTACACCCACTCAAAAGACAGTTGATGCTCTGGCAAAATTAGAATTGCCAAGTGGTGTGGATATCCAGGTTAAGCTAACATAATCACTGGATTTTATTTTATTTTTAGATTCTGAAAATAGTAAGATGTTGTAATGACATCTAATAGTTAAAAATTTAATCATGAACGGATTAATCGGAAAGAAGATTGGTATGACTAGTATCTTCGATAGCAATGGCAAAAATATAGCATGCACTGTTATCGAAGCACAACCTAATATCGTTACGCAGGTGAAAACCAACGAGACGGACGGTTACGATGCTTTACAATTGGGTTACGGGGAAGCTAAGGCTAAAAATACATCATCCGCTATGATTGGCCACTTTAAATGTGCCAATACTACGCCTAAGCGTAAAGTTGCAGAATTTAGAAATGCTACGTTGGATAAAAAGCTGGGTGATGAAATTGTATTAACTGATATTTTCTCTGAAGGCGATAAAGTAAGTGCTATTGGTACTTCTAAAGGAAAGGGATATCAGGGTGTTGTTAAGAGACACAATTTTTCCGGAGTAGGACAGGCAACACTTGGACAACACAACAGACTCAGAGCTCCAGGTTCAATCGGTGCATCTGCTACGCCTTCACGTGTAGTAAAAGGTATGCGTATGTCCGGAAGAATGGGTAATGAAAGAGTAAAAACAAAAAATTTAAAGATTGTAAAACTTTTACCTGAAAAGAATCTGATTTTGATTCAGGGATCTGTTCCAGGTCATAAAGGTTCATTTGTAATCATTGAAAAGTAAGCTTATATGAAACTCGATGTATTAAATATTAAAGGAGAAAATACAGGTAGAAGTATCTCATTACCAGAAGAAATATTCGGTATAGAGCCAAGTGCACATGCTGTTTACCTTGCTGTTAAACAGTATAATGCTGCTCAACGTCAGGGAACTCATAAAGCTAAAGAGAAGAATGAAATAGCACGTACTACCAAAAAATTGAAAAGACAGAAAGGTACTGGTACTGCCAGAGCAGGTTCTATGAAATCTCCTGTTTTCAGAGGTGGCGGACGTGTATTCGGACCAAGACCACGCAATTATTCATTCAAACTGAATAAGAAGGTGAAAGAATTAGCTAGAAACTCTGCATATGCACACAAATATGCCAATGGAGCTATAATAGTTGTTGAGGATTTTAACTTTGATAACCCTAGCACAAAAGCATATAAAAATATGCTATCAAATCTTAAAGTGCAGGGAAAATCATTATTACTTACTGCTGATCATAATAGTAATGTTTATATGTCAGGTAGAAACTTACCTAAGGCGTCAACACATGCCGTACATAATGCTACTACATATGACATTGTAAAAGCTGATGTGCTGATTATTTCTGAGAATTCAGTGAATCAGATAAAAGCAGTTTACGAACAATAATTAAATTCGAAGGAAATGACCAGGAATATTTTAGTAAAACCTATAGTTTCAGAAAAATCTGAAAGAGATATATCCAAACTCAATAGATATACATTTATTGTAGACAAGAAAGCAAATAAACTTGAAATTAAAAAAGCTGTAGAAACCATGTTTGGAACTACTGTAGTTGAAGTTAACACTTCAATTTCACCGGCAAAGTTAAAATCAAGAAACACCAAATCAGGTGTAGTAAAAGGACGCATAAGTGCTTATAAAAAAGCATTCGTTACACTTGCTGAAGGAGAGGAATTGGATATTTACGGAAAAGTTGAAGAATAATTAGATTAATTTTAAATTGCTAAACAATGGCTATTAGAAAATATAATCCGGTTACACCGGGGCTCAGACAAAAAGTGACAGTCAGTTATGCTGACCTCACTGAATCGAAGCCGGAAAAATCACTAACTGTTGGTATTACTAAATCAGGTGGTAGAAATCACTCTGGTAAAATGACAATGAGACAGTTAGGTGGTGGTGCAAAAAGAAAATACAGGATTATTGACTTTAAGAGAGATAAGGACGGTATACCAGCAAAGATAGCATCATTAGAATATGATCCTAACAGATCAGCTTTTATCGCTTTGGTAGTGTATAATGATGGTGAAAAAAGATATATTATAGCACCTGATAAGATAAAAGTAGGAGATATCATTATGTCCGGAGCAAAAGCACAGCCTGACCTGGGACATGCTATGTTTTTATCTTCTGTACCTTTAGGAACAGATATTTTCTCTATAGAAATGGTACCTGGTAAAGGAGCAGCTTTAGCCCGAAGTGCTGGTAATTACGGTACGCTAATGGGAAGAGAAGGTAAGTATGCTATTATTAAATTGCCATCCGGAGAAATACGACGTATACTTCTGACATGTAAGGCAGTTATCGGTCGTGCATCCAATCCGGATCATATGCAGGAAGTATTGGGTAAAGCTGGTAAAACCAGATGGTTGGGTAAAAGATCACGGGTAAGAGGTGTAGCCATGAACCCTGTAGATCACCCGATGGGAGGTGGTGAAGGTAGAGCATCCGGAGGTCACCCAAGATCAAGAACAGGTATAATGGCAAAAGGACAAAAGACAAGAAATGTCAAGAAGTCTTCAAGTAAATTAATTATTTCAAAACGTAAGTAATATCACAGATGGCTAGATCTATAAAAAAGGGACCTTATGTATTTCATAAATTACTGGAAAAAGTAGTTAAAGCTAATGATTCCAATAAAAAGTCTGTAATTAAAACATGGTCAAGAGCTTCCATGATAATACCGGATATGATTGGGCATACCATAGCTGTACATAATGGTAAAACCTTTGTACCGGTGTTTGTTACAGAAAACATGGTAGGACATAAATTAGGAGAATTTTCACCAACACGTGTTTTCAAGGGACATAGCGGTAAAAAATAATAGTTAATAACGTAAGGAATAACGATAAATATAATAAGAAATGGAAGCAGTTGCGAAATTAAAGAATTGCCCGATGTCAGCCAGAAAAATGAGATTGGTTGTTGACAATATCAGAGGCAAATCCGTAGATGATGCTTTGAATATATTGAAGTATACTAACAGAGAATCTGCCGTTTGGTTAGAAAAATTGGTACTGTCAGCTATATCCAACTGGGTTGTAAAATCCGATACGGATAATCCGGAAGACTTTAAACTATTCATTAAAACGGCTTTTGTTGATGGTGGTACATCATTGAAACGATTCCGACCGGCTCCTCATGGTAGAGCTAACCGTATCAGAAAACGTTTGAATCATGTAACGGTTATCGTTGAAAACAAGATTGAAATCAAAGATTAAAATAAATACATTAAATAATAATTTCAATGGGTCAAAAGACAAATCCAATTGGTAATAGACTGGGAATCATCAGAGGATGGGATTCCAGTTGGTATGGAGGTAAAGACTTTGGTCAAAAAGTTGTCGAAGATGAGAAAATCAGAGTATACCTGAATGCAAGAATCCAAAAAGGTGGTATATCCAAGATTGTAATCGAGAGAACACTAAAGCGTGTAACTGTAACAATACACACATCCAGACCAGGTATAATCATTGGAAAAGGTGGTCAGGAAGTTGATAGAGTAAAAGAAGAACTCAAGAAACTAACTGCTAAAGATGTTCAGATTAATATTATTGAAATTAGAAAACCTGAAATAGACTCTGCTATAGTTGGTGAAACAATAGCCAAGCAATTAGAATCTCGGGTAAATTATAAAAGAGCCATCAAAATGGCAATGCAGTCTGCAATGAGAGCTGGTGCCGAAGGTATTAAGATCAGAATCAGTGGTCGTTTGAATGGTGCAGAAATGGCTAGAAGTGAAGAATTTAAAGAAGGTAGAACACCTCTGCATACTTTCAGGGCAGATATTGATTATTCCATAAAGGAAGCACTGACAGTCTATGGTAAGTTGGGTATTAAAACTTGGATTTGTAAGGGAGAGGTCTTGGAAGCTAGAGATCTTTCACCTAATGCAGGAGTAAGTAAATCCAATGCAGATGGCGGAGATCAGTTTAATAGAGTCGACAGAAGATCAGGTGGAGACAGAAGAAGCGGCGGTGGAGACAGAAGATCAGGTGGAGACAGAAGAAGTGGCGGAGGCGACAGAAGATCAGGTGGAAATAAAAGAAATTAATAGGATTTAAATAAATTGTATTACCTTTGTGCACTTTTTGTAGAATAAGGTAATTTTTATAAAATTGATAACAAGTTATGTTACAGCCAAAAAGAACGAAGTACAGGAAGCAACATAAGATGAACCCTAAGGGTATATCAGTAAAAGGTAGCACTATATCCTTTGGTACATTTGCGCTCAAATCTTTGGAAATCGGTCGAATAACTAACAGGCAATTGGAATCTGCCAGGATTGCTATGACCAGATACATGAAGAGAGAAGGTAAAGTCTGGATAAGAATATTTCCTGACAAACCGATAACTAAGAAGCCTCAGGAAGTGCGTATGGGTAAAGGTAAAGGTGCTTTAGATCATTGGGTCGCTGTAGTTAAACCAGGAAAGATTATGTTTGAGATCGACGGTGTACCTTCAGATATTGCTGTAGAAGCACTCAGGTTAGCAGCACAGAAATTACCTGTTTTAACCAGAACGGTAACAAGAACCGATTACGTTGAATAATAAATTTTAGCTAAAATGGCATCAAAAAGATATTTAGAACTTCAGAGTTTAAGTGCAGAGACACTAAAGGAAGAGTTAACTCAAGCAAAATCTAATTTGGTTCAATTAAAGTTTGACCACAATTCAAAAGGATTACAGGATCCAAATGAGTTACGCGACCTTAAGAAAGAAGTGGCAAGATTGGCAACTGAGATCCGATCCCGTGAGATCAAAGACATGAGTGCTGAACAATTGGCCAAACGCTCTAAAATAAGATTAAGAAGAAAATAATCATTATAAAAGTATACTCCTATGAGTGATAATGTATTTAAAAAGGTAAGAATTGGAACTGTTGCATCGAATAAGATGGACAAGACAATAACAGTGCTTATTGAACGTAAGTTGAAGCACCCTATTTATGGAAAGTTTGTAAAGAAATCACGAAAATTTTTCGCTCATGATGAAAATAATGAGTGCAATGAAGGTGATACAGTAAAAATTACTGAAACTCGTCCGATAAGTAAAAATAAGACCTGGAAACTGGTCGAAATAATAGATAGAGCAAAATAATCATATTTTAAAAATTTATAGTCATGATCCAACAAGAATCAAGATTAAAAGTAGCTGATAATAGTGGAGCAAAAGAAGTATTATGTATCAGAGTACTCGGAGGTACTAGAAGAAGATATGCTTCAATAGGAGATAAGATAGTCGTTTCTGTCAAATCTGCAACACCAACGGGTATTAAGAAAGGTACAGTTACTAAAGCTGTTATCGTACGGACAAAAAAAGAAATCAGACGAAAGGATGGTTCTTATATCAGATTTGACGATAACGCGGTAGTATTACTTAATAATGCAGATGAGCCAAGAGGATCCCGTATTTTCGGACCTGTAGCTCGTGAATTGAGAGATCGTGATTATATGCGTATTGTATCATTGGCACCTGAAGTGCTTTAATTATAAAAGGTAGAAAATGGCAACTAAACGTTTTGCACCCAAATTAAAAATAAAAACCGGAGATAAGGTAATTGTTATTGCCGGTTCTAATAAAGGACAAACAGGGGAAGTTAAAGCTGTTTATCCAAGTGAAAACAGAGCACTTATCGAAGGTGTCAACATGGTCAGAAAGCATGTAAAAGGTACACAGGAAAATCCTGGCGGTATACATGATATTGAAGCACCATTACACATTTCCAATCTGATGTTGGTTGATCCTAAAACAGGTAATCCAACGAGAGTAGGACGTAAAGTGGTTGATAATAAGATAGTAAGATATTCTAAAAAATCTGGAGAAATAATTAAGTAATGAGTTACCTACCTAGACTTAAAACCAAGTATAAAGAGGAAATTGTTCAAAAATTAAATGAACAATTTAATTATAAATCTGTAATGGAAGTTCCTAAACTGGTCAAAATCAGTGTTAACCAGGGTGTTGGAAACGCAACACAGGACAAGAAGCTCGTTGATGTGGCTGTAAATGAAATGACTACTATAACGGGTCAGAAAGCAGTTGCTACCAAAGCTACCAAATCTATATCCAACTTTAAACTCCGAGAGTTTATGCCTATTGGTGCGAGGGTTACACTTCGTGACAAGCAAATGTGGGAATTTCTCGATCGTTTGATTACTGTTGCATTACCAAGAGTAAGAGACTTCAAGGGAATCAATGATAATAGTTTTGATGGTAGAGGAAATTACTCATTGGGCATCAAAGAACAGATTATCTTTCCTGAAATTGATATTGACAAAGTAAGCAAGATTACAGGGATGGATATCACTTTTGTTACAACAGCAAAGACAGATGCAGAAGCATATGCATTGTTGAAAGAATTAGGATTACCTTTTAAAAATCAAAAGAACTAAGTTCAAATGGCAAGAAAATCAATAATAGCAAGAGAAATTAAAAGAGAAAAGTTAGTTGCTAAATACGCTGATCTTAGAAAGAAATTGAAAGAAGAAGGTGATTATGAGGCTTTGGACAAATTGCCACGTAATTCTTCAAAAGTACGTCTGCATAACAGATGTAAATTGACGGGAAGACCTAAAGGATATATGAGGAAATTTGGTATCAATAGGGTAATGTTCCGTAAAATGGCCAACGAAGGTTTAATACCAGGAGTAACTAAAGCAAGCTGGTAATTATAAAATAAGATATTTTTTTAAAATGATAGTAACAGATCCAATAGCAGATTATCTTACCCGACTGCGAAACGCACAACAGGCCGGACATAAGGTCGTAGAAATACCGTCTTCAAATATGAAGAAGGCTATTACTGAGATACTTTATGATCAGGGATATATCTTGAAGTACAAATTTGATGATGCTGCTGGCAAGCAGGGTGTAATCAGTATTGCTTTGAAGTATAATCCTATGACCAAACAACCGGTTATTCGTGAATTAAAACGTGTTTCCAGATCAGGATTACGTCAATATTCCGGTGTTAAAGAATTACCTCGTGTAATTAACGGTTTAGGAATAGCTATTATTTCAACTTCACAGGGTGTTATGACGGATAAGAAAGCACGTGAATTGAATATAGGTGGTGAAGTGCTTTGTTACATTTATTAATTGAATTTAAAAATCAGAAATAATGTCTAGAGTAGGTAAATCTGCAATAAACGTTCCCGGAGGAGTTACTGTCGATGTATCAAAAGGTAATTTTGTTACTGTTAAAGGTACAAAAGGTACATTGTCCTCACAAATGGATGCGGATATGAAGATTAGTTTGGAAGATGGTGTTTTAAGTGTTGAAAGACCAACTGATCAAAAACGTCACAGAGAAATTCACGGATTGACGCGGGCACTACTTAATAATATGGTGACTGGAGTTTCTACAGGATATACAAAAACATTGGAATTGATTGGAGTTGGATACAGAGTTGCCAATACTGATAATTTGCTGGAAATGACCATTGGATTTGCTCACCCTGTTTATTTTGTATTGCCTGATGAAGTAAAGGTTACTACAAAAATGGAAAAAGGTGAAAACCCTACTATTATACTGGAAAGTTATGACAATCAACTTTTAGGCCAGGTATGTGCCAAGATACGTGCATATCGTAAACCTGAACCATATAAGGGTAAAGGTATCAAGTTTGCAGGAGAAATCCTTAGAAGAAAAGCTGGTAAAACAGCATCCAAGAAATAATATTAAAATCCAAATTATATCAGGATGGATAATAAATTATATAATAGAACCAGAATTAAATACCGCATCAGAAAGAAAGTCAGCGGTACAGCTACAAAGCCTAGATTATCTGTATTCAGAAGCAATAAGCAGATTTATTGCCAGTTGATTGATGATATTAATGGTGTAACCTTAGCAAGTGCCTCATCCAAGGGATTATCACTTCAGGGTGAAAAGAAAAATATTGCCACTGAAGTAGGTAAGTTGATCGCATCTAAAGCTAAAAGCGTAGGTGTAGAATCTGTAGTCTTTGACAGAGGTGGCTATTTGTTTCATGGTAGAGTCAAATCTTTGGCGGATGGTGCCAGAGAAGGTGGTTTAAATTTTTAAAAAATTAATAATATGTCAACACCAATAAAAGTCAATCAGGCAGAACCGGAATATAAAGAGAAGCTAGTAAATCTCTCCAGAGTTGCTAAAGTTACAAAAGGAGGTCGTACATTCAGTTTCTCTGCTTTAGTAGTAGTAGGTGATGGTAATGGTAAAGTTGGTCATGGATTAGGTAAAGCACTGGATGTTTCCGAATCTATTCAGAAGGCTGTACAGGATGCAAAGAAAAATATGGTTCAAATTGTACTTCATAAAGGTACCGTTCCACATGAACAAAAAGGCAAGTATGGTGCAGGAAAAGTATTGATTAAACCAGCAGCTGACGGTACAGGTTTGATAGCAGGAGGTACGATGAGGGCTGTATTGGAAATGGCCGGTTATCATAATGTTCAGGGTAAATCCCAAGGATCTTCCAATCCACATAATGTGGTTAAAGCAACCATTGATGCACTATCTAAAATGAGAGGAGCAAACGAAGTTGCTAAAGAAAGGGGAGTTTCATTAAGTAAAGTATTTGATGGCAAATAAAATTTCAAATAATGCCAAGTATTAAAATAACACAAGTTAAAAGTACCATTGACAAAACTAAACGCCAGAAAGCTACTGTAGCAGCGTTGGGAATCAAAAAATTGAATCATTCAGTGGTTAAGGAAGTTACTCCTCAGATTATGGGTATGGTAGCTAAAGTCCGGCATTTAATTATTGTCGAAGAGATATAAAATTATCTTTATTTTTAAATTGTAAAAGTATCACAATGAAGTTACATAATTTAACACCTGCTCCCGGATCAGTTAAAAAGGCAAAAGGACGTCTTGGTCGTGGTGAAGGAAGTGGTTCCGGAGGAACTTCTTCAAAAGGTCATAAAGGTGCTCAGTCACGTGCAGGTTATAATGAGAAAAGAGCTTTTGAAGGTGGACAAATGCCGATTCAGATGCGACTTCCCAAAAGAGGATTTAAGAATATCAATAATGTAACATATACTGTTATAAATGTATCCAGACTACAGGAGATTCATGATAATTACGGATTAACTGAAATCAACAAGATAACTTTATACAATGAAGGAATTATTAATCAGGGTGAAAAAGTTAAGATTCTGGGCAACGGAGAATTAACTTCCAAATTGAACGTTCATGTAGATAGTTATTCAGCTAGTGCAAAAGCTAAGATTGAAGCAGCAGGAGGAAAAGTTAACGCTTAATAACAATAAAGATGAATAAGTTTTTCGAAACATTAAAGAATATATGGAGTATAAAAGAACTTAGGGATAAGATTCTTTTTACTTTCATGGTTTTAGGTGTATTCCGTCTTGGTACTTATATTGTACTTCCGGGAGTCAATGCCATTGCTTTAAATTCCAGTTCTAGCGGACGACAAGCCAATGACCTCTTGCAGTTGATAAATACTTTTACTGGAGGAGCGTTTAATCAGGGATCTATTTTTGCCTTAGGTATCATGCCATATATAACTGCTTCGATTATTGTACAATTACTTGGATTTGCAGTACCCTACTTTCAAAGATTACAACAAAAAGAAGGGGAATCCGGTAGGAAGCGAATTAATCAAATAACACGGTTTCTTACTTTACTGATAACATTAGTACAGGGAAGTGGTTATTTATTGATGCTTAAAACAACGCCTGGTGTAGTTAGTGGTTCTATTAATCCAAGTGTTTTTTGGATTAGTAATATGATAATTCTTTCCACAGGAACAATTTTTGCGATGTGGTTGGGTGAAAAAATAACAGACAAAGGTATAGGTAATGGTATTTCACTTTTAATTATGGTCGGTATCATTGCTAAATTGCCACAATCGTTTGTTGCTGAATTATCCAGTCAAATTACTGAGAACAGATATTTGTTTATTGTTCTGGAATTAGTTGCATTATTCTTTGTTATTATTGGTACTGTATCAATTGTTCAGGCTGTAAGGAAGATTCCAATTCAGGCAGCCAAAAGAATGGTAGGCCGTACAGGAATGGCAAGCAGTTCAGCGAATGACGTAATAAATTTAAAATTAACAGCTGCAGGTGTAATGCCTATCATCTTTGCACAGGCTATAATGTTCTTACCGTTGACAGCAGCTCAGTGGGCTGTTGGCACTTCGGGTGCTCAGAGTGATTTGTTACTTAATTTTAATAATCCGATGTCATTCTGGTATAATGTTGTCTTTTTTGCATTGAACGTTTTGTTTACTTATGTTTATACAGCGTTGATAGTAAATCCACAACAGTATGCAGAATATTTAAAAAGAAGCAATGCTTTTATACCAGGTGTTAAACCGGGACAGGATACGCAAGATTATATAGATACTTTAACTACCCGAATTACATTACCAGGAGCTATTTTTATAGGACTTATAGCAGTATTACCTGCACTTGTTAGTGTCACAGGAGTTAATCAGGCATTTGCCTATTTCTTTGGCGGTACATCATTGTTGATCCTTGTAGGTGTTGTTTTGGATACATTACAGATGATTGAAAGTTATCTGTTGATGAGAAAATATGATGGTTTGGTTAAGTCTGGAAGAATTCAGGGAAGAACCGGACAAGGTATTACTATCGGTGCAGGTATGTAAAAAAATCATTAATGATTTATTACAAAACAGCCGAAGAAATTGAATTAATTAGAGAGAGTAGTTTACTTGTTAGTAAAACGCTCGCTTTTATAGCAGCTAATTTAAAAGTAGGTATAGCTGCAAATAGAATTGATATAGAAGCAGAAACTTTTATTCGGGATAATGGAGGAGTTCCTGCATTTAAGGGCTATCGTGGATTTCCAGCTACTTTATGTATGTCATTTAACGATGCTGTTGTTCATGGAATACCGTCTGATAAGGAGTTTTTAGAAACGGATATTATTTCTGTCGATTGTGGAGTAGTTTTGAACGGATTTTATGGAGATTCAGCTTATACATTTGCATTTAATAATACATCTGAAGAAGTACATAATTTGCTCAGAATAACCAGATCTTCTTTAAATATAGGTATTGAAGAAGCTGTGGTTGGAAATCGCATCGGAGATATTAGTTTTGCAATACAGAATTATTGTGAACGAAAGCACGGGTATGGTGTAGTAAGAGAATTGGTAGGGCATGGTGTAGGTCGAAGTTTACATGAAGAACCTGAAGTCCCCAATTTTGGACAAAAAGGTAGAGGTCCATTACTGAAAGAAGGCTTAGTGATAGCAATAGAACCGATGATTAATCTAGGTTCTAGAAATGTTAAGCAAATGGATGATGGATGGACTATACTGACCAGAGATGGTAAACCTTCAGCACATTACGAACACACGATTGCTGTCCGAAAAAATGGTCCCGATATATTGTCTGATCATTCTATTATAGACATTGAAGTTAAAAATAATCCAGAAATCATGGATTTGTCAATAAATTGTTAGATATTTGCGCTCCAATTTGAAAAATGGCAAAACAAGACCTAATAAAATTAGATGGAATAATAGAAGAAGCGTTGTCGAATGCTATGTTTCGTGTCAGACTCGAAAGCGGTCATTTGATTATAGCTACAATATCCGGTAAAATGCGTATGCATTATATCCGTATATTACCAGGAGATAAGGTGGCAGTTGAAATGTCACCATATGATTTAACAAGAGGTAGGATTAATTACCGATATAAGTAATAAATATTAAAAGACATTTGTGATGAAAGTACAGGCATCCATTAAAAAAAGATCAGCAGATTGCAAGATCGTAAGAAGAAAAGGAAAACTTTATATTATCAATAAGAAGAATCCTAAATTTAAACAAAGACAAGGTTAATAATTTTAAGATATGGCAAGGATTGCTGGAGTAGATTTACCCAAAAATAAAAGAGGCGTTATTGGACTTACTTATATATATGGTATTGGACCAACACGTGCTAAAGAGATTCTAAGTGCAGCAGGTGTCTCTGAAGATACTAAAGTACTGAATTGGACAGACGATAATATCAAATTTATCTCAAAATTCATTCAGGATGAATACAGAGTAGAAGGAGAATTAAGAAGCGAAGTTCAATTAAGTATCAAGCGTCTTATGGATATCGTTTGTTACAGAGGCTTAAGACATAGAAAAGGTCTTCCTGTAAGAGGGCAGAGCACCAAAACAAATGCTAGAACCCGTAAGGGCAAAAAGAAAACAGTAGCAAACAAAAAGAAAGCAACTAAATAATAATTAAGTTAGTATATTATGGCTAAAGGTAAAAAAGTAACCAAAAAGCGCGTGGTTAAAGTAGAAGCTGAAGGATTGGCTTTTATCCATGCATCTTTTAATAATATAATAGTGTCATTGACTAACAGAACCGGTCAGGTTATATCCTGGGGATCTGCTGGTAAGTCCGGATTCAGAGGCAGTAAGAAAAATACACCTTATGCAGCTCAGATGGCAGCTAATTCAGCAGCAGCAACTGCTTATGAAGCCGGTTTAAGAACTGTAGAAGTATTTGTGAAAGGACCTGGAGCTGGTAGAGAATCGGCAATCCGCGCAATAGATACTTCAGGAATTCGTGTAACTAAAATAAAGGATATGACACCTGTTCCTCATAACGGATGTCGTCCTCCTAAGAAAAGAAGAGTTTAATTTAAAGGTATAAAATCCATTTGAAATGGCAAGATATATAGGGCCTGTAACAAAAAAGGCAAGATCTTTTGGTGAACCAGTATTTGGTTATGATAAAGCTTACGAAAAACGTAAATTTCCTCCCGGACAGCATGGTCAGTTGAGAAAGCGTAAGCAAAGAACCGATTATGCATTCGAATTACTCGAAAAACAAAAGGCAAAATACACTTACGGAGTACTTGAAAGACAGTTTCGTAATTTATTTGATAAAGCTGCAGCTAAATCAGGTGTAACGGGTGTGATTTTATTACAGTTGTTGGAGTCCAGATTGGATAATGTAGTTTATAGAATGGGTATAGCAAAAACCCGAAGAGCTGCAAGACAATTGGTAACACACAGACATATATTAGTTGATGGCATTTTGAGCAATATTCCATCCATGTTACTTAAACCGGGTGCAGTTGTTTCTGTTCGGGGAAAATCTCAACATTTGGATGTTATTCAATCCAATGTTAATGCCAAAAAAGACATTAACAGAACGTATGGTTGGATTGAGTGGAATGGAGACAAGATGGAAGGTCGTTTTCTGGCCTATCCTGAAAGGGAGAAAATACCTGAGAATATTAATGAACAGCTAATCGTTGAATTATATTCTAAATAATATATGGGCTATCCTAAGGGATAGCTTATTGTTTTCTATATACAAACTAAATAATCATAATGAGTATTCTAAACTTTCAAAAGCCTGATAAAATTCTTCTTCAAAAAGCAGATGACTTTGATGGAGTATTTGAGTTTAAACCTTTAGAACCTGGTTTTGGACAAACAATAGGAAATTCCCTAAGGAGAGTACTCCTTTCTTCACTTGAAGGATACGCTATTTCTGCCATAAGAATTGCTGGAGTAGACCATGAATTTTCTACTATTAAAGGTGTTGTTGAAGATGTTGTTGATATAATTCTAAATATTAAACAAATCCGTCTTAAGCCTACCGGTATAAGTGATGATTCTGAGGAAGAGAAATTGTATGTTACGGTTTCAGGTAAAGATAAATTTGTAGCTGGTGATATAGTTGCCAATTCAAACACCTTTAAGGTGATGAATCCTGATTTATATATTTGTACTATGGAACCAAGTGTTTCATTGGAAATTGAGTTTACCATAACAAAGGGAAGAGGATATGTTCCTGCTGATGAAAATCTTCCTAAAGATGCTGCTATTGGTGTTATTCCGATTGATGCGATATATACACCCGTTAAAAAGGTAGCATATAAGGTTGAAAGTACAAGAGTTGGTCAGAGAACAGACTATGAAAAGTTGACAATTGAATTGAAAACTGACGGGACTATTCATCCTGAAGTTGCGCTCAAAGAGGCATCACGAATATTGATTCAGCACTTAATGCTGATTACAGATGACAACATAACATTTAATGATGCTACTACACATGAAGATGATATTGTTGACGAACATATTTTACATATGCGCAAGATGTTAAAGACGAATCTTGAAGATCTTGATTTGTCTGTACGTGCATACAACTGTTTGAAAGCTGCCAAGATAAATTCTCTTGGTGAGATAGTGAAGTGCGATATGCATGAACTATTAAAATTCAGAAACTTTGGTAAGAAGTCACTGGTAGAAATAGAAGAGCTTTTGCAACAGAAAGGTTTAACCTTTGGTATGGATCTTGCCAAGTATAAATTAGATGAAGAATAATCGTTTCGACCCAAAGGATTATATTATATTATAAGTACAAAACGTTGATTGTCTTAACCCAAGGTCGGATATGTGGTGCAATCAGTAGTGGTACACAATTTTTAAATAATGAGACACGGTAAAAAATTTAACCATTTAGGCAGAAAAAAAGGACACAGAGATGCTCTATTGTTGAATATGTCCAATTCATTGATTACTCATAAGAGAATCAACACTACACTTGCAAAAGCAAAAGCTTTAAGAGTGTATATTGAACCAATTTTAACTAAGTCTAAGGACAACAGTACACATTCTAGAAGAATGGTTTTTGCTGATTTACAAAATAAGGAGGCTGTTACTGAATTATTCGAAGTTGTTGGTCCTAAAGTTATGGACAGACCAGGAGGATATTGCAGAATCATCAAGACTGGATTCAGAAAAGGTGACGGTGCTGAAACTGCAATGATTGAATTGGTTGACTTCAATGATGTTTATGTAGCCAAAACAGCAGTATCAAAAGGAACAACGCGAAGAAGCAGAAGAAAATCTGGTGGTAATACAGGTACTGTTGCAGCAGCTGCAACAGGTGTAGCTTCAACAGCACCGATAGTTGCCGATGAAGCAGGATCAGAAGAGGAATAATCATCCAAAAATAGTATAAATAAAAAAGGAATAGTATGTATTTACTATTCCTTTTTTATTTCTATAAATATTCTATTCTTATTTAACAATGTGCACAATATACTTTTTATATTTTTGACATACATCTTTTCAGGAATCAGGCTTTCTAAATAAATCTGGATTTTCCTTTTATGTATATACAGTTTTTATATAATTGAAATATTTATTTTTCAGTATCTGATATTATAAATGGCTTTGACCTGACAGTATCCTGAATGACGATAGGCCCGGGAAATGACGGTTTTTCTGGCTTGGGCGGAAACACAATAGAATCTGACAGTTGATAACTTATCCGGGCTGATATTAAGGAGTCAACATACATTTTTGCACGATCTATAGTGGCAGCTCTGCATTCTTTTAGCTTTTTTAGTTGATATGCAGATCTGCGCTGATCCAATTCAGCTTTGATCAGCGGATTATTTTCGCTATAATCCGTTACGGCATTGTTGCATGCGCTTAGCATTATCAATATTATAGCAACCTCTATTCTCATTCTTGTATAATATGATCTTTAAGCAAATAATCAATTTCTTTCATATATGCACCCGTAAGTGAATCAACAATATGTTGATACATGGTATCACTGGCTACCTGACACAATGAATCTGTTTTTTCCCTCAATTTGGGAAACTGTCGGGTAAATAACGTATCGGCGGCATATCTTTCTTCTGCAGACATAGCAGCCGGATCATTATCGCAGGATAGAGAAAATATCATCAAGCAACAACCCATTATATAAGTTATCCTACTTGTCATCGAAATCAAGTGTTTTTTTCTTCAATTCAAAGTTTTTGCCCAGGTAAACCCTTCGTACCACTTCGTCTTCAGCCAGTTCTTCAGCAGTTCCTGTTCGAAGGATGCTTCCTTCAAACATCAGGTATGCTCTGTCTGTAATAGAAAGAGTCTCCTGTACGTTATGGTCAGTTATGAGTATGCCGATATTTTTGGTTTTTAGTTTGGCTACGATATACTGTATATCTTCAACAGCTATCGGGTCAATTCCTGCAAAGGGCTCATCAAGTAATATAAACTTGGGATCTGAAGCCAGCGATCGAGCGATTTCTGTTCTTCTACGCTCACCTCCTGACAAAGAATCTCCGGAATTTTTACGGACCTTGTCCAGTCTGAATTCGGCTATAAGCGTCTCTAATTTTTCTTTTTGTTCTGCCTTACCCAGTTTTGTCATTTCCAGTACTGCTTTGATATTATCTTCGACTGACAATTTTCTGAAGACACTGGGTTCCTGGGGAAGATAACCCACTCCTTTCTGTGCCCTCCGATACATTGCATCACTCGTTACATCTGTACTATCGAGGTATACATGCCCGGAAGTGGGTTGAATAAAGCCGACCATCATGTAAAATGTAGTTGTTTTGCCGGCTCCGTTTGGTCCCAGCAGCCCGACGATTTCACCTTGTTCCACATTAATGGAAACATTCTTTACGACCTGTCTGCTACCATAAAATTTATTTAAATCTTCTGACCTGAATTTCATTTTCTATTTTCGAAAGGGTTACTAATTTTATCATTGCCGGCATCCCTGGATTCCAGCAAAAACTCAAGGGATTTCTTCCAGGAGATATGTACTTTGTTTTCTCTGTTTATCTTCAGGATGTCTCCCTTGTACAAAAAGGCCCATTCTGGTTGCCTGTGATTGTAGTAATCTCCCGGATCCCACACGCCGTTTTCATTGTCATCCTGAATGATTTCAATATTATATTTCATAGGTTCCAGAAGGTCTAACTCAATGTTTGCATCTGCTACCTGCTTAAATGTATATCCATACAGTGGTTGTTTATCCTTATGGATGTGTACTGCATAGGTTTTTGTACTGTCCAACTCGTCAATATGAATGAGTAGAGAACCTGAATTACCTAAGCTGAGTGCTGAAAATTCCACCTTTACTTTTTCATTTAAATGTCCGTACATACTGCTGATAGTTCCGCTGTCCAATTCAATAGTATACATTTGTCCCAATTCCCATGGATAGCTGATAATAACTGTCTTATGTAAATCATCAGATCTGAATAGTACATTTTCCAGCAGACCAATCGTATCTGATACATGGAATTGATTAAAATCCAAGGACTCAACCGGATAGTTAAATACAATAGTGACGGAGTCTGAAGGGTGAATTTTCTTCTTATGTACCGGACTTACGGCTTTTAATCTGGATTTGGACATCCATTCTTTTTTGCCTTTGGGCAATACTTTCACTGTATCTCTTCCGGCAAATATGAAAAATGAATCCAAAGGTGTTTCGTAGTAAATACCTAATGAATCACCCAATACTTCTGTGTAATGCAGTATCTCTTTCGGTTGAATAGCTATAGGCAAATCTCCTTTAATATCAGTATTGTATTTTAATGTTGCTTTGCCGTAATTTTTGATGTTTTTGGTTTTTAGTTTCAATGCTGGGACAGGTAGTGAAGACCTGAGCAACACACTGTCAATGGATCTGCCAGTCAGTATGATGGGTTCATTGTGGAATGCAATCATCTCCGTCTCCAGGTCATACCTGTAATTGAGGTTTTCGTCCTTGAGTGCAAAGAGTTTAAATGTATCAGATTTGATATTTTTGAATATATAATTGCCGTTTCTGTCCGGTTTTGTAAAATAAAAAGGCTTTTCCCTGCTAACTATAGAATCCTCTGATATGTCATAGAGTACTACAATCATATTCTGTTCCGGATCTCCGGTTTTGGCATTGTATATCTTGCCTGAAATACTGAGGCTATCCAGATAATCACCTGTTGAAAAAACATAATTGAAGTTATGAAGTTTGTTACCTTCGTGAAAATCAACTATGGCCTCACCGAAGTTAATGGTATAGGTTGCATTATCCCGAAGTACTTCCTTTTCATCCAGCGTAAAAACAACTTTTTTTCCCCTTGATTTGACGGATGGTATATATGTCAGTGGTGGTGAAACGAGAATCTGTTTTGCCGGATCTCTTACTTCAACAAATTCATTAAAAAAAAACACCAGTTGTCGTGGATTAAAATTGGTTTGCTTGTCAGGTGAGGACAGCAGTGTGTCCAGCACCGGTGGATTGATGTCCTTACTTCCACCTGATATCCTTCCTGTGTTGGCACATGACACCAATCCGCAAATGCCTGTCAGCATCACTGCATATGTTATGATATTTACAATCTTATGTATCAACCTGTTCTGTAAAAATATTTCAATGATAAAAATTTGGATGCAAAATTGTTCATAAAAACCTTAAATCACAACATATAACGCATTTATTTAGTGTTTTCTGATATATACTTACGATTTTTTTATTGATATGGAGTTCTTTGCTTTCATATTTACCTAAGTAATGTGAAAGTTTAAATTACAGTATAATTAGTTAAATTAATATTATAAGGCGGTAAATAAATAGAGTTTGGCTCAGTCAAGAGTTTTTACCAAGGTAATAAGGTATATGAGTGTATGATGATTACGTGATGCTATAAAAGGAATAAGGTTGTTGAACGTGTGATGATTGTTTGATTTATATTAAGGTATTAAGTTCAATATTATATATCATTTGATATGGAAACCGTAACCTTATTACCTTAATAGCTATACTTTATTACCTTGTTTTTTTATATTTTGTTAACAGGGAGTTTATACTGATACACTCCTGTTGTTGATCAAACTTAACTCCAAAACTTTAATTTTTTAAATACTTTGTACTACATTTTTACATAATACAGCTTTCCCCAATATTTACCGGTAAGGATAAAGTTTTGAGATGCCGGATTCCAGGCTATGCCATTAAGTACATCAGCTTTGGGGTTGCCCTTGTCCAGATCACTGAAGTCGGCTACCTTTAATACCTTGCCTGTAGACGCTTCTATTTGGATTATCTGATTGGTTGTATATACATTGGCATAGATGAAGCCATCTACATATTCCAGTTCATTGAGATACTGAACATCCCTGTCACCCGCATAAACGGATATGGTTTTTTCTATGGCAAATGTTTCAGGGTTGACGTATGTAAGTTTGTTGGAACCGTCACTTATGATCAGGCTTTTCCCATCATGACACAAACCCCAGCCTTCACCGTTGGAAGATTTGAAATTTATTTTTTTTAGCTGATTGAGTTCAAGGTCATATATTAAACATATACCATTCTGCCAGGTCAGTTGATATACTTTGTCATTCAGTATTGTAAGACCTTCAGCAAATAACTCACCGTCTAATTTGATTTTTTTTAATACCTGTGCATTATTTGGATTAACCTTTCTGATAAGCGATTGACCAGTTTGTCCACCGCTTTCATACAAGATGCCATTGTGTATCTCGAGTCCCTGTGTGTAGGCTTCAGTATCCCGGTTGATGACCTGCGTAACAGCATGTACCATCTGTTCCGGCTGGATATCAGAGACTACATAGAAAATGAGCTCTACGGTTTTGTTTTTATCTCCCCGGTATGCTGTGATATTTACTTTGTGGTATCCCAATGGTAGCGATGTGGTTGGTATTTCTATGGAGTATTCTCCCTCAACCTGCGTAAGCCGTGTTCCGTCCAAAACAAGCACAACTGAATCCTGGCCACTAAGTCCGTCTTTATTCAGGGTAAAAGTATATGGCTTACCATGAGCAACCTTTTCATTCATTGTATTGGATGCAACAATATCTTTGAATTGCAGAGCCTTCTTCTTAAAAGGCAATGTGGGATAAATATAGATAAATCCACCAATTAAAATTAAGCCAAAGACCAGCCAGACTATTTTTTTACTATTCATATGGAAGTATTAAAAAAAATACGGACACAAAAGTAATTATATTTTCTGAATAACATATAAATAAGTATGTTGTCGTGTGTATAACAAATTGCACTTTTATTATAAATCTTATTGCTTCATTATATTTTGTCGCCTTTTTTTTGCTCTCACTTATTCCTTTGGAATGCTAACGCGGGCTAGGCTTTTACTTTTTTCATTGCCAAAAAAGTAAACAAAAAGTCTAGGTCAAAAAAGGCGATTGCGGGGCACCGTTCTCTTCATGGTCAAAATGCTTTTTCTATCGCACACAGTGGTATCCTCCTGTATTTACTGCTATTTTTGCGATAGACGCACTTTTGACATTACGAT
>JADZFD010000073.1 GCA_020850225.1 Saprospiraceae bacterium | reverse complement strand
TGTTTACTGCTATTTTTGCGATAGACGCACTTTTGACATTACGATCACTATCGCTTGTTTTTGACCGGGTTTATTTAATTCATATAGCGTAAATCAATAGCTTTTATCAATATTAAGAAAAAATGACTTACTTCGATTTTAGTTGCTTACTTGCATAATCGGGAATATTATATTATCAAAATTTTGTGCAATTTGTAATGCACACTATTAGGAAGCCTAGCAAGTTTATCGATAAATTATCGATGTATAACCAAAAATAAAATCATTTGGTCACAAAATGCAGGAATTTGAAACCTTATACAGCCATTTTAATGTTTTAAGTCTATATCAAAATAACATCCATTACAATATGAGCGAATACGAAAAAAGTAACAGAAATGATATTGCCAACGGTATCATTAAAAACCATATAGTATGGTCTATGGGAGCCGGATTTATACCAGTACCGATAGCAGATTTGTTTGCAGTAGGAGCTGTGCAACTGGACATGATACGTCAATTGTGCAAAGTTTATGGCATCGATTTCAAACAAACTGAAGGAAAAGCCATCATATCAGCTCTTACTACGTCTGGTGTAAGCAGATTGGGTGCCCGCGCTGTCAAACTCATACCGGGAGTAGGATCGATATTGGGAGGTGTAACCATGTCAGCACTATCAGGTGCATCCACCTATGCCTTGGGTGAAGTATTCAAAAAACACCTGGAAACAGGAGGAACCTTTCTGGATTTTGATACGGAAAGGCTCAAAAAGTATTATAATGAAAAATTTGAAAAAGGTAAGGAGGTAGTCGAAGAAATACGCATGGAAAAGGAGAATCGGGTAAATGACAACTCAACTGACGTCGCTATTGAAAAAATAAAGCAGCTGGCAGAGATGAAAAATGCCGGCATCCTGACAGAAGAAGAGTTTGAAACGATGAAAAAGAAAATTCTTGAAAACAGTTAAAAGTATTCTTGTAAATTGTAAAAATACGATGTAAAATATAAGAATCTGTTGAATATAATATGAAAACCCTGGACATACTGTTCTTTACGGTTCCACATTATGTCTTATCCTGCCCATCCTTCTCTGTCAAGACTCCGGTACTGTATGGCTTCGGCAAGGTGTTCTATTTTTATATCTGTACTACCTGCCAGGTCTGCTGCCGTCCTGGCTACCTTCAGAATTCTGTCATAGGCTCTGGCTGACAGCTGCAATCTGTTCATGGCTGTTTTTAGCAAAGTAGTACCTGCAGGTGTCAATGCACACACATCCCTAACCATGCGGCTTGGCATCTGCGCATTGCTAAATATACCTTCATGGCCTTTAAAGCGTTCATTCTGAATCTCTCTGGCACGTACTACTCTCTCAACTATCAGAGAACTGGGCTCGGCTGTGTACTCTATACTGGATAATTCATCATAGGACACAGGTGTCACCTCGACATGCAAATCAATTCTGTCCAGTAAGGGACCTGATATCTTGTTAAGGTACTTTTTGACTACTCCGGGACCACATACACATTCCTTTTCGGGATGATTATAGTAGCCGCAAGGGCATGGATTCATCGACGCTATAAGCATAAAACTGGCAGGATAGTCTACTGATACTTTGGCTCTCGAAATAGTAACTTTACGCTCCTCCATAGGTTGGCGCATTACTTCCAGTACCTGACGTTTGAATTCAGGCAATTCATCCAGGAAAAGTACCCCATTGTGAGCCAGTGAAATTTCTCCGGGATTGGGGTTGGAGCCGCCGCCTACCAGTGCCACATCACTGATTGTGTGGTGCGGCGAACGGAATGGTCTTTCTGTAATCAGTGACGAATTAGCCGCTAGAATACCAGCGACGGAGTGTATCTTGGTTGTTTCCAAAGCCTCATACAGATTCAGTGGCGGCAGTATAGTTGGCAACCTTCTTGCAAGCATGGTTTTACCGGCACCCGGAGGTCCTATCAATATTACATTATGACCTCCTGCAGCAGCGATTTCCAGGGCGCGCTTGATATTTTCCTGACCTTTGACATCATTAAAATCTATGGCATACTGATTATTGGTATCCTTAAACACTTCACGGGTGTCGTAACTTACCGGCATCAATTCTATATCTCCGTTAATGAAATCAATAGCTTCTTTCATATTTGAGACACCATACACATCCAGGTCATTGACAATGGCTGCTTCCCTGGCATTATCCTTAGGTAGAATAAACGATTTAAAGCCCTCATTACGCGCCTGTATAGCTATAGGCAACGCACCTTTAATGGGGCGGAGTTCGCCATCCAGCGCGACTTCTCCCATAAAAATGTATTTCCCAATGTCTTCTGTCTTTAGCTGACCGGTAGACGCCAGTATTCCCATAGCTATCGGCAGATCATACGCTGATCCTTCTTTCCGGATATCTGCCGGAGCCAGATTAACAACCAGTTTTACGCGGGGAACACTTAATCCGATATTTTTAATGGCTGCTTCTATCCTTTGCCAGCCTTCCTTGACAGCATTGTCCGGAAGTCCCACAAGGAAATATCCCTGTTTTCCCATAGCAACCGTACCACCTGCATTTACTTCAACAGTAATGGTCTGAGCTTCCACTCCATGAACAGAACTGGCAAAAACTTTGGTAAGCATCCGTATCTTGTTAATAATCTAAGGTTAAAGATACTACTTTTTAATTAACATAAACGAAAATGTCAGATATTTAGATTAATCCTCTAAAACTTAAATACCGAATTATAGTGTATTGCATCAAAAACACAATACAAAGCGAAGAGTACATACTAACTGTACAAGAATGAAATATGCCAACATAAAAAACAACTAACCTGCTGTAATTTTCATGAGCTTACGGCTACGAAAAATCTTATATTACTGAGATACTGCCAATTCATCTACGGGAATGGGACGCGGTCCGATTAATCTTTCAACATCCGATTTCAACAACACCTCTTTTTCCAGCAATGTTTTAGCTAACATATTGAGTTCATTCCTTTTTTCTATCAGTAGATTTTGAGCCCTCTGATACTGTGCCTCAACCAAATTTCTGACTTCTTCGTCAATCAACTTAGCTGTTTCATTGGAATATGGTTTATTGAACTGATCCTGTGACATGGCATAGAAGGAAACGTTTCCTACCTTATTATTCATACCATATACTGTTACCATACCATATGCCATCTTTGTCACCTGATCCAGGTCATTCTGGGCTCCTGTAGATATTTTATCAAAAACAACCTTCTCTGCTGCTCTTCCTCCCAATGTCATACACATCCTGTCAAGCAATTGTTCAGTCCGTATGATATATTCTTCTTTGGGCAGATACTGAGCATAGCCCAATGTACCCATACCACGTGGTACTATTGTAACTTTCACCAAAGGACTTGCATGTTCCAAAAACCATCCACAAATAGCGTGACCAGCTTCATGATAGGCAATAATCTCTTTCTCGACGGGTGATATCAGCTTATGTTTTTTCTCAAGACCACCAATTACCCTGTCCAGTGCATAGTAGAAATCATCCAGTTCTACTTCATTTTTACCTCGACGGGCAGCTACCAATGCTGCTTCATTACATATATTGGCTATGTCGGCTCCGGCAAATCCCGGTGTCATTTCGGCAAGGATATTCGGTTCTACATCCTTACCAACCTTAATTCCCCGAAGATGAACCCTGAATATCTCCTCTCTGCCTATGATATCAGGCGGATCTATACCTATCTGTCTGTCAAATCGTCCGGGTCTCAGCAAGGCTGTATCCAGGATATCCGGCCTGTTGGTGGCTGCCATGAGGATTACGCCTTTATCCGTGCTGAATCCATCCATCTCCACCAGCAATTGATTGAGTGTATTTTCACGTTCATCATTACCTCCCTGGATTGCATTACGTCCACGCGCACGACCTATAGCATCAATCTCATCGATAAACACGATACATGGTGCCTTTTCTCTTGCCTGTTTGAATAAATCTCTAACTCTTGAAGCACCTACACCTACAAACATCTCCACAAAATCAGAACCTGAGATAGAGAAAAATGGTACACCTGCTTCACCTGCAACAGCTTTGGCAAGTAAAGTTTTACCAGTGCCCGGAGGTCCTACGAGTAGTACTCCCTTAGGTATTTTACCGCCCAATGCAGTATATTTCTTAGGATTTTTCAAAAAATCCACTACTTCCATTACCTCAACCTTAGCTTCCTGAAGTCCTGCAACATCTGCGAATGTTACATTCACTTTGGTATTCTGATCAAATAGCGTTGCCTTGGATTTGCCAATATTGAATATCTGACCTCCCAATCCGCCACCTGATTCACCACTTACCCGTCTCATCAGAAACAACCAGATAGCAATTATAATTAAGAATGGTAGAATCCAGCTCAATATCTGACCGATGTAGTTTGTTTCTGTTTTTACAGTATACTTTACCCGGTGCCCTTCCGCATCATATTCCTTCAGGCTTTTCTCAAAATTGCCGATATCGCCGATTGTAAACTTAAATTGCGGATTATATCCATACATTTGATTCTCCTTGAGTTTAGGATATTTGGCATCTATTACTTCTTTTTTGAGAAATACGTCTACCTGCTTTTCATTGATGATGTCTATTTTTTCGACCTCATCTTTTTTAACCATATCTTCAAAGGTATAAATATCAATATTTTCAACTCCTGAATTCATACTGATATAAATATTCACAGTCAAAATCCCTAAGATGATCAACCCGTAAATCCAGTATGAACTCATACGAAATTTAGGCGGTGTATTGTTTTTGTTATTATCTTGCTTATTATCCATTTATCTTATTTTCATAAACATTAACTAACAGTTATTACCTGCAAGTAGTTCTCATACAGGTCTTAAACATTTTCATATTTCGTCAGTGCAGCATCACCCCAAAGTTCCTCTATCTCATAAAAGGCTCTTGTTTCGGGGTAAAATATGTGTACTACCGTATCAAAATAATCAACGAGCACCCATTTTGCACCCATAAAACCTTCGATATGGCTGGCTTTTACCCCTAAATACTCATTTGTTTTGCGATGGATATTATCAGAAATAGCCTTTATCTGTGTTACTGAATCCCCTTCACATATAATAAAAAAATCTGCAGGAGCATCATCTACTTTACGCAAATCCAGTTTTAGTATATTCTTGCCTTTGATATCCTGAATAGCATCGACTATACAGTGATTTAGCGTTTCTACATCTTCCTTTACGGTTTGAATCACAAAAAAATATTTTATTTATATTCGAATTTTAATTAATATTACGGCACAAAGATAACAAAACAACCAGTATATGTACCCATATCAGCCATTATTCACGGGTAAAAATGTCATCTTCCTTCCGGAAACAAATTCTACCAATATTGATGCTATGGATTTGTTAGCAAAAACCAATCCACCTGAAGGAACATGTATCATTACTGACTTTCAGACAGCCGGTAAAGGACAAATTGGCAGAGGCTGGCAAAGTAATCCGGGAGAAAACCTATTGGTATCCTTCATATTGTACCCCGATATAATCAAGGCATCCGACCAGTTTTACCTGAATATGGCTGTAAGTCTGGCACTTGTGGGTACATTGGCTGAATACTATATAGCTGTCGCCATCAAATGGCCTAACGACATATATCATAAGGACAAAAAAATCACCGGTATCCTGATTCAGAATATTCTGGCAGGTAATTATATCAAAGCTACAGTCATCGGTATCGGACTCAACGTCAATCAATCAGAATTTCCCGATAATATACCCAATCCTGCTTCCATGTCGATGATTACTGATCAGGTTTATGATATAAAAGCGGTACTCGAAAAACTATCCTGCCATCTAGAATACTATTATCTGCTTCTTAAAGCCGGCAAATACCGGTACATCAAAAGTATCTATCTTAAAAATCTGTACAGATCAGGTGTAAAAGCTCTTTACAAAGAAGCTGACGGAATACCTTTTTATGGTGTCATTCAGGGCACAGACCCGGATGGACGGTTAGTCATGCTTAAAGAAGATGGAAGTACCCGATTATACATGTTTAAAGAAGTTAGTTACATCATCTAACCCATCGGAATGCATCAAATACAGCACCTGAAAGCTTATTGTACCAAAATCCAGACCGATGCCGCAATGGCCAATACAGAAATTGTCGATGTCCAGTATTTCTTAGGTATTTTCAATACACTCATACAGACATATCCCAACAGCATCACACAGGCAACTATAACAATCTGTCCCAACTCAACGCCCACGTTAAATGCAAATAGCGGCTTGATAATGCTCTGCTCCCTGCCCATAATGGCTTTGAAATAATTGGAAAACCCCAGACCATGAATCAATCCAAACAACAATGCCATTAGATAGTTAATTCGTATATTCTTCTCATTTACATGGTGACTGTCTGACATAAATATATTAATAATGGCTGTAATAATAATCGTGATGGGAATAAGGGTTTCTACCAAATCCGGGGCAATCCGTACCATATCCAATGAAGACAGCACAAGCGTCAGGCTGTGTCCCAGGGTAAATGCTGTAACGAGTATCAGTATCTTTTTCCATTGAGTAACATTATACAGCGCACACAGTACTGTAACAAAAAGTATGTGATCAAACCCATTCAAATCCAGAATGTGCTCTAAACCGAGTTTTAAAAATTCATAGAACATATAATGATTTTATTTCATGTATTAATCGAGTAATTTGTACCTGTTGGATATTTACAATTATAACATTATTTTACTTCCATAGGAACAGGCACTTCTCTTTCTGTTATTCCCCTTACTATCAGATATTGAGCTGCCATATACGACAGCATAACAATTACGCTATCCAGGCTACTGTTCACTACACCGAATTTTGCCATTCCAAGCCATGCATCGGACAATAGGAACAACAAAACACCCCAAATCACTGCATTATACCATATTACATCTTTATTGCGTAAAAAAGCACTGCTGACCATGGTTGTTATTGCTATGGCATACATCATTACCGGCCATTTCAAATCTCCCAGTCCGGGCCACATCAGTATAAGGAATATCAAACCGACAATATAAACAATCACTATGGGTAGTACAGCTTGTTTAATACTGTCCGCCCTGTCCTTAAAAAATTCGGCTGTATAAAATACCTGCATCAGCAGAAATCCACCCAGACCGATAATAAAAAACAACTCATTATCAAAAAGAAGAAAAATATCACCGATTAAAGCAAATACCATACCCAGCAAAAATACCGGAGATTGCTTCACTACATTACCTGTATAAAACCCTATGAGGCTACCCATTATCATAGGCTTTACAACCATCCTGTAGTCTTTGATATAGTACAAAACCACGATATTCAAGACAACTATAATCAGATAAAATATAGTAAAGAATTTAAATCTTTTGAACATAAAAAATCAATTTAAAAATTTTCATTTGCAAATATAAACCTTGTAACACCATAGTCCGAATTTTCTATAATAATTACAAATCAATTTATTGTACAGCTGATATATAACAATGCTATCCGGATGCATATTATTTTTATCAATTAACATGTTATTAAGCAAACAAGCTTCATACAGTGTAGAATTTGATTAATTTTGTGGTATATAAATTCAATCCTATGTCAGTTTCCAAATATTTGCTAATATCTGTATTTTTAATTGGCTTGGTGTCCTGTAAAAACAGTACTGACACACCTGAAAGCATTCTGCATATCAGATTAAAAAAAGATCCTGACCGGCTCAATCCGTTGTTATTTCCCAACCCGGTTGCCAGAGAAGTATATCAATACATATATGTGCCGCTTGCAGATTATAATCCCGCATCCCTCCAGCTTGAGCCCGTATTAATCCAACAAATGCCGGAAGAAATAGCTATAGATACAGGTATTTACAAGGGTGGTATTGCCTTTGACATAGAATTCAGGGAAGATGCCCGATGGGACAACGGTAGTCCGGTTACGGCAAATGATTATATTTTTACATTGAAAGCAATAAACCTGCCAATGACCGATGCCGGCAAATACAGAAGCTTTACTGAAAATATAACCGATATTATACCTGACCCGTCAGACACCCGGAAATGCCGGGTAATATTTGACAAAGACTACATGCTCGCCTTAGAGACATGTACCAATCTGGAACTGTATCCTCAATATTTTTTTGACAGCCTGAACATTTTGGGTGCTTACCCTTACAACAAATTTACTGATAAAAACAAAAAACAGCTTCAGGAAGACAAGACATTGCAAGGTTTTGCAGAATCATTCAATTCAACGGTTTATTCCAGAGATAAAATATCGGGAGCAGGTCCATACCGGTTTGTGTCCTGGACAGCAGATCAGAATATAGTACTTGAAAAGAAACCTGATTATTGGGCTAAAAAAACGAGCATTTCTAATCTGGAACAAGGACCTGATAAAATCATCTTTCATGTAATAGTCGATGAGATTACTGCTCTGGCACAGCTTAAAAGTGGTAATATTGACGTTATGAATGAAGTATCTTCTGATGCATACAATGATCTTGAAAACGATCCGGTCATGAAACAAAAACTACAGTTTTTTCATCCGTCCTTAACCAAACAATATTACATCCTTATCAATAATGACGATGAGATACTCAAAGACATCCATGTTCGTAAAGCACTTGCTCACTTAATTGATACTGATAATATTATAAATAAATTTGAACATGGCAAAGCCGTAAGAACCACAGGGCCTGTCCATCCTCTTAAAGCCACCAATAACAGTAGTCTGAAACCAGTTGCTTTTGATATAGAAATGGCTAAAAACCTCCTTGTATCATCGGGATGGAGCGATTCAGATCGGGATGGAATACTGGATAAAATGGTTCAGGGTAAAAAACAGAATTTAGAAATCGAGATACTGATCACCGGACAGGAACTCGGAAAAAATATCGCACTTCTCCTGCAGGAAAATGCACGCAAAGCAGGAATTGCAATCAAGATAACAGAAAAGGATATGAAACTTATAAGAAGCGAGCATGTTCGTACCCGTAAATATCAGTTAATTCCTTCTATTCTGTCTCAGGATGTACAAATCTGGGATGACCTGTCCAGATGGAATTCCGCTAACAATACACCGGATGGCGCCAATGATATAGCATATAAAAACGCTGAAACAGATCAATTGATTGACAAAATTCCTTCAACCAAAAATGCAAATGAACGAATAGAATTATATAAAAAAATCCAGCAATTGATCTACGATGATCAGGCATGTATTTTTCTGTATGCACCTGAAGAAAGAATAATCATATCCGGGAAATGGAAGGCATCAGCCACATCAAAAAGGCCGGGATACATGGCCAACACTTTTCAATATACAGGCAGTACTGTACCTAATCAGTAATAATGACCCGATTTTTATTCAAAAGAATTGTGCTGTTTTTACCTACATTATTTATAGTAGTACTTATTGCATTCTTTTTGAGTAAATTAGTACCCGGAGATCCTGTGGAATCACTTATGACCATGCAGGGTATTTCTCCCGAAAGCCCTATTGCAGGCAAGGAATATGCACGGATCTATCATAAATTGCACCTGAATGAGCCTACCTTTTATTTCTCTGTTTTGCCGAATTTTTACGGAGAATATTCTTATGACATACCGGATAAAGAACAAAGAGAATTAACAGATGCGCTGCTCAAACAAAAAATCTCTTACAGGCTAACCGAAGAATACATCCAGATCAGGAAAGTATTTTTATCTCAATCCAGACAAGACTCAATTAGTCTTGCCCTATGGTCTGATTTAATCCGACAAATCCAGTTTGAAAAAGACATAAATGTGCTCAGTCAATTATCCGCACATTCAGGTCATGAGAATAGTACAATCCAATCAACCATGGACAAGCTATTAAAGACAATTCAGTTGATGGGCAGCAGTAGGGTTCAATTTTACTATCCTGTATTCCGGTGGCATGGTACAAGTAATCAATTTCATAACTGGCTTCGAAATATTATATTGGGAGACTTTGGCTTTTCCGTCAAGGACGGCCGTGCAGTACTACCCAAAATAGGTACAGCGCTTCAGTTTACACTTTTGCTGGCTATTACTGGATTAATATTATCTGCTTTTATCTCAATACCATTGGGGTTGTGGGCAGGAATCAGACGCAATTCTTTATTTGACAGGCTATTTCAAGTATTTGGGTTTATGCTGTACGCTATACCTGTTTTCTGGTTGGCGTCCCTCCTGATTATCTATTTTACATCTGACAGATATGGCTACCTGTTCAATATTTTTCCTCCGCCCGGATTATGGTATATTCCACAGGGGCAGTCAGTCATCATCACTTTACTCAGGAACAGTAATCAACTTATACTTCCCATCATCTGTATGGTAGCCAACGATATTGCACCACTAAGTATGATAGTTCGCAACAACGTCATCCATCAACAATCAAAACCCTATGTAATGACAGCCTATGCAAAGGGACTCAGCAAAGCACAGACGCTGTATCGGCACATTTTCCCTAATGTACTTTTACCCTTAATAACCATTCTTGGTGGCAGACTGGCAGCAGGTATATCCGGCGCACTCATTATAGAGGTGATTTTTAATATACCGGGTATGGGCAGATTGATGTATGACAGTATCTACACAGCAGACTGGAATGTCGTACTGGGTATTCTGATTGTAATCAGTACCATAACCATAGCCGTTCTTACTATTACTGACCTGATGTACGCATGGGCAGATCCCCGCATCAGAACACAAATACAGAAGAGATGAAGCGCATACTGACATCCTATCATATTGCTGTCTTCGTGGTCATATTCTATATAATCACAGCCATTCTGGCACCATATATAGCAAATGACAAGTCCGTGTTGTGTTTGACTGAACAGTTTTGTCTGCAGCCAATAATACCATTTAGTCCTACAACCATACATTTGGAGGATGGTAGTTCATTGCCACCTTTAAGTTCAGTAACTACTTCCGGCAAAAACAGATACCATTGGTTAGGAACGGACAAACTCGGACGTGATGTGGCATCCGGCATGATACATGGAGCTACAATATCATTACTCATTGGTTTTGTTTCCGTTTTTTTAAGTTTTTTTACAGGTGTTTTATTCGGTATGGGTGCTGCATATTCTGTTAAAAGAAGCTATACATTCAATATTTTTCAGGTATCGATTATATTTTTGGTAAAAATAGTCAGTTTGTTCTATCTTATTTATGAATTTCAATTCAGCCGGAATTTCCTTATTTCTTCACTGGTCATCTTTATACTGGCAGGCATCACCATAAGCGCAACAATCTACATGGGTAACTACCTTAAAAGTCTTAAACGCTATCCGATTTCACCGGATATGATTCTGATGAAAATAATTGAAATCAGAAAATCCTTTCCCGGGTTGTTTTTAATCCTGGCACTTACAGGTATTATTACGGTACCGTCAGTATGGAATATTGTTTTCATCATATCATTGCTGGGATGGACAGAATTTGCACGTCATTCGCGGGCAGAAACCATGGCCGTCCTTGAGACACATTATATTTCCTCTGTCCGGATGCTGGGATTAGGTAGTATTAGGATACTGTTCAGACACATACTTCCCAATATAATGCCCACATTACTCGTACTGGCATGTTTTAGTGTCGCAGGTTCTATCCTGATAGAATCATCTTTGTCATTTTTGGGCATAGGACTACCTGTCGAAACAGTCTCATGGGGAAAAATGATGTCAGAGGGAAGAAATATGAAAAACTGGTGGATGGTCGTATTTCCGGGAATAGCCATATTCAGTATCATCCTAAGTCTGAATGCGATTGCAACATACTGGCAGGAAAAAATCGAAAAAAAATAAAAAGCAAGGATATACCTGTAAGCCGGATTCTGTCACACACACAAGTATGTGCTCTGTCATTTATCTAAGCTGCCTACCCCTTCGTACAGATATAAATCTAAAAACCGAGTCAATTTTCCCTCAGTGAGGTTACGAATATACATGGCATTTCAACCCACAAGGTTTATTCTATATCCATATTACTACAGATATACGAGAGCTCTTACCTCTCATTTTCACCCTTACCCTACATCAAGTAAGGCGGTTATTTTCTGTAACACTTTCTGTATCATATACTATATGACCCCATCCGTTAGATGGTGTGGCACTCTACGTTGTCCGGACTTTCCTCTTTTGGCTATCCAAAAGCGACAGAGCGGTATATCCTCGTTTATGGAACAATGATTCATTCAATAAAGTTGCAAATCATTAATCTAATGACTTTATTGGCAGATACTTGAAAACTTAAATCTAAAAAACGGTTATTGCAATCATAAATATTATCAAATCAATCTAACTATCTGTATATCCAATGAATATTTATTCAAAATTTTCATATATTAAAAAGCTAAACATTATATAATAAATTTATATAATACATATCTTGATATTTATCTGCACAATAGCTATCTTAGCGGCTTAATTCATACATAAAATTCACATGCAGAGATGGTCTAAATGGCTAACAATGATATTCGGCATAGTTTCTTTGCTATGTATATCAATCAATTGTATCGAAACAGATTCAGGTGAACAATCCAAACGGGCATCCAAAGCTTTGAATCAGTATCTGAGTCAAAGTAGTACTTCCATTGAAAGATTCATAAACGGAGATCATGATAAAGTTATCCTTGCTAACCTCGATCAACTTCCACTAAATATTGAGATATACCATAAGGATACAATAATTTACTGGAATCGGGCTGTTTCGGTTTCCATTCCCAATACCCATAATGATATTACTATAAAAACTATAGGAGATTCTGTATTGTACGCCAAAATCTTACTGAATATCCATGCATACAATACATTGAAGTCTGATTCTGAAATAGTGTTAACATCGGACAAAACAGATCAAACCATCAGTTTTGAAGGTCATGCTGTAGGGTTTTATCTGAAACATGCAAAGAAATATCCATTCATGTGGATACCTGGATGGCTTTCGCTATTATTCTTGCTCACAATGGCTTCGATTTATCAGACACCCCGAATTAAGCAATCACTTATCGGTAATAGCGGGTCTTTGGTACCCGTAGTTTCTTTACTTGTAATCACAGGCGGCGTATTTACCTTACTGACTTCTACCTTCTTTACATCACTTGCCATAAGTAGTTCTGACATTGGGCAAACATACAAACCGGGACTTCTGATAAGTCAGTTGAGTTCATTTATTATCTTACTGATACTGGCAACTGTATTTGTATATTTATTACCAGATATTATTCAAAAGTACAAAAAGTATTTTGACAACAAATATCATCTGGTGGCATTGATCACCGGTTCATTTACCGTACTTTCATTTGCGCTATTAACCAAAACAATTGAACGTTTTGTCCTAAATCCAAATGTAAATCTCGAAATAGAATCCCTTCTGACGTTTAATGGCATCAGTTTTACATTAATTACAGGATTTATATTGTCCATGATTCTGATATTCCAAAGTACCCAGATACTCTACGAATGGCTTAACAAAGGCAATTTGAATCTGAATCAGAAATTACTTTTCAGCTTCATTGGATGGTGTACTGGTATACTTATTTCGTTGTTTGTTTTTCCATTGCAGGTATCAGTTTGGAAGTTTATAATTTTTGTAATTTCCTACAGTCTGATTCTTGATGCATACACAGACAACAAAGACAAAAAAATCACTTACCTGTTGTGGTGGATGATTATGTTTTCCGGTTTTTTAGCCATTGTCTTGTTTTATTTCGGTCTGAAAAAGGACATCTTTGAAAGAAGCAGCTTTGTTAACCTATATTTCAACAAAGTTGATGATACAATCGTCGAAAAAATGCTGGAAATTCAGGATACCTTACTATCCAAAGATGTATTCAACAGTATTGCTTCTTTGGATAATAATGCCAAAATTGATAAAAAAGACCTCTATGCGTTTATGTTCAACAAACCTGAATACAGATTATCTGATTCATTAAGTTTTGATATAGAACTGTATGACAAAAATAGCGGCATTACAGTATTCAGTAATTACTTCTCCGATTTTTACAAGACAAATCAATCCTACACCAACGCATACAGAGTCAACCGGCAGGTATACCACAATCCTTTCGAAAATCAATATATTACCAGATTCGAAATTATAAGGCCATTTCCTGTAAATGCATCCTGGTATCTGTTTGTCATAGCAAAAAACCCATATACTTCACGTGCTACCAGCCATCAGGTACAAAACATCAGTTATGCTGTATTCAGTAAAGACAGACTCATCGAAAAAGCTGATAATTTTCAACAATATCCTGACCTGAATATCCTGTCAACGGCCAATAAAGATACTATCCAGAACGGATATTCCTTAGTCGTTTCCAAACCAACGGAACAATATAAAATCGTTTCATGGAAAAAGATTTCCGGTCTCATCAAACCCATTTCTCTATTTTCATTCATATTCACATGGACAGGTATCATATTATTTATACTGACGATATTCAATACCCGGTTTGGATTTTTACCTTCCAATTTGAATTTAAAATTCGGGACACGATCTTCTCTGAAGACTAAAATACAATTAGCTATTATTATCCTGATTGTTGTTACTTTTCTGATTATCGGTAGTATTACAGCTCTGTATTTTAAAAATCTGATCGAAGTCAATCAGGTAACTAAAAACAAGGAAGAGACTGTTACCATCGTTCACAATATCCGCCTGAGTATCCAAAATCTGGCTGATGATGCGTATGCATCTGCTTATCTGAGCAGTAAACTCAATGAAATATCCTATATCCACGACAAAAATCTAAGTTTGTATGATCGTTTTGGAAGATTGATAGCTACTACTTCTCAGGATGATATCTTTGGACGAATTCCATACCATTTCTGGGAAAATCAGAACAAAAAAGATATTAACGACCATTCAGCTTATGACACTGCTTCCGGACACGAATTTATACCTTTATATCTGAATAATAGCAGTGCATTTGCATTTTTAGATATAGAATATCACTCACATGATCACTCTGCTGATAATATTCTTGATTTTCTGAGTACGATACTGAACGCATATATCTTCCTGTTTTTAATAGCAGGAGCTATTGCAATTACAATAGCCAATTCTATTACACAACCGCTGACTGAACTGGCAGAAAAACTTAAAAAATTCAAACTGGGTAAAACAAATGAATTACTGGAATGGAAGTCCAATGATGAAATAGGTATACTCATTGACGAATACAATAATCTGACCCAGGAGCTGGAAGACAGCGTGGATCTGCTGGCAAGGACTGAAAGGGACATAGCATGGAGAGAAATGGCCAAACAGGTAGCACATGAAATCAAAAACCCTCTGACACCCATGAAGCTCAATATTCAGTATCTGGAGCGGGTCACCAAGGACAATCCTGAACGAACACACGAAATGGTTCAGCGGATATCTTCATCTTTAATAGAACAAATAGACAACCTATCGCAGATCGCAGGAGAGTTTTCAAACTTTGCTACCCTACCACAGGCAAGCAATGAAAAAATATCCCTAAATGAAATCGTAGAGACAATACACGACCTGTTCAGAAAACGTGATGATATGGATATCAATATGATTGAGCCTATCGACGACTTATTTGTTTTTGCAGATAAAAATCACCTGGTACGTGTTCTCAATAATTTGCTGAAAAATGCAATTCAGGCAATACCGGATGACAGAAGGGGCAAAATAGACATTGAATTGAAAAGGCAGGACAATGATGCATTAATCCGGATTTCAGATAACGGAACAGGTATACCTGAGCATATGAAAGATAAAGTATTTACTCCTAATTTTACTACGAAAAGCTCAGGTACCGGTCTCGGGCTGGCTATTGCCGCCAATATGCTGGATTCCTTTAACGGTAGGATTTACTTTGAAACACAGGTTGGAAAAGGCACAGATTTTTTTGTAACTATTCCATTGATGCGTCTTGACGGATACATTACTGATGGACAACGAATCAGCCTGGATTAAAAATTTTCCCTAAATATGATAAATATTAAAAAAAAACTATACTTTTAACCCTCAATACTTTATGTCTTGAGTCATAACCCATTTTCAAATCCTAAAAATTATGAGGTAATCTTTAAAGAATACTTCAGTGCTTTGGTCAATTATGTATTCAAATTCATAAATGATATCGAACTTAGTAAAGATATCGTTCAAAGTACTTTCCTGAAATTATGGAACAACAGAGAGCATATAGAGATTCAGACATCCGTAAAGGCATATCTCTATATGATGACAAAAAACACGATGATAGACCATATCAGGAAAAACAAAAAAATGCCCACAGAGGAGATGAACAATCTTTCCCTCGAAAACATTCAGGACACTGTTGATATAGATTTTGACCCCTTTCTAGTCAGGAATGCACTTGAAAAATCCCTGGGAAACGTAAAAGATAAAACACGTGAAATATTTGTATTAAATAAATTTGAGGGATTGTCGTATGATGAGATAGCTGAATACCTGCATATCTCCAAAAGGATGGTGGATTATAATATTGCCATTACTTTGAAACATCTGAAAGAACAATTAAAAAATCATCCGGATATATTTAATTAAGTAAAATTCGTGATAAAACATAATAATTAACGTCAAATAAATAATAAACAGAATCTTTTGAATAAATTCGAGTCCATATTAAATAAAAGTACGGAAATACAAAACTACCATCATCTCGATGCTGATGAGGAGTGGAATGCTTTTATGGATTTAATCGAACAAAAGCATCCAGAGGAAAATCTGGTTAAATTATCACCAAACACAAAAAAACCACCGGCAATATATTATTTCATTAATGCTATAGCAGCTACATTTTTGATTGTCTTACTTTTTGTATTTATACTCAAACCTAAAGAAAGTAACCGAATCCAGTATCAGGCATCAAACAATGGTGAAACTATACATTTGGCAGATGGAAGTACCATAACTCTGGCTAAAAATGCAATCATTAACTATCCCAAAAACTATGAAAATCAAAATGCTCGTTTTGTAACTTTACAAGGAGAAGGTACCTTTGATGTTACAAGAAGTATTTTGCCATTTATCGTACATTATGACAGTATTGAAATTCGCGTATTGGGAACAAAATTTTTCCTCAGCAAGTCTAATGATACATTAATTGTTAAAAACCTGGAAGGATCTGTTCGGGTAGCTGCAATCGGCAATCCGGATAATTATACCATACTGCAAACAGATGATGCATTAAAATTTGTAAAAGGTAATTTTATAGGGAAGGAAGTTTCTAAGCCGACTTCTACATTATTAAGTGAAGAAGAAAAAGTATCGGTTGAAGAAACACATTCTGATAAAAATAACAAAACAAGTATAGATTTAAATCTGTCTACCTATAATCTTGGAGATGTACTTAAAGAGTTTCTTGTCAAACAAAATAAGAAAACAATCAAAATTGACAAACATTTCAAATACAATCCGGATGTTAAAGTAAGACTGAATCTTCAAAAATCAGCATCTGAGGTTATCAACGATCTTAAAAATTCAGGTCTTATCAATACAGAAAAAGGAAAATGTCCTGAATGTATAATTATTACGGCACCGGATAATCAAAAATAACTGCGCTCTGCCCTGAAATAATTCATTCAATCAGTCTTTGTCTGATTATTGTACGATCCAACTGACAATTCGTAAGGTTTTTGAACAATTTGTGTCTGACAGATGCTACTATATCGTAAAATAAATCCAATATTCCAACTGGTAACAATTTCAATGCCCAGCCAAAAAATGACCAGGGTCTGTCTAAATTATTCAATATTTCAATAACTGCACGGCCTTTTGTCCATCTCTGGTTTTCTTTGACTAATACTACAGAATTGATTTCATGCGAAATAATTTTATATTTTAATGCAGTAGGCTGTCCTATAAACCAAAACTGACCATACCTGTCATGGTGTATTATCCAACGTACCAAACCCGAACACAACAGACATGTATCATCAAAAACAATGATTGACCGATCATCTCTTTCGATATGCTGATCCGAAATTCCTTCCATATCATGCTCCCATGTTTACATTCATAAGATATAATGATAGTCTATTCCTGTTATCATGCAAAAACCTCACTCAGCAAGTCGTCCACCTTCGCTAATGTTCTGACTTCTATACCTGCATTCGAATAATTCATTCTATCTGACCTGGGTTTGGCTACATACATAACTTCAAATCCCAGTCTACCGGCTTCCTGGATGCGTTGTTCTATTCTGCTCACCGGCCTGATTTCCCCTGCAAGACCAACTTCGCCGGCAAAACATATTTTTTTTCTTACATAAATATCCTGTAATGAAGATATCAAAGCAGTGACTACAGCCAAGTCTATCGATGGATCAGATATCTTAATACCGCCGGCAATATTGAGAAAAACATCCTGGTTGCCAAAATTCAGTCCACATCTTTTCTCAAGAACGGCGAGCAACATGGATAACCGCCTCAGATCAAAGCCTGTAGCCGATCTCTGTGGAGTACCATAAACTGCAGGGCTAACCAGCGCCTGTGTCTCTATTAGCAACGGCCTTAATCCTTCCAGTGAGGCAGCAACCGCACTTCCACTAAGGTAGGTATCATCCGGTGACAATAATAATTCAGAGGGATTCCTTACTTCGCGTAAACCCTGTATATCCATTGAATAAATACCTATTTCATCTGTACTTCCGAATCGATTTTTCAGCGTGCGTAATATCCTGTATGCATAATGCTGGTCACCTTCAAACTGTAATACCACATCCACTATATGTTCAAGCAATTTGGGGCCTGCGATACCTCCTTCCTTGGTGATATGTCCGATTACAAATACAGGAATATTCGTCACTTTGGCAAAACGCTGTAGCTCGGCAGTACATTCTCTGATTTGTGAGATACTGCCTGGAGCCGAGTCTATATATGGGCTCACAAGCGTCTGAACAGAGTCAATTATCAGCATATCAGGTTCAAGGGTAGCCGCTTCTTTCAATATCCTGGATACATTGACTTCCGTAAACACATAACATCCCGGATTGGAAATGCCTATTCGGTCAGCCCTCATTTTTATCTGTTCCTCACTTTCTTCACCTGACACATACAATACTTTTTTTTGAACGCTTAAGGCTAACTGAAGCAATAGTGTAGATTTACCTATACCGGGTTGACCTCCTACCAGAATAATAGATCCACTCACTATACCTCCACCCAGCACTCTGTTTAATTCACCATCCAATGTATCTGTACGGATATTAGAAACCGGAGCTACTTCAGTTAATTTCTTAATCGCAACTTTTTCCTTTGTATTTTTTTTCCAGCCAAAATCCTTCTCCAATGAAGTACTTTGTTTTTCTATTACTTCTTCATGGTATGTATTCCATTCACCACAGGACGGACATTTACCTATCCATTTTGGGGATTCAGCGCCACAATTATTGCAAAAAAATGATGATTTTACTTTCAATGAAGAATAATTTTGTTAAAAATGGTGACTTTGTCATTTGAATTAAGTCTTAAAAGTAATTTATAGTATGAACTACTATAAAAAGCGGGAACAAGTTCTTTTGTTTCCCATTGGTTTTTTGGGGTTATGCGGCGTCTGAATAAAATCTGACGCCGTTTTTTTTTGGTTTTCTATCTCTTCAACAACCATATTCCATAATGATGACTTGCCATATTCTGGTTTAACAGCACCCAACCGTACTTCTAACATGGGTTGATTATATACTACATTATACAATGAAAAAAGTCGTTTGCAGAAACTCAGTTAATTATAAAACAATCAAAAGTTATACAAACGACTTTTAAAAATACATATTTGCCACAGCTTATAATTTTCAGCTTTATAAAATATAATCCATATTGAATAAATTATAAAACTGAGTATATACAGATTTTAAGCATCTTTTTGCTCAGAAGCTCCTTCTTCATTGGAGGCAGTAGTATCCGTACCTGCTATTGAATCTTTAACAGCATCAATTGTATCCTGTATCTTATCTTTTGCTTTATCAGCTATATCTTCAAGTTTGTCAGCAATGTCTTCAAACTTATCTTCAGCTTTGTCTCCGATATCCTCCATTTTGTCTTCAAGATTATCGAGCTTATCTTCGACCTCATCCTTGATTGTATCCAGCTTTTCTCCTACCACTTCGGCGACAGCTTTGGCAGTATCCACTACATCTTCCACTAACTGTTCAACGGATTCAGTTATTGTATCAATAAATGATCCTTTTTTAGGTTTTTGCAAATCGGAAGCTGCTTTTTCAAGTTTATCTGCTATTTTTTCTCTTTCCCTGGACTGTTCTGCAATATCAGATGCAATTTTTTGTTTAACAGCATCTTTAGCTTCTTCGAGTTTTTCCTGCTTTTCGAATCTTACCTGACGTTTCTTTTCTTTTTCTATTCTCGTTTCTATTTCCTTTTGAGTAGCATACATATCTGCTAATTTTTCCTCCTTGGATCGCAGCCGCTCTTCAATCATCCGGATTCTTGCCTGACGTAACTGCAACTCCAGCTGACCTCCTGCATCATCACCCTTTTTAATCTGGTCTTCCATATCTTTTTTGTCAAAATTTACGGATCTTTCCATTTTTTGTATGGCACCGTGTAATCCATTTAATCTGGATTCCAATCTTGCCAGATTATTACCTGATGATGACTCTGCCTTGGCGCCTCTTTGCTCTTTCAGTTTTTTAAATGCGCCATCTACTTTATCCCATAGCTCGTTTCTGTCATCTTTTGTAAACTTGATTCCTTTGATTTTGGTCTGTAATTGTTTCAAATCTTCAAATATCGGATTCAGACCAAGTCCTTTCTCAATTTTATCTTCTATTTCCTTAATCTCTGATTTAAATGCATCAGCAAAACCTTTGGATTGGGTTTCAAACTGACTATCCAGTTCCTTTCTTAATTCTTTCAATTTATCGAATAAAACATTTGTCTTTTCTTTCAGAGAAGCTCCATGTTCCCTGAACAAATTTTTATCGTTTAACTGTCCCTGTACTTTGTCCCAGAATTCTTTCAATTCGTTCCACATATCATTACGGTATTCCGTAAGACCGTTTACCTTTTCTCTGATATCTTCCAATTCACTTTTGTACATATCATACAATTTGGAAGACAATACAACAAATTGCCATTCGGCCTGTGCCCGTGTTATCAAATCAGGTCTGTCAACCTTGATTTCGTCAGGCAGAAGACTTTCGGATATTGAAAGTTTTCTTTCAATTTTAGTAAACACAGATGGGAACTCTACTTCTTCTTCATCTCTCCACTTTTCAGACATCGCTTTAAAAAACTCTTCAGTGGCAACATTTTCAGGAAAAGTGTAAATATTAACAACGTTTTCCTTTTCCAGCAATTCCAATGCAATTAACATTTTTTCATCTTTCTCATTGGAACCCCATAGTACAATTTTACGTCTCATAATACAATGTAAATTAAATATTCAAATAAACTTTAAGGTAAGTATAATACAATTATCAACTAATTAAGTGGTTATCAACCAGGTACTGTGCAATCTGAATGGTATTTGTAGCTGCTCCTTTACGCAAATTATCAGCAACAACCCACATATTGAATGTGTTTTCCTGTGATTCATCGTATCTTAATCTGCCTACAAAAACTTCATTTTTGTTTTTACTATACAACGGCATTGGGTATTTAAAAGTTTCCGGGTCATCCAGCACAACAATACCTTTTGCAGTACTCAATATATTCCTGATTTCTTTTATATCAAAAGACTTGCCAAGTTCTACATTGATGGATTCAGAATGACCACCGTCCACAGGAATTCTTACTGCTGTAGCAGTAATCCGGATGCTTTCATCGTCTAAAATTTTTTTCGTTTCATTGACAAGCTTCATCTCTTCCTTCGTATAATCATTGTCCAGAAAAACATCGCACTGAGGTATTGCATTTTCAAAAATAGGATAATGATAAGCTCTTTCAGTGTCAGGTACTGTGATGCCGGACTTCTCATTATTATACTGATTAACGGCTTTGGCACCTGTACCTGTAAATGACTGATATGTTGATATTACAAGTCTCTTAATACCGTATTGCTTATGAATCGGAGCCAATGCCAATGCCATCTGAATGGTTGAACAGTTGGGGTTGGCAATGATTTTATCCTCTTTTGTCAATGTATCGGCATTTATTTCAGGTATTATCAACTTTTTGTTTGGATCCATTCTCCAGGCACTGGAATTATCGATAACAACCGTTCCCACTGCTGCAAACTTTGGTGCCCATTCCAGAGATATATCTCCTCCGGCAGAAAAAATGGCAATATCCGGTGCAAGTTGCAATGCCTGCTCTAACCCAACGATACTGTAGGTTTTTCCATCAAAATGAATATTCTTGCCTACCGAACGATCCGATGCTACCGGAATATAATGTGTATATGAAAATTGAAGCTCTTCCAACACCTCATTGATTACTCCGCCTACAAGACCAGTGACACCTACAACTGCAATTTTCATTTTATCTGTTTAAATGTTTAACTATTGATTTTAAACGTACCAATACCAATAATTATGTTGTTGGATTTATAAATAATATTTATGCTTTTTAACCGCTATCACAATTATTATAAAAAACAATGAGCTGAATATAAACTTAATTACGTCTCATGTATTATATTTGCTTCTGTATTAAGTTGAGTAAAGTTTACTGAAATTATTAATCATTACAAATCATATCGCTGAATACAATAATATTATCATTTCATAAATGAAGCACAAAGATAGCCTTTTCACCAGTTTATCAAACCTTTTTACAGTGAGAAATTTACTGATATTATTCATGTTTCTGTCTATTGAGTATAGCTATGCTCAATTAAGTCTCCATTTTGATGATAATAATCTTAACATCGTAAAATGGACCGGGGATATCGGAAATTTTAAAATCAATACCGGCAAACAATTACAATTATCAACAACTGGCGCCGGCGAATCAGCTATATTTACTAAGTATCAGGTGCCGGATGACAGTATAGAAATAAACCTTTATTTTAAAATGCAATTTGCACCTTCCAACGATAATTACAGCAAGATTTATCTTTTTACTGATCAGCCAAAAGAAGCCGGTGCCAATGGATATTATTTGAAATTAGGTGAAAACGGGACCAATGACGCTATACAATTATATAAACTTGTCAACGGGATTTCCACCTTACTTGGAGCCGGTACCAACGGAGCCATTGCTCTTGACCCGGCACAGGCACGTGTTCAAATGAAATTATACAGAAATGGCAAGGGCACTATTAATACGGATTACTCCGGACAGCAACAATTTGAAGCCGATATTGATTTTTTTGATCCTGCATTGGTTATCCCTGATTCGATGTATTTTGGTATTTACTGTAAGTATACATCAACCCGTTCAGACAAATTTTTCTACGATGATATTTACATCAAAAAACTGGAAAGAGATACCATCGCACCATTTGTGATATCGGCACAGGCCTTAAATAACAGAGATGTGATCATTCGGTTTGATAAACTTCCTGAAACGATGTCAACCATGTCAACCACTACTTATACAGTTAATCACGGGGTGGGCAATCCTACAGAAGTGCTCTATAATACTCAAAAACCATTGGAAGCTATCCTGCGTTTTGCTGATGGGGCGATTCAAAGCAATAATATTTACACACTCATAATAAAAAACCTCCGTAACATCAACAATTATTCAGTTGAACATGAAGTACATTTTTCATTTATTGATACTCCTCAAGAAGGCGATTTGATTATCACTGAAGTTCTTACCGACCCATATACCGGAGGTGAGGATTTTATTGAAATTTACAATAAATCACCCAAACATCTCAAACTGGATAGTTTGATTGTTGTTAACAAAGAAAGGGGAGAATCCAAACTCATCCGTACCACAATCACATTACAACCAGGAAATTATACAGCTATATCTAAAAATATTGCTTTTCTGAAAGATAAATACCTTACCCCGGATACGGCATTATTTATTGAAGCTACACTACCGGCACTGAATGTTGCCTCCGCCAATATAACATTACAGTATAACCATTCAGGCAAACTCATAACGTTAGATTCTTTTGATTACAGGCAAAATATGCATTTTTCGTTGCTGAAAAACACTAAAGGCATATCGCTGGAAAGGCTTTTTAATGACAAGCCTACCAATGACATCAACAACTGGCATTCTGCATCAGCTGACAAACATTTTGCTACACCAGGTTATAAAAATTCCAATGATCAATCAGTGCTGACTCCGGAAAGTAATGACTTCGTTTACATAGATAAAAAAGTATTTACACCGGATGGTGATGGTATTGACGATGTCATTCTGTTACATTACAACCTGGACAAAAGCGGATACCTTGCTACTATCCGTATATTTGACAGCAATGGTTTTCCTGTTATCGATCTTGCCAATAATTTGTTGATTGCACCTGATGTGACAATCAAATGGGACGGGTTGAATGCTTCAGGAACATTGGTCAAAACCGGTATGTATATTGTTTACAGCAGCATTTTCCATCCCGATGGAGAAGTAAAATCTGATAAAAAAGTAATTGTAGCTGCTCAAAAAATGTGATACGGATGCTAAACAAGCAGATTTTAGTAAAAACACTACTTATTATCAGCATCTTGTTGTCTCTTTTGTCATTGAGCATTTTTATACTTCCATTTTTTTTTATTCAACTTCACCTGGAGGATTATCTGATTTATATCCTTTTTGCACTTTTAATTACAGGATTGACAAGTTATTTTGCTGACAGTAAAAAGGCGATGTATATTGCTTTTATATTTAGCACTTTTATGACTCTTTATCTAAAAACAACAACAAATGAAGATTTCAAATTGCCCAAAAGGAACAATGCTTTTGGTCTGAAAATTACTGAAATCAATCTGAATACGGTTGAGGATATACTTTTTTTAAATCCAATTATACGTGACACTTCCATTAATGTAATAGTTTTATTGCATTATACACCCGATTGGAATCATTTGATACAGCCTGTGTTGGCAAAACAATTTCCTTATCAATCAAAACTTATCCAATTACACCAACATGGAGCTGCCTTGTATACTAAGATTCCTATCCTTAAGAGCGATACATTGATGATGGGTGAAGATCCAGTTCTGAACACTGTACTCAGTAACCATACTGATACATTGCAAATCTTGTCTGTTACTGCTACTGACAAAATCAATTTTGAAGGTAATGATATCAAATCATATATGTATAAGGATTTAAGTAACTTTCTCTCCATGAAAAGCCGAAGAACAATCGTCGCAGGTCTGTTTAATCACACCTATTGGTCGACAGAAATTGTTCGTCTCAAAACTACGCTTCAATTAAAAAATAGCAGGAGGATAATCTATCCTGTTATTACATCAGCACCACGTGATTTTTTCTTTTATACCAATGATCTTGAATGTTATTATTTTAATGATTTCTTTTTTAAAACTAATATCAGGGCAGGAAGTATATCCGGATTTCAAATAAAACAACATAATTCAGGAACGTCATTAAATTAAAAGTATATGCAAATATCTTTATCAGTATGCAAATTTGAATATCTAACTGTTGACATTCTCTACGATATCATTCAATTGAGGCAGGAAATATTTATTGTAGAACAAAACTGCCCCTACCTGGATGCAGACGGTAATGACAAGTACGCAAGTCACCTTATCCTGCATGATACAGATAATAGCATTATTGGTTATGCTCGTATACTACCACCAGATATTCCGTATACCGATTTTGTTTCAATCGGGAGAGTCGTATGTAAGAAGGAAAAAAGGGGACAAGGCTTCGGACGGCAACTCATGATTCTTGCAATAATGCATTGTAAGGAGTTATATCCGGGCGTTCCTATAAAAATCGGTGCCCAAAGCTACCTTAAGAGGTTTTATACGTCATTAGGCTTTAATGATACGGGTACATCTTATATTGAAGACGGCATACCTCATATCATAATGACGATGAAATAAATACAAAAAAAAAGCCCGCTGCTTTCAGTGGGCTTTTTTTTCTTCGCTAAAGATTTTTTCAATTTATTTGAAAAGAATATCAATCTTTGAGACTTTGGGGTCTCTGAATATAAGATACCTTATGTATAATTTTCGTTGCTTATAAGGGTATAAAATAATAATATTTTTTCAAATATTTTATTTTAAATGTGTATAACATTGATGATCAGTTGCTTGAATTTGATACAAAATTATAATTCTGAAATAATTTTTGTATTATATGCCAGGAATTCATATATATTCCATTGCAAATGTTGACTAAATCATTAAATTGGGAAAAAAATTTGTATGATTGTCTGAATAAACATCTAACAATTTACTTCAATTTTACATTATGGATGTATGTATGACCTTATTGGAGGAATCATTATACTTGAGAATCTCTTTTGAAAAAACCTGACTTATGTTGTATACAATACTGCATCATGGATTTGCAACTTTTCCTGCCATATCTTGATGCGGGTAGTTGTGGCCAATTTTTTGAAGTCTGACCAACATTTTATCTCTGACTTCAAAGTAGTTACCCAATTGACTTTGAGGCAAGGTTTGAGGAGCAGGCATTTTTTCTTTAAGGTGGTTTACCTGTCTACCATTTTTCCAGAATCTGAAACAAACATGAGGTCCGGTGGCTAATCCAGTAGCACCAACATAACCAATCGTTTGTCCTTGTTTTACCCGGGTACCTGGTCTGATTCCTTTGGCAAATCTGCTCATATGAAGGTATTGGGTTTCGTAAACTTTATCATGTTTCACTTTGACAAATTTTCCATTACCACTTCCATAAGCTGCTGCTGTGACAATACCATCAGCAACAGAGCGTATTTCTGTACCATATGGAGCGGCATAATCAGTGCCCAAATGAGGTATAGTTTTGCCTTTGATGGGATGAAATCTTCTTAAATTAAAATTGGATGATATTCTGCTAAATTTAACAGGCGCTTTCAGGAATGTTTTTCTTGCCGGCCTGCCTTCGAAATCCAGAAACCCATCAAAGTCTTTGGATTTGTAATTGATGGAATAACTTGTATTATTATCTGTAGAATAACTTGCTGCAAGGAGATTACCTAATCCGATATACTCACCATTAATATACTTTTTCTCGAAAATTAATTTAAATTCATCTCCTTTCTGTATATGATAAAAGTCAACGGAAGTTGAGAGTGCTTCTTCCATTTTATCAATTATTGAATTATCAACTCCGATTTTTCCTAAAGATTGCCATAATGATCCATCAATTGATCCATAAGCTACTTCTTCGCACACTTCAACATCATGTTCAACCAAGTCCACTTTTATATTGTCCCTTAAATCACAAACCAGATATGTAAACTTATCAGGCTCATAGACAAAAGCTATTGGTGTATCATCACATTCACTTTTCTTGATAATATGATATTTTGAGCCTGCTTTTATATTTCTGAAATTAAAAATTTCCTTGGCTTCATTCTCAATCGATAATATTAAATTGGGGCTTAATCCATTCAAATTGAGTATATTACTGAATATTTCGTTTTTCTTAATTACATCTTCCTGGATATATACCGAATCCAATGGGAAGCCAAACTTCATGGCACTTCCTTTATGTGGAGCACTTTCCTCATCTGAAACAGATGAAAATGTAAGATTTGAATTCTTATCAAGATGATATCCTAATATAAATACACTGGCTATAAAAAATGAAAATATTATATCAGAATAAGACTTTCTAATCTTACTCTTTTTGAATGTTGCGAAGTTCAAAACAAATAAGGTTTACGGTTTATTAAATCTCGGAAATTTTCTCTCTTGTCGATTAAGACACCGCAAGATATACCCAACATTCATATAATCCAAAAAAAAAATGTTAAATTTTGCTAATTAATAATTTTTTGACAAATAAAAAATAATTCATTACCCAATCTTGGTTTGACGGAATTATAACACATATTCATCGTTTTAATATGTAGTTTTTTTTCGAATAATGACTTATACGCATTTATGTCACCTCCAAAGGGTGGTCCTTCAAATGGGAATTCAGATGCGAATAGTAAACCAACCAATTTTCCATTTACATTCAAAATTTCATGCATCTTATTCAAATAGGCTAATCTCAATTGAGGATTCAAAGCACAAAAAAATGTCTGTTCAAGTACAAGGTCATATTTGCCTGTCAAATCAAAAAAGTCACCAACATAATAATGTACGGATGGGTTATCTCCTACTCTGTCTTTCAATCGCTCTATAGCATGGCTGGATAAGTCACATACAAGAACATCTGTAAATCCATTCTGCATTAAATAATCCAATTCGTAACCTTGACCAGCACCAGGTATTAAAATTCGCAAATCCTTCTTTTGTATTTGTGATAAGTATGCTATTATCGGTGGTGATGGTTGATCAAGCTGCCATGGTGTATCTCCGATTGCATGTTTTGTATCCCAAAAATCTACATCCAATTTTTTCATTTTATATACATTTCATACTTAATTAAGAAACATCTCTGATATGTATTGGTTTATTTGAATAGATACCGAAAGTATTTCGGATTATAATACCTTTGTTCTTAATTTAATAAAAAGGCAGGTAATGCAAAGCACTATTAATTGTAACGGAAAGCTACTTTCCCTGCGTTCGCCTCTGATAATGGGCATCATAAATCTGAATGATGCATCTTTTTATTCAGGTTCCAGAAGTGATTCCATCTATACTACTTTACAAAAAACTGAGACAATGCTCTCAGAAGGGGCAGATATAATAGATATCGGATATATGACAAGTAAACCCGGGTCACCTGTATCGGATCCGTTACTTGAAAAAGAAGTCATCAACAATACCTTGCTACACATAAAAAAATCATTTCCAGAGGCTATTGTTTCTGTAGACACTCTACATAGCAGCGTTGCAGCGGACGCAGTATCGTACGGTGCTGACATGATCAATGATATCTCAGCCGGTTCATATGATAGTGAAATGATGCATACCGTAGCCAAACTTAATATTCCTTATATCATGATGCATATGAAAGGACTTCCTGATAATATGCAAAAAAACCCGGAATACACGGATGTTGTCCTTGACATATTAACGTACCTGAAAAACAAGGTAATTGATGCCCGGAAAGCCGGAATAAAAGATGTAATTATTGACCCCGGATTCGGATTTGGCAAAACGAATGAACATAACTTTTCACTTCTAAAACATCTTGGCATTTTCAGAATGCTTGATATTCCGGTACTTGCCGGATTGTCCCGTAAATCCATGATCTGGAAAACACTTGGTACTACTCCTGAGGCAGCTTTAAACGGAACATCGGCACTGAACCTGTATGCATTACAACAAGGTGCCAGCATCCTGAGAGTCCATGATGTCAGGGAAGCTGCCGAATGTGTAAAACTATACAATGCAATTGAAATGGCTCCTTAAGGCCGTGGTCTTACAGTTCTTTGTTCAATGCGTTTTTCGTACTTTTCCCCTTCAAAAATCCGTTGAACGAATATACCCGGTATATGTATAAAATTCGGATCTAAAGAACCCAATGGCACCAATTCCTCTACTTCAGCAACCGTGATTTTTGCAGCACCACACATGCAAGGATTAAAGTTTCTTGCTGTACCTTTAAAAATAAGGTTGCCGGCTTCATCGCCTTTCCAGGCTTTAACAATGGCAAAATCAGCTTTAAAAGCTTCCTCCATTACATACATTTTACCATTAAATTCACGTGCTTCTTTATTTGCTGCCACTTCTGTACCATAGCCGGCTGGTGTAAAAAAAGCAGGAATACCTACCTGAGCTGCCCGGCATCTCTCCGCTAACGTACCCTGAGGCACCAATTCGACTTCTAATTCACCACTTAACATCTGTCGCTCAAATTCATCATTCTCACCTACGTAAGATGCTATCATTTTTTTGATTTGCTTCCTCTGTAACAGAAGTCCAAGTCCAAAATCATCTACACCGGCATTATTGGAAATACAAGTTAATCCTTTGATATTATTATCACGCAGATACGTTATGGAGTTTTCGGGTATACCGCAAAGACCAAAACCACCAACCATTAGCGTCATATTATCGGTAAGTCCGATAAATGCATCTTCAACAGAATTTACCTTTTTAGAAATCATGCTTATAAATTTTAATGCAAATTTAGTCTTTAATGATTAAAATTCAAAATGATCCGTATCTAAGCCTAAAGAAACCTATATAATTTACATAATTACTATTGATAATCTGTAACTTATATAAAAAAAGAGAACCCCCTCCGACTTTTCGAAGTGGGGTCCCATCCCAAAAACAGTAAAATTCTTTATAGAAAATCTATTCTATTACTACCATCTTTCTGGTTGCTTTGAAGTCGCCTGACTCCATTGTGTAATACAATACACCTGCAGCTCCCAGTTCTTGCTTGTTGATTTCTACAGTATTGAATCCTTTACCAAAGTTCTGACTCACTACTTTCAGTGTTTTACCTGTCATATCATAAATTGTGATGGTAACATCTGAAGTCTGAGGCAATTCAAATCCAATACTTGTTGTTGACTTGAATGGGTTTGGTGTGTTCTGATACAAGACTATATTATCAGTATTTCTTTCTTCCAACTGAAGATCAACATGCATAACATTCAAATCAGCATCATAAGCCTCTGCTTTGGTAATCTCTGAACCCACATTCAATGCATTATTCAGATTACCATCAGCTTTAGCCTTCAAAGTCACTACCAATACCTTTGCACCTTGTTCCAAATTCATTGCTTTCTCTTTATTGTAAGATACCGCAATTCTTCCTTCACTTAATCTGGTAAATCCAAAGTTATTGTCTGTAACTCCAGCCAACGGACTGTTGATTGCTTCAAGGTTAAACATCTCATTATCGAAGTTTAATGTAAACTGGAATCCGGTTACATCGGCGTTATTTGTCAGATATACAGGTACTTCAATGGATTGTCCCTTTACAAATTTCTGATTTTCTATAGCAAGATGTAAACGGTCTGATGATCTGTTAACTGTTGCCACATCATTGGCATTAGCAACGGCGCTGTTATCCACATCACCAATCTTAACCGCTCTGAAATCGACTATCTGATTATCCTGTATATTATCCAGACTGTAAGCCAAAGGTAGAATTTCGGATTCAGCAGTTGATTCATCCTTGAAGTTATAAGATTTATCATAGAATTTCCATGAATCATTACTTACAAAAGAATCTGTAACACCCAGTATCAGCTTTCTCAATTCAGTAAGATCACTTGCTGTAACTTTCTGGTCGTTATTAACATCAGCAGCTATCATCTTATAACCGGTATTCATCTTCTCAATACCCAGAATATGACGCTGAATGTGTACTATATCCAGTGTAGATACACCATTCATATAATCATCTTTCTTCTGAGGTCTCAGTATATAACTTCCTCCTTTTGTAACCTTAGCAAAATTGAATGTACCATTATCGGATGTTAACATGTTCAATTCAGAACCTTCCAACGATACCAGAACATCTTTAACAGGCTTGTTGGCAGCATTGGTAATCGAACCACTTACTACAAGGCTATCCTTCTTAGGACAAATTTTTTGATTGTCCTGAACAGTAATAAACGTAGTACAGTAATCCTGTATCAATTCACCTGAAGGTGTCAATACGCCAACATAAACCCTTACGTCACGTTTGCCTAAGCTGTCACATGTAAAAATACGGTTTTTCTTTTGAACTAAATTGCCATCTTTATCCAGAGACATAGGTTCAAATGAATGGTAAATAGTGTATCCGCAAGGATGGCTGCTTCCTTTATCAAAATCGGATGCCCATATTTCAACCATTCCTCCTCCGTTCATTGGCATCAGACTTGTAGCCAGACCATTGATACAATAAGGTGTTGGTGCCTTACAATTAGAGATAGTAAAATCTTTAGTACAGCTTGTCACATTACCACATCTGTCCTCGAAAGACCATACTATTTTATGTTTTCCAATAGGATAAGTACCACTGGCATTGGCAACATTTATTCTGTTCTGTGTAACAGTAGCTAATCCTGATTTTGAGAACCTAGGGTCGAAAGAGCTGCTACCATTTAGATAAACCTTATAATTGTAAGTTAATTGTTCAGTACATACATCTGTAGCTGTAGCGGTCATTTCAATATATCCTTCCTGACACTTAGGATCATATGTACATACTGACTGGTAATCACATCCTGAGAGAATAATTGGTTTGTTTCTGTCAGACACCATAATAATCTGAGTATGTTTCCACTCCTGATAAATATGACCACCACCTGTGGATACCTGATAGTTACACCAATCCAATACTGTCCAGTGTCTTAGTATCTTGAAACAAGCTTCACCTGCACCATTATTGAAATAAAACACCTGATCTTCGTACTGTGCTCCAACAAGAGAACATATATTATCCGTTGTCAAATCCGGACGTCCCATAAAGTCAGGACCAAATTTCGGATCATTCGGATTTTCACATCCTTCAACTGACAAGTGATCTACCGGCCATCTGTCTTCAGTCATAGCAAACAACCTGCTTGGTAAAACTGTAATTTTCTGTGTACATGTAGCTGTACGACCTCCTGGATCGGTAGCTGTAAAGGTTCTTGTTATAGTTCCTATTCTGCAACTATTCAAATCAACTATAGAATCTGTAACGACCTTAATCGGATCACAATTATCAAAAGTAACCGGCCATCCAAAGGTTTCTCTTAGTTTGGCAACATCAAAATAATCATCGCAATGAACTGTCTGATCTGCCGGACAAACTATAGATGGTGGCAATTTGTCTTGTACTATTGCATTGACCATACAATCATTCCAGTTACCGGATTTATCAATCACTCTTAACTGCACCATCTGTGCTCCCAATGCTACATCTGAACAGCAGAATAAAGCACCTGAATTAAATCCACAAGGATCTGCTATTTCAACCACGTAATAATATTCATTCGCATCACATGAGACTGTACTAAAATCATACCATGTACCAAAAGCATCCTTAACAGCAGCATATTCAGTTGTATTAGTAGGTGAACCCGTTGTCCAGTTTCTGTAAGTACTGGATTCTCCACTTACCCATGTATGTTGCCCATATTTTTTAATATCTCTTAATCCAATCAGATAATCTGATTTTAATTTCCACTCCTGAACTTTGGAGTATACCCATGCATCTTCTGTTGCGTTATTTATTGCAACCACATATCCTCCCATAGCTGCAGCTGTTTTAAATGCTACATTCGGGGATGTCTTGGTCTTAGACATATAGTAGTAATGTGGTTTTGTTGAACCAGCATTAACAAATTCCCCAAGATATGTATAGTCAGGGAAGATCGGAACTGCACATGGCTCACATCCTGGCACCATTCTTCTTACCAGCATCATGCTAAGAGCACAATCATCATAACTGCCATCATCAAAAGATGATGCATGTACCCATGCCTGACCATTTGTTGTCAAACCGATTACAGTATTCTGATCACAAACAGCTACCGGTGGTGTATTATCAGTAACTTCAACTACAAAATTGAATGTTGATTGATTCAAACAACCGTCAAAAGCAGTAATTGTAACTTCATTACAACCTACAGGAAGTGCAATAAACCGATCCGTATCCGTAACTTTAGCTCCTTTGATGAATCCACCAGGATAAGTTACATCATATTTAAGATTTGAACTGCAATTGTCTGTCAATGCAGGCTTAGGCAATCTGAACAACCCTTCACAACTATGACCGTTGGTAGATGATTCATAATAACGATCAAGTTTTGAAATAACCGGTGCTTTAGAGTCAACTATTTCTATAATTTGTACAAACTCAACATATCTGCTTGTACAATTTTGCCATTCCAGTATCTTCCATGTACGCATAATTTTCTTTACACACTTCACTTCAGGAAATTCTACATCTTCATACGTCACATATATATCACACAAATCCGTAACATCCGGATTGAGTGGAATTGCTGCATCTATTGGTCCCTGGAAATTACTCACCATCAGTTCTGTCCATCTTGCATTGTTGTCTGTTCTTACTCTGAAACAGAATTCTTCACCTTTCAGTATTGAAAGACCTGTAATTGTTCCATTCTGACCTACAGTACCAGGTCCTGCGGATGTGATGTTAACCCAAGCACCGGAACCTATCCTGTATCGCGCATGATCACCGTTGAAATTACCCGGAGGAGGAATAGATCCCTGCATGATTGCAGACCAGTCAAATGAAACAGTACCGTCGGCATTAGCTGTAAAACACAATTGAGCTCCCATACCCGGACTCGTACCGGCATCTGTTCCACCGGTCAATCTGAGATTACCATTGATTGGATTCACATCCACTTTTCCGGCACCTCTGGTTGTTGGATACCATGCGTGTAACGATGGAACACCCGATCCTATCAATGTACCTATGTCAGTAGGAGATGGATGACCTGCAAAAGGTCCTGAAGGGATCTTTGCATATGGCGCATCACATTCCAATTGGACATTTTTAACACCAATCAGGTTTTCAACACTCAGCGTAACTACATATATCCAAACGACACAATCTGTTTCAGAGATATTACCTGATTCGTCAATTGCTCTGTATGATTTTTTAATCAGTTTCAATGTATCCGGACCAGCAAACAAGTCCGGTCTGTCACATTTATTTACAATAATTTCTTCACTCACCTGAAATATTTTAGGTGGGTGACAATTGTCTGTTGCCTCTGGCAAAAACGAACCTATAGCAGGACAGATTGTAACAATCGTATCCGGTGTTGTTCTTACCCATCTTGGCTTCATCTTATCTTCTACATTTATTGTAGTCCAACAGGAGTTAACTCCATTAGCATCTGTAACCTTTCCGTATATTGTTTTACCTATATACAAATAAGCATCATTAAAAACAGCTTCTTCAACACCAGTAGCTATAATACCACTAGTTGGTGTTTTCATCAAAGTAACGATAGCGCCTGCAACGCCTCCACAAGTTGAACCATCCGCTAAAATCGAACTGGCAGAAACGATTGCCTGACAGTTATCATCAACGGACAATTGGATAGCGCCATGACATGCACATGACGGAACCTGAGCAAGTGCAGATGACATGGACGCTAATGAAAGTCCTAGAACCAAACTGAATAGTTTGATAAACGAACTGAAACGTGTTGAATTGAATTCATTCATGAGATCCAAATTTTGAGTTTTAAAAAAATAATTTTTACTGTTATGGGGCATGTCGAATGTCAAATACACTCCTACCCTGTAACGTCTAAGGTTAAGAAAAACATAAAAGCTATTGACGCTCTTATCTCTTTTGGATCTATTCTATTCTAAGGTTGTAAAAAAACAAAAAGTACTTATAATAATATATAAGCTGATGGTACTGACCTGCAATATATGCAGGGTTTAGATTAATAGCAATACATGAAGGTTGTATATTCTATTCTCAGATTATCAAGTTCTATAAGGTTCGTGAATAGTTTCTCACGCTATTCAAAGGCAAAGATATAGGCAGTTACACATAAAAAAAAATTTTAATATAAAAAAATACATATATTTTTATACATAACTTATATTATTCTTATTGTGTGGTTATTATAAATTATAAAATTTCTATATACTAAATGAAAAAATGCATCAAATTATACATTTATATAATATATAATACATATCGATACATATACAACACATTGTACACAAACAAATTACAGATTACAATAAACAATACTGTATAAAAAATAGAGCAAAATACTGATTATGGGGTTAAAGTTTGGATTTTGAATTGTGTAAGTCACATGATTTTTGCTTACATTTGCCATAGAGGCTCAAAGAATGGTACGTTATTTCGAAGCCGAGGATATCTCCAACCATAGTTTTTATCTGTTGGATGCGCGGATCACAAAATTCCAGAACTTCACCGCAATCCAGGCATATCAGGTGGTCGTGTTGTTTAAATCCATAAGCTTTTTCATACTGTGCCAGATTCTTTCCAAACTGATGTTTTGTTATCAAATCACAGCTACTCAGCAACTCGAGTGTGTTATATACCGTAGCTCTGCTCACCCTGTAATTTTGATTTTTCATATGTATATAGAGTGCTTCTGCATCAAAGTGATCATTGCGCCTGTATATTTCTTCAAGAATAGCATAGCGCTCCGGTGTTTTACGAAGAGCAAATTTTTCCAGATGGGACGTAAATATCGCTTTTACTTCAGATACGATTTCTTCAATTTTATCAGGTGAGCTTGTCATAATTGTTTTATTAATCAAAAGATTTATCGGTACGGATGACCGAGGATATACCCGGCAACTTTTCCAATGATTGTATAACGAGATTCAATTGCTCTTTGTTTAAGACAGTTATTCCTATTCTACCCTCAAAGTAACCTTCCCGGCCTTCAATACTGAACGATTTGATATTTACTGTTAACTTATTGGACAGTTCATTGGTCAAAGCCTGAATTACGCCGATACCAGAATCTATACCTGTTACCAATAGTTCAACCACAAATGTAGAATTCACACTTCCTACCCAGTCTGCTTTGAGAACACGGTATCCGAAATTGGCGAGCAAGTGGGTTGCATTGGGACATGTAGTTCGATGGATTTTTAATCCCTCCTTGGAAAGATAGGCAAAAATATCGTCTCCCTGCAAAGGATTACAGCAGGTAGCCAATGAAAACTGATATATATCAGCCGATTCACCATTGACCAGTATCATTGACTTATTGTCTTTAGCCGGTCTTCTTATTTTTTTGAGTTCTTCAGTTATATTTTCTTCTTTAGGCTCTGTATTGATATCCTCTTTAACAAATACAATCCTGCCGTTTTCAATTTCATAATTTTTAATGTCAGATACGCGAACATCACCCTGTGAAATAGCAAAGAAGTAATCTATCCTACTTTTAAAACCGAAATGTTTTGAAATAATGTCTACATTATCTTCAAAATCTATCTTCAGATTTTTGAGTTTTCGTTCCAATGCTTCTTTACCTGTTTCACCAATCTTGCGACGGTCATCCTTCAAGGCTGATCTGATCTTTGCCCTCGCCTTTCCGGTAACTACCATTTTTAACCAGTCTTCGCTGGGTTTTTGGCTTTTATTAGTCAGTACAAGTACCTGGTCTCCGTTATTGAGTTTGGTGCCCATAGGTACCAATTTATTATTGACTTTAATTGCTGTAGTATGATATCCGACATCGGTATGTATATCAAATGCAAAATCCAGGGCAGTGGCACCTTTGGGCAGGACGCGCATTTCTCCCTTAGGTGTAAAGACATACACTTCTTCATCAAAGAGGTTGGTCTTAAAATCTTTTATAAATTCAATGGTATTAGTTTCTTTGGTATCAAGCATCTCACGTATATTATCCAGCCATTTGTCAAAAACATTTTCCTGTTTTTTGATACCTTTATACTTCCAGTGTGCTGCAAATCCCCTTTCTGCTATTTCATCCATTCGTTTTGACCGTATCTGAACTTCTACATATTTTCCTTTCGGGCCTATGACTGTAGTGTGCAATGATTCATAACCATTACTCTTAGGCGTTGTGACCCAATCTTTTAATCGTTCCGGAATCGGTTTGTAAACATCTGTAATGATGGAGTAAATCTGCCAGCAGAATATCTTTTCTTTTTCTACGGGAACATCTACAACAATCCTGACAGCAAAAATATCATATATCTCCTCGAAGGTAACATTATTGTTTCTGATTTTATTGGCAATGGATGAGATGGCTTTACTTCTGCCCGACACTTTAAATTCTGCACCTAAATTCTGTAATTCGGTAATTACCGGCGCTATAAAATCTTCAATATATGCTTTTCTATCAGAGTCAGAATCTATCAGCTTATGACTAATCTCTTCAAAAAGTTCAGGGTCAGATATTTTAAGGCATATATCCTGAAGTTCTGTCTTCATATTGTACAAACCCAATCTATGTGCCAATGGTGCATAGATGAATTCCGTTTCAGCGGCTATCTTAAGTTGTTTGTGACGTGCCTGTGCTCCGATAGTTCGTAAATTGTGTAATCTGTCTGCCATCTTGATAAGGACAACCCTGACATCGACTACCAATGTGCTCAGTACTTTTTTAAAGTTCTCTGCCTGTGGGCTTTCGACCTCACCCATATTATTGTAACTGCCATCCAATTTTGTCAGGCCATCCACTATCAATGCAATTTTTTCACCAAATTGATCTTTGATTTCATCCAGTGTAATGGGCGTATCCTCAACTACATCGTGTAACAATGCACAGATAACGGCTGTTGGTCCCAGACCAATCTCTTCAAAACAGATACGCGCTACCTCTATCGGATGCAAAATGTAGGGCTCTCCGGATTTTCTCCGCTGATATTTATGGGCGTCAACAGCCATTTCGTATGCCTTTTCGAGCATCATAACATCCTCTGGATTGGTACTGTGTTCCATCAATATCAATAATTCATCAAATTTTTTTCTGACGACTTGCAACTCTTCTTCTGTATATGAAACTCCTATTGGCATATTATTTATTTTTTTCTGATAACAAATATTGTACTTCTCTTACAATTATTATTCATGTAAGTGCGATTAATTTAGATTCTGTAGTAAAAAAAATACAGACAGTCTTTTTACTGTTAAAATGAAAATGGTCTTATTAATAGTTAAATGTAAAAGTTTCATATACACACAGCTATCAGATCATATCATTCAAATGAACAATACTTTGATACTGTGTCCATATAAAAAGCGTATTCAGACTCTTTTATTCTCCTCTCTCACATGCTTCTATCACCTTCAGAGCGGCTTCCACATCAGATTCGTGTACTTTTATGATAAACTCATTTTCTATAGGTAAGGTGGTATTCATTTCGTCAATTTTAAACGCTTGTATTCCGGCGTCCCTTAATGCTACCATTGCCAATTCTCCAACAATATGATCACTATACTCTCTGACCGTAATAAAATTTTCAGTATTCATACGATTCATTTTTAAAATACAACACAATTGATACTTGCGTAGTTCCTGATATATCCGGCTTTTTACAACACTATTAATAAAAAATATTTTTTACCAATATATAAATATCATATATTAATATATATACCCATATAAATATCAGCCGATAAAACATTATTAGTATGCATCAATTTATAGTATGTCAGGAAATAGATTTCTTTGATACAAAATATTGAATTTACTATTCAATAAATACTATCTTTGCCTGAAATTTGGTGTTTGTGGTGTTATTAACATCATATACTTAATAGGGAATCCGGTGAAAATCCGGAACTATCCCCGTAGCTGTAAGTTTTTGTTCCGTTTATCAGGAATTTTCAGGACATCCTGCCACTGTCACATTGAGACGGGAAGGCGTCCGGTTAAAAAACAAGTCAGAAGACCTGCCAGATTCAGATTTTTTAATAATGACTTTCGGGCGAAAGGTTGGTTATGCTTGTTATCAGATATACACATCATTCCTTATATTAGGATTAGAGTCGGTTTTAATAGCACATAATACAATTCCGTTCTGAATAATCAACTATTTCGGATGATACGTTATTTAACTCTGGTATGTATATTAATCTATGTAACTCAAGCTGAACTTAAGGGTCAGGTATGGTTGGATACCATAGAAATAAAAGGAATCAAACCTTTCTACGGGCTTACAATCCAACCTGACAAACAGTATAACGATAGTATATATGCGCATATCACCCAATTCCTGAGAGACATCAATGGCAGTCAGGTGCAGATATCTACGCCTGGTGGATTGACCACCCTACTGCACCGTGGTTTTGGCAACAGACATCTGCCCGTTCTATGGCAAGGACTCAATATTCAGAACACCTTGAACGGATCGTATGATTTGTCACTTATACCCGGTTTTTTATTTGACAACATTAACTTCTACAGTACAGGCAATCCGTCTCTTTCCGGTACCAATGGTCTTGCAGGTGCGCTTACAATTAACAATAATACATTTCGGCACACCCAATCTGAGATATATATAAAATCATCATCGCTCCAAAATTATGATGCAGGATTAATGTATGCAGGCTCCAAAAATAAATGGCATTACAAGGCTGGAATACAAAGCGGCTATCACTCCAACCGGTTTAATTATCTATATAATTTAAAGAAATACAACAGACATTCTACAGACTTACTCCAAAATAACATCGTTGTCAATACAGGTTACAGGGTAAGAGAAAACCAGACATTACAGGCTGATATCTGGTGGCAATATGCTGACAGAATAATACCTGTAAGTATCACCTCATCAGCCAGTACAAAGCAACATCAGAAGGACAACAATTTCAGATCGGCACTTTCATACAAATACTATACACAACATTCGGTATGGAATGCATCAGCAGTATACTCCAGAGAATATCTGCATTTCGAAGCACCAGCTGTCGATTCAAAAGCCAAAACAAATGTATACTTTTTCAATGCCGGGTGGACGAATATAAACCGTCCTTTATACATTAACTTTCAGCACCGTATGGATGTGAGCAATTCAAACTTTTATACGCAGCGTCAGGAAAGAAACACCTCATCTGTCAGTATACTCAAACCAATTGCCTGGTCTGATGCATTTCAAACAGATATCAGTTTCAGGCAGGATATTACTGATAAAATATTCATGCCATTCTCCTGGACACTCTCTGCCCAATTTAAATCACTCCAGTGGATATTTGCAAGAAATTACAGCCTTCCTGGTCTCAATGACCTGTACTGGCCTACTGGTGGCAACCCTGATTTGAAAACAGAAAAAGCCTTCAAATCTGAAATCAAATACACTTGGGATTTTAAATTTCTGGAAGTTAAATCTGCCATTTATGCCAATCTCGTGGACAACTGGATACAGTGGATTCCTTTCAGAAATGACTTATGGACTCCTGTCAATCAAAAAAAAGTATGCTCACGCGGAATGGAATTATCCGCCAAAACCGCATTTAACATTACCAAAAGCCGTATAATTCTACAAGCAGACTATGCCTTTAACCGCACCACTGCCATAGAACATTACTATGATCCTAAGCTGAAAAACAAGCAATTGATCTATGTTCCGGTACACAAAACGCAGTTCAGTGCTCTATTTAAAAAGAGCATTTTTGACCTTGGTTTGGAATATCAGTTTACCGGAATACGATATGATGCTCCTGACGAAACAGGCAAACTCACAGCTGTCCATATGCTCAATTTTAAATCTTCCTTATGGCTGGATTCACACAGTTGGCAATTACAAATATTCAATCTGTTGCAGCAGGACTACTACTGGGTGCGATTCTATCCCATGCCTGGTCTCAATGCAGAATTAACCTATAAATATCATTTTTAATTTTTTTTATAATCCAAAAATTTTTCAATAATGTTTAACCGTTTTATTTTATTATCCCTATTTATTGCAACATTGTTTTCCTGTACCAAGGATGACAATAGTATTCAGAAAGATTACAGCCGTGGCACATTTATCGTCAATGAAGGCCTGTTTAATTCCGGTACCGGAACAATAACATATCTGAATGATGACGAACAAATTGATGATATCTTTGAACTTCAGAATCCGGGTCTTGTACTGGGTAATATCGCCCAATCCATGATTTTTCATGACAATAAATATTTTATAGCTGTCAATAACAGTGCAAAAATAGTAGTCGTCAATGCCGTAGACTTTAAATACATAGGAGAAATACCTGTTAATTTGCCCCGGTATTTTGTTAATTCCAACGGAAAATTATACGTTACGTCCTGGTCTTCAGACTTCACTTCCGGATTTATCAATCTCATCGACACCAAAACCCTTACTATCTCCAAATCTACTGCCATTCAGGGTTTGGCAGAAAAAATGTTATCCAAAGACAACAACGTTTATATCACTGTTACAGCCAGCGAATGGGATCCACTCAATCACCATGTTGTCGTCTATGATACACAGAAGGAAGTACTCACAGGTACCATCGAAGCCGGTGACAATACCAATGATCTCGCTTTAGATAAGAATGGCGATATTTGGTTACTGTGCAGTGGCTTCACCAACTATACCGATCCCGGATTAAGCACCGATGGTTCCATACATAAAATCGTAAATAATAAGGTCGCATTTTCAAAAAAATTGCCTAATGGATGTCAGAAACTGGTCGTTAATAATAACAAATCAGAATTATACTATCTGAATGGATCCAGCGTTATAGAATTGAATATTACAAAACCGGATGAAGATTCCAAAGCAGTGTATTCCGGATTATTTTACAATCTGGCCATTCATCCCGTCAATGACAATTTCTACCTTTTAAATGCCAAAGATTTTCAACAAAAAGGAGAACTTACTATTCTAAATAAAGATTTTAAACAAGTAAAAAACGTAACGACGGGTATTATACCGGCATTCGTCTATTTCAACAATTAAAGTCTGTTGCAACAACTATATTGATATTTTGTTATAAACTGAGGTATTCCACATGGGATATCTCAGTTTTTTTATTTAAAACAAATGTAATGAATATAGAAAAAGTCATTCAGCAGGCCAGATTTAAGGATGGTTATCAGAAAGCCATAGTCAACTTGCTGTATACCTCCAACTATTTCAGGGATATTCATCAGACAGTATTCAGAAAATTTGAAATACAGGGACAGCATTACAACCTGCTACGCATACTTAAAGGAAAATATCCGGAACCTGTCACACCCGGCTACATCAAAGAAGTAATGCTGGATAAAGGAACTGATCTGACACGGCTTATAGATAAACTGCAGAAAAAAGGTTGGGTAGAAAGGAAAATCTGCGCAAACAACAAACGCCAGATGGACGTAACCATCTCCCAATCCGGAATTGATCAGCTACAGCTAATTATGAATGAAGTTGCCGTACAGGATGCAGCCAATAACCGCCTTACAGAAAGTGAATACGAAACCTTAAGTGGTTTGTTGGATAAAATGAGAGGATAACCGTAACAGAATATGAAGCCTGGATCCAAAAGAGCTGCAGCATTTTGCTTTTTGTCTCATCATGACAAATATTTGCTTCTCAAACGTACCAAAACACCTTACTATGGTAAATATGCCCCAATTGGAGGTAGTTTAGAACCTTTTGAAACTCCGGATCAGGCCATAATCAGGGAAACGATGGAGGAAGCTCAGGTAATGCTGAAGGATATTCGGTTTTGTGGCATTCTGACTGAGACTTCTCCTGTGCAATACAATTGGATTAGTTTTGTATATACATCCGAAATCCCCTGGTATGAACCTCCTCTGTGTGATGAAGGAATACTTATGTGGGTTGAAAAATCTGAAGCACCTTCATTGGACATACCTCCACCGGATCTTATAATATACCAGTATCTGAAAGAAGGAAGGCAATTCGTACTGGATGCCATCTATAATGAACAGATGGAATTGGTATCCATGATTGAAAAATTGTCAGGAGATATTGTTGTCTGATACTGATACAGTTTGTTTTATGACTGATTTTTTAACAAAAACAAACATTACATCGAATTAAATATGGAATACGTCTTCAAACATAACAAAGAAAGACTTTTAATATACAGGTATCTTAATATCCTGCTCACTAATCTGCATCCAAAGGTTGACTTCCCCTTATGGCTTCTGGTATAGCTTCCGTTTTCTTTTTAGGGCAATTTGTCAATTCCTTAAAACCAACAGGTGGCTCTACAAATTTTGCTTTATAATCATAAATACCTGTCGAATCCTTTTCCAGTTTTCGTATAAATTTTTCAAAAACAGGTCGTGCTGTAAAAAAGCCCTGACCTACGTCTTCTCTCAGGAAGCGAACCCATTTTTCATCACCTCCTGTCCAGATGCCCACAACCAGCCCGGGAGTCAATCCTATATACCAGCCATCACTCTGATCGTCTGTTGTGCCTGTCTTTCCACCATTAACTGACTTGAGGTGCATACTAAAATCATGTGATTCATTATTAACAAGCATGTCCAGCATGATGGAATTGTTCAAGGGTTCAATTACCTGATTGGATATTGTACTATCCCTATAGATAATTTTGCCTGTCTTATCCCTGATACATTTCACCAATACAGGTTTAACCCATTTCCCTTCATTGGCGAAAGCCGTGTATGCGCTTGTTAGTTGCAACAGAGATATATCGATAGCACCAAGTCCAATAGACGGCCAGTCTGGAACAGCCTTTCTGCCATTGGGCAATTTATCCTCTTTGCTTATCCCCATTTTATTCCATAATTCTATAAGTGGACGAACGGAGCCCAACTCTTTGAGTAAGCGGACGGTGATGGTATTTTTGGAATACATTAATCCATGATAGAGATTATACATCAGACCTGTATTGATCTTTGTGGCATTCTGTGGGCTCCAGGGTTCCTTGTTTTTAAAATCTCCTTCACCGGGAAATATGGTGTATATGGTATCTTTAAAGGCGTCACAAGGCTTTATTTTTTTCTCTGACATGGCTAGAGAATATACGAAAGGTTTGGCTGTTGATCCGATTGACCTACGCATATTGACGTGATCCAGGTTAAAATACCTGTAGTTTAGTCCTCCATTCCAGCACTTAACATATCCATTGTGCGGATCTATGGCTACCAATCCGGATTGCAATAATAACAGATGATATTTTACAGAATCCATTGGTGTCATTTCAACCTCTTTTTCTCCCTTGACGTAGTCAAATATTTTCATTTTTAATTTTGTGCCGAAGGCCAGTTTATATGCAGATTCCAGCTGGTTATAAGCATTTTTAACTGAAACGAAACGCGGGTTTTTAAGTACTTCTTGCAAAGAAGCACTGATTGTCTTTATTAATTTTTCGTCTATCCTGGCTGCTATCAGTTTTTCTATGTCCGCATCAGTTAGTAATACTCCCAGTTTAATCAATTCCGGTTCCAGTATACGTTTTCGCAGTGAGGCATACCTTGGAGACATTTTAGCTCTGTTTTCTATCACATCCATCCGTTGAGCACGTTCTGCATCTCCTGCCTGATAGTCCCATGGCTTTATTTTTTTCCAGTCCTTGTCAAACCAGCCTTGAATCCATTGCATATGTTCCAATGACGCCTGCTCTGCATAACGCTGCATGTCGAGATCTATCGTACTTTCTATAGTTAGCCCATCACTGAAAATATCATAGTAAGTGCCATCTTCCCTGACAAGATGCTGTGTTCTGATTAGCTGGTACAGGTAGCTTTCCAATGAAGATTTAAAATAAGGTACAATGGTGTCAATGGCTTTAAATCGGGCAAATTTTGAAAAATCAGCACGTTGTTTTTTTGCTTCTACAGCTTCATGGAGCAGCACTTTATCCAGCACGACATTTCTGCGCCGTTCTACTAATTCCGGATTACGGACAGGGTTGTATAGACTCGGATTTTTTAGCATTCCTGCCAAAGTCGCAGCTTCACCCAATGTAAGTGCATCCTGATGTTTAGCAAAATAGGTCATAGCTGCAGCATCAATGCCAAAAGCACCATTAACAAACTCAAACTTATTGAGATACATAGCCAGAATCTCTTCCTTAGTATACAGTTTTTCGAGTTTCCATGCTATGAACCATTCTTTTATTTTAGATTTTACAAGATAGAAGCCATACAACCAATTACTATTACTGATACGCGGACGTGGGTACAGTTGCTTGGCCAATTGCTGGGTAATGGTTGAACCACCGCCGGATTCCTTATCTCCCATCAGCAAGGTTTTAAAGGCTACTCTTAGCATAGCTTTTACATCAACACCTTTATGATTGTAAAACCGCGCATCTTCCACAGCTATAACACATTGCTTGATATAGGGATTAATAGCTTCGGGAGCTACTACATTCCGGTATTCATTGATATATTCACCAATTTTGCGTCCTTTAGTGTCCATCAAAACTGATGATTCCTTTATTCCGGGATGGAGCAATGCATGAGAGGACGGTACTTCAAACCATCTGATATACATAACAAAAACCAATGCCAACAGTACTGCAACACAAACAATACCAATACTGTATCTGAATATTTTTATTCCTTTATTTCTAAATATACCACTGATCATCAGGAACAAAGGTAAAGATTTTGAGAATTTTATTTAATACCTTAATAGAATTTGCAATTAAGAAGTCGTTATATATACTAATACATGTCACATGATTCGTATCAGATTTTCCTGAGATAAAAAGATTAAAACAACAGTACACATTCCTGTCATGCCGTGAATCAATCCTGCAATGCCAACACAGTGATCATCAATCTCCAGTCGACAATGGTTATTAAATCCCATTCAAAATTAAATTAATATCTTTTGATTCATTTAGCATTCATACAAAAATGATTAGCTTTGGGCTTTAAAAGATTATCATAAAAACAGAAAATGGCTGTTGACATCATCTTAGGGCTCCAGTGGGGCGACGAAGGTAAGGGCAAAATTGTGGATTACCTGGCTGACCGTTACGATCTAGTGTGTAGATTTCAGGGCGGACCCAATGCAGGACACACTATCAAGATCAAGGATAAAAAGTTTGTTTTACATACTATTCCCTCGGGTATTTTCCGCGAACACATTACGAATGTCATAGGTAACGGAGTCGTTCTTGACCCTATTACGCTTTCCAAAGAAATGCACATACTTGATCAGTCAGGTATCGGATATAAAAACAGGTTGCTGATATCCAACAAGGCACACCTGATACTACCTACCCACAGGTACCTGGACGCTGCTACCGAAGCATCCAAAGGTCAATCCAGGATTGGTTCAACTTTGAAAGGTATAGGTCCCACCTACATGGACAAAACGGGCAGAAACGGGCTGCGCATCGGGGATTTACTGACACCAGATTTTGCTCAGAAATACCGAAATATTAAAGAAAAGCATCTCAATCTGCTTCGATTGTATCCTGAAACTGATTTTAATCTGGAGGAGCAGGAAAATCAGTTTTTTGAAAGTATAGAACAGCTCAGACAATTGAAGTTTATCAACAGTGAATACTATATCAACAGTGTTATTGCCGATGGTAAGCAGGTATTGGCAGAAGGCGCACAGGGATCCATGCTGGATATTGATTTTGGTACCTATCCGTTTGTCACCTCTTCCAATACCACAAGTGCCGGCGTATGCAGCGGTTTAGGTATTGCTCCCAATAAAATACGGGAAGTCATCGGCATAGCCAAGGCCTATTGCACCCGTGTAGGATCAGGTCCTTTTCCGACTGAACTCCATGACGAAACAGGAGACAAGTTAAGAACGCTGGGTAATGAAGTCGGAGCGACCACAGGCCGGCCAAGAAGATGTGGATGGCTGGATGTACCACAGCTGTTGTATACCATTATGCTGAATGGCGTCACACAAATCATTATTACCAAAATGGACGTTCTGGATACTTTTGATACTATTCAGGTAGCTCACGCATATCATTACGACCAATCCGAATCCATTGAACTTCCTTTTGATATAATCGGGAAAAACATCAATCCTGTCTACAAGTCATTCGACGGATGGAATGAAAACCTATCTGATTTAACTGAGTATAATGCGCTACCTGACAAGGCCAGAGCATATGTCAGCGCACTTGAAGGGCTGCTGAATACACGCATATCTATGGTGAGCACAGGTCCTGAACGGGATAAATTATTGGCTAAATAAGAACTTTTTTAAAGTTTTTCTCATTTCTATATTGAATATTCAGTAATTAAAATGGATACAAAAGCAAAATTTTTAGAAGAAATCACTTCAGCTTATACTTTTAAAGGGGACTCTATCATATTAGGTGCTCCCAAACTGGATCAGGCAGTATTGACCGATACCTTCATAAGAATTCCACTAAAAACACTTAACCGGCATGGACTTATAGCCGGAGCCACAGGTACCGGTAAAACAAAAACACTTCAGATTATCATCGAACAATTATCTGCAAAAGGCATACCCAGTCTGGTAATGGACGTGAAAGGGGACTTATCCGGTGTTGCCGTACCCGGAGAATCCAATCCCAAAGTTGAAGAAAGAAATAATAGCATTGGCATACCATTTACAACATCCGGTAGTCCTGTAGAATTTCTGACCCTGTCTCATGATTCAGGAGCGAGATTAAGAGCTACAGTACTGGAATTCGGCCCTGTTTTATTTTCAAAAATTCTGGAATTAAATGACACGCAGGCAAGTGTTATATCTATGATTTTTAAATTTTGTGATGACCATCAACTCCTGCTACTAGATTTGGATGACATAAAGAAAGTACTTAATTATGTCATCAATGAAGGAAAAGAAGCTTTAAGTGCCGAATATGGTGCCATTTCACCGGCAACAATAGGAACCATACTGCGTAAAGTAATTGAACTGGAACAACAGGGTGGTGATATATTTTTTGGAGAACGATCCTTTGACGTAAATGATCTGATACGAACCAATGAGCGGGGAGAAGGTTATATATCGGTACTGAGAGTAACGGATATACAGGACAGACCTAAGTTGTTTTCCACTTTTATGCTGCAACTCCTTGCGGAAATCTACAGCACTTTTCCGGAGGCAGGCGATCTGGACAAACCCAAGCTTGTTATCTTTATTGATGAAGCCCATCTTATATTCAACGAAGCAAGCAAAGCACTGCTGAGTCAGATTGAAACAATTATCAAACTTATCCGATCCAAGGGAATAGGAATATTTTTTGTTACACAAAGTCCGAGAGATGTTCCGGATTCCGTACTGGGTCAATTAGGCCTTAAAGTGCAGCACGCACTTAGAGCCTTCACTGCAAAAGACAGGAAAGACATCAAACTTACTGCTGAAAACTATCCTTTATCGGATTATTATACGGTAGATACACTGCTTACAGAACTTGGTATAGGTGAAGCAATCATCGCTGCTCTAAATGAAAAAGGGATTCCTACGCCTTTGGTACATTGCTATCTCAGGTCGCCACAATCGCGGATGGACATCCTCACTCCTGCAGAGATTAACAACATTATGAGTCAGAGCCGAATCAAAACTAAATACGATGAGGTAATCAACAGAGAAAGTGCATACGAAATTCTGACTGAAAAACTAAGTGCAAATACTTCAGATGTTGAAACACCTGTTCCGAATACGCCCAAAACATCTGCCAAGCCTGAAAAGTCCACACTCGATCAGATACTGAATAGTTCTGCCGGAAGGCAAATCGGTCGTACCGTTGCCAATACTTTGGTACGTGGCATCTTAGGTGTATTGACGGGAGGATCAAAAAGCTCCAAAAAGTCCAGCTGGTTTTAACTCCCTGTCATTTTCTGACAAAACAAAGTCATAGTGTCCTTTCAATACGGATTCTGCAGATAGAAAATAACATACACGATATGTGTTGACTAAAAAGTTGTATTTTTTTTAAATTTAATTATCTTTGCATTCATTTTTAACGGCTCCATAGTTCAACTGGATAGAATATCAGATTTCGGCTCTGAGGGTTGGGGGTTCGAATCCTCCTGGGGTCACCACTTTAAACCTTAATTTGTTGATATTAAGCAAGTTAAGGTTTTTTTATTTGTTTTTTGTACGATTTTAGAGCGCACAATTCATTTTCATATCCTTTATCAGGAAACATTCAGACTGTGAAATCCGTTATGATATAGTTGGTCATCCCATCATATGAATTTTGATTTTTTTTAACAGGTTTATATGCATTTTTATCTTTTTCTGGTTCATCTCATTTTTTCAACATTTGTTGCCAATCTACCAGCGCTCAGCGAAATGGGTGATGAACTCTATATAGGTGTTGAGAATATCATACAGATAGATTTCAATAATTGCGATCCGGAATATGTAGATTTAAAAATCAGTTCGGGTACACTAATCAAGCGAAGTGACAGTACATATTCTGTCATCGCACAGTTACCTGAAGAAGAAGTTAAAATAAAGCTATACTATAAAAAGGTAGTCTGCCAGATAAAAACCGTACGATTTGTCAGACTACCGGAACCTGTACTGACTTTTGAAAATGTTCGTACGAGTACTGTTTCCAGAAAAGAAATTGATAAACTCGGAAAACTGATTTTGGAATATCCGTCATCCTTTAAAAATATACCCAAGACCAGTATTTTATCATTCAATGTCTATATTCAGGATACAGGTGGAAGGCATATATTTTCTACCTATACCAGAGGAGAAAAACTGGATAACAACACCATCAATATGCTGGCAAAGGTGGCAGCAGGATCCAAATTAACCATTAATAATGTAATCACTCAATCGGCCAGTATAGGAGCCCGAAATGTACAGGGTGAACTCGGACTATCAATAACAGATTGACCTATTCCTATATCGTTGTTGCAATCAATACTTCCACAACTTAAGCAACTTCTCCTCAAATTCGATGTCAGGCATAAATTGTTTTTCAAGTTCAGCATTGAATGGTATAGGTGTATTCATACTGCCAGCCCTCAACACAGGTGCGTCCAGACATTCAAATATCTCCTCAGTAATAACAGCTGCTATCTCTGCTCCGAATCCACTGACCATCGTATCTTCATGTAAAACAATAACTTTCCCTGTCTTCCTGACGGATGCCAGCACCGTTTCCTGATCCCATGGAATAAGCGTTCTGAGATCGATTACTTCTGCATCTATATCCGGATATTTTTCCAGGGTATGTATGGCTGTATGTACGCCCATACCATAGGTAACTATGGTCAGTTGTGTTCCCTGACGATGAATACTTGCTTTGCCAAAGGGTACTGTATAATATCCTGAAGGAACAAAACCCTTGATACTTCTGTACAGTTTTTTATGTTCGAAAAACATAACCGGATTAGGATCTGCAAACGACTGCAACAACAAGCCCTTGGCATCCTCAGGTGTTGCCGGGTACACCACTTTCAGACCGGGAACTTTTGTAAACCACGCTTCAGTTGACTGAGAGTGATAGGGTCCTGCTGCCGTACCGCCACCCGTTGGCATACGTACCACCACATCCGCTGACTGGTTCCATCGGTAATGTGCTTTGGCAAGATTATTTACTATCTGATTAAATGCCTCTGACACAAAATCAGCAAACTGCATTTCCACCATACTCTTGATACCTGCGATAGAGAGTCCCAAACCTGCTCCAACGATAGCTGCCTCACAAATGGGCGTATTGCGAACCCGCTCTTTACCATATTTGTCAATAAAGCCTTCTGTCACCTTGAATGCACCACCGTATCGGGCGATATCCTGACCCATCAATACCAGTTCCGGATAACGCTGCATAGCTTCATCCAGACCTTCCGTGATAGCATCTATAAAACGGATTTCCCGTCTTTCTTCCGATACTGGTGTTATGGAACGATTATCAAACAGGGCATAAACATCATTGATTTCTGTGTGTTTATCCGGGATAATGTCTGGATAATTGTCAGCAATATTCAATTCTTCAAGAACATGTGCACTGAGCTCTTTACGGTATACCTGAATAAGATGATCATTCAGAATTCCTTTGCTTTTCAACAATTGTTCGAACTGAAGAACAGGATCTTTATCCTTCCATGCATCCGCCATCCCTTCCGGATAGTAAGCTGTACCTGATGCTTCTTCATGACCGCGCATTCGGAATGATATACATTCGATGATAACCGGTCTTGGGTTCCGGCGCAATTCTTCAGCCCAGAATTTAACCGTTTCATATACTTCCAGCACATTGTTGCCATCAATGGAAATGGCATCAATACCATAACCGATACCTTTATCAGCAAATGACTTCATACGGAACTGCTCCGATGACGGTGTGGAAAGTCCCCACTGATTATTCTCTACTATAATAATCAATGGAAGTTGCCATACAGCGGCAACATTGACTGCCTCATGAAAATCACCTTCACTTGCACCCCCATCTCCGGTAAAAACCAGTGTGGCCTGTTGCTTGTTGTGCAATAAACCTGCCAGTGCTATACCATCCGCAACACCCATCTGAGAGCCCAAATGAGATATCATGCCTACTATTTTATACTCCTGTGTGCCAAAGTGGAACGACCTGTCCCTACCCTTGGTAAAACCTTCCAATTTACCCTGAAACTGTGCAAACAAACGACGTAAAGGAATATCCCGAGCCGTAAAAACACCGAGATTACGATGCATTGTCAGCATATATTCATCCGGATGCATAGCCATTGCTGTACCTACAGATATAGCTTCCTGACCCCATCCCGAAAACCATTTGGATATCTTTCCCTGCCGTAAACCTATCAGCATCCTTTCTTCCACCATACGCGGCAGTAAGAGTTTTTTATAAAATGTCAGATATTGCTCTTCTGAATATATTCCTGTACTCATGATTTTTTAAAAATAAAGGTCAAAATTAGGCAATAATTAATACTTATTTATTAAAAAATCAATATTGATATCACACAATTAACATCAGTAAAAAATATAAAATACTATAAAAAACTGAACACCCTATTAATAAATGTTCAGTATATTACAAGCAACATTTGTCTGCACAATGCAAATCAATTAAATCCGGAATATTATTAGCACTGAAATTAATAATCTGATGTGATTATTTTACAATTTCATGTTAATAAATTTACTGAAACTTATATGAAAAGGTAAGTGCCTTAGATTATTTTAACTTTATTTATATTAATGACTAATAATAACATAATAAATATTACACCATATACATTATATTGATAAATAATACCTTATATAATTACTTTATATACAAGATAGCGTAAAGTACAAAAACAATTAAGAATATCAAAATACACATTATAAATATATTTAATATCAGGCATAATTTTTGGTTTATATACAATCGTCAAAGATTATAATTATCGTTTATCAACGTTGCAGACATTATTATCTCTGTATGGAAAAGTGATTAGCAAGATTTTTGGCTCCTTGAGTATTTGCTGAATGACATTAATTTAACCATTTAGTAAAGAATCATTATTACAAACCATATTATTGCATGAAGTACATATTATCTCCGCTGTCATTTATCATATTACTGATATCTTCTATATCAGCCCAATATAAGGTACTTAAACCTCAAGAACTCGTCATACAGGCAAAAAAGGATGCTATACCTGTTAATTTTGACTTTTTTAAACTAAATCTGCAAAATACAAAGCCTGCAAACAATGATATCCGCACATGCACCATACTTGAACTGAATGAAAAAAAATTTAAGAATCTTTCCTCTGGTAAGGATGCTTTTATTCAATTCAATATACCCGTGAGCAAAGAAAAGATAGTAACACTGGAACTTGTTGAAGTTTTTCCTTTTACCTCTGATTTTATTTTGCGTGAAGCACCATCCATGAAAGTCATTCAACATGAAAAAGGGAAATTTTACAGAGGTGTTGTCCAGGGAGAACAAGGTAGTATAGCTGCTATTTCAATCATACAGGGTGAGATTTCAGGTATTATCTCTTCACCTTCCGGACAAGGCAACTTAATACTGGAAAAGAATACAACTGATAATAATTACATACTGTACAATGATCAGCAATTATCTAAATACAATAAACGAGCATGCAGCACTCCGGATTATCAGACCGAATATACCAAGGAAGAACTTCGGGATAACACATCTATCAACAGATCATTATCTGACTGCGTACGGGTATATTTTGAAGTAGATTACGACATTTATCAGGAAAAAGGAAGCAGCATAAAAAATGTAAACGCCTTTATTACCGGGATATTTAATCAGGTAAGTACCTTATATGCAGCAGAACAAATCAACACGCTGCTCTCAGAAATAGTAGTTTGGACTGAAGCTAGTCCCTACAATGCTACTACATCCTCGGGTATGCTAAATGCATTTACAGGATACCGTAAAGGTTTTAACGGGGATCTGGCTCAGTTGCTTTCTTACAAAGCCAGCGGCGGAATAGCCTATATCAATGGTTTGTGCAAAACAAATCCTGCCTACAGTATGAGTTATGCAGGCATCAATCAAACGTATCTTGAAATACCTGTGTATAGCTGGACTGTCGAAGTCATCACGCATGAACTGGGGCATTTGATGGGTTCACAACATACTCATGCATGTGTCTGGAACGGCAATAATACCGCTATTGACGGATGCTATAAGGTAGAAGGGAGTTGTTCTGATCCCGGATTGCCTCCTTCAAACACTGGAGGTACCATCATGTCCTACTGCCATTTAACCCAGGTAGGTATTAATTTTTCTAATGGTTTTGGTACTCAACCTGGTAATATTATTCGTTCTAAGGTTGCCAATGCAGCCTGTCTTTCTGCATGTCCTGGAGGAAATAGCGGCGAAGAGCCTGTTTGTAACGATATCAGGTTGAAACTCGAAATAAAAACGGATAATTACCCGATGGAAACTACCTGGAAAATCAAAAATGCTGCCAATGTAACTGTCTTATCAGGTGGTCCGTATTTTTCACCCAACACATTGAATACCATCGATATTTGTCTGCCTGACGGATGCTATAACTTTGTAATTTATGATGAATTTGGTGATGGGTTTTGCTGCAATTACGGCAATGGATACTATAAACTCAAAAAGGAATCCACTGAATTAGTAAACGGAAGTACTTTTGGTAGTACAGAGCAAAAATCATTCTGCATATCCAAACAAAATGCAACTTGCTCCGACGGTATCAAAAACGGAACAGAAACAGGTATTGATTGTGGTGGACCCAACTGTCCGCCATGTCCAACTTGCTCCGACGGTATCAAAAACGGGCAGGAAACAGGTATTGATTGCGGTGGACCCAACTGTCCGCCTTGTCCAACTTGCTCCGACGGTATCAAAAACGGAACAGAAACAGGCATTGACTGTGGTGGACCAAACTGTCCGCCATGCCCAACTTGCTCCGACGGTATCAAAAACGGAACAGAAACAGGCATTGATTGTGGTGGTCCAAACTGTCCGCCATGTCCAACTTGCTCCGACGGTATCAAAAACGGGCAGGAAACAGG
>JADZFD010000072.1 GCA_020850225.1 Saprospiraceae bacterium | reverse complement strand
TACGCTGAATTTGTCTCAACAGACCAAGTGTAGTATTATCTATTCTTAAAACCATAAGACAAATATACACATATTATTATTTTATATGTATATTTTTTTTCGCATTTTATTTTATACTTGGTATAATGTCGGTGTTTTATCTTTTCTGAAATAGGTAAACATTGCAAATCCAAGAAAAACCAGCAATATACCGGATGAAATAAGACTGATAATTTCTCCCGTATAATATGATTGTGGCTTGAATTCAAAAGTGATGATATGTTTTCCTGAAGGTATTTTCATCCCGCGCAAAAGGTAATCTACCCGGATATGTTCTGCTGGTTTGCCATCTATATAAGCCTGCCAGCCTGTATTGGGGCCATAATATATTTCTGAAAAAACAGCAAACTGATCACTTCCTGATTCACTTGCATACTCTAATTTGTTGGGAGAATAATTTTTCAGGATGATACTACCTTCTTTATCAGGCTGAATTCCCTGCACATAATCTTTATACATTTCATTGACAAATACTTCTCCGGCAGGATCAAAATTGGTGAGTGAATCCATTTCAGTCCTGTCATCTTTCACCAGTACAATCCTGTTGACGAACCAGGCATTGCCTAGGGCAGCAGGATTGCGCTGTACACCGGGCTTGTCATTGGGCCCGTTGCCAATGATATACTTGGTATTCAGCATATTCAGTACAGCCATATTGTTTTTTTGAATCTGGTGGTCAATCAGATCCTGATACCGTTGCATTTTAACAGCACTGTAGCCTCCTATTGTTTTGTGAAAATAGGATGAAGACGCGGAATTGAAAGTATTGACTGTTACGTCAAGTACCCTGAAGTTAGGGTCTTTGTCGTCCAGGATTTGTTTGTCAACATCTCTTGGCTCAAACTCCGATTTGTATGAAGATTTGCTGACAAAATCTCTTTTATCCAGATATCCTTTACCAACCTGAAACAGGTCAAACACACCTACAATTGTGAGTATGGCAATCATGACTGTAGAGGAGAACATATTTTTCACATACCCATACAGGATACCGCCAGCGATAATTACCAGAAATAAACTCCTAAATGCTGAAGATGTCATCATAGACGCTCTTTGCTGCAAAACGACATCCTTGAGTTGGGCATACTGCTCGTCAGCCGGTGTACTCATATTAAACAAGGAAGGTCCGGCAAGCCAGATGACGACAGCAATCAGGGCAAGAATACCGGTTGTTAACATAACAGGTCTCTGATACTTACTTTTATCTTCATCTTCGGTTATTTTTGACAATGCCAGCATCCCAAGTAATGGTATAAATATGGCGGTTATACTGAGTATCGAACAGGGAGCCCTGAATTTATTGAGTACAGGCAGATAATTATACAAAATATGATTGAAGGTTTCGAAATTCTTACCCAGAGACATGAGTACGGTAAGGAGCACAGCGGAAAGAATCCACCATTTGATTTCACCTTTGACGATGAAGAGCCCCAATATAAAGAGAAAAAATGCGATAGCACCGAAATAAACCGGGCCGCTTGTGAAAGGTAGAGAACCAAAATAGGTGCCAAACTGAAATGGCTGACGCTGACCTGCAGCCTTACCGATTTCAGATGATCCGTCCAACCATTCACCCGAACCACCACCTACAACCTTCGGAATGTAACCGGCTAATATATCACCTATACCATTGCTCCACTGCATGGCATATTCCCATTCAAGACCACCTTTTTTATCTGCATGCGATGTAGACTGACTATCGTCCTTGATGATCTGTCCGCCGCGCATTGTAAATTGGGTGTATTCATATGTTGTCCATAATTTGGATGCGGAAGCACCCAGAGACAAAATAGCAGTAAGCAACATTATACCCATACCTTTCAGGAAAGCATTGGTTTTCTTTTCACGGACAGCATTGACAAAATGGAATATGACCAGCAATCCGATACATATTGCCAGGTAATAGGTCATCTGCGGGTGATTAGCAGCGATATTGAGACCTAAGGCAACCCCAAATATGGCAGCTCCTAAAAGATACTTTTCACGCAGTACAAGCAATACGCCGGCTATAACAGGTGCACTTGTCATGATAGCCATGACTTTGGAATTGTGGCCGGCTTCAAAGAGTATAAAGTTGTTGGTAGAAAACCCGAATAATAATGCTCCAAAGAGACTTAACCATGGATTCACTCCCAATAATAAAAGCAACAGATAAAAGCCGATCATTCCGAATATAAAATATCCTGCAGGACGTGGTAAGAACAATTGTCCGGCATTCTCTACATATCTGAGCAGGTTGTTGGCAGGTCTTGCTGATATCTGATAAGTGGGCATTCCACCAAACATAGAATTGGTCCATAATGCTTCCTCACCCGTTTTTTCACGGTAATCAGTGGCTTCCTTGGACATTCCTACATGCTGGATGATATCGCCCTGCCTAACGATCTTACCCTCAAACTGGGGTAGGAAATACAATATATTGGCTAATATGATTACAATAACCGGTAAGATATAGGGTCTTAAACTTTTGAAATCTGGTTTCATAATGGCTAACTCGATATTTAAGGCGTAATATTACGATTTTTTTGAATACTACGTAAACAGAAATGTTCTGTTTGTTTGATATTCAGGTATAATTTTATAATTTTGTATTCGAATGGCATCTGTATATCGATTTGATATTCAAAATTTTTTATTAACATCTTAATATATATAGAAATGAGTTATGTCGACAAGAATCTTATGGCAGATGAAAGGATTATATTTCGTACACAACTGAATTGGTCATTATACATAAAGGGCGTATTGTTTATTATAGCAGGAATGGCAGTGTCAGGTTACAATAAATATATAGCATTGGGACTGGTCGCGCTGGGTCTGATTATGGCCTTATGGACTTATTTGATTATCTCATCATCTGAGTTTGTCATCACGGACAGACGGGTACTCATCAAAACAGGTATTATCAATATCAATACCCTGGAAACCATGCTTAACAAGATAGAGGCAATACATGTAAAGCAGGGACTAATAGACAGAATGCTCAATAGCGGAACCATAACCGTCATCGGTACGGGCGGTACAGGGAGTTTATTCAATAATATTGACAAGCCCTTCGGATTCAGGAATGCAGTGACTGAACAGATAGCTTCCGTTAATAAGGGATAAACTAAATTACTTTAATTAAATTATATATTGTTATTGAAGTTGTTTAAAGTATGATTAATGTTGCTGCCATATATAAATCTTCAAATATAACAAATTACAAATAGCTAATAACTTGATGTAATTCCATGCTATATTAATTAAAATGTTATTCCAAGAATAAAAGATGAATAATCCAATGGTGGAATTTTTTGAAGAATTACTGGATTACAGTCACCAATGTAATCAAAATCTGATACAGATAATCATGAATAATGAACATAAAGTGACAGATAAGGCATTGCAACTGATTAATCATATATTGAATGCACATCAGATTTGGAATAACAGGATACAATCGGAAAGCACCCCGTTCGGAGTTTGGCAAATACATGATTTACAGGCTTTGAGTGATATAGACCAAACAAACTATAACCATTCTGTCCGGATTCTTCATCAGTATGATTTCAATGATCATATTGTATATGTGAATAGCCGTAGTGAATCCTTTAAACGTACAGTCAGGGACATACTGTTCCACGTTATCAATCATACTACCTACCACAGGGGACAGATAGCAACTGTATTCAGACATACAGGTATCGAACCTTTGGTTACGGATTATATTTATTTCAGGAAGTAGTTGGATATCAGGAACAATTCATGACTTAAAGGAATGTAATCAACCTGAATTATCGCATTAAATATGTTAATTTTTAATAATCTGAACCGCTATGGGTTGAAATTGTTGAATTAATATGCTAACTTACGTTTTTTATCAGAAATATAGCATTATTTGATTGTAAAAAACAAGTAATGAACGATTTGAGTAAAATGTATGTTTTATATTCCGGTATATCGTATTTGACAGATTTAGAAAATTCAGAGCAACAGTATAGAGACGATTTATGAATCAAAATTTGAATAATTATCAGGAATTAATCCAGAAACTGGATAATTTTATAAGAAAATATTACATCAATAAGCTTATAAAGGGCAGCTTATATTCTGTCGGTACGATTCTGGCACTGTTTATCCTGTTTAATGTAGCCGAATACTACCTGTATTTCGGTATGGGTATGCGTAAGATGTTGTTTTACAGTTTTTTACTGGTTACCTTTGCAGGTCTGGGCTGGTGGATTGTAAATCCGCTGGTGCGTTATTTCAAATTGGGTACGACCATTTCACATGAAGATGCGGCACGGATTATTGGCGAACACTTTACGGATGTCAGGGATAAATTGCTCAATATTCTGCAGTTAAAAAAAATGGGTGATATTGAAGATTCTGCTTTACTGAATGCATCCATAGAACAAAAAACCAATGCGATCAGGCTGGTACCCTTTCAGTCAGCCATTGACCTGAATAAGAACAGGAAATATCTGAGATATGCACTTCCTCCATTTTTACTATTGTTGTTCATCCTGTTTGCTGCACCCAGCATCATCACGGATGGTACAAACAGAATTATACATAATGATCAGAAGTTTGCCCGTGTTGCACCTTTTTCATATCTGCTGTCAGATCAACGTTTGGAAGTGGTCCAATTTAAGGATTATGAACTGACTGTAAATGTTGAAGGAAGTGTACTTCCCAATGAAGTATATGTCAATCTGGATCATTTTCAGTATCCAATGACCAAGAAAGACAAGTCAACATTTACCTATACCTTTAAAAACGTTCAGAAAGATCAGGAATTTACCTTGTCCTCTGGTAATGTGGTATCATTGCCCTATACTCTGAAAGTACTGGCAAAACCCAATATGACAGCGTTTACACTGAATCTCAACTATCCTTCCTATGTAGGCAGAAAGGACGAAATCATAAGAAATACGGGTGATATTGTCGTTCCGGAAGGGACTAAGCTGGCATGGACCTTTGATGCACTCAATACGGATAAGATACATTTTGTATTCGGCAATCAACCCGAAGTACATCCCGCAGATCAGAAAAGCAAAACAACATTTACTTACCAGTACAGGGCAGTAAATGACATCATCTACAAACTATTCATGTCCAATAAATATGTATCGGATGAAGATAGTATGATGTACACTATTTCAGTGATTAAAGATCAGTATCCTGCTATTTCTGCCGATAAGATTGTTGATAGTCTGGATAACAGTTTAGTGTATTTTGTAGGAAGGGCTTCTGATGATTACGGACTGAATGCCCTGTCATTCAACTACACCATTACCAAACAGAATGGAAAGGAAATGCCGGCACAGAAAGTAAGACTGAACAAGGAAGATGGAAGAGAGATTCAATTCAGTCATGTTTTTGATTTAAAGAAAATCAATACCGAACCGGGAGATAAGGTGTCGTTTTATTTTGAAGTGTCGGATAATGATGGTGTAAATGGCAGCAAAACATCCAAAACTTCAGTAATGACCTACAATAAGCCAACTGTTGAAGAAATGCGCAAGCAGGAGAGCCTCAATGATCAGGCTATCAAGGATGAACTGAAGGACGCACTCAATAAAATGGATAAACTTCAGGAAAACATGCGTAAACTCCGTGAAAAACTACTCCAAAGCAAGCAATTGAACTGGCAGGATAAAAAAGAGATGGATAAAATCCTCGAAGAGCATAAAAAATTGCAGGATCAGATTGAGAAGGCAAAGCAAAAGCTTGAGGAAAACATGAAGAATCAGGAAGATCTGAAAAATATGCCTGAAGAACTGAAGGAGCAACAGGAAAAACTGAAGGAACTGTTTGATAAGGCTGCCGATTCGGAAACTAAGGAACTTATGGATAAGATTCAGGAGTTATTGCAGGAACTGGATAAGGAAGATGCCATTCAGATGCTGGATCAGTTTGAAAACAGCAACGATACCAAGCAGAAAGAGACGAATAGGTTACTTGAACTGTACAAACAACTCGAAATGGAAAAAAATATCAAGGATCAGATAAAAGACCTTGAAAAACTGGCTGACCAGCAGGAGAAACTGGCAGATAAAACTGATAAACAGGAGCTTTCCAATAAAGAATTGGCCAAGTTGCAGGAAGAGTTGAATAAAAAAATGGACGATCTCAAGAAGAAACAGGAAGAACTTGAAAAGCAGAATAAACAACTTTCTCCACCTAAAGACATGGGTGAAAAGAATCAGGAGCAAATGGATGATGCCAAAAAGGATATGGAGAAGAGCAAGGAGCAGTTAGATAAAAAAGACAATAAAGCAGCAGCTAAATCACAAAAGAAAGCTGCAAGTAAAATGAAAGATCAGGCCAAAAGTATGGCTTCCGGCATGGAAGGTAAGGCTAAGGAACAGGCAACTGAAGACATTAAGACCATACGGCAGCTATTGGAAAATCTGGTAAAAGCATCCTTCGATCAGGAAAACCTGTTCCAGGAAATCAGTCCCTACACGGTAAACAGTGCCATGTATCCTGCACAGATCAGAAAGCAGTTTAAGCTGCAGAATGACTTCAAGGTGATTGAAGACACCCTGATAGCATTGTCCAACCGCAATCCGGATATCGAATCGTATGTTATGGATAAAGTAGCTGAAATAAAGGTCAATTTCAAAGAAATTCTGAAGACGTTGGAAGAGAGACAGATACCTCAAAGTCAGGAAAAACAACGCCGAACCATGAAGAATCTCAATGACCTGGCACTGATGATGAATGAATCTCTGGACAAGGCTATGCAGTCAGCAGGAATGCCGGGTAGCGGATCATGTGACAAACCAGGTGGAAAGGGACAGAAACCTGGTAACTCCAAAGTACCTATGGATAAAATCACTGAGGGACAACAACAACTCTCAGATAAACTGAAGGAGATGCAGGGAAAGAAAGATAAGGGCGATAAGGAAGGGAAAGGTGAGAAAGACGGCAAAGGGAATAACGGCGATAACAAAAAAGAAGGCCTTTCTGCCAAAGATTATGCACAGGCTGCAGCTCAGCAAGCTGCACTCCGCAAAGCTCTGGAAGCCTTACAGAAAGAAAAAACAGAACAGGGCAAAGGCTCAAAAGCACTGGAAGAAATCATCGGTAATATGGACAGAATCGAGACAGAACTGGTTAATAAACGCCTGAACAATGAAACATTGAAACGGATGAAGGACATAGAAACAAGATTGCTGGAAGCAGAAAAAGCAGAAATGCAGCGTGAACTGGATCAAAAAAGGGAATCTAAAACGGCTGAAGACAAACGAAAGGAACTGCCACCTGCTATTCAGGATTATCTGAAGAAAAGACAGGCAGAGATTGATATGTATAAAAATGTGTCTCCTGCATTAAGACCTTATTATAAGTCGCTTGTGGATGATTATTATAAGTCACTGAAACATGAGTAGCTTTTTATTTCTCTCAGTACTGATTGTACAACCTATGTCGGCACAGTATTTGGTAATCATTTAAAGTCAGTTTTATTTTAAAAATGAAATATCGTATGTTGACAATAACCTCAAATCCCGGAAATTTACCTCAGGTAGAATCGTATCTGAAAGCACTGGATGCAGATTTTAGATTCAATGATGAAAAATATGCTGATATATTAATCAGTCTTACAGAAGCAGTGAATAATGCCATCATCCACGGCAATAAAAATGACGAAACGAAGCACGTGCATATTTCTGTTAAAGAGGTGCTTTCAGGGGTTTCTTTCCGTGTAGAAGACGAAGGAAACGGTTTCAATCATATTAAAGTTCCGGATCCAACCTGCTCAGAAAACATCGAAACCTGTGGTGGCAGAGGTGTGTATATCATGAAAGCACTGGCAGACGAAATCACATTTTGTGAAGATGGAAGATGTGTCGAAATGGTGTTTAAAAACCTGTGATTTAGGTGTAGATTAGTAATGAACAGGATTCAGTTTCATACAGCAGAAAATACACCTTTACCCTTCAATGATAAAAAACATTACAGCCATTGGTTGTCAGCAGTAGCACTGGCCGAAAACAAGTATATATCTAAAATTGACTATATATTTTGCTCTGATGCGTTTCTGAAGCAAATTAATATTGAGTATCTGAACCACGATTATTATACGGATATCATAACATTCCCTTATAAGGAAGGAGATAACATCGAGAGCGATATATATATCAGTACAGATCGGGTTAAGGAAAATGCACATGACTATGGTGTAGCCTTTGAAGAAGAATTGAGAAGAGTAATGGTACACGGTTTACTACACCTAATCGGTTATAATGATGTAACGGATGAAGAATCAGCTTTGATGCGTGTAAAGGAAGATTTCTATATAGCCGATTTCGAAAACAGTAAATTAACTCCTTCTTAAATTAATTCTCTGATTAAAGCTGGAATAGAAATCAATTTTTGAAAATCAATAAGTAACCGGTACAACATTACAGTCAATTTCAGGTGCTGAAAAAGATGATATATCAAAATGCATTTTTCCACATCATACTTTCAACAGGTCTTTGTGTCCTCTGATTGTATTTGGCACCCGGTTTGGTATTGTAGTAGTGGTCAATATCACCTTCAACCCTGAAGTAAATCAATTGCCCCACAGGCATACCGGCGTAGATACGTACAGGCTGAACACAGGATAATTCCAGCGTCCAGGTATTGCAGAATCCTACATCGCCTTTGCCTGCTGTGGCATGTATATCGATACCCAATCGGCCTATACTTGATTTGCCTTCCAGAAATGGAACAGTATGGTGTGTCTCCGTATATTCTTCCGTTACACCGAGATAAAGTGTGCCGGGCATCATCAAAAAGCCTTCTTCGCCTATTTCGAAATGCCGGACTATATTGTGTTTTCGGGCGTCCAACTCACGTTCTGCATATACAGCCATATATTTGCCCAGATGTACATCATAGCTGTTGGTACCAAGGCATTCAGGTCTGAAGGGATCGATTACAATCAGCCCTTCTTCAATGGATTTCAGTATTTCTTTATCCGAAAGTATCATAAGTGTTCAAAGCAAAAATTGAGCGAAGATAACAATATCTGACTAAACAGAAATATTAAATCCCTGTAATATCGAATTCCTATATCAGTATCAACCGAATGTTATGAAACTAATGTATATATATTACTATAGCCTAATATCTATAATATAAAGATTATTAGTTATTTGTTATTAATAAGTTTAAATGTAGTAAGGTGGTTAAATGGTTACTATTTTTATGTTTCACTTTCCGGAAAAATTTCATTTTTTCTTTTCAACATCTCATTGGCTATTAATGCACTGAAACCACCTCTTTCCAAAAGCTTTGAAATAATACTGATATAACTATTTTTATCCATGTTTTGACTTAACTTGAATACATTTTCAAATTGCTCAGCTTTTATTTCAAAACCGACGATAGCAGGTAACATCCTACTCAGATATTGATCTGATAAATTATCATAGATTGTTGGTGATAGCGTGTCGTAATTTTCAAACTTCAGCGTAAGTTTACGCATAAATTCAATAAATTTATTATCTGACATAAAGTTTACCTGTCCGGATACATGTACACTCATATAGTTCCAGGTGGAAGCAGTTGCAGGATTACTATACCATGAAGCACTGACATAGCAATTGGGACCCGAAAAAACAAGTAAAGCTTCAGGGTTCTCAGCAAATGCCTTATGATGGTCTGTGTTGCGCATAATATGCCCTTGAAAATACAATTCACCGTTACGCTGTTCTGAAAGAATCGGTATTTGAGTAGCTACCTGCATACCGGATAAGAAGCTGCCGGTCATAAATGCAAAAGGGTAATCTTCTATAAAATCCATAATTGACTGCTTATCCTTTTCTTTGAAGTAATTAATATTATACATTTCTATTTTTTTTATTCCTGAATTCAATGATTACCAGAATTGGCTGAAAATAATAATTCTTGTACAAATCTAATAAAAGAGATTTGAATTGTTGTATTTATCATATATTTTCATTGAGATACAATTATGCTGTTTTTAGACCTTTACTTTCTACAGATGTTGGCTGATTGATGTATTGTTGGTCATGAATATCCAAACCATAGAAGATTCAGATCTTAAGATTCGGCAGGAAGATATAGCAGTTGCCATCGGGATTAACACAAAGTTTATTGGGAATTTTTCCTGAAAATTGTACAGTTTTGTATATAGTCTCCGTATAATACACTGAATAATCGGCATGTTCCGAGCATATTATATATTGACAAGTCGGAAGGATATGATAAGCGGAATCAAGATGCTGAACAGAAATATAAATATTTGGTAAAAAAACCGATAGTGAATATGATGTCTGCATCAAAAAAGATAAAAAAAACTATCAGAACTACAAGCATCTCCATAAGAAACCGGATTAAAATCTCATAGATAAACCTGACTACCCTACCCGTTAGCTATCGGGATACCTTCACCTCCGTCTTACACAGGTTTAAAACATAATACAGTAAGATTCCGACCATATGCATATTGTAAACAAGGTTCTCATGTACCTAACTTTGCAAAAAATATCAGAGAAATGAGATACGAAAGAGAACAGAAGATCATCGGAATAAAGCATGGGAAGAATCAGGTAAGAGCATAGGTTCAAATATATTGACATTTGTATACAACAATAATACGTTTAAAAAATATCAATAAAAAATAAATTCAAATTTTTTCCTTCGTGTGAACTAAAACCATACATTTGAAGTAAATTTCATACTATTCGGATAATATTATGTAGTTGTTCATATCTCAATGCACAATATAATGCAGTATTCACAATGAAAATAAAAATATCAGCATCCAAAGAAGCAAACATGCTTAACATTTCGAAACAGCGTCTTAAGAAAAACATCCACAGACAAATGTTCTTGATTTGGAGTGATGTTTACTCCGGATTGGTTCATCAATCTTATAAATTGCAGTCAATCACCCAATTGGTAAAAAACGTAGAAGGACAGGATATAATCACTTATGACATACAGAAAGATGTATTTGTATTTTACACTTGTTCTACTGAAAGTCAGTATAAAAGAAGAAGCCTTTACCTTGACCAGGATGCACTGGACAACAGAAAAGAACTCAGGATCAGAAACTGTGCGGTCAGGTTGACTTATGAAATAATCATTAAAATATTGGACGAAAAACAGTATGTTGATTTACAGGTATTGGAAAAATCAGATGCTATAATGATTGGCCGGTCAAAATTATCGGAAAATGTACGAAATCCGGGTGTGTCAATCTTTGGAGATTATCTTTTTGGTCGTGTATTTTTTTTATCGTAATAGCACAGATTCCTGTTGTTATGACAGAGAATTCCCGGGACTTTAAAAAATGTGATAATAAAACAATTACAATAATTTTATCAAAAATAAACAAACATTGGACAAAATAAAATAATATTAGTATTAACAAAATTCAATATCCTGATCGGCTAACAATCTATTCAGGTATAACATATATTCCAAATTCAGATGTAAGAAAAATCAACAATCATCACATAGAATTTAATCACATTTATCTCAAAAAAACAAGCAGCATGAAACACCTGGAAATACTATCCACGGAAGATATAAAGAAAAAATTTGCTCAGGCACACAATATTAATGTTGAACATAAAAAAGATTTAACTGTACTTGACAAACTGGCCTTATGGATTACAGATCACGTCGGGAGTATGAATTTTTTCTTTCTTATTTTTATGTGGACTGTTTTATGGCTTGGCTGGAACACCTTGGCACCAGATTCACTTAGATTTGATCCTTATCCGGCATTCGTTTTGTGGTTATTTATTTCAAACATGATCCAGATATTTCTAATGCCTTTAATAATGATAGGGCAAAACCTGCAATCGAAACATGCTGAGTTAAGAGCTGAAGAAGATTTTCAGATAAATAAAAAATCAGAAACCGAGGTCGAAACTATACTTAAACATCTTGAAAATCAAAACGAATTGATTCTTGAAATATTAAAGAGAATAGAGCGATTGGAAAAACCGGCATAACTTTGCATACGAGAATATATACAGGATGCAGGTAACATTGAACATTAACGATATATGTACTTCGGATAAGGATGCTATTTTTATACTGTTAACAACTTTTTTTTAATAATACCTGAATTCAAGATTTAGCCTATAGTTTGGAGTCAGCAATAATTTTTTAACCAAATAAATATAGTTCAATGGCAACAACAGACACTTATATCAATTTTAACGGTAACTGTGAAAATGCTTTTCTCTTTTACAAATCTGTATTCGGTGGTGAATTTAATTATCTTAGTAAATTCGGAGAAATGCCCCAAGGTGAAGGATACTCTGTACCTGAAAGTGACCTTAACAAAGTAATGCATGTATCATTACCCATAGGAAAATCTATTTTAATGGGTTCTGATGTTGGTGGTGATTGGGCACCCGGTTTTGTTCAAGGTAATAATTTTTCGGTATCAGTAACCGCTGACACTAAAGAGGAGGCTGATCATTTATTTGATGGTTTGTCAGAAGGAAGACAAACTGTCATGCCTATGCAAAATACATTTTGGGGTGATTACTTCGGTATGTTAACAGATAAATTCGGAATCAACTGGATGGTGAGCTTTAACGAAAATTATCAAAGATAGCTTATCGGGATTTAACCTGAAAAAAATATTGAGGATTTCAAAATTAAGTGTCTGAAATCAAAATAGTTTCAGACACTTAACAAATTGCAATGTATAGTAGGAAACTGACTTCAACTTATGTTGGCATACCATAAAGTATTTACCTGGTATTATGAAGTTACTTATTTAAGGTTACAGATTTAAGGTAGTATACAACGAATTTACTGTAAAAGTTTTACTATTGCCACCGGAATAAGTGGCACCGGTATAGTATCCGTTAAAATTGGTTCCACCACTTATTGTACCTCCATACTGAATCGTGTATGTGCCTTTTACGAATGCAGGATCACTGAAAAGTACTACCATTTTATTGCTTCCACCTGGAAAACCGCCTCCTCCGGTCAACGTCGGTAAGGAGTATATCAAAATTATCTCGTTGGATGCATTTTTTATACAAATATTTTGGTTCGGATTGATGGACAATCTCAGAGAATGCTGTGTAGATACGTTTATCGTCGGTGTGCTGGTGTTACCACCTGTACCTACCATTGTACCTCCCGTTATCATAAACGTATTATTATCACAATCAAACCCCTCTTCAAATCCTCCTGCCCCTTTGGAAATTATCAAGCCACCGGATATAGTTAGATTGCCATTGGAGTCGATTCCGTCATTATTGCTTGCTTTCAGACTATGCTTTCCTCCTGATATTTCAACATAATTTTTGGCATTAATGCCATCATCGTAGGTATTTGCCGTTATTTGGCCGCCTTTTATATACACCTTGTCTTTGCTTTCCAGACCTTCGCCACCTTCTTTAGTGGTCGTAAGGTTGATTATTCCACTGTTGACTGTTAATATGCCTTCCGATTTGATTGCCTTGGCGTTGGCATAGTCTGCATTCTGTCCGGATCCACTTATCAAAAACCGATTACCTGAAGTAGATACCTGTATTACAAGCAATGAATCGGAAGCTCCGGGTAGGCCTATCGTCAATGTGCTGTCAGCAGATATTCCCTTACCGGCTGCACCTGTACTTGTGGCTGTAATATTACCACCTGAAAGTAAAATATGTCCGTCCGACTTCAGACATGCCGGAGAATAGGAATCAAGTATGCCTGATTCATCCCTATAGGTCTTACCGCTGCCTGCTGTTGTAATACGCATTATGCCACCATTAACTGTAATGTTTCCGTCAGAAGAAATTCCTCTGCCACCATCGTTGGTTGAAGGACAGGAAATGGAAATGTCACCTCCGTTGATTATAACATTCCCGTCGGTCTTGATACCTGTAGCATAAGAAGGATCAAAACCATTGCCTGATGCTTCCAGCACTGTTGAACCAGATACAGTAACCGATACAATACCCGAATTGACAGTAATGTCTGATTCAGCACTTATACCCTTGGATTGTTTTCCTGAAAGTGCAACAGTGATTGATCCACCGTTGATATTGATATAATCGCCACTCTTGATACCTTTGTTGTCATCTGCAGACGACATTACAGATATTTCTCCATCATTGAAATCAACGGTTTCGGCATCAACACCGTCTCCTGTGGCGATCAGGGTAATGTCACCGCCATGCTGAATATAGGCTTTGGAATGAATAGCATCAGAAGCAGCCTGTGCGATATTGATAATACCTGACTCTATGGTTAGGGAAGCATTTACCAGTATACCATGTTTTTTATACCCGTTTACATTCAGTGCTCCCTTTCCTGAAATGGTTAAATCACCTGTCGCAAACAAGGTTCCACTCGCAGTTGATGCTGATGCATCACTGAGTGTATTAACTGTACCTGCAGACAGTACCATTTCGCTTACAGTTGTTCCATTAACAGAAATGGCAGCACCACTGAGATTAGTGATGGTTGCATGACTCATTATCAGTTTTACGGATTGACTGCTTGTCAGATTCAGGGAACCATTGGAAGTCGCTCCGAGAATATGATATCTCAAACCAGAATCCGGATATACTGACGTTACCATAACATGACCTGCATTATCAGTAATAGTTACACCGGCATCCGCAAATGGATTTATAATTGTAGTTTTCGTATCATTGTAAATAATATATATTTCACTACCTTCAATATTATCTGCAAATGTGATACTATCAATGCCTGATAACGGTATTGAAAAGTTACCTGTATTGGGATAAAAGGAAGATAAGCTTTTGGCAAATTTCAGACTATCTATCTTATCTACCCGGTGCTGAAATATAAGATTATTATTGTTGTGAACACGCATTATATCCTGTCCATGTACATGTGAACCAAACAATGCAAGCAGAATTAACAGTTGTAAGAAAAAATATTTCATTGTTTGATGAGTTTGAAGGATTGATTATTTACAATGACTACATAAAGTCCTTTTTTCAAATGGGCAATGTTAACCTTGTTACCACTTTCATACTTGCCGCTTGCAACCTGAGCGCCATTTGTATCAAAAATACGAACATTAAACTGAATATCTCCGGTAGCTATCAAATCAAAGTAGTCTCCGGCAGGATTAGGGGAAATATATATCGATGATGTATTATCTGATGTTTCATATGATCCTGAAGTAGGGTCTTTTTCCTTGAGCGTGATTTTTCGGATTTCCGACAATGAAATATTAATCCTGGCGACGACATTGTCTGTATTTATGATCAAATCACTGATGTCAAACCATAATTTGCCGCTTGGTTCCACAGAAAAGGTTTGTTCTGTATTGTCCCATAAAGTTACCTTAACTTCCGATTGACCAAATGCAAATATGACATTGAACAGCAATAAAGAAACGGAAAAAACTTTGATTCTTTGATATTTCCGAAATTTCAGCATGGTTGATTTGTTTACATCATTTAAAAATAATACGCAAATATAGATTCAAACACCATTCTGTACAATATAAAAATAAAAATACAGTTGATATTTACAGAAATTTGACGCCTTGTGGACATATGTATTCTGTAATTACGCACAATTAATCATGAGGTACCACATCCAATTAAAAAGACTAACCTTAAAAAGTCCTTACCATATCTAACATACTTTGAAAAGAGTAGAATAAAAATAAAAAAATGAATCATTTAACAATCTAACTTACCTGATTCATTAGCAGTATTTACAATAATGGCCAGATATTTACCATAAACATCCGGCCATAAAATTATTACTATTAAATATAACAAATCAGCTATTCATAATGTAATTTGGTTATGCTCCCGGTAAGAGAATTTATGTACCATGTATCATCTCCGACCTGTTTAATTCCGGTTGGCAAATGCAGACCATCCTGTATAATCTTTGATGTTGTTCCATTTATCTGCAATAATGAACCTGTTCCAGTATCAAATCCTGCAGGCAGACTAAATGAAGCTGCATGTTGTAATACCATAGATCCGCCATTATTACCTTCAGCCTGATCAACAAGCATTGTCAGGTCGCCCTGATACAATGACACAATACCAGCTGTTGAAACTTTATATACTGCTGCCTTCCCTGCCGGGAATGGGAATCCTGTAAGCGTAGTTACCAGAAAATCAGTGCCATTAAATCTTATGGATGTAGGTACAGCCTGAACTTTTGGCCCTCCTAATCCTGGAAAAGAAGGGTTGTCCTGAACAGGAATTCCTGCAAATATTGAAAACTTATTAGGTGCTTCACGATGAATTATTGCATTTGAACCTGCATCTGCAATGTATATATCTCCATTGGGCCCCTTGGTCATATTATATGGGTGAGAATCCTTATCCGGATTACTTTCATAGGTTATCTGTCTTACAGCTCCAGCAACATCTTCTTTTGTCAGTTTTCCGGCATCAATAGCTGCATCACCAAATTTATAGCTGGATACATCTGCCTGATAGAGATAATCTCCGGAAAGAATATATAAAATTTTACCATCCAGCATGATGTGAACCGTTCCCTGAACTTCATGTGAAAGCGCATTGGCGTAAGATGAAAGATTGATTACGGCATCCTGCTTTTTGCCATCCGGAGTAATCAAAACAACCTTTCCGTTGTCATTGTGTGTATCTCCTGTGGAATCAGGTGTAGCTGTTCCAGTTTCAGTAGCCCAAATATTCCCTTTTGAATCTACTTCTATTCCGATAGATCCGGCTATACCTTGTGCTACTGTTGAAACAACAAGTTTCTTAGGCGTATCATCTTCCTTATCACATGAGGAAATAAAACCTGCAAACAGAAAAAGAGAAATAACCCATGCAATGTTTGCAAAAACTGATTTTTTAAATACTTTCATTTTTTAAAATTTTTAAAAGTTATTCTTTAAATATTCTTTGAGATTATAAATTCTTTGGTTCATTATAATATATTCATTGTACTAATATTAATGCGTTTTTCAATCCTCTGTCAGATATAGCACAGATAGTATATAGTCCTTTTGGAAGAGATTGGATTGAATAACTGTTATCTGTATTGGGAGATAAAGATTTTGCCAATCGACCTCCCATGTCATATATCTCAATTTTTATTAATTCGCTATCAGAGTTGACATGAAATACATCTGAAGCAGGATTCGGGAAGATGGTAATACCAGCTAAGTCGGATATGCGAACTGCAGCTATATTGCTATAACTTATCATGCCATTATAATCATATACCTTCAATCTGTAATAAGTTGTACCAGAAAACGGATACTTATCTATCACATTATATTCATGTACTTCCTCTGTATTCTTTGGTTGTACACTTGTCATAGGAGTAAAATCTGAACCATTGCAACTACGTTCTATCTCATAGTTTTCCAGGTTGGTTTCTTCAACCGTTTTCCAGTGTAACGCAACAAAATCATGTTGTTGAACAGCTTCAAACTGTACGATAGACAACGGTAATGGACTACTCATCAAATTCGTAGAACCAAAGGTAAATGGACTAAAACTACTCACTACACCATTTGTTTGCACAGTACCAGTCATTCCTCCGGAACCACCACCATTGCCCAGATCATCCCAATCAGTTCCATTCCAGTGTACTATATGGATATCCGCATAGTCATTGATATAACCTGAATTGCCTGCACATGGAGCCTGATATGAAAAGGATAATGTTACATTACTCGTACCTACTTCTCTGTTAACTTTCCAGTATTCACAGTGACTGATCTTCTTAATAGGTGAAGTATACTGGCTTGTATCATATCCATCTGAATCGGGGTTTTCATAAATGTATTCTGCACTGAATACATCATTTATATCAGCAGGTGCTGACATTTCTACAGTATTGATTGTGTAATCTGTACCTATTGGAAAAACAAAATTGTCGTTTCCTTTTTTTTTGACAACACCTACAACATGACTACCAACAGAAGCACCGGTAGAAGTAGCATTATCCGATAACTGAAGATAATTGGATGTTGAACTGTAAATTACTCCGGAATTGAAGATAAGGTCAGTTGAAATAGTTAGAGGGTCATTCAATATCAGGCTTGTAAAACCCGTCTTTTCCATTTGCATCTTCGGTATGGTGATACTTTGCGTTCCTTGTTGCTCAAAAGTGGAATTACTGCTACCGCCAAAATGTACATAATCTGTAAAGGTTACATTGGCTGACGAATTAATTGTTAAGTTACCGTTGATAGTAATGGGCCTGCCATAAGCCATGTGAAATGAACCACCCGAATTCCGTATGAGCGTCAGATCACCGTTATATATATCTGGATCTACATCGGCATCACGCCATTCGGCATTCGAATTTTTGGTAAGCGTTGTATTTCCATTGATTGTATTTCCCTTGAGATAAAAAATAGCCCCATTTGAAGAACCGTCAGTAACATTTAAATCTCCGTTGATGGTGCTATAAAATATATAGTCTGATCCTACACTCCAAAACCTGTTTACTGTGAACGATGTTACATTCAGTTCATTGAAAGCAGCATTGAATGCACCACAGTCTTCTACATATACCGAACCTCCGGGTGTAGTATTTTTAAGTCCTTTTATAACGGTATAGGGATAACCACCGCCGTCTGAAACGATATTTACCTGGCCGCCAATAGTTGCAGTTGCTAAATGATCAAAATTAATTCGTAATTCGCCACCACTATGATTTGTATAACTAAAGTCGCCGGTAAGTGCAGTAAAACCATTATTAAAAATATAACTGGTCCCGCCTACTGTGCGGTTGATGGTTACATTTCCATTATAAGCTGAGGCATTGGATGCAGTTGAAGTATTGTCACCCATCTGGAATTTACCGTTTCCAGCTATGTTAAAAGTTGTATTGCCATTAAAGGAATTGGCTCCGGCATTAGATTCATAAAAATCGCCGCTGCCCGTTATGTTAAAAGTGATATTATCATTAACTGTATTAGTTCGAAAATATCTTAGATCACTGGAACTGTTAGAACTGATTACAATATCTGTCGAAGCATTACTATTATTTAAGGTAGCCCCGTTGATGTCAATATCAGATGTATTAGATAATTTATTACCATTAAAATCCAGTTCACTTCCGCTGGACATATAAAACTTGTGAATGGTTACATCGTTGTCAAGTACCGGTTTATTTGTAGTGTTGGGAATAGTTACATCACTACTTGAAATAGGTACCGTATTCGTGGACCAGTTACCCGGTTCATTCCATGAAGTATTCACGCTGCCATCCCAAGTCTGTGCATGCAACAAAAAATAAGGAAAACACGAAAAAAATATAAAGCAAAATTTTATTGCAAATTGATGCATAATGCAACCATGTTTATCATTCTTTTTCATACTTCAATGATTCACTATTTACTGTTTTTATTCTATATATATCAAAATACAAATATGCAGTGAATGTTAACTGAAAAAATTGTATATATCAGACATTATAAATTAAAATTATAGATATTTTACAGTAAGGTTACTGTCTAACCAAAAAGGACAAACTCATTCTTCATGAGAATGTAGCTCGTATTCTATTAGTAATCAAAATATTATCTGAAAATTTGTTACCGCACAGTTCACAATTACCCAAAGCGTTTTATTTGAGTCCGAACCGTAATTATCAGGTAAAAATATGAAGATATGTATGTGATTTGTACAAAATTGAGACTAATCGATATTATGGAAGGAATAACCTGAGAAGTTAAAAAAATCAGATATCCATCTAAACCTTGGACAATCTCGGATGCAATAATTTAGCAACGAGAGCAGTCCATCCGGTTTGATGAGACGCTCCTGCTCCACGACCATTGTCACCATTAAAATACTCATAAAACAGAATATAATCTTTAAAGTCGGGATCTGTCCGGAATTTTTCTACATTCCCGTTAAAAGCCCTCCTACCCTGTGCATCTTGCTTAAAAATACTGCAAAACCGTTGTTTGAGATCATCGGCTATTTCATCCAGCGTACATTGTCGCCCACTGCCTTGCGGAAATTCAACTTTAAAGTCTTCACCAAAGTAAAAATGAAATCTTTCCAGGCTTTCTATTATCAGAAAATTAATAGGTGCCCATATCGGTCCCCGCCAGTTGCTGTTGCCACCAAACATATTGCTGTCGCTTTCAGCAGGCAGATATGCTACTTTATATTCATGAAAGGGAGTTTTAAAATGGTATGGGCTTTCTTCATAAACCTTTGATAAAGCGCGTATGCCATAATCGCTTAAAAACTCTCCAGGGTCAAGCATTCTTTTGAGTATTTTCTCCAATTTATCTTTTTGCAGGATACTCAACAAGTGTTTCCCTTCATTCCTCTCCTCATCAAAATGTGAAACCAAGTCCGTTATTTTGGGTTTGTATTTTAGCATCCAATCCATTCGGTTCTTAAAATCAGGAAGTTTCTCCAGAAAATCATGCTCAAAAACCTCAACAGCAAAAAGAGGGATTAATCCTACAATACTTCGCAATTTGAGAGAAACAGATTGCCTGCCCTCAAACTTAAGAGCATCATAAAAGAAACCATCTTCTTCGTTCCAAAGGCCATTCTCTTGCTCACCTAAATTATTGATAGCATTGGCAATGTACAGAAAATGTTCAAAAAATTTGGTGGCCATATCTTCATAAACCCTATTATATTGGGCCAGTTCAAGGGCAATTCGCATCATATTCAATGCATACATAGCCATCCAGCTCGTACCGTCGGCCTGCTCCAGCTGCTCTCCTTCACCTAATACTGTATTTCGGTCAAATGCTCCGATATTATCCAATCCAAGGAATCCACCTCCAAAAATATTATGTCCGTTTTTATCTTTTTGGTTGACCCACCAGGTAAAATTGAGCAATAATTTTTGAAAAACGGCTTCCAGAAATTGTAAATCAGCTTTGCCGTTGAGTGTTTCGTCAATCTTGAAAACCCTGAAGGCTGCCCAGGCATGAACCGGCGGATTGACCTCATTGAATTCCCACTCGTAGGCCGGCAACTGACCGTTGGGATGCATATACCATACACGCGTAAAAAGGTGCATCTGCGCTTTTGCAAAATCAGGGTCTATCAATGCCAGGGCTACGCAATGGAAGGCCAGATCCCACGTAGCATACCACGGATATTCCCACTTGTCCGGCATAGAGATGATATCGCGGTTGTTCAGCGTTCGCCAGTCGGTATTACGAATATGTTCCCTGCTTTCCGGCGGACGTACATTGCCGGGGTCTCCATCCAGCCACTGGCTCACATCAAAATAGTAAAACTGTTTATTCCACATTAAACCTGCAAAGGCCTGTCGCTGTATCCTCCGTTCGTCTTCATCGGTAATTTCCTGCTGAATAGTGTCATAAAATTTATCGTTTTCAGTTTTTCGTTGTTGAAAGATTTCATCAAAATTAGCAAATGGATTTTGGGTCTCTTCACTGATCCTCAATCTAAAAGTTTGGGAAGTACCGGGTGCAATGTTAGTAGTTATCTTAAAAGCAGCTTTTGTGCCTGCATTTTCCGGAGTAATAGTTGCAGGGTTTCCTGTCATTATATACCGATTGATTCCGTCTTTTACATATGGCTGGCAGTCGTCCCAGTTGTAGAGCAATTCGGTGTTGGACTCATTATTGGTAAACATCTGCTCAAAATTGCCGTCTACATAAAGTCGCTGTACTTTCAGTTTTTTGTGAGCTATGATTATGCCGTCCTGTCCATGTGATAACTGAGGTTTATAATCATCATATCCCCACAACCATGTATTTCTATACCAAAGCGTTGGCAGCACTACAAGAGGTGCTATTTCTTGCCCCTTATTTGTCACGGTTATTTTTATAAGGATATCGTGCTGAGCTGCTTTGGCATATTCTATAAATATATCAAAGTATTCGTCCTGATCAAAAATTCCGGTATCAATGAGCTCATATTCAGGTTCATCAACGCCTCTCTGACCATTGGTTTTAATTAAATCATCATATGGAAAAGCAAGTTGAGGATACTTATACAGCATTTTCATATAACTGTGTGTAGGGCTGCTCTCAAGATGATAATACAGCTCTTTCACATCTTCGCCATGGTTACCCTGATAATTACTAAGACCAAAAAAACGTTCCTTAATCATTTTGTCCTTGCCATTCCAAAAACCTAAAGCAAAGTTGAGGTATTGCTGGTCATCACATATGCCTGCTATGCCTTCTTCTCCCCAGCGATATGTACGAGCCTCAGCGGTATCGTGATTGGTATAGTTCCAGGCATCGCCGTTGGCAGAATAATCTTCCCGTACTGTCCCCCATTGTCGATGGCTCACATACGGTCCCCAGATTTTCCAGTCCTTATCTATCAGACGTTTTTCTTCTTCATTCATATTCTTTTAAACAACCTCAGGTTGAAAAGTTTTCAAAAGTGGTTATGAAAACGTCAAATTTTGATGAAAGATTTATCTCAGATTAATTCCTTGCAAATCCTGTACAAGTGCTATAATCTTTAATATATTCTATTTATACTGATCCCGCTTTCATTCATTACTTTTTTGCCTAACCAGAATATGCTGGTGATTCGAACTACGATATCCTATTTTTCCTCATCCAATGATTTCAATAGTGCTGTCAGGTCAGGTATATTGTAATGAACCTTATTTTTATACAGAATAACAGGCATGGTAACTGATCCACCTTTAAATCCGGATTTTTCGAGTTGGTCAAACATAAACCGATTATTGGATTGTTGTTCAGTAGTATTCAATTCTATATAACCGATTGTATTGTCCTTGAGGTATTTTGTAACGAGAGCACACCTGCCACATCCATTTTTAGAAAAAACATAAATCTTTGAAGGATCTATTTCTGTACTTACAGATTGTGACTGAATATGTGTTTGAACAGGTGTTATCTCCCTGATTGAATATTTTCCAGGTAAATTATAGGACACAGAAAACTGATATCCATGTTCTATCTCCTGTGTTGGTGTCAGTGTAAGCACCTTTTCCCTGGTCTTGGTAGCTATCTTCATGGTATGTGGAATACTAACTGAAGAAGTATATCCTTTTATATCAGCATGCAGTGTTATTTCTACTTCCTCACTTCGGTTATTCTGCGCATATAGCAGCACTTCATTATCCTGCTTTACATCCATCAATTCAACATCCTGCTGTGCAAAGGAACTATAACTCCATAACAACACAATTACTATTACAAAATAATATTTCATGATTTCAGGGTTTAATCTTCCAATTTCAATACCTGTAAAAATGCTTTCTGAGGCACCTCTACATTTCCGATCTGTCGCATTTTCTTCTTACCTTTCTTTTGCTTCTCAAGGAGTTTACGCTTTCGCGAAATGTCACCACCATAACATTTGGCTGTTACGTCTTTCCGGAGTGCAGAAATCGTCTCACGGGCAATAATCTTGGCGCCGATTGAGGCTTGAATGGCAATCATAAACTGCTGTCTCGGCAACAATTCCTTTAACTTACCACACATTTTCCTTCCTATATAATCTGCTTTGGCACGGTGAACCAGAGAAGACAGGGCATCCACAGGCTCACTGTTCAGCCTGATATCCAGTTTAACCAAATCCGAAGCCCGGTAATCAATAGGATGATAATCAAAGGATGCATAACCTCTGGAAATTGATTTCAACCGGTCATAAAAGTCAAAAACGATTTCTGCCAGTGGCATTTCGAAAGTCAATTCTACCCTTTCGGTAGTCAGGTAGGTCTGCTTTATCAGTACACCCCTTTTCTCCATACAAAGCGTCATGATAGATCCAATATACTCAGGTTTTGTAATGATATTGGAGCGAATATAGGGTTCTTCAATTTTGGAAATAAGGGTAGGATCAGAAAGCTCATTCGGCGTATTTAGAATTGTCCTGACGCCTTTCTGATCGTAAGAATAATAGGAAACGTTGGGAACAGTAGTAATAACCTCCATATCAAACTCCCGGGATAGGCGTTCCTGAATTATTTCGAGATGCAACATACCGAGGAATCCGCATCGGAATCCGAAACCCAAAGCTATCGATGATTCCGGTTCAAAAATCAAGGATGCGTCGTTGAGTTGCAATTTCTCAAGACTATCTCTCAAATCTTCAAAATCTTCGTTTTCAATGGGATAAATCCCTGCAAATACCATTGGTTTTACTTCTTCAAAACCATGAATCGCTTCAGCACAAGGCTTATCATGAGTTGTAATGGTATCGCCAACTTTAATTTCCTTGGATTCTTTAATACCTGTTATGATATAACCAACATTGCCTGCTGATAGTTTATCTTTGGGCACCTGTGACATTTGTAAGACGCCTATTTCATCTGCATCATATACCTTTCCTGTATTAAAAAAACGGACTTTTTCTCCTTTTTTAATAGTTCCATTCATTATCCGAAAATAAGCGATTACTCCACGGAATGAATTGAACATGGAGTCGAATATCAGCGCCTGCAACGGCGCATCAGCATCTCCCACTGGTGGTGGTATCCTGTCGACTATTGCTGCCATCAATTCACTAATACCGATTCCCGTTTTGCCACTTGTCAACAGAATTTCATCCTTTCTGCACCCGATTAAATCCATAACCTGATCTGATACTTCTTCAATCATAGCTGAATCCATATCTACCTTATTCAACACCGGGATGATTTCCAGATCGTTTTCGATAGCAAGATACAGATTGGATATAGTCTGCGCCTGAATACCCTGAGTGGCATCCACCAATAACAATGCACCTTCACATGCTGCAATCGACCTACTGACTTCATAAGAGAAATCTACGTGTCCGGGAGTATCAATCATATTGAAAGTAAATATTTCTCCATCCGTATGATTATAATACATTTGAATGGCATGACTTTTAATCGTAATACCTCGTTCCCGCTCCAAATCCATGTCATCAAGTGCCTGATTCTGCATATCACGTTCAGATATAGTCTTAGTAAATTCCAAAAGTCTGTCAGACAAAGTACTCTTACCGTGATCTATATGGGCTATTACACAAAAATTTCTTATATTCTTCATTGCCGCAAAGATAATTATTACTTGCTATCTATTATATATCCATTCAAAAAAAGTACATCTGACAATAAAACATACATTAGCACATATACCTGTTACAGGCTATGATTTACTGATATAAATGCAGTTATGAAGCTCTTTATTCTTCCTGTTTATGGTTGATAAACTCTACATTTTCATTTACAATTATTGGTTTACCTGCATATCTTAGCGCAATATTTATAGTAGTCACCACATCTTTCTGGCAGTAAGTAACGATTCTGTCTATATCTTCTTCGACCCAAAACACATGACTCACCATGCTCCCATCAATATCATCCTTGGGAGACGCAATTCCCAGAGTAGTTGCTAAAAGTCCAAGGGAAGTATAGTTTTTATAATCACCAAAACGCCACATATCCAATGTATCCAGCAGATGTTGTGTTTGCCACGGTTTTTTGCCACTTATATCCAGTATGTTTGGTATTCGGATTTGATGTATCACCATTCTTCGGCATATAAACGGAATATCAAATTCTTTGATGTTGTGGCCTGATATACAACTGTTTTCCGGATCATTATAATGATTGGTCAACAATCTCGAAAAGTCAGAAAGTAGTTGATATTCATCTTCTCCTGCAAGCGATTTTATACGGATATGGGATGGTTCATCCTGCTCAAAATTTAAAAAGCCCATGGAAATACATGCAATTTTGGCAAATTCTGAAAAAATACCAGCCTTTAACCTATACATTTCAGCGGATGTAAGCTGTTGTTCTTCCTCAGTTGCATATTTTTTAATCTGAGCAACTTTTAAATCCCAAAAAATCTTTTTGGCATCAGGCAACGAATCATAATCAGGGAACTCACTTACTGTTTCTATATCAACAAACAGGCATCTTTTTAGAATATTTGCATTTAAAAACATAAAACATCAGGGTTTATACGGATAAAAAAATCAGGATTTATATCCATTTTTCGTAATAAAGATACTACAATAAACAATAACATCATATATTTACATCGTTAATTTTATAAAATAATATTTTAAAATGAGTACAGGTCAAAATTTTCAGGCAATAGCCATTACAATTATTATATCACTGCTGGGTTTGAATGGATACCAGTGGTATGTCAACAACAAATTAACATCCAACTTTCAGGTTCAGAAAACGGAAACACTCGAACTTCAAAAAGTACAGGAAGAACTGGATCAGGACTATCAGACGGCATTGGAAAGTCTGGAAGAAATGCGGGGCAATAATGAGCAGTTAAATTCTTTGATTGATCAGCAAAAAGAAGAACTTCGGACTCAGAAAGAAAAAATAAATAATCTTATCTGGACAAAAAAGGAATTGGATAAAGCTAAGGAAGAAATCAAATCCCTGAATACCAATGTATCCAAATACCTTACAGAACTTCAGGCTTTACAGGATAAAAATAAAGATCTGACGGATAAAAATCAGGTTCTTACGCAGCGGGTTGAAGAAGAGGTCTCTGCTAAAGAAGCCGTCATTCTGGAAAAAAATAATCTGACTCAGGAAAAAGAAAACTTAGCTAAATCCAATGCTTTACTGGGATCAAAAGTAGATATGGCCAATGCCATTAAAATTAATCTGATTGATGTTAAAGGATTTGAAATTAAAAAAGGAGGAAAACTTAAAGAAAGATCCAAAGCCAAAGATGTTCAGATGTTACGGGTATGTTTTACGACTGAGACAAATATGGTCACATCTGCAGGTCGTAAAACCTTTCAGGTCCGTGTCATAAATCCTGTTGGTGAAACGATATACGTCGAAGATAACGGAGGCGGTGTTATAACCAACAAATCTGATAATTCTCAGGTGCGTTACTCTTTTTCAGGGGAATTGGATTATAAAAATGAAGACACCAATAGTTGTATAGACTGGTCTCTGCCACTTCAACTGGTCAAAGGTGACTACAAAGTAGAAATGTTTAACAATGGATTTTTAGTTGGCAAAAATACATTTAAACTTAAATAAACACTTGATTTACTTCAGGAACAACCTTATAAAAGAGCAGGTAATAATACATTCCTGCTCTTTTTGTATTTTTACAAAAAAATAAATGTATGACTTCAGCAATCAACCTTATCAGTGACACCTTCACAAAGCCTACACCTCAGATGCTTCAATATATGATGCAGGCTGAAGTAGGAGATGATGTATTTGGCGAAGATCCGTCCGTAAATACTTTACAGACTAAGGTGGCTGAGATGTTTGGAAAGGAAGCCGCTTTGTTCTGTCCTTCAGGAACGATGACCAATCAGATTGCGATTAAGGTAAATACACAACCTCTTGACGATATCATATGCGATACAGACTCACATATATATCAATCCGAAACGGGAGGTTATAGTTTTAACAGCGGTGTAGGCATCACCCTGATTCAGGGACAATACGGAAAAATCAATGCGCAGCAAATTGAATCTGCAATCAAACCCGGACACGACTGGCAACCGACTTCCAAACTTGTCGTTCTTGAAAACACATGCAATAAGGGTGGAGGCAGCATATACAGACTGAATGAGGTACAACCCATCGCTGCATTATGTCGCCAGAAAAATCTAAAATTGCATCTGGACGGAGCAAGGCTGTTCAACGCTTTGGTAGAAACGGGTGAATCTACATTGGATTGGGGTCGATATTTTGATACTATATCAATTTGCATTTCCAAGGGACTTGGTGCTCCTGTTGGTTCACTGCTCATTGGTGATACAGAAATAATACGTATGGCCCGACGTTACAGAAAAGTTATGGGTGGTGGAATGCGTCAGGCCGGATATCTGGCAGCTGCTTGCATATATGCGCTGGAGTATCATATCCCAAATCTCAAAACAGACAATGACCGCGCTAAGAATATCGCAGAAGTTCTGTCACACGTGAGTTATGTAAAAGAACTCAAACCCGTTTCTTCCAATATCGTCATATTCAGGTTGCAGGATGATATCAGAGACATAGTTTATCTGGAAAAACTTAAGAATAACGGAATTCTTGCTTCGCCATTTGGTGACAATACAATACGGTTTGTAACGCATGCAGATATCACGGAAGCTATGATTGATGAAGTATTATCAAAACTTCCAATAATTGTATAGTAATGTATGCTGCTTCACAAAAAACCTCAGTACAACCATTTATCTATGTATCAATTCCAAACCACTACTCTCCTCTAAGGATATTCCTGCTGATAACCAGCTTCTGTATTTCAGATGTACCCTCTCCTATTGTACATAGTTTTGAATCCCTGTAGAATTTTTCTACCGGGAAGTCTTTGGTATAACCATACCCTCCAAAAATCTGTACGGCATCGGTTGCTATCTGGACACTGATTTCAGATGCATAATACTTGGCCATTGCTGATATAGTAGTCATGGGCTGACCGTTGTTTTTAAGATGTGCAGCTTTACGAATCAATAATTCAGCTGCCTGAATTTTGGTTTCCATATCAGCAAGTTTAAATCCGATGGCCTGAAAATTGGCTATAGGTTGTCCAAACTGTTCACGCTCCCCAGCATATTTGACAGCGGCTTCATATGCGCCTTTAGCTATACCCAATGCGAGTGCGGCTATACTTATACGTCCTCCATCCAGTACTTTCATCGCCTGTATAAAGCCTTCACCGATATCACCAAGTATTTGCGACTTGTGTACTCGGCAATTTTCGAATATCATTTCTGCAGTTTCGGATGCTCTCATCCCCAGTTTATTTTCTTTCTTGCCAGCATGAAACCCGGGTGTATCCCGTTCTACAACAAAAGAAGTTATACCACGGCTATCCAGCAATTCACCTGTTCTGGCCAGTACGACTGCTACATTGCCGGAGATTCCGTGCGTTATCCAGTTCTTGGAGCCATTGATCACCCAATAGTCGCCATCCTGTACAGCAACACACTTCATACGCATAGCATCAGAACCTGTATTGGCTTCGGTGAGTCCCCATGCACCAATCCATTCAGCTGAAGCTAATTTAGGCAGATACTTTTGTTTTTGTTCCTCATTGCCGAAGGCAAGAATATGTCCTGTACACAAACTGTTATGTGCAGCAAGGCTCAATCCTACTGAACCACAAACTTTGGCTACTTCTACGATAATACTGACATATTCCTGATATCCCAATCCGGACCCTCCGTATATTTCAGGTACAAGTACGCCCATAAATCCGTGTTGTCCCAAAGCTTTCATTGTTTCTACAGGGAAAGTTTGTGCTTCGTCCCATTCCATCACATGCGGAAGAATGTTTTGCCCGGCAAAAGTCCGCGCTGACTCTTCGATCATCATCAGGTTATCTATTGCTTCAGGATTCATACAATACTATTTATTTTAGGTTATGATTATTACGATAATGCAAAGATAGTCATTTCTGCCTGACAGACAAACCTGAAGTAAAAATAACATACCGATTATTAAATCTACAGAGCACCAAAATATACAACAAATCTTATAACTTTACATCTTCAATTCTGTACTTAACAAGTATATCACTAAAGACAGATATGTAATTTTCAATAGAATCAATAAACCAAAAAGCATGGCTTTAATACAGGAATTTAATGAATACCGCAAGAGAATGAACGACCGCATCATGGAACAGGACAATGTCGTTTTAAAAAGATTTTTCAGTCTGGACAACCAATCCTATCAGGAAGGTGCATTGTCCGTAAAAACCAAGGAACTACTTGGTCTCGTAGCTTCTATGGTACTCAGATGTGATGATTGTATCAAATATCACTTAGGAACTTGTTATCAAGCAGGTGTATCCACAGAAGAAGTTTTTGAGGTATTTTCCATTGCCAATATTGTAGGCGGTTCCATATGTATACCGCATACACGTCGTGCCGTTGAATACTGGGACGAACTATCTAAAAACAGTTAGTTCCTGCATTGGAATAACCAAGTGTTTATACAATCAAATTATTTATATTCTACCGGATTCTGTTTACCTGAGTCTGTCCATAGACTTGACTGTATTGTCGTCTTTACGGATAAACCTGGAGGCCAGTGCTGAGCATATAAGACTTAGAAACGGCATTCCTATTCCTGCGCTTTCTGTTATAGTTTCAGCACCTTTTGCTGTCGTGCCTTCGTTATATACCAGTAAAAAAGCCAGAATAACCAGCAATATTGACAATACGATAACTATATTGGAAAGTTTAGCCTGAACAGATCTGTTGTTATACAGGAAGATGGCCACAATACTGATTGAACCACCAAGGATTGTCAAAATCAACAACAATGGATTATCCATAATATTATATACCAGATCGTCAAAAATATGCGGTATTGGCACTCGGCTCGTAGCAAAAGGCAACGCAAATAAACTGAAAAATGCACTTCCTGCCAGCAATAAAAAAACACTTTGAATTCTCTGTATCATATGTTTATCGATAATAATTAATAAATTTGACCCAAATTGGGTGCAAGATAATGAATTATAGTTTTTGGGAAAAATATTTTATTGAATCACCAGCAGATATCACCATTATCGGAGCCGGCATAGTAGGTTTGAGTACAGCAATTTCTATCAAAGAATCACGCCCTGATCTCGATGTTAAAATAATTGAAAGGAGCTGTTCACCAAATGGAGCCAGTACTAAAAATGCAGGTTTTTCATGTTTCGGATCAGTATCGGAACTTCTGGACGACATAGATCAAAACGGAGAAAGCGCCTGTATGGAAATAGTCAGAATGCGATGGCATGGTTTAAAAAAATTGACTGCAAGAGTGACTCCGTTACATCTCGAATATCAGCTTGCAGGTGGTACAGAATTGTTTGACAAAAACAACAATGTGGTTCAGGAACATTATGCTGATCAAATATCCTATCTCAATCAATTGATGGATGATCATCTTGGTATACAAACCTGTTACAGCATTCAACCCAACAAAATGCTCAATGCATTTCATGATAAATGTATTTTCAACAGCCATGAAGGTATTATCAACCCGGTAAGTATGATGAATCAACTCTATCGTATTGCTGTTCATGCGGGTATCCACATACTATTTGGTCACAATATTACTGAAATTGATACTAAAAACCATATTCTGACGACAGCCAATCAGCTTAAAATCAACTATAAGCACCTTATTGTATGTACGAATGGGTTTACACAAAGACTGTTACCAGATTTAGATGTGTATCCTGCCAGAAATCAGGTGCTGATAACCAAACCATTAAAGGATAATCCGCTACATTCGGGCTACCATTTTGACAAAGGCTACATTTATTTCAGACAATATCAGGGCAGGATTCTGTTGGGTGGTGGCAGGAATATGGATATTGCAGGGGAAACAACTGACACTTTTGGTCATACTGCTATCATTCAGGACTATCTTACAGATATACTGGACAGAATCTATCCGGGTGCATCCGGACAAATCGAATGCTGGTGGAGTGGCATTATGGGTGTGGGTCCGTCTAAAAGACCGGTTACCGATTGGATAGACGACTATACGCTCACTGGTGTACGTCTTGGAGGCATGGGTGTGGCTATCGGCAGTTATCTCGGTGACCAGTTAGCTGAAAAAATTGTACAAAAATTATAATTCATATTTCATTGGATAAAATCCTAAAGGTTAAAATTAAGTTATATATGAGTCTGTCATGAGAACTTTTCTTTACTTTTGCGTCTTCAATTTGATTTGTTAACAATTTAAATTCAAAAATGAAATTCAGAACATTATTAATCATAGCTGCCATGGGATTAGGAATGGTAGCTCACGCACAAAAAAACAATAAAACCAACAGTATGGACAAAGAATTTTTGATGACACAGCCTGAAGGGATGTATGCTAAATTTGAAACCTCAAAAGGCAATATTTACACAACCCTGGAGTTTAAGAAGACACCGATGACTGTAGCCAATTTTGTAGGTCTCGCCGAAGGCACCATAAAAAACACCGCTAAAGAAACCGGTATTCCTTATTATAACGGCTTGAAATTCCACAGAGTAATTCCTAATTTTATGATTCAGGGTGGATGTCCATTAGGTACAGGCACAGGCGGTCCCGGTTACAAATTTGATGATGAATTTGACGAAAGTCTCAAGCATACTGGTCCCGGTATATTAAGTATGGCAAATGCAGGACCAGGAACAAATGGCTCTCAGTTTTTCATTACACATGTTGCAACTCCATGGCTGGATGGGAAACATACTGTATATGGCCACGTTGTTAAAGGACAGGATGTTGTAGATGCTATCGTTCAGGGCGATACATTAAAAACATTGACCATCCTACGCAAAGGAAAGGAAGCAGAATCATTTGATGCACCTCATGTATTTGAAGAAGCCAAACTGATGGCAGCTAAAAAAGCAGATGAAAAAGCCGCTCAGATGGCAGCAGCAGCCGAATCAATCAAAAAAGAATTTACCAATTCAACACCGAGCGGATTGAGATATATAATCGAAAAGGAAGGAGAAGGTAAAAAGCCATCTTCTCCTGCTACTAATGTCACAGTACACTATACAGGTACTTTCCTGGATGGCAAGGTATTTGACTCCAGTGTACAAAGAGGGCAACCGATAGATTTCAACCTGAACCAGGTCATCCCGGGATGGACTGAGGGCGTTCAGTTAATGAAGGAAGGATCCAAATACAAATTTTTTATTCCTTATGACTTAGCCTACGGAGAAAGAGGATATCCGGGTGCAATTCCTCCCAAAAGTGACCTTATATTTGAAGTAGAACTTATCAAAGTCAACGAATAATATATAATCTGAATTTTACAGATTTTAATATAAAAAAAAGACCTTTTCCGGATTTATGGATTAAGGTCTTTTTTTTTTGTTCAACTATAATTATATACGATTAACAACAATATCTATCCGTATCAAAATTTTGCTGGCTGAATTAAAGCATCTTTTTGTTTCATCCTTTGTATCTTTGTAGGATATAGCAAATCAATACACTATGGCAGATATTTCCATTTCCGGGGAAGTGCTGAACTTACTGAAGTCAAAGACAAAGGCAGAAATACTGTTGGACGATTTACATCTTGGGCTTTATGCTACAGATGCATCATTATATCAGATGCGACCTTTGGCTGTTGTAATTCCCGGAACAGAACAGGACATTATTGAAACAATCAGAATTGCCAACCAGTACAATCTGCCTGTTTTGCCTCGTGGTACAGGTACAAGTCTTGCCGGACAAACCGTTAATAATGCTTTGGTTATAGATTTTACCAAATATTATAACCGGATAATTCATATAGATATTGAACACCAGAAAGTAGTAGTACAACCCGGTGTGGTACTGGATTATCTCAACCGCACGCTAAAACCACACAACCTTCATTTTGCTCCTGATCCTGCAACTTCCAGCAGAGCAACCATTGGTGGTATGATAGCCAACAATTCGTCCGGGACTAAAAGTATACTTTACGGTATGACCATAGATCATATTCTTGGCCTTAAAGTCTTACTTATGGACGGCACTATTATGCAGATGGAAGACATAGATCAGGAATTTTTTGATATAATATGCAAGCAAAAAACAAGGACAGGCGAAATATACAGACAATTCAGAAAAATCATTTTTGACCACACACCAGCTATTGACAATGCCTACCCTAAGGTAAAGAGAAGAGTACAGGGTTATCCGTTGGATGCCTTTATTTATAAGGACACATGGAATCTTGCAAAACTATTTTGTGGTTCAGAAGGTACACTTGGCATTATCCTGGAAGCAACCCTGCATCTCGAACCCCTACCCAAATTCAAAGGTGCCGTTACTGTACATTATGACGACAGAATGCAAGCTATCGGGGAAGTGCACTCTATGACATCCTTCAGTCCTGCTTCAATTGAAATGCTGGACTACAACGTACTTGACCTCAGTTTAAAAAACAATGTAACACGTAAATATTATCAACGGCTTATTCAGGGAAGACCTAAAGCTACTTTGACAGTAGAGTTTAACTGCCTGACTTCCATGGAGCTGGAACACAAAATTAATAGTTTTATACTATGGCTAAAAAATGAGAGTACAGCCTATGCATATCCAGTCATTCGGGATGTAGCCGACCTGGATGCATCATCCATGCTCAGAAAGTTGGGATTGGGTTTGATAATGGGCGATCCATCCGGACGCAAGCCAATACCATTTATAGAAGATGCTGCCATTCCGTTGGATAATCTATATTCCTATATTCAATCCTTACTCGCTATATGCAGTAAGTATCATGTTGATACCATCCTGTATGCACATGCAAGCGTGGGTGTATTGCACGTACGACCGGAACTGGACATCAGAAAGCAGGATGATATCTATCTGATGAACCGCATTTCTGACGAAGTGTTTGAATTGGTAAAAAAACACAAAGGCTCCTGGTCAGGAGAGCATGGTGACGGAAGAAACCGGGGTCATAAACTGAAGACATTTTTTGGAGATGAAGTATATCATTGCCTGGAAGAAGTAAAGAAAATATTCGATCCCAAACATTTGTTAAATCCTAATATAATTATTGATGTACCTCCAATGGATCAACATTTGCGTTACGGAGCTGACTATAGAGAACAATCGTATAATTTTGTTTATAATTACAGACACGATCACTCTTTTGAAGCCATCGTACACAATTGTACAGGAATAGGCGTTTGCCGCAACCATTTTGCTGGCACAATGTGTCCGAGTTTCAAAGCCACTTCTGATGAAAAATCTTCTACACGCGGACGAGCCAATGCACTGAGACTGGCCATTTCCGGTCAATTGGGATTCGATGGATTAACCAGCCCCATGGTTATGGACACGCTCGATTTATGTCTTTCATGCAAAGCCTGTAAATCCGAATGTCCATCCAACGTAGACATGGCCAAGCTCAAGAGCGAAGTACTGCAAAAAAAACATGAAGCCGGCAATACCACCCTTTTTGAGCGGGCTATCAGTATGAATGTAGATATGGGACGTCATCTCGCAGGCTGGAAAGCTCCGTTGATAAATGCAATCTTATCTTCAAAACCCTTCCGGTATCTGGCGGAAAAAATACTAAATACAGATAAAAGGCGAATACTTCCACAATACAGCAATGTAACACTCGAATCATGGTATAGAGCAAACAATATTCCTGGTAAATATACAAGAAAGGTAGCATTATTCGCAGATACGTATATAAACTATCACGAAACCAATATCGGAAAAGCAGCAATCCGGTTACTCAATCAGTGTGGATATGAGGTTGTGCTGGCCTCAGTCGGTTGTTGTCAGCGTCCCAGGATTTCCAATGGTTTTTTAACAGAGGCAAAAGAAGCTGGAACTATAGTTGCTCAAAAATTGCAATATTTTATAGATCAGGGATTGAAAATCGTAGTATGTGAACCTTCCTGTACATCTTCATTTTTAGATGATCTTCCTGATTTGCTGGATGATGAAAATCTGGCAACTTCTCTCCAAAACAATGTATTGGGAATTGATGTATTTCTGGCTGAAGCGCTTGAAAAAGGAGATCTAAAAGGTACATTCCGTGCTGTATCCAATGAAATCCTGTTACACGGACATTGTCATCAAAAGTCAGGTTATGGTTACAATGGCATAAAATCTATCTTCAACACCATAGAAGGACTGAAATGGCACGAACCTGATACAGGGTGTTGTGGAATGGCCGGGGCCTTTGGCTATGAAAAAAATCATTATGAAGTTTCTAAAAAAATTGCAGATCTAGTTTTAGTATCCGAGATTGAGAAAAGCAGTGATTCTACGGTTATAGTGTCTGATGGCTTCAGTTGCCGGCACCAGATCAGTGATTTCAGTACTAAAAAGGCCATACATTGGGTAGAATGTGTTGAATTTATTAGAGATTAGAATTATGCAACTCTTTGTTGAATTTATACTCCAGAGCTACTTATATCCCGAAATGCACAAATTAAGAAACGACTGAATTGAGAAAATACTATGTGATTAGGACAATGCTTTTAGAAAATACAAGGTTCATGGCGGGGAGCCATGAACCTGTAATCAATAAACCAATCTCACTAAGTTTATAGATAAAGACGAAAATCCAGATTAAAAGCTGTCTATGTCACTTTGCTAAAAGTACTACGGACAGGTTGTCTACTAATGGATTCTACAATTACACAGGTTGTTAAGGCATTGCTTCATCTTAAACAAAGTAAAACTATTTAAAATAAACTGTTATATTCAGCAAATCGTAATTCTATATCATTCAATTCTTATTTTTAAAACTAAAATAAGTTGTATATTAATCTACATTATCGTACAAAAATGAATTATTTGTAATCATTATATTATTGTCGTCATCCATATTGACCATATATGTTGAATGTTGTTTTCCATTCTTATTCTCATTGTCTTCCAGTACAACATTTCTACGTGCGTATGCAGGAACATTTTCCATATCCGCGATAATTTTAGGACTATCCAGTGGTTTACTGTTGGATTTTCTCAGATAGTCACGCCTTGCAGCATCAGCTTCCTGTTTTTTACGCAATTCTTCACTCAACTGAGACTTTCTGGTTCCTGAAAAATCATCATCTTCGATGCCCAGTTTGATTTTTGTTTTTCTGACTTCAGTGTCATCAAATTCAACAACATTCTCCAATGTTGGCAATTCAAGATCAATTACCGTATAGTCAGATTCGACGATTTCGTGTATTTTTTCGGACTCCAGTGCTACTTTTTTAATACCTGGCTCAACTTCCTTCTTTTTGGTACTACCCTCATGAAAACCAGTTGCTATAAGTGTCACCATAATTTTGTCACCCAGAGATGCATCGTGACAATTACCCCATATCAGATCTGTGCCATAACCTGCCTCTTCCTGGATATGTTCAGTAATTTCGCCGATTTCATCCATTGTTACTTCCTTGGTACCTGATGTTATATTGAGTAGTATATGCTGTGCTCCACGGATATCATTATCTTCAAGCAGCGGAGAACTCAATGCCAGGCTAATTGCTTTTGCTGCTCTGTCGTCACCTTCAGCGAAAGCACTTCCCATGATTGCAACACCGCTATTGCGCATAACAGTGTTAACGTCTTCAAAGTCCACATTAATATATCCTGCAACAGTTATGATTTCAGCAATACCTTTTGCCGCTGTTGTAAGTATGTTGTCAGCTTCTCCAAATGCAGCACTCAGAGCAAGATTACTATGTAATTTCTTGAGTTTATCATTAGATATGACTAATATTGAATCCACATTCTTTTTGAGCTGCTCAAGTCCCTCGTGTGCCTGACGCTGACGGCGAAGTCCCTCAAACTTGAATGGGAGGGTCACTATGGCTACTGTAAGAATATCCATTTCTCTTGCGATCTTGGCTATGATGGGCGCTGCACCAGTACCGGTACCACCACCCATACCTGCAGTTATAAAAAGCATTTTGGTACCGTCATCGAGCCAGGTTCTAATTTCCTCAATAGACTCAATACAGGATTGTTTACCTACTTCAGGCATAGAACCGGCACCTCTGCCTTCTGTCAGGTTTGGTCCGAGAGCTATTTTTACAGATACCGGACTATTCTCCATAGCCTGTGCGTCTGTATTGCATATTGCAAAATCCACACCTGTTATTCCTTGTCTGTACATGTGGCTGACTGCATTTCCTCCACCACCGCCAACACCTACTACTTTTATTATCGACTTATCGTTTGTTGGTATATCAAATTTCATTGTTTTCAAATTTCATGGGTTAATTAAAATGGATTAAAATTCAGAATCGGGTACAGTTTCAAAAAAATCTTTAGTCAGTGAGTACAGCCTGCCGAAGATACCTTTTTTAGGCTCCTTGCCTGTATTTGTGTCATCATCAGTACTTTCGTCTTCATCTGCAGGATCAAAATCCTGGTCTGCACTATCCGTATTTATTGTACTCATATCTTTCTTACCAGATACCTGAGTTATAAAATCTTCAACATAACTTGTTTTATCACCCAGATTATCTATAGTATGCTTGAGTAATCCAACAGCTGTAGCGTAAATCGGACTTGCCAACTGACTTGAATAACCGTGCGCCAGATGTTCGATAGGATGCCCTACTCTGGTAGGAAGTCCTGTATGATATTCGGCTAATAAATCTACGTGTTTAACCAAGCTTCCTCCACCTGTGAGAACCATTCCTGCCAACAATTTTCCTTCATATCCGGAGCGTCGGATTTCCCAAAGCACGTAATCAAATATCTCTTCCATCCTTGCCTGAATAATCCTTGACAGGTTTTTTTCAGATATTTCCTTGTGGTCTCTGCCCTTGAAACCAGGAATCGTAATGATTCTGTTATCTACTATTTCATCCGCCAGTGCAGATCCAAATTTGATTTTCAGTTTTTCCGCCTGATCATTCATGACTGTACATCCTTCGCGTATGTCTTTAGTGACTACATTTCCTCCAAACGGTATCACACATGTATGACGGATGATACCATCTTTGAATATAGTGATATCAGTAGTTCCGCCTCCTATATCTACCAAGGCAACCCCGGCTTCCTTTTCGTCGCTGCTAAGTACTGATGTAGCAGAAGCTATAGGTTCAAGTGTTACGTCAGCTACATCCAGACCTGCTTTTTCAACACATCTCAGGATGTTTCTGCTTGCAGAAATCTGTCCGGTTATGATATGAAAATTCGCTTCCAGCCTCACTCCTGACATTCCAATCGGATCAAAAATGTCCTTTTCATCATCCACCATATATTCCTGAGGAACAACATGTAGTATCTTATCTCCGGGTGGCAAAACGAGTTTATACATATCCTTTATCAACTTATCGATATCAGACTGATTGATCTCAGAGTTGGAATCGTGTCTTACCAGTAAACCATGGTGATGTAAGCTCTTAATATGTTGTCCGGCTATACCAACATGTACAACTTTAAATTTACACCGGGCATTTTTTTCAGCAATTTCTATAGCTTCTCTTATTGCCTTAACGGTTTTATCAATATTTGAAACTACACCCCGGGAAACCCCTTCAGACCGAACAACACCCAGGCCAACGATTTCGAGCTTGCCATATTCATTGACATGGCCTGCGATAGCGCACACTTTGGTCGTACCTATGTCCAGCGCAACTGCTGTATTTCTAACTTTAATCTGGTCGTTCATAGCGCAATTTTATTTAATTATTGAATATTATGATTGTTACTTGATTTTAATTCTGCTGTTAATGAATCCTGTTCAACAGGAAGGATTTTAGGTGCCGAAGTCGGGTCTGCCAAAACACCCCTCACCTGATTGGCATAAGCCAGATTCAGTGTTTTATATCTGCTCCATCCCAATTTAGGCATACCGTCCTTATAAAATATCTTTAAATTGTCAAACTTGGCTTTGATGTTTGAACCATCCCCGAATACAATTTTTTCTCTACCTACTTTAGGTATCAGCACAATATCTCCACTCATTTCACTTCCTATATCTACCTGTTCTACCAGTGATGATAAAAATTTATCATCTGATATGTATTTCATTATTTCAAAAACTTCTTTAAGTTTTGTCGGCTTTCCAGTTTCTTTTATTTTATCAAAAAAAGTATCTCTTACTCCAGTTACTACAGGCACTCTGACAAGTGATCCTCTCAGATATGGCACCCGGCTTCCCTGACCATCTATGTAATACTCTGACCCTGAAACCTCCATTACGCGCATGATAGGTTTCTTTTGTTGTACTTTTACATGCAGTTTGCCATTGGAATCAAAATACAGATCTGCATTTTCAATACGCTTATCATTATTCAACTTCGCTTCCAATTTCCGAACATCAAGGGATTTGATACTTGCCTTATTAATAGATTTTCCGGCAGCCAACTGAAGAATTTGTTTGATTTCTTTTTCATTTATAAGCTGTTCACCTTCATTCAGTCCGGTTATATCAATCTGAATGTCCTGCACTTTTGCATTGGACTTCCTAAGGACACTAAAGAAAAGTCCTGCTGCAATAGCAGTCAACAGCAAACTCCAGATTGCTGTATCTCTGACTCTCTTCCTGTTAAATTTGTGTCCGCTCATTATTTTACTTTAAATTAACTCTTTCCCTTTCTGTTAAAAATTCTTTTATCTTTTGTACAAATATGTCAATGTCTCCGGCTCCCAGTGTCATGAGTACATCCAATTCACTCTCCTCCAAAACTTCCATCAGGGTAGCTTTTGTAGCTAACTTCTTATTAGGATTTTTCATCAAATCAAAAATCATTTCTGAACGCACACCTTCTATTGGTAATTCTCTGGCCGGATAGATGTCCAGCAGTATGATTTCATCCAGTTTATCCAGTTCCTCTGCAAATCCATCTGCGAAATCTCTTGTTCGAGAATATAGATGTGGCTGAAAAACACCGGTAATCCAACGACCGGGATACATCTTTCTAGCTGCATCAATAGCGGCCTTCAATTCTCCCGGATGATGTGCATAATCATCTATATATTCTACATTATCCGACGAAAAAATCCTTTCAAATCTTCTGTGGATTCCTTTAAACCCACGTAATGATTCCTTAATTTTACTTATTTCAATGCCTTCCAGCAATCCTACCGTTATCGCAACACATGCATTTTCGGCATTGTGCCGTCCAGGCATATTGACAGCTACGTTTGGAATAAGATAACCCAGTCCTTCATAGTCAAAAGTATAAAAACCCTCTTCTACCCTGAAGTTATGAATACGGATATCACCATACGTGTCTTCACCATATTCGAGTATTCGTATTTTTCTTTCCCTGAGCTTACTGATTTCACCAGCATTAAATCGCTTTAACAATCCGTACCGGATAATCAGATAGCCATTATCCCTGGTCCTGGCTGCAAAATCCTTGAATCCTTCATCCATCGTATCCTTGTCACCGTAGATATCCAGGTGGTCAGGGTCCATCGATGTGATGACAGAAATATATGGATCCAATTGCAGAAATGACCGGTCATACTCATCTGCTTCCAATACTGCAAGGTCGCTTCTGCCTATCAGAAAATTACTGTCATAATCCACCATCAGGCCTCCAACAAATGCTGTTATATCCATATCTCCATGCTTCAACACGTGTGTAACCATAGAACTTGTTGTCGTTTTGCCATGTGTTCCTGCTATACAGACTGAAGATTTCTCGCGTGAGATAATCCCTAAGGCTTCTGACCGTTTCATAACTGGAAACTGATGATCTTTCAACCAGTTCAACTCCTTATGATCCTTTGGAATAGCCGGTGTATAAATGACCAAATCAACATCATCAGGTATCCGTTCGGTATCATCTGTATAGTGAATAGACATTCCTTCCTCTTCCAAAGCTATCGTCAAATGGGTACGGGTTCTGTCATATCCGGAAACCTGAACACCTTTAGCATGAAAATATCTGGCGATGGCACTCATCCCGATTCCTCCGATTCCAACGAAGTACACATGTCTGTAAGCATCCAGTATCATGCGACAGACTTTGTACAAATTTTCAAAATTTCAGCAGCAATCTTTATTGCTGCCTCAGGCCTGGCAAAATATCTGATATTCTGCTGCAGGTCATTTATCCTATCCTGATTACTAAGTAAAGCATCTGCTTCAGTAAAAAGGATTGTTTTGACATCCGTATCTTTCACCAGGATGGCTGCATTCCTATCCACCAATGATTGAGCGTTAACTGTCTGGTGGTCTTCTGCTACATTAGGAGAAGGAATCAAAATCGACGCCTTACCCAACACAGCCAGTTCTGATATAGTCAGAGCTCCGGCGCGGCAAATTACTATATCAGCAGCGCTATATGCTATATCCATATTATCTATAAAAGGAAGTAAACGAACATGTTCACAGGATGCCAGCGTACAATCCTTCAGTGAATCATAATACAACTTACCCACCTGCCAAATAATATTGATATCTGACCTTCCGGCTATTGAATCAGTATTGGCCAGAACTGCTTCATTGATTGTTCTGGCCCCAAGGCTTCCTCCGAAGATTAAAATTGTTTTCTTATTCTGATGTAATCCCAAAGTCTTAAGAGCCTCATCCTGATTTATTATATTTTCCAGTATGTCTTTACGTACCGGATTTCCAGTAAATTTTATTTTATCCTTAGGAAAAAATTTCTCCATACCATCGTAAGCTACACAGATACAAGATGCTTTTGCTGCCAGAATCCGGTTAGTAATACCTGCAAACGAATTTTGCTCCTGTAGTACTGTAGGTATACTCATTGAATTAGCTATCCTCAGTACCGGACCGCTTGCATATCCTCCGACACCTACAGCTACCTGAGGTTTGAATCCATATGTTATCTTCAACGCCTGTATCATGCTTCCCATCAATTTGAATGGAAATAGAAAATTGCGCCATGTAAAAGATCGCTGAAAACCTGCTATATTCAATCCTTCAATTTTGTATCCCGCTTTCGGAACCTTCTCCATTTCAATCTTTCCCTTCGCACCAACGAAAAGAATTTCACTATCTGGTGCAACTGCCATGATCGCATCTGCAATAGCTATAGCCGGGAATACATGCCCGCCTGTTCCGCCTCCACTAATGATTACTCTCGGCATTGGCTTCTAAATTTTCAAGTTGTTTCTTCTCTTCATAAGCCTGCTCTACGTATCTGCTGACACTTAGGATTATTCCCAAAGAAATACATGTAAATAAAAACGATGTTCCTCCCATACTTATCATTGGCAATGTGAGCCCTGTCGCAGGTACCAACTGAACGGAAACGGCTATATTGGCAAAGGCGGTTATTACAATATTCAAGGTCAACCCTAACGCCAGCATCGCTCCAAATGTCTTTGAACACCGGGTAACCAACCCAACTGTACGTATCAACAACCATAAATACAAACCTAAAATAACCATACCGCCAAAAAACCCGTATTCTTCACAAATGATAGCATAGATAAAGTCTGCATATGCGTAAGGCAGGAGATTGCGTTGAATACTATTGCCCGGACCTAATCCGAACCATCCACCTTCTGCTACAGCAATCTTGGACTGAACAATCTGATACTGACCATCCGAATACCAGAACTCATGAATACGTTTTGCCCATACTTCTGCTCTGAAGTGCTCCGGAAAATATTGTCCACCATAATAAATTGCAGCAAAAATTAATATACCCAATACCAGTAATAAAAAAACGTATTTCAAAGATATTCTTCCTATAAATATCATCGTAAATGCAGTAACGAACAGTAATAGCGAAGTAGACAGATTGGATGGTGCTATCAAAGCACAAATTCCGGCTACCGGCAGGATTAAAGGCACAAATGCTTCTTTAAAACTTTTGATATATTCCTGCTTCATAGCCAATGACCTCGCTATAAACAAAATCAACGCTATCCTTGCAAAGTCTGAAGTCTGAAATGATAAATCCAAAAAAGGTATCCTTATCCAGCGCGATGCGTCATTCAGCTCTGTACCAAAGAAAGCGGTATAAATAAGTAAGGGTACAGCTATGATCATCAGAATCGGTGCCAGCTTGGCATACACCATATAATGTAACCTGTATGCTGTATAAGTCAACAAAAGTCCCGTACCAATAAACAGCAACTGACGAATCAAATAATATTCTGTACCATGACTCGTATTATATTTATATACCTGACTACCTGATGTACTATATACAATCAGCAGGGAGAACAGTGATAACAGCATCACTATCAGCCATATTGACCGGTCTCCTTTCAGATTATAATATATTTTTGTTGCGCTCATTATTATTCTGTCTGTTAATATTACTGGTTTTTTATTGATAATTCTGCAACAGCCGCTTTAAACTGATTCCCTCTGTCCATATAATTTTTAAATAAATCAAAACTCGCACATGCAGGTGATAGCAGGACTAAGTCTCCTTTCTGAGAAAACCTGAGTCCCCACTCCACCGCCTCTGACACCTTAGTTGTTTCTACAATCGTAGATATATGGGGTTGGAAAAACGTTTTGAGTTTTTCGTTATCAACCCCCAGACAAATTAAAGCCTTTACCTTCTCGTTTATGAGCGGCAAAAGTACTTCATAATCATTACCTTTATCTGTACCACCAGCTATCCACACAATAGGTTGTTCCATTGCATCCAATGCATAATATACAGAATCCACATTGGTCGCCTTGCTGTCATTTATAAATTCAACGCCTTCAATTATGCCACATGTCTCCAGTCTATGTGGCAGATTAACGAATGTAGACAAGCCATCGGCAATATCTCTTTCATTCAATCCCAACCTTCTGCAGGCAGCGACAACGCACATTCCATTCAACAAATTATGTCTTCCCTTGATACTTAACTCAAATCTGGAATCATCATCGGTAGAATAAATACCGTTTAAATATTGACCGGCTTTAATAGCATAACACTCTGATTTCAGTTGAAGGGAATTTAATTTATTCTTTATTTCTTCATCATCTATGTTATAAATAAAATAATCTTCAGCCAGCTGGTTCTTTGTTATTTTGAATTTTGCATCAACGTAGTTTGCCATATTATATCCATACCTGTCAAGATGATCAGGTGTGATATTCAGTAATACAGCAATCTCCGGCCGAAAGGCATCGATATCATCCAACTGAAAACTAGATACTTCAAGCACCATATATGTATAATCGCGCTCAGCAACTATGCGGGCAAAACTTTTACCATAATTACCGCCTAAAGCAACATCGTATCCGGCATTCTTCAATACATGATACATCAGACCTGATGTCGTGGTCTTACCATTAGAGCCTGTTACAGCTATCACTATTCCTCTATAGAATATTGATGCATACTCTATTTCCGAAATGATCTTTTTACCGGCAGCACGAAGTTTTTGAATAATATCCGATTTTTCAGGTATACCGGGACTTTTTACCACATAATCATACGTAACAATCTTTTCAAATGTATGCCCTCCTTCTTCAAAATCAATGCTACTGGCAGATAATTCTTGCCTGACATCTTCATCCATCCTTCCAAAGTCTGATACAAAAACTTTTGCACCATGTTTCAATCCAAGTAAAGCAGCACCTACACCGCTCTCGCCTGCTCCCAATATGGCTATGCTCTTTATCATCATCTAACTTTAAGGGTGATTATCGAAACAATTGCCAATAAGATACCTATAATCCAGAAGCGTGTAGCAATTTTTGCTTCATGCATTCCTGATTTTTGAAAATGATGATGTAGTGGAGACATCTTTAATATCCTTCTTCCTTCACCATATTTTTTCTTTGTATATTTGAAGTAACTCACCTGTAACACTACTGACAGATTTTCAGCTACAAAAATGCCACACAATACAGGAATCAACAATTCCTTTCTGAGAACTATCGCCAGCACAGCAATGATGCCACCAATTGTCAGGCTGCCGGTGTCTCCCATAAACACCCTGGCAGGATATGAATTATGCCATAAAAACCCGATACAGGCACCCAGAAAGCAGGCAGAAAACACAACAAGCTCTGAAGAATTGGGAATATAAAATATATTCAGATAATCAGCAGTAATCGTATTACCGGAAACATAAGCAAAAACACCCAATGTAGCAGCAATTACGGCTGATGTACCTGCTGCTAACCCATCTATCCCATCTGTAAGGTTAGCTGCATTAGATACTGCCGTAACGATAAAAATAACTATTAATGTAAATATGATTGACAGCCACAAATCAGTATTGTCACCCAAAAACTGAACTAAATATTTATAGTCAAAATTATTATTTTTGAAGAATGGTACGTTTGTCAGTGTTGTCTTGACGTAAGCCATATCTGTCAACCGTGTGATATCATTCACCTGAGGCAATGGTATCTGATATTCTTTAACGATATTATAGTTTCCCGCTTTTGCATCTTCAGAGGTCATTCTTATCACAACATCATTGGAATTCAACATTACAATACTTACGATTAATCCCAATACTATCTGTCCGAACACCTTGGTACGCCCACTAAGACCTTCCTTATTCTTTTTAAATACCTTTATATAATCATCTGCACCACCAATGAGACCTAACCATATCGTAGTGAAAACCATCAGCCATATGTATACATTAGTAAGATTAGCCAATAAAAGACAAGGTATCAATATCGCCATGATAATGATAATACCACCCATAGTAGGTGTTCCTTCCTTTGCCTTTTGTCCGTCCAGTCCCAATTCTCTGACTGTTTCGCCTATTTGCATATTTTTGAGAATTTTTATGATTCTACCACCAAATATCAGAGAAATAGTTAAGGACAAAATGATAGCAAATGCAGCCCTGAATGTAATATACTGAAACAATCTCGCTCCGGGCAGATTGTAATATTTTTCAATATATTCAAAAAAGTGGTACAACATTTGTATTATATAATTTAATTATTAGAATTTGTTATTTTTGATTTTAAGAAAAAGAATAGTTGATTAAAAATTTTAACAGTGTAGTGAGTTTTTATGAAACTTTTTCCAAAAAAAGATTCACTACAACTGTTAAATCAACCTGAGAACAAATAGAACCTAAATCTTTGTGATACTAAAGCGTATTTGGTAAATGTAATTCTGAAGTATTCTTCTGCACATATAGCATTTTAACCTAAATACTCCTTTAATATCAATTTATCGTCAAAAGGAAACTTTTCTCCTTTTATTTCCTGGTAATCTTCATGACCTTTGCCGGCTACCACAATGATATCTCTGCTTTGAGCTAACATTACAGCTGTTTTTATTGCTTCTTTTCTGTCTGATATGCGAATCATTTTTTTTCTTAGCTGGTTGTCCAGCTGTGATTCCATATCATCAAGTATTACTTCAGGATCTTCAGACCTTGGATTGTCACTTGTAAATATGGCTATATCTGCTATATCACAAGCTACATTTCCCATTTCAGGCCGCTTGGTCTTATCTCTGTCTCCACCACAACCTATCACCACTATAATCTGCACGTCCTTTGACCTTATTTCCTTTATAGTCCGAAGGACATTTTCCAATGCATCCGGAGTATGTGCATAATCCACGATACCTAATTTAAAACCTTCCGATGGTTTCACCATATCAAACCTACCATTGGCACCTCTCAGCCCACTCATCAAAGCTAATACTTCATCCGATTCGATGCCCAGTTCACGCGTAACACCGTATACTGCAGCAATATTATAAGCATTGAAAGCGCCAATCATTTTGAAATGCGCCTCTATATCATTGATCCGCAGATGCAATCCAAGTATTGAATTTTCAATAATTTTCACTTTATAATCCGCCATTGACCTGACTGCATAGGTCAGTTTTCGGGCTTTAGTATTCTGAATCATTACAAGCCCATTCTTATCATCACTGTTTACCAAAGCATATGCATCTTCTGTTAATCCGTCAAAAAACGATTTTTTCGCATTGATATAATTGAGCATCGTACCGTGATAATCCAGATGATCATGTGTCAGGTTGGTAAATACCGCTCCAGCAAATTTTAATCCTGCGATCCTTTTCTGATCAGCAGCATGTGAACTTACTTCCATAAATACATATTCACATCCTGCTTCATACATCCTTGCAAGCAACTTATGCACACTTACTACGTCAGGTGTTGTATGGGTAGCTGGTATAACATTACTTCCTATGACATTTTCTACAGTTGAAATCAAGCCACAAACGTATCCGAGCGATGTCATCAACTGGTAGAGTAGCGTTGTCACTGTTGTCTTTCCATTGGTACCCGTTACGCCTACAAGTTTAAGTTTTTCAGACGGATGATCAAAATACTCATGTATCATACTCCCCATAAACCCTCTTACGTCACTACATTCGATATAGGTGATGCCCTCTTTTTTATTGGATACTTTTTCACATACGACACACACAGCACCCTGTTGTATCGCATTATCTATATATGCGTGACCATCAGATTTGCTTCCTCTGAATGCAGCATACAGACTACCTTCCTTCACTGACCTTGAATCAATGGTTATATCCCTGATAAGAATATCCTTCGAACCAATTAACCGGGTTTCAAACCCTGCCGGCAATATGTCAAACAACTTTTTATTCATCTTCAAACTGTCTGTTTATATCAGTTTAAATAAAGAACTACATGATTCCCCCTGGCAGCTGCGCCCGGTGGTACGGACTGACGCTGAACCTTTCCAGCGCCACTTACTTTTACTGTCAGTCCGGCATACTCCATCAGATATACCGCATCTCTCATACCCATACCGCGTACATCCGGAACTATATTATTATTTATTCTTCTGTCTTCCAATATCATTACATTGGCGGATGGATCAAGCACTGAAAAAGGGGTACTGGACTGATCTTTATATTTGATATTCAAATAATCCATTATGGTGTTGAAATCATTATGAAAACCTGCAGATTTGCCCGGCACACTGAATGCTGAATATACAGACTCGTTAAGAGATCGTACCTGATTTGTCTTCATAGTATATATCCGCTCTGCAATACTCTTGAAAACAGGACCTGCAACATAACTGCCATAAAAAACGCCTCCTCTCGGATCATATACCACTACTATCATGGAATACATCGGATTGTCAGCTGGAAAATATCCGCAAAAGCTTGCATTGTATCTCGCATAATCAGCTTTATTTGCATAATTCACCCTAGATGTACCCGTTTTTCCGGCTATACTTACATATTCGGAAAAAATATTTTTACCAGTACCTTTAAGTACTACATCTTCAAGCAGTTTCTTTGCCTTAGCGATGTTTGCAGGTTTGGCGATCTGATTAGATAAAACAACTGGTTCAAATTTCTTTTTAACCTCATCGCCCTTCTTTATTTCTTCTACCAGATAAGGCTTCATCAATTTACCATTATTAGCAACAGCATTATAGAAATTCAGCATTTGCAACGGGGTCATCATCAATTCATAGCCGTGTGCCATCCATGGTATTGTTGTACTGTACCATTTGATCTTATCTTTGACAGGATCTTTGATTTCAGGAAGCGGTTCACCTAATATATCCACACCGGTTGACTCTTTGAATCCAAACTGCTTAAGCCTCTTCGTCCACTGTACTCTTCCGTCTCTTGAATTATACAGATCGTTGGCAATAGATGCTATACCTACATTGGATGATATTTCAAATGCTTCTGCCACAGTAGCCATCTTCCTTCCATGTTTTTCAGAATCATGCATGGTCCTGTCAGCAAAGCGTTTGACTCCGTAATTTAAATCTATCAGTGAATCCATATTGGTAACACCATCTTCCATAGCTGCCAGCATAGTTGCCAGCTTCATCGTAGAACCTGGTTCGCTTAATCTTGTTGCACCCAGATTATACATCTCATAATAGGTACTGTCCTGAGCACGTGTTAAGTTTGAAATTGCTTTTATCGCACCCGTTCCAACTTCCATTACAATAGCAACGCCTCCTTCAGCCTTGTTTTTTACCAGTGATTTCAATAACTCATGATGAACGATATCCTGCATATCGATATTTAGGGTTGTGTAGATATCACCTCCGGTTTTGATTTCATTTTCAGAAGGGTCATACACTGGCACCCATACATCCCGTTCACCAAAATTATTGGGAAGCCGCTTCATCAGACGCTGATCACTTTCACCTTTCAGTATCTTATCAAAAAAACCTTCCAAACCGACTTTATCCGCATTCTCCCTGTCAACACCTATCGTACGGGATGCCAGTTCACCGTAGGGTTTTACACGTTTTCCGTACCGGTTCTTAACCATTCCACCACGAAACTGGCCATATCTCAGGATTGGTGCATTTTTCAATTTGTTGAATGCGTCAATATCCAGTCCCTTGGCTATAAAGAAATACCTGTTTCCTTTTTTACGGGCAGACTTCAGGTCTTTCTTCCATTGCTCTTTGGATTTTGGCCTGATATATGCCGGATCGAACTCAGACAAAAAATAAGCCAATGAGTCCACTCCATCATTAAAGTCTGTATCTTTAATCACACTCATATCCATCCTAACCTCAAAGAACTGCAGTGAAGTCGCGAGCAAATTGCCCTCTTCACCATATATATTACCTCTGTCGGCATCTACCGTCTTCCACTTCACATTCACTTCACCTTTCTGACGCCATTTATCTCTTTCGATAATACCGACTTTAAAAACCTTAAAGAGGATAACCGCGGACGCTGCTACAAAGCAAAACATCACAAAATAAGCCCGCCATAGTAATTCTCTTTTCCTGTCCATGAGATTTATATACAACTAATTAATCCACTTTATCTGCAACAATCCTGTAAGGAGGTGTGGTTGATGGTTTCAAGCCACTATCCTTAACCTTCTCTTCAATCTGCGATTGTATGCTACCCTGCATTACCTCTTGTTTCAGATTCAAGGCTCTCCATCTGATATCCTTAACCTCCTGCTTCAGGACTTCAGTCTTTCTGACTGCTTTTTCAGAAGCATGCGCATTAGAAATATAGATTACACCGAGCAAAACAAGGTAGCATACAAATGGCAAATTGACAAAAATCCACTCGACCCATTTCAGTCTAAAAAGTGTAGCTTTCTTATCCTGGAAATTAGCCATGTTTACGAATTATTTATTTTATTCCATTTTTTGTTTACCAATCCTATTATGTTTACGTACTGACATTATTTGCCATACACACCTGATGTGTATAGTAAAAATACCTGATCTGATTCCGGCACTGATGCTTGTTCTACAGTTTTTCTGCTACTCTCAGTTTGGCACTTCTTGACCTGACATTCCGATTTTGCTCTTCATGTCCGGCCGTGATTACTTTTTTATCCACCAATACAAAAGGTCTGAATATATTTCCAAATGCATCTTTGACCAATTCACCTTCCGTGTTGCCGGATTTAAAAAAGTTTTTAACCAATCTGTCTTCAATACTATGAAAAGTTATGACGGCAAATCTACCTCCGGGAGCCAATATTTTCATACCATCCTCCAGTAAATCCCGCAATGCACCCATTTCGTCATTCACTTCGATCCGTATCGCCTGATATACCTGCGAAAGGTATTTCATCCTCGGACCCATCAAATGTCTGTCAAGTACCTTATTGAGATCACCTGTAGTCCTGATGGCTGTCAATTTGCGTTGCTTTACCAGGGCAGCTGCTAAGGTCCTCGCATTGCGAACCTCACCGTATTGACTAAGCAATGCAATGAGTTGTCCCTCTTCATAAGTATTCAGTACGTCAAAAGCAGAAAAATCTGAATCAGAATTCATGCGCATATCCAATGGAGCATCATATCTGTATGAAAATCCCCTGTCGGGAACATCCAACTGATGTGATGACACACCCAGATCGGCTAAAATTCCATCTACACGATCTATCTTCTCCAGTCGCAGATACTTGCGTAAATATCTGAAATTGGCATTGATAAGCTTCAGACGGTCATCTGCCGGCGCATTATTCAAAGCATCAGTATCCTGATCAAAAGCATACACACGCCCTTTGGCGTCCAGCTTTTCTAAAATCGATCTTGTATGCCCACCTGCACCAAATGTCACGTCAACATAAATACCTTCCGGTCGGATTTTGAGATTGTTTATACTTTCATTCAATAGAACTGAAACATGATATTCATCCATTTTTACGTGTAGTATTGAAGTGAATTAATCTGATTTACTGATATTAAAATTCAATTCAGCAAGTTGGGTAAACTCATCCGGTTCATTCGCAATCATCTCCTCGTACTTGTCTTTTGCCCAGATCTCAATTTGATTTTGATAAGCATATAATACTACGTCTTTATCTATGCCTGCATATTCCATCAATGATCCCGGCAGATTGATCCGTTCGGAAGAATCCAGCTCCAACTCCGTCGCTCCACGGTAAAAATACCTGATTGCCTGCCTTTGCTGGGCAATGTTAATGTTCAATTGATTGATTTCCTTTGTCTTTATCTCCCATATATCTATGGGATACAACATCAGGTGTTTCTCGAATCCACGGTTTATAACCAGCCTGAGATTTTCGTCGCCACCAATCTGCTTAAGCAATGCACCAGGCATCTTAAGCCGACCTTTAGCATCAAGCTTACAGTCATACTCACCGAGAAATTGATTCGTTCTCACACTTTCAGTTGGTTGATAAGGCAAAGATATATGCTTATTCCCACTTTTTCCCACTTTCTCCCAAAAAAAATGATTTTTTTGATTTTTATATGTTATTTTTTTATAATTCGTTAGTGTGTATAATCAAATAAATTACACATTGTAAATAATTTGATTACAAAACGTAGCTTTTGAAGGAAAATCAGACACATAACACCAAACCAACTGCATCAATATTACTTTTAAATATTACGCAAATTTATATATATTATACATACTATTATAATTTAATTTGTTTTTTATTGATTACTAAATATTTACGGATATGTGATATTACTATGTATTTATATATAATATTCATTATAGTATATTCCATATATTTATATACTATAATATGAGTAGTATAAATGTGGTATAAATTCATACATCAAGACCTCTTCTGATAATGCTAATTCAGAGGTTAAGAATTCTTAAGGAATATCTCCTTATTCATTAAAGCAATTTTTAAAAATAATGGATAGGTAGCTTACAATTCATGTCGGACTTGTCCTGATGGAAGGTTTGTATTATATATCTGACGGTTCAGACTAATAATGACAGAACTTCCAATATGATCAAATTCTTTTACATACTGTCACCTTAATCTTGGGCAAAAAGAAAAAAAACACTATCTTTGCAGCAGACCTAAATCAATCTGAATATTTATGAATTTACCGGAATTTGCATCATTAGAAATCACGGAAACGCATGGCTACGATGTCCCTAACTTCAAGCAGGATGTATTGCATGATTTATGGTTGTGTACCGTTAGCAGGGAAGCCAGCCTTTCAGGACGTAAGGAAGTATTGAGTGGAAAAGCAAAGTTCGGTATATTCGGTGACGGTAAAGAATTGGCTCAGGTCGCCATGGCAAGAGCCTTTAAAAAAGGTGACTGGCGTTCGGGTTATTATAGAGATCAGACATTTATGATAGCCCGTGGACTCTGTTCGGTAGAAGATTTTTTTGCTCAATTGTATGCCGATACCAACAACGATCCGTTTTCCGGAGGGCGACAGATGAACAATCATTTTGCTACTCCTATGATTGACAAGGATGGTGAATGGATTAATCAGGCTGACAATTATAATGTTTCATCCGACATTTCACCTACAGCAGGTCAGATGGCACGAAGTCTGGGTTTAGCCATGGCATCCAAAAAATACAGGAAGTTGGATATACCCGGCAAGGAATTCTTTTCTGATAATGGAAATGAGATTTCCTTTGTCACCATAGGTGATGCATCAACATCTGAAGGTGTATTCTGGGAAACCATCAATGCGGCATCCGTCATGAAGGTACCTCTTCTGGTATCTGTCTGGGATGATGGTTATGGTATCAGTGTACCGGTAGAAATGCAGACCAATAAAGGGTCCATATCTAAATCTCTTGAAGGATTTCTCCAGGATAAGGATGGAAATGGTATACTTATATATACAGTAAAAGCATGGGATTACCCTACTCTTTGCGCAGTATATGAAAAAGCAGCCCAAAAGGTACGCGAACAACATGTACCGTGTCTGATACATGTACTGGAAACAACCCAGCCACAGGGACATTCTACAAGTGGATCTCATGAAAGGTATAAGTCACCCGAAAGGCTGCTTTGGGAGAAGGAATACGATTGTATACAAAAAATGTCAGAATGGATCATAAAGTCTGATATAGCCAGCATAGAAGAAGTCGAATCTGTCAAAAAGAATGCGCAGGAATATACAAGAATTGCCAGGGAAAATGCCTGGAAAGCTTATCGGGATGGCATCAGTGTATATCTGAATCAACTAAAAGATATATATCAGACTGTGCCTGACAATCATAAAACAGAAGCAATCCTTTCTCTTGAAAAACAACTTACAACGACCCCTAATATCAGCTATGCTGAAATCATCAGCAACGCCCGGAAATTCAGTATTCAGCTAAGCAGACTGAATAATACGGGTAACGATACACTTAACAGCTTTATAGCAGATAACTTAACTTACTCCAAACAAAAATACAATACGCACTTATTCAGTGAAACCAAATATGCAGCACTGAATATTGAAGGTGTACCCGTAAAATACGGCCTAGAACCTGAAAATGTACCCGGTTATCAGGTACTTAATCACTACTTTGACGAACTACTTGCCAGTAATCCTTATGTGATTGCCTTTGGTGAAGATGTTGGTCAAATCGGCGACGTTAATCAGGGCTTTGCAGGATTACAACAAAAATACGGTAAAGAACGTGTATTCGATACCGGCATCCGGGAATGGACCATCATGGGTCAGGCTCTTGGTGGTGCTATGCGTGGATTGCGGCCTATAGCTGAAATACAGTATCTCGACTATCTGGCATATGCTTTTTCTGTTTTATCTGATGATTTGGCCACTTTGCGTTATCGTAGCAACGGGATTCAAAAAGCACCCGCCATTATACGTACCCGCGGACATCGTCTCGAAGGTATATGGCATGCCGGATCTCCTATGGGTATGTTGCTCACTTCTATGCAGGGTATTTATATCTGTGTACCCAGAAATATGACACAGGCTGTTGGATTTTACAATACGCTATTACAATCGGACGATCCCGCCATTGTAATAGAATGTCTGAATGGATACAGACTCAGAGAAAAATTACCTCAGAATCTACTTGAATATTCAATTCCCTTAGGCGTGCCTGAGATCCTTCAGGAAGGTCATGATGTTACATTGGTGACGTATGGTTCATGTGTAAGGGAAGCACAAAAAGGTATTGATCTGTTACAGGGATTTAATATTTCAGTTGAACTCATTGATGTTCAAACATTATTACCTTTTGACAAAAACGGTATTATACTGGAATCCATTAAAAAAACCAACCGGGTGTTATTTATGGATGAAGATGTACCAGGTGGAGCTACAGCATACATGATGCGCGAAGTACTCGAAAAATGGGATGGATACAGGTATCTGGATTCCAAACCGGCAACACTTTCGGCAACATCCAACAGGCCACCATTCGGATCGGATGGGGATTATTTTTCCAAACCTAATGGAGAGGATGTCTTTGATGCTGTCATGAAAATGATGAAAGAGGCGTATCCTGATATGTACAATTAATTGAACAGGCAGAATCAGAACTTATACCTGATAGCGTTCTTTCAGTATTTTAATATGATGTGCGAGATGTCCGGCTACGAATGCAAACAAAACTCTTGAACTGACAGTCTTGTTGGAAGCTGTTCCTCTTCGCATACGTTCTTCCTCAGTCAGTGACTGGTATAATGCAATGGTACTCTTGCGAACAGCAATGAACTCATCCAGCAAACTTTCCAATGACCTTGCATTGAAATTAGTAGCTGCAACATAATCATCTTCTTCAAAACCCGGGATGGGTGTTTGATCCATACGGGCTATACGCAGTGCCGCTCCGGATTTCAGTCTTTCCGTATCTGTATTATGCCCGATGACCTCCTTGATTGTCCACTTACCGGGCGCATACCTAAAGAGTAGCTTATCTTGGGGAATCTTCCTTATATAGGTTACATAGGTTTCCAACTGGCTTGATAACATTGCTGATAAGTCGCCTTCAACATAGTTGGCATAAAACTGAAAAAATGGAGGACATTCTGTGGATGGGTATTGCATGACTGAATAGTTGTATAAATATAATACTCCTTCTTACAAAAATGTTTGATTTAGTACATAAAATAATACAAAAAGAGCGTCCTTTTATATAAAAGGGACGCTCTTTAATATCTGTTGTAGATTATATAACTTTATAGGTTACCTCTCAATTCCTGTTCGCGTTCAATCGATTCGAAAAGAGCTTTGAAATTACCTTTACCGAATGAACGTGCGCCGTTTCGCTGAATAATTTCAAAGAATACAGTGGGTCTATCCTGTAGTGGTTTTGTAAAAATCTGGAGTAAATACCCTTCTTCATCCCTGTCAATCAGGATGTTATTTCGTTTCAATGCTTCCAGGTCTTCCTTAATACCACCAACTCTTTCCAGGATATCCTCATAATAAGTCTCCGGTACATAGAGAAATTCAACACCGTTATCTCTAAGACCTTCCACAGTTGAGACAATATCATCTGTAGCAATGGCAACGTGCTGGACACCTGGTCCACGGTAAAAATCAAGAAATTCTTCTATCTGCGATTTTTTCTTTCCCTGAGCCGGTTCGTTGATAGGAAATTTGATATATCCGTTGCCATTACTTACTACCTTACTCATCAGTGCTGAATACTCGGTTGAAATATCTTCATCATCAAATGTTATCAGTAATTTGAAACCCAGTACATCCTCGTAGAATTTTACCCATTTGTTCATTTCTCCCAATTCAACATTACCTACACAATGATCCACATATTTAAATCCAAGCGGTTTTATCTTGGCAGTACTTTTCTTAGCCACATAACCCGGCATAAAAACACCATTATAATTACTACGCTCAATCAGGGCATGTATTGTTTCGCCATATGTTTTAATTGCTGCCATTTTAATGTATCCATGCTCATCTTCCAGTTTTACAGGTTCCATAGCACAAGTAGCGCCTCTTTCAAGTGCCTTGCTATGAGCTTCTTCAGCGTTGTCTACCCATAAAGCCAGAACTTTAATCCCGTCTCCATGCTTGTCCACATGCTTCAGAATCTCATGTTCAGGACTGAAAGCGGAAGTAATGACAAAACGGATTTTACCTTGCTGAAGCACATAGGAAACCACTTCTCTTGAACCCGTTTCAGGTCCTTTGTAAGCTACCAGTTCAAAGCCAAAACAGTGCTGATAAAATAAAGCTGCCTGCTTGGCATTGCCTACATAAAATTCTACATAATCCGTCCCGTTAATCGGGAATGTATCAGTATTAGTCTGTACGTTGGTCGTTGTTAATGTATCCATTTTTACGATTTATAAATTTAAATTTTAAAAAACAATCAGATTGATGAATCAATAAATTTTATTAAGATAACCAGCTTAGGTAATAATCCTTATCTTCAATACCAGCTGCAAATTCTGTCATCAGTAATGGTTTGAATGTATCCACCATCACTGCAAGTTCACGTGTTTCGGTCTTACCGATACTTTTCTCTATGGCTCCCGGATGTGGTCCGTGTGCCAATCCTCCCGGATGCAGTGTTATCATTCCTTTTTCGACATGTTTACGGCTCATAAATTCACCATCCACATAGTAGAGTAACTCTTCACTATCTATGTTGCTGTGGTGATAAGGAGCAGGAATCGATAGCGGATGATAGTCGTACATTCTAGGTACAAAGGAGCATATAACCATACCACGGGATTCGAAGGTCTGATGTATCGGTGGTGGCAAGTGAATCCTACCTGTAATTGGTTCAAAATTATGAATGGAAAATGCATAAGGATACAAATATCCGTCCCACCCTACGACATCAAAAGGATGTGCCTTATAATGATACGGATACATCTGTTCCTGCTTTTTGACATAGACCAGAAAGTCACCTTTTTCATCATGTGTTATCAATTCTTCTGGCTTGCGGATATCACGTTCACAAAAGGGAGACATTTCCGAAAACTGCCCAAAGTCGTTACGGTATCTTCGCGGTGTAACTATCGGAGAGGTAGATTCTACAATCAACATGCGGTTGTCCTCAGTATCAAATTCCATCTGATATATTGTACCCCTTGGGATTACCAGATAATCTCCGTAACCAAATTTAAGGTTGCCATACATGGTTTTCAGTGTTCCGCTACCTACGTGGATAAAAATACATTCGTCTGAGTCACCATTTTTGTAAAAATATGAAGTCATACTTTTACGGGGTGCTGCCAGCACAATTTTAGTCTCATCATTAACAAATACCGGCTTGCGACTGGCAAGAAAATCATCCTCAGGATTTATTTTAAAGCCCTGCAGGCTGCGTGGCTTCAACTGCTTGTCATGTACTGTTTTGGGTGCTACCGATACCGGATCGCCTATCTGCGAGACCATTGTCGGTGGATAATTATGATACAGCGTGGAATATACGTTGCTGAATCCTTCAGTAGAAAACAGTTGTTCATTGTACAAACCTCCGTCCGGCTTCCTGAACTGAATGTGCCGTTTGTGCGGAAACTTTCCTAAATGGTGATAATGCATGTTAATTGATTTTCGATAAGTTGTTAAATATTATATTAAGTGTACTGTCCAAAACATTGATTTGCTCATCTGACAGCCCAACGTAAGCTTCTTCACGAAATGCATTCACAATAGGTTGCATCAGGTGAAATTTATTTTTGCCTGTCGGTGTGAGCTGAATCATCAACCGTCTTTTGTCGGTGATGTCCGGTATGCGTACTACGAGACTTTTCGATTCCATCAGGTCTATCATCCGCGTTATTGTCGGTGCATCCTTAAAAGCATAATCGCCTATTTCCTGCTGGCTCAGGACACTGTACTTTTCAAGTAAATACATGATAACCCACTGATCTACGGTTGTATCCAGTTCAGGATGCTGACTCAATAGCCTGGACAAGGTTAACTTCATCAGTTTGACTGTTTTTTCAAGTCTGAAACCTGAAAATTCTGCTTTCTGAAGCCGATTTTCTAAAATACTTGCCATAACAATAATTAGTACACTAACTAAATGTATGTTATTGCAATTTGTTTATATAAATCGTGAAAATATTTATATAATTATTTTAATAATATCCAATGTATTGATATTTATTAAAATAATTTGAATGACCAGATGTTATGCATTCAACATAATTGATGAATATGATATTCACCTATAGACTGTTCATATATAATGTAACATCTATTATTCAGCCTTATTCAGTAGCACATCTTCTATGGCATTAATCAGGGTTTGTTTGGGCAATGCACCTGCAGCCATCTGTGGAGCGCCTTCCATCGGACAGAACAGAATAGATGGAATGCTTCTAATATTAAAAACAGCCGAAAGTTCCTGCTCCGCTTCTGTATCTACCTTATAGATGTATACATCATCTGCATATTCCTTTGAGAGTTCTTCAAAGATGGGTGCTACCATCTTACACGGGCCACACCAGTCCGCATAAAAATCAATAATACATGGCTTGTCTCCCAAATACTTCCACTCTGCAGGGTTCGTTTCATAATTGGCAATCTTCTCTAAAAACATAGCTTTTGTTAACTGTATAGTACTCATAATTCCATCGTGTTTACATTATTCATATATAAATATGAAGAAGTTGTTAATAAATTCATGCAAAAATACACTAATTTTTTACGGATCACGGTGACATAGGTTACTTATTACTTGTTTTCGCTAACTAAATGTTTCAAGCAGACTGTTTTATTAGAATAAAACAGGGATAATAATGCATTCGATAATAAAGACAATTTATTGAAATCACAGCATCACATTTTCGGGTATGTCAAGAAAGAAAAGCAATAAAATACCACATTTTCAGAATGCAAGTGCTATTCAGATACTGTATGCATTATGCAGCAATTATAGTCATATATTATGTTGAGCTTCTATCAAAGATAAAATTTCGGATGGTATTTTTGTACAAATCCGGATTGAGGGTAATTGCTTCAAGGTGTTTTCCCGGAAATTTAGCCATCAATTTTGGTTCAGGACATTTTTCCATTATTGCATTACCCATACTTATAGTTGTAAGGTCATCCGAATAGTTATATATAAACAATACACCTTGGTGCTGCATCGAGGAAGCAGCTTGAATATAATCATGATTAGCGTTTACTTTTGACGAAAGTCGCATCAAAAACTTCATCAGTCTGTACAGCCGGATGTTCCTTTTTTTATAATAGGACAGATTACTGTCCAGGGTGTTTTCGATGATGAATTTGTCTACACCATGTATATTATGGGTCGCATAGGTTATTGTGTGGCTTCCGCCAAATGAAATACCGTGCCCTGTCAACTGTGTATCGGGAAAAGTCAGTCTGCAAAATGCAGCTACGGCAGCCCAGTCTTTCTCATAGTTGAAGTCCTTGAACGGGCTCTCGCCAAAACCATTAAAATCGAATAATACAACATTGCATCCCAGCGTGGAGTACATGTCCGTATATCCACGCTTTAGATAAAATTGTCTGGCATCTGCCAGATATGGATGTGCCAGAATAACTGTATGCGTTGCAGCGGGCGATGTTCTGTACAATACCTGAACATTCCTTCTATTATTAACTATTCGCTCCTTTTCCCAGCCAACCTGAAGTGACATGTCGGGCACAAACTTCTTTCCTCTTGGCAATAAAATACTATGCAATAAGTTATTAACTATACTTTTCAATACGTATAAGGGGTTTAGCTGGTTTTATCAGATATTATAATAATTAGTACAAAGATACATAAAATGTCAAAAGAAGACAGGCATTGCTTTACTTAAAACCAATCCGTGCTCTGACAGGTACTTCCTCATTTTTTTTATTTATGACATCCAGAAAATCGGATGCCTCCAGTGTAAGTTTGATTTTCGCAGTAATCTGTTCAGGGTCCATTCTGCTCAATCGTAGATTTTGTCTTCTGATGGCTTCATTCACTATGCTCCTTGCAACTCTTGCGTTGCCAAAATGCTTGTCCCGGGTCTTATACATTTCTGTCAGATAAGTTTTGAGAACAGAATCCGCAGATTTGGATATTTTATAAGACTCTGTTTGAATGTAAGCTTTGGCTATCTCTACGAGTTCATGCGGTGTATAATCCTTAAATACCATGGTCTTGTCAAATCTTGAGCTCAGGCCGGGATTGGCTTTCAGAAACTGTTCCATATTATCAATATACCCGGCTACGATTACAAAAATCCTTCCACGGTAGTCCTCCATTTTTTTGAGCAGTATCTGAATGGCTTCATTTCCGAAGTCATTGTTACTACCATACGAACTTAATGCGTGTGCTTCGTCAATAAAGAGTACTCCATCTAGCGCTTCATCTACCTTTTCTGCTGTTTTTATAGCCGTCTGACCGACAAACCCTGCGACGAGACCTTGTCTGTCTGTTTCCACTATATGACCACGTTCGAGTAAACCCAGTGCTTTAAAAATTCTTGCCAGCAACCTGGCGACAGTCGTTTTACCGGTGCCGGGATTGCCTACCAACACCGTATGGAAAGAATGTTGATGCAAAACGTCTTTTTCTGACCGCAGCGTATATCTGACGATTGTTACCAATTCATTGATTTGTGTTTTTATATTATCGATACCCGTCATTGCGTTCAGTTCCGTCATAGCAGTATGAAGCATTTCTTCATCGATGTGCAATTCAGGAGATCTGCGTTTTGTATCCAACTGCAATGCATGAATATCTGCTGCCAGTATTGTTGACAATTCTGCTTTACTGAGTTTTGCAGGGTTTTCTCTGGACATAATACGCAGTGCCATATTCATCTTGATCTTATCCAACAGATCGTTAATATACCTTCCGTTGCCAAAGGTCTTGTTTTTGTTTCTGTAAGCGCGGGTGATAATCTCCATGAGAAGTGTTCTACTTTTCTCATTGAGTACAATTTCCTTTTCCCCGGCTTTAAGCAATGCAATATCGCATAATTCCTGCGGTAAAAAGTCTGAAAATTCAAACTGATGTTTGAATCTGGATTTAAGTCCCGGATTGGAATTCAGGAAGAAGTCCATCTCACCCGGATAACCGGCAACAATGACTGCCAGGTCTCCTTTGTCACCTGAGAGTTCCTTGATTAGTATTTCGATAACTTCCTTACCAAAATCCTTACTATCATCATTCGCTCTTGCCAGAGCATATGCTTCATCAATAAATAGTACACCTCCGCGTGCTTTCTCAATAATTTCCTTCGTTTTCGGTGCTGTTTGGCCTATGTACTCACCTACAAGATCGCCCCTGTCCACCTCGACTGTATGTCCTTTGGACAACAAACCCATTTTGTGATAAATGGCTGCCATCATTTTAGCTACGGTAGTTTTACCGGTACCTGGATTACCTTTGAAAGCTGCATGGAGATTCATCCTGTCTGTTTCCCTGAAACCCTTATCTTTTCTCAGCTTCAGAAATTCAAGATATCGGAAGTGGTCATGCACCTGTTTTTTAATATCCTCCAGTCCTATAAGATTATTCAACTGCTCTACCACCTCTTGTTGAGTATATAGCGTATAATCCATTTTCTGACTTATCATAAACTGAGAGTTTCCTAACTGTAAAACTGGTATTCCATTTACAAAGTCATCACCTACTTCAAAACTCACACTGGCGATCAGCTGATCCAAAATGATCAAATCAATACTGTACTGTCCCTGATTCCAGGATCCGGTTGTATTGGAACCCCATCCGGCAGAAATCATAATCTGCGTCTGGTCTTTATTAATTTTTTCCAATCTGTTGACCTGACCTTTCAGATCTTTGCTACCATTGTAAAACCGGACGAATGCCTCTAAATTCCATGGGTTATTCAACAGCTGGTTGTCCAGAAGGATTTCGGCATAGATATAGCGGGTTTCATTTATAGAAAATGCAGTCACATACCTGCGTTCCTCTTCAATAACTTCATCATAGGGGCCTTCATATAACCTGATGTGTCTGAGTTTGACAGGCGGCTCCTCTTCTCCAGCACCTTTTACTTCAAAATCTTCTATATAGAAAAACTTGGTACCTACCAGCACGCCATCAACCCATGCTTCCCAGCTATAGGTGCCTTTCTTCCAGTAAGACCCTTCTTTTTTATTGCCCCATCCTTCACGGATATACAGAATATGGTCATGTTTATTTACCTTCTTTTTAAAAGGAAGTTCACATATTTTCTTTTTTGAGTTTTTTATTTCATAGCATTTAAGAACACCCTCAATATCCCATGCTTCCTGGTCAAAAGCTTTATTGATCAAGGATAATTCTATGTAAACGTAAGTCGTCTTTTTAGTATCAAAAACCTGTCTGTACTTCTTCTTGTTATCTGCCAGCCATTCCGTTGAAGCATAGACTTTGAGTTCCTTAAACTTATAATTCAATTGCTCAATATTGGGTATTTGGGTACTCATATCAATAGTATTTGATACGAATATAATGCTTTATATTAAGATGTATGTTACTTTTATAAAAAATTAATAAAAATTTTACATAATGCATTAAAAATGTAGTGTTTGGACATAATCGGGAATATTATATCTGATTTCATAATCCATTTGAAATTACAAAATCTGACTTTTATATAAATAATCAGGCTCCCAATTTGATCAATCCTCCTCGAAGATATCTTCCAGTTGGCGAGTCTTCATGAGCTTTATGAATGAACGTGTTGCCGCTATAACGTCAGCTCTTGCATTGCCGGATGGGCCATACGACTGACCAAAGCAGGATGCGTGTAATTCCGGTAAGGTCGGGAATTTAAAACCTCCACCTTTTGACGGAATCTTGCAGAAATATGTACCTTCTTCCATCAGGCAAAATCTCTTTTTGGAAAACATGGATATACTTTTCTTATTTCTGACAAACTCAGCACCCAGGATATTTTCATTATAATTGAGATTATGTGCAAAGATATAATCTGCTTTACCGACAGCATTGTCAAACAAATCCAGAATATCCATTAGATTTTTACTCTTTTTTTCTATATCTTCCTCATCAATATGTGCCTTCTCCCTGGACTTAATATCAATAACAAATCCTTCTGGAATTGGTATATAATCGGCATCTTCCACAGGCTTAAATTCACCGTTGAGGAGTATCCAGCTGATATGAATAAGTCTAGGCCAAGCTTCCGTTTCTGTAAAATTGGCTTTATAATTGGTATATCCGGCCAGGGCCGAACAATCAAAAATCAGGTACATGTTCTTAGATGTCTTTCGATTATGAATGTATGGTAGTTGAACTCAATTCTTCCAGCAGATTTTCGCAGATACTAACTACCGATGTCTGGGAAATACGTTTGGATGCCCAACCACCATGAATGACTGCACCAGCGTATAGATGTATGTTGTTATCATGTCCAGTCCATGCATAGGCTCCGGATATGTTTATGTCCTGATCACCATTGATCTTGCTGATTTTTCGCTCTATATTGGTCAGAACAGCAGTTTCCTTATGATGAAAAGTCTTTAGCAACTTCCTCAGACTGATATTTTCAGTCAAAGTTAACCAAGCAAACACACCGTATCCCGGCTGAGGCAGAAACTCCTTGGGATTGAGTAAAACAGACTCCATACCATCAGGGATTTCTGTCGATACATCTGAAAAAAAAGCATCTGCCAACTCCTTTGAATCCACAAAAATGAGGTCTGGTCTGATAGAAGACAGTTGAAAGCGTTGCCTGTCCAGGGACACAAATACGGCAGCACCTCTTTTAACTCTGAACTCCAGATTCAGATCAATACTTGCAGATTTAATGACCAGTGTTTCTCTTAGTGCATAACGCGGACTTAACGCAGCAATTGAAATCCCATCCGGCAATTGAACAGGTAAGTCATGTAAAGGTAATAAGACTGCACTTGCTTTAGCTGTATGCAGATAATCAGTTATATTTTCTTGTTTGCACTGCGACGAAAACAAGGTCATGTCCTCAGCATTCTGAGATATAAATTGCCTGAATCTTTCCAATTCGTCTTTTAAAAATGCAGATTCAGTGCATGTACAAATATTAATTTTATTGTCCATTACAATCAATTCATTTGAATTATAAATACCCTGCAAATATATGGTTTTCTGATGAGATTGAAGTCATGGATGTGAATGGTGTGTATAACAAATTGCACTTTTATAATAAATCTTATTGCTTCACTATATTATATCGCCTTTTCTTGCTCTCACCTATTCCTTTGGAATGCTAACGTGGGCTTGGCTTTTACTTTTTTCATTGCCAAAAAAGTGAACAAAAAGTCCAGGTTAAAAAAGGCGATTGCAGGGCACCGTTCTCTTCATGGTCAAAATGCTTTTTCTTTCGCATGTAGTGGTATTTTCCTGTATTTACTGCTATTTTTGCGATAGACGCACTTTTGACATTACGATCACTATCGCTTGTTTTTGACCGGGTTTATTATAATTCATATAGCGTAAATCAATAGCTTTTAACAATATTAAGAAAAAATGATATACTTCGCTTTTTGTTACATGTATTATTAGGTAAATTATATTATCAAAATTTTGTGCAATTTGTTATACGCACATTATCCCTGCAAAAGATAAGTATGCTATAATCTGATTCTTCCCATTCTTTCATCCAATAGTCTATCTGTTCTCTATCGTATCTCATATCTCTGGTATTTTTTGAAAAGTTAGATACATGAGAACCTTGTTTACAATTAGGTATTTGATCGGATGATTACGATGTTGATGAAAATGCAACAGTACATACCCTACGGCATACCTATGCCACGCATCTGATACTGGATGGTATGGATATCCAGGCGTGTACAGGAATTATTGGGTCATAATTCTATCAAAACTACCGCAATCTACTCATACATAACCGACCCTATGAAAAACAATATAATTTCTCCTCTGGATAATTTGGATTTAACAAAATGACACCATATTTTTACACGGAATATAACACAGTATACATATGGAATATATGCGCAAGATTGCGCATATACAGACGTT
>JADZFD010000071.1 GCA_020850225.1 Saprospiraceae bacterium | reverse complement strand
TGAGATTGCGGTTTACGGATTTGAGTTACTATCATCCGGAGATATGGAGTTGGGACTTTGGTGATGGCAGCTCAAAGGTGAGTATGCAGCATCCCTACCATAGCTTTGCTAGCAAGGGTACGTACCGCGTATGCCTCACAGTGAGCAATGAAAACAGCAGCAACACAGTATGCAGGGATATCACGCTGGGTACGAGTGGTATAGCTGACTTCGGCAGATCAAGGGCAGAAGTGACGCTATTTCCCAATCCGGTCAGAGACTACCTGTTAGTGACGCTGAGTGAGTACGTCCCGGCAGCAGGAAGCATTCATATAGTAGATATGCAAGGTAGAGAAGTTACCACTCAGCGCATCTACTATGGGCAAAATACGATAGATATGCGACATTTGCCACAAGGTATATACGCATGGATACTCAGAGATGGTAGTACCGTAGTGAAGGAAGGTAAGATAGTGAAGAAGTAGCGCAAAGTCAAGGGGAAGTAATCCGAATTAATTAATCTTATTATCTAAACGTGAAGTGAGGGCAAAGATAGCATTGTCCTCACCTTTTAACATATGTATCAATATTATGGATAGCCTACATTGTCTTGCAATTATTTTATTTATTCTGCCATTTTGATAACTCTTATTCATTAATGATTGTTAATGGTAGGAAACAGAAAGAAAATCATTAAACCCGGATGATTATCAGGATACGATATCCTCTTAATACAATTATCCGGTAATAACAATGCGTTTTTTCCAATATGGATACATTTAGAAAGATAGTTATCAGGGTACTACTTTTTCCCTTTTCGATAATATACGGAGTTGTAGTATGGACAGTGAACATGCTCTACGAGACTGAAGTGCTCAAGGCCTCCAAATTCAATCTTCCAGTGGTTGGGATAGGCAATCTGAGTATAGGTGGCACCGGGAAGACGCCACATATCGAGTATCTGATAGAAATGCTCAAGGATTATATTAATGTAGCAACATTGAGCCGGGGTTACAAAAGGGAAACCAGGGGATTCAGGTTTGTACAGGCTTCGGACACGGCATTGACTGCGGGTGACGAACCACTTCAGTACAGGAGAAAATATAATGACATATTGGTTGCAGTAGGTGAGAGCAGGGCGTACGCTATACCTGAGATTGTCAAAAATCAACCGGATACACAGGTTGTACTGCTGGATGATTCGTATCAACACCGGGCTGTTCAGCCGGGATTGAATATCATGCTAACTGCTTTTGATGCTTTATTTACGGATGATTATCTGTTGCCAATGGGCAGACTTCGCGAGTGGCGATCCGGCTACAAAAGAGCAGACATAATCATAGTGAGCAAGTGTCCGAAGCAACTTAGTCCGGAAGACAGGAATAACATATATAAGAAAATAGCGCCGCTACCGCACCAAAAAGTGTATTTTTCTTATTTTGAATATGGATATCCTTACTATCTGTATCGTCCCGAACAGAAAATATCCCTGGACAAAGACCTGACGGTTATCCTTTTGAGTGCTATTGCCAATACAGATTACCTGATGCAATATCTTGAAACGGAGGTAGACAATATTTTTGAAATCGAATATACGGATCATCATATTTTTGATTATCATGATATAGAGAAGATCCTCCGGATATATGGAAATACTGCCGGAGAAAGAAAAATCATATTGACGACAGAGAAAGATGCCATGCGCTTAGAGTTGCATAAGGAGACATTGAGAGCCAAAGGAATACCAGTCTTTGTTTTGCCACTGAAAGTGAAGTTTCATGATGAAGACGCAGTCGGATTTGAGGCAGCGGTTAAGTCATTTCTGCTGGATTTTAAAGTCTGATTGTATTTTATTACGTATGTTTGGTTATTTCATTTGAATATCGTAAATTTACGTGTATTAATACGAATTGTACACGTATTAAGTATCCTGTACGTCACTAAATCATAGAGGTTATGCCTGAATTATATAACACTTTATTGTCCAACAATAAAAAATGGGTTGCAGAAATTACTGAAAAGGATCCCGATTTTTTTATCAACCTCAGCAAGGGACAGGCACCACCTGTACTTTGGATCGGGTGTGCCGATAGTCGTGTACCAGCCAATGTTATCACAGGTACCAAGCCGGGTGAGATATTTGTGCACAGGAATATTGCCAACATGGTCATTCATACGGATATGAATATGCTGAGCGTACTGGATTATGCAGTAAATGTATTGCATATCAGGCATATTATTGTATGCGGACACTATGGTTGCGGAGGAGTTCGTGCTGCTTTGAGTAATACACAATTTGGCATAATAGACAACTGGATACGACACATCAAGGATGTGTACAGGCTGCATAATGATGAATTGAATGCCTTGACTGATGAAAATGAAAGGTTTGACAGGTTGGTAGAGTTGAATGTTATAGAGCAGGTATTGGATCTTGCAAAAACATCAATTGTTCAGAATGCATGGAAAAACAAGGAACAACTTTGGTTGCATGGATGGGTTTATTCGCTGGAAAATGGATTGGTAAAGGACCTGGATGTCAATTTTGGAAATGATTCAGAGTTGCCCGTGATATACAAACTGAATGCATAATTGTAGAAAATAATATTTGTATTACTGTTTATTCTTTAAATACAGCGCAAGTTCAGGATACTTGTCCTGATACAGATAGATATCTTCATTAGTCATACGGATACCATTCAGGTAGGGTATGATGTCAGCACCGAATATATTGTGACTTATCAGTTTGCTCTTGTATAAAAAAGCTTCGTGCCAGGTAGCAAAATTGCCCGTAGTGTATAAATATTGGTTGCTAAGAGGATATTGCTCTATAAAAACGTTATTATCTGAAACTATAACTTCATTTTTCAACATTTGACTCGTTTCGGCTATCTTAACTCTGAACGATAGCGTATCAGTATAAGCTGCTTGAAATACCTTCCATCTGGAATCTATCTGATTGTCAGGAACAACCGGCCACTCGTATTGGATATCAAGGAGGGCTTCGTCTTCAGGAATAACCCGTATATCAATATGTTTGTTTGTTTTTTCAGCAGCTCTATTGTACTCACTACCGTTAAATAACTGTAACATAGGGTAGTTGGCACCCAGACCCTGAATGACTATATTTTCCTTTTTGATCCCTGATTTTGCCAATTGGTCAGCTACAGATTCTGCTCTTTTCAGAGAAAGGAATAATTCCATATCCGGCTTACCGGTAGCGTTTGTGTGACTTTGAACGATTATTTTTGTTTTTGGATAAATAACTATGGATTCTGCAAGTCTTTTTAAGTAAGATATATGTGATGTATTCAGGATTTCTGCATCGTCAGTAAAACTAATAGATCGTATTATCAATTGTTTTTTTGAAACAATAGGTTTTGTGGATTCAGGTGAGTATTCAGTAGATGAGGATGGGTCTTGTATTTTTTTTGTAAATTGAGGTATATCAACTATATCAAACTGGTTGGTCAGCTGGTCTTTAAAATAACAAACATAGATATCGAATCCGCCTAAGGATGTGATTCTGTCAGAGGCAAACAGCGCCATTGTACCATCAGTAGAGATTTGAAAGTGGATGTCATTGCCGGATGAATTAATGGGGTTTCCGGCGTTTTGAGGATCTGACCACCTGCCATTGGTAAATGTCGATGAGAATACGTCAAAACCACCGAAACTTTCATTTCTGTCTGAAGAAAAATACAGGGTATTGCCATCTTTAGTCACATACGGATGGATCTCGTCAAAAGGAGAATTGATTTCCGGACCCATATTGACAGGAAGCGACCAGTTGCCGTTCTGACTCATAGCATAATACAGGTCATAACCGCCCATGCCGCCATCCTTTTTAGCAGAAAAAAGGATCAGACTATCATTAAAATAATGCAGGTACTGGTCTCCGTTTTCAGGATTGAAGGGTAGCGTTCTGACAGGCTTTGTATCAGATAACAGATTGTTTTTTAAAGAAAAAGTATCGGTGTTCAGGTAAGCATTTCCATCGACAGGCTCCCTGATATAATACATAATTTTTCCGTCTGTATTAAACCCCTGCAACCATTCGTTATTGGCACTATTGATATTTTCACCGAGCGGTTGTACTGTGCTCCAGTTGCCATCAGTGAGTTCTGTATAGTAAATATCTGCTGTGTACCGACCTTTGACCGGATCCGGATCGCCATTTTTATTAATTTTTCCTCCGATAGAACCTTGCCTTGCAGAGGAAAAGTAATATCTGGACAGTGTATTGGGGCTTTGTTTTGGATAGAATTCGTCGTTTTTGGTATTAACCTTGTTGCCGATATTTTCAACGAAAGCTATCTGAGGGTAATATTTACCATTTCTTGCAAAGCCACATTTTTTGATCTGATTGACAGTGTGTTGCCACTCATCTGTACCACGAGGTAACGTATTGAGAAATATCTTGTAATATTGAGCAGCCTGTATGTAATCATCTTTGTACATATAAGCCTGAGCGATGTATTTATACAGATTATTATCTTCTGACTTAAGCTTTTCGGCCATTTTCATATCCCGGATACATGAGTCCGGCTGATTGGTAAGGAGAAAGCTGATACCTCTTTTGACGAGTAGCCGGGGTTTTTTATTTGTTTTGCCGTAATTATTGAAAGCCGTAATTGCCATGTTATAATTACCGGATTCAAATAAGATATTTGCTTTTCTTAATTCACTTTTTTGTGCATAGGATGACGCCACAAATAATATGTTTTGCAAGATGACAAAGCAGATAAATGTGGCTGTTCTCATGTTAAAAAGTGGTGTTTACGTCAAAATTTTCGAGATACTCTCCTACGCGTTTCAGGAATGAGCCGCCCAGGGATCCGTCTACTACACGGTGGTCGTAGGACATGGATAAAAACATCTTATGTCTGATGGCTATTACATCGCCAATTTCGGTTTCTACAACTGCAGGCTTTTTAACGATGGCTCCTGTGGCAAGGATGGCTACCTGTGGCTGGTTGATGATGGGTGTTCCCATGATACTGCCAAATGTTCCGACGTTGGTAATAGTAAAGGTACCGTCTTTTATTTCCTCAGGTTTGAGTTTGTTGTTCCGGGCTCTGTTGGACAGGTCGTTGACTATGTTTGCCAGTCCGACCAGATTGAGCAGGTTGGCATTTTTAATTACCGGGACAATCAGATTGCCGGTTGGCAGGGCAGCTGCCATACCGATGTTGATATCTTTTTTGACTATGATATTTGTTCCTTCGACAGATATATTGATAAGCGGATAGTCACTGATAGCTTTGGCCACTGCTTCGATAAATATCGGTGTAAAGGTGATATTTGCCCCGTGTTTTTCAGCAAATTTCTTTTTGTTGGCTTCTCTCCATTTGACAAGATTGGTTACATCCACCTCGTTAAATGAAGTTACGTGCGGAGATGTTTGCTTGGACATCACCATATGTTCTGCTATTAGTTTGCGCATTCTGTCCATCTCGACGATTTCGACACTGCCGGAAGGTGTAGTTGTCAATATAGCAGGACGATCAGATTGAGCTTTCTGTACAGAGGATTGTGCAGCAGGCTGCGGTGTTGCAGGTGCAGCAGTTCTGTTTTTCAGGTAGTTGAGTATATCGTTCTTTGTAACTCTGTTATCTGTTCCCGACCCGGGTATGGTACTGAGTTCAGCTGCGCTGATACCCTCTTCTTTGGCGATACTTTTTACAAGCGGAGAGTAAAACCGGTCATCATTTCCTGTGACAGCAGATTGCGGATGTGATACAGTGGCTGTTGTAGCTGCTTCTTCTATGATTTTCTCAGCAGCAGCTACCGATTGTTTGGTCTCTGCTGAGGTTGCAGACGGAACAGTTACAGCGGTATTTTCGCCTTCTGTAGCTATAATAGCGATGACTTTTCCTACTTCGACAACACTTTCTTCAGGAAACAGAATTTCTGTGATAACACCTTCAACAGGGGAAGGGATTTCTGAATCAACCTTATCCGTGGCCACTTCCAGTATCGTATCGTCAACGGATACCTTCTCGCCAACCTGTTTTACCCATTTGAGGATGGTAGCTTCTATGATGCTTTCTCCCATTTTTGGCATTACCAATTCAACTCTTGCCATAATTTTTGATTTCTGTTTAAAAAAGAAAGCGCAAAATTACGAAAAAAATTAGTTATACCTATGTTTTGAAAGGGTCTTTTCGGGTAATATACCTCCTATACTATGTTTTTGATTATGAAAAGCCTGAGCATATTCAATGCATATTGAGTTGCAGCCTGTATATTCAGCTGTCTGTTCTTTCCGCTTTTAAGTAGGAAGGTGTCCTTTTGTGACTTGTTGCCGGCACAAATCCAGATGGTACCAACGGGTTTTTCTGGTGTTCCACCGCCGGGACCGGCTATTCCTGATATTGCTACGGCTACGTCTGCCTGCAACCCGTCCAGTGCCCCATCGACCATTTCTGTAACAGTCCGTTCACTTACTGCGCCGTATTGCTCCAGTGTATCATTGCCGACATGGAGTATCCTGTGCTTGATTTCATTGGAATAAGCTACAATGCTTCCCTTGAAATAGTCTGAAGAACCGGATATTGAAACAATTCTGGCAGCTACACTACCACCGGTACAACTTTCGGCAGTAGTTACCTTAATTTTTTTATTAATACAGAGATGCATCAATGCTGTTTCAAGATTGGTATCATTGAAACCATATACAATATTCCCTAACCTATCCGTTATTTTGCCGGCAAATGCCATTATTTCAGATTTAAGGAGATCGTAATCCATGCCCTGACCTGTTAGCCTGAGTTTTACTTCGCCTATGGCTGGCAGATAGGCAACAGAGATGTGAGAAGGCATGGAATCCACAATTGCTGAAATCAGGTTTTCTATGATAGTTTCGCCTGTACAAGCGGTATTTATCGTATAATGAAACAGGTGTTGTTTAGTCATACCCTGCAACATGGACACCACATATTTATTCATGATGGCCTTCATCTCAAAGGGTACACCGGGCATGGATATAATTATGTTATCGTCTTTTCTGAACAGCATACCCGGGGCAGTTCCCATACTGTTGTGTATGAGTTCGACACCTTCCGGCATATTGCACTGATTGTGATGGTGTGGCGAAAGGGTTCTGTTTAGCTTAGCAAACATAGTTTTGATTCTGTCATACACAGCCGTATCAAAGTACATACCAACACCCAGAAAATCAGCTAATGCTATTTTTGTAATGTCGTCCTTGGTTGGTCCCAATCCACCTGTCATAAGTATGATGTCAGCACAGGAGGTTGCCTTACGGAGCGCATCCTGAATATCATCAAGTTTATCACTGACAGTCATTATTGATACTACAGAGATGCCAATGGAAAACAACTGCTGTGCTATCCAACCGGAATTGGTGTCCGTAACCTGACCAATCAGGATTTCATCGCCAACTATAATGATGCAGGCTTTCAACCAGCAATACCTTTAAGTCTGACCATGGTGAGAATGGTGGCAATAGCTACGGTTTCGCCGGTTTCGTCGTATACATCCACAAGCCATTTGACGATACCTTTCGTATAGTCTTCATTATCTCTTTTTTCCTGTTGTATTTTTTCTTTAACGGTCAGACGTACACCAATGGTCATGCCGGGATATACGGGTTTGGTAAACCGGCATTCATCCAGGCCGTAATTGAGCATAACGGGACCTTTGGCGGCATCAACAAATAGTCCGGCTGCTGCAGAAAGCACGAAATATCCATGTGCAACCCTTTGTGTGAAAGGTGTTCCCTCAAGTGAGGTAGCATCTGTATGCGCATAAAAATGATCCCAGGATACATTGGCAAAATTGACAATGTCCGAATCCGTGATTGTTCTCTTGTGTGTGATAAGTGTTTCTCCGATTTCGAGTTCTTCAAAGTACTTTTTAAATGGGTGGAGATTATGCTCTATATACCTGGCTCCGTACTGATACTGCCGCGCTATGGCCGTAATGGTCGTCGGTGTACCCTGAATGGCACAACGCTGCATATAATGTTTGATACCTCGCATACCACCCATTTCCTCGCCTCCACCTGCCCGTCCGGGGCCACCATGCACAAGCATCGGCATAGGGGAACCGTGTCCGGTACTTTCTTTGGCAGCATCCCTGTTCAGGACAAGAATCCGGCCGTGATGTGTGGCAGCCTGTACCGTATAGTCAACGGCAATACGGTCATCATAGGTTACGATTGTACTGCACAGAGATCCTTTTCCCATTTTGGAAAGTTCTATAGCATCTTCAATTTCTTTATAGGGCATCAAGGTAGATACAGGACCAAATGCTTCGATTTCATGGCTGCCGGTATGTTCAAAAGGATGGTCGTTTCTCAGGAGTATGGGTGCCATAAATGCACCTTTTTCTTTATCACCCAGTGCTATTTCATACTGTTCCATATTACCGTATACGAGGCTTGAGTATGCCAGCAAATCGTCGACCTTCCCTTTTACTTCGGCTAACTGAGCCTTACCTGCCAAAGCACCCATACGGACACCTTCCTTGCGCGGATCACCGATAACTACCGAATCAAGAGCCTTGCCTATTTGTATCTGTACATCGTCGATATATGCTTCGGGAACAATAATCCGCCGTATGGCAGTACATTTCTGTCCGCATTTGACGGTCATTTCCTTGCGAACTTCCTTGATAAATACTTCAAATTCAGGTGTTCCGGGATGAGCATCCTTAGCCAGGACAATACAATTCAGTGAATCAGCTTCCATATTGAAAGGTACAGCTTCGCGGATGATATTGGGATTGGCTTTGAGTTGTATGCCGGTAGATGCAGACCCTGTAAAGGTTACGACATCCTGATACCCAACATAATCCAACAATGTATAGGCACTTCCGCAGATCAACTGTAGCGCTCCTTCCGGAAGGATGCCTGAGTCGATGATATCCCTGACCATAATTTCTGTCAGATACGATGTCAGTGTTGCAGGCTTGACGATGGCAGGCATACCTGCGAGCCAGTTTACGGCACATTTTTCCAGCATTCCCCAAATGGGAAAGTTAAATGCATTGATATGTACAGCAACACCTTCCCTGGGAACCAGGATGTGATGCCCCATAAAAGTGCCGCCTTTACTTAACCCCACAGGTTCACCCTCAACATAATAGGGCAGGTCAGGAAATTTTCTTCTAAGGCTGGCATTAGCAAAAAGATTGCCTATACCGCCTTCGATATCAATCCACGAATCCACTCGTGTGGCTCCGGTTTTATAACTTGCCTCATAATATTTTTCCTTTCGTTCAGTAAGGTACAAAGCCAGTGCTTTTATCATCAGGCCGCGTTCCTGAAAGGTCATTTTTCTCAGGTTTTTATTGCCGGTCTTCCTGCCGTAATGCAGCATACTTTCAAAGTCAAGCCCCTCGCTCCCGGCTATAGCTACCGTTTCGCCACTGCTGGCATCGTATAATGGCTGACCAGCTCCTGTTCCTTCCATCCATGCACCTAATGCAAAATTTTTCAATTTCATATTGCTGATTATTTTATGGTAGTGCGAAGATAGTAAAATAGTTGGATGATGAAAGTTGTATTATGGTAAGAAATTAATATCCGAAGGCTTAATTTTAGAAATAATTTCTGTATTCTATAAAATTAATAGATGAGTTAACTTATTTTTTATCTGATTAGCATAATAATAACGATTTGTAAATAATTTTTAAAAAATGTTAAGGGCTATGAAAATATGGATTAACTTTGTAATGATAATTTTTTTTAAATCGACAATATATAATAAATACCTATAGATTGAGCTTTTCCGGGTCGATGATTATTGTAGAGGAGAAATGTTGGATGTTTGTAAAAGAAATTGTAATGCGTAATAGAATATAGCTGTTATCTTTTACATCGTCCTGAAGGTAATGGTTTTATTATGTCACAATTTGTATTCGTTTATGATACATAATAATGTGGTCAGTCGCTTTGCGGCGCTAATTATTTTTACTTTCATCGGGTTGATGATTCAGCCAGATGCGGAATGTCAAGGTGGTGAAGAAGTACTACAAAGCCAAGGAAAAGTAATCCGTATCCAATAAACTATAAAATGCTAAAGAGATGAATAAGTATAGGATATGGATGGCTATGTCATCACTCATATTGATGG
>JADZFD010000070.1 GCA_020850225.1 Saprospiraceae bacterium | reverse complement strand
ACGCACAACAGCACTTACCCGAAAGTGGCGGTTCAGTGGTTTAATCAAGCATCAATGTGATTAGTTTTTTGTATCACACGGATTTGGGTAAGAGTCAAAGCATAGAACTTCCTGTATCCTATGGGATAGTGAGCAAACCTGTAAAGTACAAGGATCCTGTAACCAATACGGACAAACGGCGATGCGAGGTAACCAAAAACGAACTGGTCAGAGAACGACTAAAGATTTTGGCACATAAAAACCACATTAAGTTTTCCACCGTGTTATGGGATACATGGTATTCTTCCAATGATAATTTTGAGTTTGTACACAAAGACTTGAAGAAGCATTTTGTAGGAGCGCTCAAAAGCAACCGTTTAGTTGCCTTGAGCAAAAGTGAAAAGCTTGAAGGTAAATTTCAATCGTGAGTGCTATCAGTATCGAGCCACACAGTCGAATAGAAGTATGGATAAAAGGACTGGATTTTCCGGTACTTAACCAAACAAATTTTTACAAACAAAGGTAAATCTAATGGTGAACTCTATTTGGTAAGCAATCACCATAAATATAGTTATGAGCAGCATATAACAATCTATCAAACACTGTACAAACCATTTTGCACTTAAAAGTCATGCACGTAACCTATAAAGCGTTGGAAAGTTTCAAACCCAAAGGTAGAGATATGACTTTAAGTGCTGCTACAGAGATGTCACTATTAGTATCCCTTAGATAATTAATATTATTTAACCTAATTTTTGATCTGCGAAAGGTCAGTTATTTATTCTATTAGACGATATATTCATTAGTTTCATCTAATTTTCAAATCTGAATATATTGAAAAATATAGGATGTATGCTATCTTTACATCCATATACAATGATAAATGTTTATTTATATCAAAATAATATGGGAAAGCTTGTTACAGGCTGTTGGAGCGTTAAGAAGTAATACCTTAAGAACCATTTTATCCCTGTTGGGTATAACCATAGGAATATATTGTATTATTATGGTCAAATCCTCCGTAGATTCATTACAAAACAATATCGTAGAGGGTTTCAACAAGTTAGGCAGTGATGTCATCTATATCGACAAGATGCCATGGAATGAAGATCCGGGACAAAGTTACTGGAAGTATGCAAAACGTCCGAATGTTTCCTATGATGATTATCTGAGTATTAACAACAGATCCGAATTGACTGAATATGCAGCATATGCAACTTTTACTGGTGGACGAACCATTAAATTCAATTCCAATTCTGTTACCAATGCATTTATTCTTGGCTCTACAAATGACTATGCCCAAATTCAGAATTTCAATATCGCTGATGGAAGGTTATTTAACCCCATGGAATACGAAACCGGTGCTAACAAGGTGGTATTGGGCTATAATGTATATACAGAATTATTTAAAGGTATACATGGCGTCAATAAATATGTCAAACTGTTTGGACAAAACTACCAGGTTATCGGCTATCTGCAACAGGAAGGACAAAATATGTTCAATTTTATGAATTTTGACGATGCTATCTGGGTTACTTTCAATTCATTGAAGAAATTCACTAATGTATCTGCAACCTCTCCCACTGGGAAAATGCTGATAGCAAAAGCCAAACCGGGTGTCGATCTGGACGATCTAAAAGGAGAATTGGCATCCATTATCAGAGCACAAAGGCGGCTCAAGCCACTGGAAACCGATAATTTTTCACTGAATGAATTGTCCATGCTGACACAAATACTTGAAAAAGTTTTTAAAGTACTCAATATAGCCGGTTTTATTATAGGTATTTTCGCTTTGATAGTCGGAATGGTTAGTGTTGCCAACATCATGTTTGTTTCTGTCAAAGAAAGGACGAATATCATCGGTATCAAAAAAGCTCTGGGCGCCAAAAAGTATGTTATTTTATCTGAATTTCTGATTGAGTCAGTGATTCTTTGTATTATCGGTGGATTGATAGGCCTCACAATGGTATTCATAAGCCTTAAAATCGTTTCAGCCATAGCTCCTTTTGGTATGCAGATGTCATTCCTGAATGGTATGATTGGTGTGGTTACTTCTATTCTGGTAGGTATTATCTCTGGTATCATTCCTGCCTCACAGGCTGCTTCTATGGATCCCGTTGAAGCCATCCGACAGTAAATAAACTGGCAGAGATTAATCCATATTTGAAGGTAGCATTGATTATTTTAAAGGATTAAGTATAACAAAGCCTGAATGTTTTTTAAATTCATGTTTCATAATTTTATTTAATTATTATCTTTGACCTGTTAATTCATTCACAATTTTAAAAAAAACAAATTAGCAAACATGAAGCAGTTATTTACCTTTACTCTTTTGATTGTAAGTCTTTCGTTATTCGGACAGAAAAAAATCGTATGGTTTGATGTAGGTCTTAAAGCACAATATGGAGGTGCAGGCCTGTATAATCAGGCACTTGCAGACGACAGCAAATACGGTTACACCATAGGTTCCGGTTATGGATATGGTGGAAAATTAGGTATCAATTTCGGTTACAATGGCCTTGCAATCGATGTAATGAAAAGCCATGGTACTCAGACATTCAAAAGAACGCCTAAAACAGTAGAATGGAGTTCTCTGGATGTATATACACTTTTCAGAAATGCCAAAAACATGGGATACTTCGAAATCGGACCCAAATTTTCTTTCCTTGACAAGGTAACACTTAAGGAAGATAACGTTACCACAGACCAACCAGAGGCCAATTACAATAAAAATGTCGTTTCGGGTGTAGTAGGTTTCGGAGCCAACATATTAGGTAATGACGGTAGATTCAGCGGAATCCTCGGACTTAGATTTGAATACGGATTTACTGATTTCGACTCTAAAACAGGCAAGGATTTGGGAGCACCGGTTAATGATCCACGAGTTTATGCAGATAATGGTACCGCTGCGTCTCACCTGGCTTTTGCAGGTGTAGTATTTGAACTAAACTGGGGAGTAGGTTATTTTGGCAAAGCAAGATGTGGAGCCAGATCAAAGTTCATCATGTTCTAAAACATAGATTAATACGATTTTTACATACAAAATAGACCAATCTTTAGATAAAAATTCCAAATCTCTGCGTTAAAAATGCTCGCCATAGCTACCTCTATGTCTGTGCTTTTTACCTTGATCTTTGAAATTTTCATTACTGAATCTTTGGTCCATTTTATAAATAAAATTCGTATAACAGCACTATACCTTTAAAAGTAAATAAAAGAGCCTCAATTAACTGATGTTATTGAGGCTCTTTTATTTACTTCATTAAATACTCATATATTTCCTTGTATTTCTGAGCAGAAGTATTCCAGGAAAAGTCCAGCTTCATAGCTCTTTCCACACAAATATTCATATATTCAGGATGCTGGTATAAGTCATAAGCCCTCCAAACAGCATGGATCATCTGATCGAAATTCATATCATTGAAACGTATTCCTACACCACCTGGTTCGCTTATATCCCTTACACTGTCATAGAGTCCACCTGTCGACCGAACAATGGGTAAAGTGCCGTATCTCATAGCAAACATCTGATTCAATCCGCACGGTTCTACCCTGGAAGGCATAAGCAAAAAATCCGCCCCTGCATAAACTTTGTGTGACACAACTTCGTTGTATTCCAGCATGGCAGCTACATTATGCGGATGTCTTTGTGCTACAGACCTCAAAGCACTTTCTATACTTTTATCACCTGTACCCAATATGACAAAATTAATGTTATTATGTCTTGAAAGCCAGGTATCCACTATACCCGCAATAAACTCTGCTCCTTTCTCCAGAACCAACCTTCCTATAAATGCAAAAGTCGGCAATCGGCTATCAAGTCCACCCAAACGACATAATGCTTCTTTATTTTTATTCTTGAATGTACGGTAATCACTTTCAAAATGAAAATCTATCATAGGATCGGTAGATGGATTCCATACTTCATTGTCTATACCATTCAGTATACCAATACTTTTACCTCTCTCTGACCGGAAAAGGTCCTCCAGCCCCATAGCATTATGCATCAATTCATTCAGGTAGTTAGGAGAAACAGTAGTGACAACATTGGCACATTTGACAGCTGATGCCAATGGATTAATCGTACTGCTCCAGTCAATCATTCCCGTCTTCCAGTTGTCGAACTGAGGTAATAAATTTTCGCGGGTCCAGCTAAAAGCACCCTGATAGCGTTCATTATGTATAGTAAAAACAATAGGCTTGATACTCAAAGATTGAAATTCATACACATACTTCATCATAAATGGAATCAATCCCGTATGATGGTCATGGCAATGCATGATGTCAAATGTATAGGTTCCGTCACGAAGCCAGGTTAACACAGCGCGCTGAAATGAAACATTGCGTTCGATTTCGTCTCTGAAGTAATATCCGTCCCGTCCTGCATACACACCATATCTGTCAAATTTGGATGGAATGTATACCGTATAAAAAGGGAATCCTAAAACATCATCAATAAAGTAACGCACTTCAAAATACAGGTATTCATCTCCTAAATGAAAATGTCCCTGATGTACAATCCTGTACAATTTTCCTTCGAACCAGGGCATGTCATAAGCAGGTATAACCACGCTGGTTTCAACACCAATTTTTCCCAGATACTTTGGCAAAGAACCAACCACATCAGCCAACCCACCGACCTTTGCTACAGGGTAACATTCAGCACTTGTATACAATACTTTCATAAACAATCAGATTATGAGGCAATATAAGACGATGTTTATAATTAACCAAAAATGTTTAGTAATTTTAAAGTTTATCCGTTTAATATGAAGTATCAGGTAAAACTAAAATTAGGTAGTTTACATTAAAAAAATCCAAGATTTATTTATCTTTGAGCAAAATATATTAATCACATCATGAATTATACAGTTAAAGACCGGTTTTTGAAATATGTTCAGGTAGATACTGAAGCAGACCCATTGAGCGAAACGTACCCATCATCTGCAAAACAAAAAGATCTGACAAAAATAATATGTCAGGAACTTGATGATCTGAAAATCGAATACAAAACCAATGATGCCGGCTATATATACGCCTATATTCCTTCCAATATCGACAGAAATGCCCCGAAGGTGTTTTTCTGCGCACACCTGGATACAGCACCGGATTGTTCCGGAAAAAATGTACGCCCTATAGTTCACTCCAACTATCAGGGACAGGACATAAAGTATGCCGACGATGCCAGTCTTGTATTATCGCCTGTCCAGCATCCTAATCTGAACGACAAAATCGGGCATGATATCATCACTGCAAGTGGATTGACACTACTGGGAAGCGATGATAAATCCGGTGTAGCCATCATTATGGATACATTACATCAGCTGGTCAATGATCCCAGGATACCACATGGTGATATCAGGGCACTTTTTACCACAGATGAAGAAATCGGAAAAGGCGTGGCAAAAGTTGATTTGGAATTACTTGATGCCGACTTCGGATATACACTTGATTCAGGAGATTTGGGATGTTTTGAAGATGAAAATTTTTCAGCCAATAGTATGGAAATCCGGATTACAGGCGTAAGTGCCCATCCGGGATATGCCAAAGATAAAATGGAAAATGCCATTAAAATAGCCGGTGAAATCGTTGCTAGTTTACCCAAACTTACACTTACACCAGAGACAACCGAAAAAAAAGAAGGATTTATTCATCCGACACGTATCGAAGGTACGCTCGAACAGGCAAGTATCAACTTTATACTCCGTGACTTTGAAACACACAAACTGGACGAATATGCAGATATCATTAACAACATTGCAACCGAAGTACTGAAAAATTATCCGAATTCGACGTTTGAAAGCAAGGTGAAAGTCCAGTACAGAAACATGAAGGATGTGTTGGACCAACATCCGCATGTATCGAAACTCGCTATTCAGGCTATGGAAAATCTGGGTATTCCGCTCAATTATACCAGTATCCGAGGTGGTACTGACGGAGCGACCTTGTCACACATGGGAAAGCCATGTCCCAATTTATTTGCCGGAGAACAGGCAATACACTCCAAATATGAATGGACTTCCGTGCAGGATATGCAACGCGGTGTCGACACTGTAATAGAAATATGCAGGTTGGTGGGCATGATGTAAAACATATAAAAATCAGACTGAATGATTGAATTCAGCCTGATTTTTACTTTTTCAGACACTTTCTTAAAATAAATTGAACAATTTCAGATTGATATTCAAATTCTCTGTAACTTACATACCATACTTACAGAATTAGTTAATTTTGAAAATCAAACAATTTTAATACCCATTTTTACTTTAGTTGAATCAGGTATACTTTTTAAATTGTGTTTAATCAAGGAATCTATTCTCATCATTTTGTGCTTTAAACCCTAACTCCGCTTAGTTTAGGTAGTCTATTTTTAATTTTTTAAATAAATTGATTGTTTTGTTAGTGATTTCAGAGCGATTCCACTGTCCTCTTATTTTCATTTGATAAATTGATTTTGAAATTT
>JADZFD010000069.1 GCA_020850225.1 Saprospiraceae bacterium | reverse complement strand
GAGATGACAAGGCACAAGCCTTGTATCAAGCCATACTCAACGACAATTCAGAGATAGAACCTGCAGCCGGTAATAATCTTTTAATCCGTTCCATTAAAAATATATCTTCGGTGTTTATGCCGCTAACATGGTTGATTCTTGCTGTATTCTTTCTTATTCCGGTAGGTTTTTATATATTCAGAAATCCATTCCAATCATTCAGTTTTAGTAAATATAATCTCTATCCTATCGTGTTTTCTCTTCTTTTTATAGTTTTCAGTATGCTCGGTTTATACCGGAATCAGCAAATATTTCATAATAAAACCATTGTAATAACTTCTGAAAATACAATACTTAAAGTAGGTCCTGATCTTAAAAGTCCTGATTTGGACACCTTAGCTCCGGGAAGTATCGTTTATTTCGAAGATAATCTGGCCGGTTGGTGGCAGGTACGGAATGCATACGGTGATACAGGTTGGATAGAAGCAGGAAAAGGCAAAAAAATATAACATCACAAGGTACTTCATATCTGTATTGTATAAATTAATTTTAAATTTTTTGTTAATAATTATACATTATAAATTTTTGTAATATATCTTTGTACTCAGTTTCATTTACCGGTGTAAAATTCCAGTAAACCTGAAGCATACATGACCATACTGCACTATTTTTTTTCCCAAATATAAAAATCCGAATATGAACAGAATAGGTTCGTTCTTTATCTTTTGTTCAGGAGCTGTCAATACTATCCTGAAGAGATGCCCATCTGACTACAACAAGTATCAGGGTATTGGTGCCACGATTTTATTTACAGGTATTTTATCCGCCATCTCTGCCGGATATGCACTGTATACAGTATTCGAATCATATGCAGTATCTATACCTTTTGCGCTTGTATGGGGTATGATGATCTTCAATCTAGACCGATTTATAGTATCAGGAATGCGTAAAAAGTCAAATATTATCAAAGAGATGGGTGTAGCCGTTCCGCGAATTATTCTTGCCATATTCATAGGCATTGTTGTGGCGACGCCTTTGGAACTCAAGTTGTTTGAATCCGAGATCAATGCAGAGATTGGTCTGATGCAACAGGAATCCTATAAAGATCAGGACGATTTGCTCAAAAAACGTTATGAATCTGATATATCCATAATCAATAAAGAAATAACAACCTTACGCAATCAGCTGAGAAAATCCGACGAGGAGCGCCTGAAAAGAACCAACGATGCACTGGCTGAAGCAGATGGTACGGGCGGTAGCCGGATACGGGCTATGGGTCATATCTATAAAGCCAAATCAAAGGCAGCGGACAAATCTGAACAAGATTATCAATTATTGCTAGCTGAAGTTCAGCCAAAACTGGATGAACAATACCAGAAACTAAACGACTTGGATCTTCAAAAGAAAAATGACATGGATAATCTCAGCAGAGCTTCACTAACAGGCTTTGCTTCAAGACTGAAGGCCATACACCGGCTTTCATCCAAGGAAGAAGCTATTCACATAGCCGGTATATTCATTACACTGTTATTTCTGATTATAGAATGTGCTCCGATACTGGTTAAACTCATCAGTGAAAAAACGCCCTATGATCAGCGACTTGATATACTGGAAACAGAATATCACCTTGCCAACCTTAAACACAATACGTTGGCCAAATTGGCTACCGATAGTCAGTTGACCTTTGAAAACAAGACAGGAGGATTTAGAGTATCAGAAATGATAAATGCTGAGAATGAGGTTTTTGCACATGCTATCCGCAAAGAGAAGGAAAATATAATCAGTAAAAATGAAAGTTGGTTCACACTGATGAAAAAACGTAGAATATTTGATATTTAAGGTTGGGTTATCAGAAGAAATAAATAAAAAAAAGGTATTCAGGAATCCTGAATACCTTTTTTTATACTCCACTACGGATATTTTTAACTGATTTTATATTAATCAGTATGCAGTAATATTTTGTAACCTGAATAGAAATCCAGATACTTATTACAATGTAACTTCTTCCAGTGCCTGGTTGATATCCCAGATAATATCATTGTAATTTTCTACACCAATAGAGAGTCTGACCAACTTATCTGTAATACTCATTTCTGCCTTGTCCTGTGGGTCAACACCAGCATGTGTCATGGTTGCCGGATGCTCAGCAAGGCTTTCAGTACTTCCCAGACTAACAGCTAATTTAATCAGTTTGAGATGATTCAAAAAAGCAAAAGCCTGACTTTCACCGCCTTTTATATCAAAAGACACCATAGCGCCGGGAGAACTGTATTGCTTTTTATATATTGCATAATTATCACTGTCTTCCTTTATCAGTCCCAGGTAATATACTTTTTCTACTTTTGGGTGATCTTTCAGAAAATCAGCAATTTTCACAGCATTGAAGGCTTGCTGTTCCATCCGTATCTTCAGTGTTTCCAAACTACGCATCAGCAACCATCCGGTATTTGGACTAGCCATATTACCTAAAAATGTTCTCAGTGTCTTGACCCTGCCGATGATGTCATGGCTGCCCAATACTGCACCGGCAATAACATCACTATGACCACCTATATATTTGGTAGCAGAATACATAACTATATCCGCTCCCAACTGTAAAGGATGCTGCCACAATGGCCCCATATAGGTATTATCAACCGCTACCAATACCTCCTGAGATTCCTGAGCATATTTCTCTGCCAGCTGTGCACACATACCTATATCGATTATAGTATTGGTGGGATTGGCAGGAGTCTCAACATATATCATTGCAAGCTTATTACCGTGTTCATTGCTGTTAATGAGATTTTCGATATCATTTTGCTTCATATCAGGCTTAAATCCCAGAACATGAACACCTATCTTTGGTAAAAAACTATTGATAAAGTGATCTGTACCTCCATAAAGTGGCATGCTGTACAATAACAAATCGCCAGGTTTCAAAAATTCAAGTAATACAGTGGTTATTGCGGACATACCGCTTTCAAATACTGCACAATCATCTGCCTTATCCCACAGACACAGTCTGTCTTCCAGTATTTCCAGGTCAGGATTATTCAGCCTTGAATATATAAGCCCCATTTCTTCACCTTCTTTGGCATCCCGGATACCGTAAGCTACTTCAAAATGTGCTTTACCTTCTTCCGCTGTTTTGAAAACAAAAGTAGATGTCTGAAATATGGGACACTTTACTGCACCTTCTGATAGTTCGGGTTTGTATCCGTGCGACATCATCAGAGATTCAGGTCGAAAATTATGCTTGGTTTTCATAAATTGATAGAATTAATGTTTACAAAAGTACTCTATAATTACTATTCAGACAATAGCTTATAAAAAATAAGAAAAATAATCTAATATAATCTGCTTTTTAGAATATTTTATTAATTTTGATATTATTTTAACCTCAATAAAGAAAATAATCCTATGTCAATCGACCAAACAGACCTGATAATACTCAGAGAAATTCAAAAAAATGCCAAAATCACGATTAAAGAATTGAGCGAAAAAACAGGTGTCAGTTCAACTCCGATTTTTGAACGTGTTAAAAAACTGGAAAATGCAGATTACATCAGAAAATATCAGGCTATTTTGAATCCTGATAAATTGGGATTGCATATGTTAGTGATGTGTTATGTTTCACTCAGAAGTCATCAAAGTGAATTAATTCAGCAATTTCAGAATGACATAATTCAAATTAATGAGGTTCTTGAATGTTACCATATTGCAGGTGTTTACGATTATCTGCTCAAAGTCATCGTTTCAGATATAGATGCTTATCAGAAATTTCTAAGTACAAAACTGGCAACACTTGGCAATATTGGGCAGATACAAAGTAATTTTGTCATGAATATACTCAAATCTGAAATCAGCATACCTTTATAGTGCTAATTAATTCTTTAATCCATTAGATTTAATCAGATTTGCATATATTATTTTACATAAAAAACTGCTTATCTGGCATTTTCAATCAGATTCTGTAGCTGAGACAATGATTGCATCCCCGATTGCCTCCAAAGCATCTTACCATTCTTATAAAGAACAAATGTAGGAACGCCCTGTATCTGCATCTTTTGAGCAATACCCGGATTCTTGTCTACGTCAATTTTAATAATTCTTCCCTTATCTCCGATTTTGGTAGCCAACTGATCCAAAATAGGTGCCATTGCCTTACATGGTCCGCACCAGGATGCTGTAAAATCCACCAAAGTAGGCGTATCGCTATTGATAATCTCAGTATATGTCATAATCAAAAAATTTAATTTAGTCATTTAAAGTACAAAGTTATGATATATATAGTTCCAGCTATGTGATATGAGTTACACAGAGAAAAATCATCCATTCATCCATGATAAAATACCATTGGTATTTATCAAAATGTCCATTAAATACAATTTTGCTACATATACAGACGATATATTTGCAGTTTTAACATACAATTCCTAAACCATGATATATAAATTTTCTTTGATTGAAAAAATCCTGTTGGCGAACGATATTATACCACATCCATTTGCAGATGCTTCTTCTTCTGTAGGTCTTGGATTTGCGCTGGGAAGTGCAGTAAAACTAAAAATTGCTGATCAGTTATCCATGAATTATAAAGATGTGAAGCATATTGCGAAAGGTGCCAATGTGAGTGAAATAGGTGCCGAACTAATCCTGGACTGCCTGGATGCTTTGGGATATGTGCAGAAAAAAAATAATCAATACGCATTTACAAAAAGAGGATTTAAAAATTTGTCAGACCAGTCTCCTGATAATTTCCGGTACTTTATATTATTCTGTGATGATTTGTACAAAGGATATTTAGATTTGGATGAAACCATTCGTTTAGGAAAAAGGCCTGATGCTGCTCCACTGGATCAATTGTCAGACTATAAATGGGAGTTATTTTCAAGGGCAATGATTGATATTTCCAAAACAAATTACAAGGAAGTATGTAAAATAATACCTGTAAAAAAATCATATACAAGCGTACTCGATCTGGGTGGTTCTCACGGACTATATAGTATTGAGCTTTGCAAAAAGCACCCGCAACTTACTTCTACTATCGTTGATTTTGCTCCAGTAAAAAAATATACAGATGAATGTGCATCAAAATATGACGCAGGAAAAAGTATCTCCTTTTTAGCCGCTGATTTTATGAAGGATGAAATACCCGGAAATACAGATATAATTCTTGCATTTAACATCATACACGGATTTAATCTTTCTGAAAATGAAGCACTTGCCAAAAAAGTGTTCGATTCTTTGAACGAAGGAGGCATATATGTTATACTGGATCAAATAAAAGGAATTGGTGGATCATCTCAAATGTCAAAGGCTACGACCTCCTATATGGCTCTAAATTTATTGCATGAAGCCGGAGGAAAAACCTATTCAAAAACAGAGATTGACTCATTTACCAAAAAAGTGGGATTTAAAAATACGAAATTAACGAAACTGCATGCTCCTGGATTTGGTGTGGTTGTTTGTTATAAATAGTATGACATTGTACCGAGATTCTATATGTAGCCTGTAAATGATAGTATAAATTGCAGCATACTGATATTTAGTGAATATTATAATCTGGTCTTCATTAAACACAGTAGCTACAGTAATTCTTTAATGATATTATTTACAACTTCAGACTTGCTCATGGTATAAAAATGAAGAAGAGGGATTCCATTTTTCAATAATTCCCTGCATTGCTGTACCGCCCATTCATGTCCTATCTGGCGTACTGCTGCATTATCTTTGGCTTTAATCAACTCAAGTGCCAGAATATCCGGCAAATCCACATGAAATGTTTTGGGCAAAGAAGTGATTTGAGAAAGTGTAGTAATAGGCTTGATTCCCGGAATGATTGGAACCTGAATACCTGAATTTCTGCATTTAAACACAAAATCAAAAAATTTCTGATTATCAAAAAACATCTGTGTAACAATATAATCCGCTCCCAGATCAATTTTTTTCTTTAAATACTGCAGATCAATATTCAGGTTGGGGGATTCAAAGTGTTTTTCAGGATACCCGGCTACTCCTATACAAAAATCCGTCTGTGAAGAATTCAACAATTCATCATCCAGATAATTTCCATGATTGAGATTGACGATTTGCTCAAGAAGTTCAGATGCGAATTTATGGCCATTTTCTTCAGCAATAAAAGTGGATTCTGATTTGATCGGGTCTCCGCGAAGTACAAGCAAATTATCAATTCCTAAAAAATTCAACTCTATCAGAGCGTTTTCAGTATCTTCCCTGTTGAATCCTCCGCAAATAATGTGTGGTACAGCATCAACCTTATAATGATTTTGAATTGCAGCACAAATCGCAACTGTTCCAGGGCGCTTCTGGACAGTTTTCCGTTCCAGTAAGCCGTTATCATGTTTCTTATATACATATTCTTCTCTGTGGTAAGTAACATCTATAAAAGCAGGTTTCATCTCCATCAAGGGATCAAGTGTGTTGAATATATGCTGAATATTCTGACCTTTTACCGGTGGCAAAATTTCAATAGAGAAATTGAAACTATTGTTTTGAATTGCATTAAGATAATGTTGTGTTACTCTCATTGAAAAGAAGAATTAATGTTTATAAATCAAGTACAAATTCTTACCTCAAATATCTATAATCTGATACATCTATTTAGATAAGTATTGGGGTTTTAATAAATATGGTTAATGATTATCCTGTAAAATTGGGTGACAGCCATTTCATTGCCACTTCCGTATCAATTTTTTTTCTGACTGCAAAATCTTCAATCTGATCCAATTTGATTTTACCAACTCCAAAATATCTGGCTGCTTCACTTCCAAAATAATATCCGGAAACAGAAGCTATCGGATACATCGCCATGGATTCAGTGAGCTCGACTCCGATTCTATTCTTTATATCGAGTAATTCCCAGATTATCAGTTTTTCCAAATGATCGGGACATGCCGGATAACCCGGTGCCGGACGGATACCTTTGTAGGCTTCATTGATCAAATCATCATTGACAAGATTCTCTTCTGAAGCATAACCCCAAAAATCTTTTCTTACTTTCTCATGGAGATATTCAGCTAAGGACTCTGCCAATCTGTCAGCCAATGCTTTGACAATGATTGCATTGTAATCATCACCCTTAGCTTTGAAGCTTCTTGAAAAATCGGCGATTCTTTCACCGGCAGTGACAGCAAAACACCCAACATAATCTTCAATACCTGATTCTTTGGGTGCAATATAATCTGCCAGTGAAAGATTGGGCAAATGAGCTGCCTTTTGGACCTGTTGTCTCAGTGTGATGAAATGATTGATACACTTACCTGTACTATCATAAATTTCAATCGTATCATCATCCACCGTATTGGCCCTGTACAACCCGATTACGGCTTTCAAATCTGCTATACCATCCTTTTCAATGACATCCAGCATCTCCAGCGTTTCGGTATATAATTTGGAAGCTGCTTCTCCTACCAATACATCATTCAGTATGGCCGGAAATTTTCCATGCAATTCCCATGCCTGAAAATAGGGTGTCCAATCGATATAATTCCGTAATTCAGATACTGTTGCTGATAGTTCAAATACGCCCATTTGTTTGGGTTTGAAGGGTTTCAAAGCATTAAAATTAATTTTAAGCTTATTCTTTCTAGCAACTTCTATGCTGAGATATTCTTTTTGGACCGAACGTGATAGAAAACTTTCCCGCATAATCTCATACTCTTTCCTGGTTTCTTCCAAAAATTGTACTTGTTCTTCACCAGCCAACCTGCTTACAACTGGTACCGAACGTGAAGCATCCAATATATGAATACATTTGGGATATTCAGGTGCAATTTTAACTGCTGTATGGGTTTTGGATGTGGTTGCACCGCCAATCAGCAAGGGAAGTTTCAGATTCCTTCTATTCATTTCTCTGGCTATATGTACCATTTCATCAAGTGAAGGTGTAATCAATCCGCTGACACCTATCATATCCACCTGTTCTTGTTCAGCTACTTCAAGTATTTTTTCAAGTGGAACCATCACTCCCAAATCTATTACTTCAAATCCGTTGCAACTCAATACAACAGATACAATGTTTTTACCAATATCATGTACATCACCTTTTACGGTGGCAACCAAAATCTTAGCGGATGATTTTCCGATATTGTTTTTTTTCTTCTCTTCTTCGAGATATGGAGTAAGATAGGATACTGCCTTTTTCATTACACGTGCGGATTTCACGACCTGAGGCAAAAACATCTTTCCACTCCCAAACAAGTCACCCACTACATTCATACCGTCCATCAATGGCCCTTCTATCACCGCCAGCGGTGATTTAATCTTTTCGAGTGCCTCTGCTGTATCTTCATCTGTGAATTCTGTAATTCCTTTTACAAGTGCATGTTCTATTCGTTTGTTCAACGGCCACGAACGCCACTCATCATCCTTTTTTCTAACCTTGGCTTCACCTTTAACATGTTCGGCATATTCAATCAACCTTTCAGTAGCATCGTCTCTTCGGTTAAGTACCACATCTTCAACAAGTTCAAGTAAATCCGCAGGTATATTGTCATAAATTTCAAGCATTTCCGGGTTGACGATACCCATATCCATTCCATACTTGATACCGTGATACAAGTATACCGAATGAATGGCTTCGCGGACAGAATTATTTCCGCGAAATGAAAAAGAAGCATTGCTCACGCCACCACTCACCAATGCACCCGGCAGATTTTCCTTAATCCATTGCGTTGCTTCAAAGAAATCCAGCGCATTCCTGCGATGTTCATCCATTCCGGTTGCAAGTGGGAAGATATTTACATCAAAAATGATATCAGATTTGGGAAAGTTCAATGTTTTGACCAATAAGTCATAGGATCTTCTACATATCTGTATGCGTCGTTCAAGATTATCGGCCTGACCATTTTCATCAAATGCCATTACCACGGCTGCTGCTCCGTACCGTAGTATTTTTTTTGCCTGAGCCAGAAAGACTTCTTCCCCTTCTTTCAGACTGATGGAATTAACAATGGCTTTACCCTGTATATTTTTTAATCCGGCTTCAAGAATCTCCCATTTGGAGGAATCAATCATAATCGGTACTTTTGAAATATCTGGTTCTGACGCGATTAGTCTTAAAAAATGAACCATCGCTCTCTTCCCATCCAACATACCTTCATCCATGTTGATATCAATAATCTGGGCACCACTATCTACCTGATCACGCGCTATCTGTAGTGCTGCTTCATAATCTTCAGACTGTATCAGACGTAGAAATTTTTTAGAGCCGGTCACATTGGTTCGTTCACCGATATTGATAAAGTTGGAATCATCACGTATGTAAAGTGGTTCGAGACCACTCAAAGTTAGTTTGATACTCATAGGATTCAAAATATTTTTCTTGGCTGATAATTATTTGCAAAATCGGCAATTGCTTTAATGTGCTCAGGAGTTGTTCCGCAGCATCCACCTATCAAATTAATTTTACCGGAAGTAATCAATGGTTCCAGATGTCCGACCATCATTTCAGGTGTTTCATCATAACCTCCAAATGCATTGGGTAATCCGGCATTGGGATAAACACTTATATGAAAAGGAGATTGCTCAGCCATGATTTCAATATAGGGTATGATTTCATTGGCACCCAGAGCACAATTCAATCCGATACTGAACAATGGAAGGTGGGACAATGAAATCATGAATGCCTCCGTAGTTTGCCCGGATAGTGTACGTCCGCTTTTATCCGTAATCGTGCCTGAAGCCATCAGCGGAATCCGGATACCCGTTTCGTCCATTGCCTCCATTATACCATAAAAGGCCGCCTTGGCATTGAGCGTATCGAATATGGTTTCAACCAAAAGCGCATGAACACCGGTTTTAATAAGCGCTGTTGCCTGTTCTTTATATGTCAAAGCCAGTTCATCATAGTCAATATTTCTGAATCCCGGATCTGATACTTTGGGAGAAATCGATGCAGTACGGTTGGTAGGTCCGATGGCTCCGGCTACATAACGAGGTTTATCCGGTGTCAATGCAGTGTATTCAGCTGCAGCCTCGAGAGCCAGATGGGCAGATGCTATATTCATCTCTTTAACCATATCAACCATATCATAATCAATCATGGATATCCGGTTGGCATTGAAGGTATTGGTTTCTATTATATCAGCTCCAGCTTCAAGATAGGCACGGTGGATGTTTCTGATTATATCAGGTTGTGTTACAGACAGTAAATCATTGTTGCCCTTTAGAGACTTATGAAAATCCTTAAACCTTTCTGAACGAAAATCTGCTTCACTCAATTGATGCAGCTGAATCATAGTTCCCATAGCACCATCCAAAATCAGAATCCTGTTCTGTGCACATTCGGTCAAATTCATTTTTAAAAATTAGTATTAACGCTTTGCAAGGCAAAGACTGAATTAAAAAAATATGACCTTAGAGATGAAAGTGTGAAGTAATACTTCCCTTATCTTTACACAATTCATATGTGTCAGGATGTAGCACCCGGCTTAACGGGTTGCTAAGGTTTCACAGGGCCTAATCCCTCCGCCTTTCTCAATAAGGATTTGCAAAAGTAAAAATAAATTCATAATTATAATCATATTTTTAAATTATCTGATTCAATAGAACAGGTCTTCCTGAAGTATTTTATTCTAATGCTTGGATATTATGAAATTTCAAGCTACTTTTAAATTTAAATATATATGTAGTATTGTGGATTTACAAATGATATGTACACCCAATCCTGACAGTGCAAATATGTCTTGTCCTAAAATAGGTTTACACTAAAACGTGTAAAAATGGACAAAAAAAGTAAAGTCATTTCAGGACTAAAAACTGGAAAAATCATCATTCAAAAGCCGAATAAATATTTTACAGATTCAGAAAAACACCACATTGTTCAGGAATTGATAAGTTCGGGTTGTACCAAGCAGGAGATTTGGGAAAAATACACAGGTCAGCTCGAGGAAAAGGGTCAGTTTCTCCGTTGGATGCGACAATTAGGCTATGATGCTTCTGTTAAAACCAGAAGACCTAATTTTGCAACCAACAATACTATTATTATGCCTAAAAAGACAAAAAAACCAGATACTCTAACCGAAGATTTTGAAATGCTTCAATTGAAAAAGAGGATAGCAGCGTTAGAATCTCAGCTAAAAGATGCCGAAATGAAAGCCATTGCCTTTTCTACAATGGTGGATATTGCAGAGCAGGAGTTTAATATTCCAATCAGAAAAAAGTACAATACCAAGCCATCGAAAAAATGAAAAGTAACTTTCAACACATCGGACTTGCCAAACTATGTGGTTGGCATGGTATAACAAGACAGGCATATTATCAACACTCCTGGAAAGCACTAGATACCACCATATAGGAAGAATTGATAATACAACATAGTAAAACAAATCAGAAACAACCACCCAAGGTTAGGTACACGAAAACTTTATGAAAAGCTACAGCCATTTATGCTCGAAAACAGCATTAAAATTGGTAGAGACGGCTTATTTAATTTACTATCAGCCAATCATTTACTGATAAGAAAGAGAAAGCGAAAGATACAAACCACTAACTCTTATCATTGGCTTAGAAAATACCCAAATTTAATACGGGATCTTGTGCCAACGACACCAAACCAGCTTTGGGTAAGCGACATTACCTATTGGAAAATCAACACCAATGAACATCTGTACATTAGCTTTATTACCGATGCTTACTCTCATAAAATTGTAGGTTGGCACGTAGCAGAAACATTAGAAGCTATTGAAAGCATAGCTGCCCTGAGAAAAGCTCTCTCTGCCTTTAAAGGGGCAGAGAGCCTTTTTTCGCTTACCCACCACAGCGATAGAGGCATGCAGTATTGTAGCAAAGAATATGTAAAGCTATTGCAGGACTACAATATCCAAATATCTATGACCGAAAACGGAGATCCTTTAGAGAATGCTAAAGCTGAAAGAATAAACGGAATCATTAAAGAGGAATACTTGAATGCTTATGAAGTCAGTAATATCAAGCAAGCAAAGGAATTACCCGATGTCGTGATTAACCTTTATAATGAAGATAGACCACACATGAGCATGAGCATGAGCATCAGCAACCTAACACCAAATCAAATACATCATTCAGCAAACCCTATACAAACTCAAAAATTATGGAAGAATTATTATCAAAAAAATACAATCTATGTAAACGTATTGCAGGACTGATTTTTAATTGAAAATTTGTAGCAGGATTTAATCATTAACCTTTAAACTTTTTTAAGACGAGTCATGGTGTGGCTAAGCCAGAGCAGATTAATAAGAAGTAAATAACATTTATTTTTAAAAAGAACACTTTATTCTTATCATTACATTATTCATTTCGCTTTTAATTTTCTGTTGTATTAAGCATACGCTTTGTATAAAAAGAGCTGCTTCTAAGCTATCGTTAATTGAATAGGTAAGAGAAGGGAATAGATACATGGTATTTATTTCAAAAAAATAAATAGCAGAAATACCTCCGGAGAAAATAGGGTTAGAAATACTTTTTAGTTGTAAAAATGCTGAATGTTTAGAATGGCTCATTTGCTTTGCTGAAATGCTTGCGTTGTTCAACAATAAATTTCCGGGTAATGAAGAGGTGCTTACTAAGCCTCTATTAAAAAAAAGATAAGAGGCATTTGCATAAACTTTTCCATTAAAGGTATAATCAAATTCTATTGAAGTATTTATTACATCTGCTGTAGTACTATTATTTTTTCGTGGAAGAAAGTAGGTGCCTTCTCCTTTAAATCCAACATTACCAATGCTTCCTGCCCATCCTAATCCGGCAGCAATATCTTTCTCATACCAACTAGTTAAAAATTGAAAATCATAATTCCATTTATTTAACTTGTACATCAGCGCATATACATCATCGTTCCTGTATTTGCCTACTTTGGCTGCAGCTGTTATGGATGACATGGTGCTGATGTTATATTTTAACACTGCTGCATCCGAGCCGGGTTTTTCTTCATAATCAAAATCAACAAATGAATAGGTATTAAAAATATCATTAGGGTTCCATACTAAATTAACACCCCAGTTAATGCGTTGTCTTCCTAAGGTTAGTTCTAGCTTGTCGTTTGAAATTTTAGTCCATAATCTTTCAACCGATGAAATCATTTTTGCAACCTTGCTATCAAATGGTAAAAAGGTAGCATCCACAAGCCCTCCATCTTTATCTAACATAGAAGAGGGATAGTTGCCTAATTTTACCGACTCTCCATAAACAATTCTGTTTCTTACATCCAATGCCACAATAAAATTTTTGTTAGGCTTCCATTTGCTGTTAATACGGTTATGCAGCAGCCCCCATTGAGCCGATTGGTCATTGGGCAGTAAAAGCATTCCATTTAAATTTTTAACATAACCATTCAGCGTTACTGTTTTTTTCTTTTCAGGAATAATGGTTGAATCTGTTTGAGCATAAGTGCAAACAAAGAATAAGAGAAAAATAAAAGTTATAAGAGCTCGCATTATTTATGTATGTCTGATTTTATTTGTCCATCTTCAAGTGTAATAACTCTTCGTGCACGATCAATTACACGTTGGTCGTGCGTAGAAAACACAAATGTTATTTGTTCTCGTTGGTTAAGCTCAACCATTATATCTAACAAATTGTTGGTAGAAGCACTATCAAGGTTAGCGGTTGGTTCATCTGCAAGAACAAATTTTGGATGCGATGCCAAAGCACGTGCAACGGCAACTCGTTGTTGTTGCCCGCCCGATAGTTGTGCCGGTTTGCTATTTACTTTTTCTTTTAATCCTACTTCTTCCAAAAGTTGCATAGCTCTTTGTTCTCTTTTATTTTTTTCCCATCCTTGTAGTAACATAATAAATTCAACATTCTCTTTTGCTGTAAGTACCGGTATAAGGTTATAAGCCTGAAAAACAAAACCAATATTGTTTAAGCGAAAATCTATCAACTCATTTGTTCCTAAGTGAGTAATATTTTTTTCGGCTACTTCCAAGCTGCCATCTGTAGCTGAATCTAAGCCTCCAATAATATTAAGCAAGGTTGTTTTTCCGGAACCGGAAGGTCCAACAATGGCTGTAAACTCACCTTCTTTAATAGAAAGGTTAACTCCTTTTAAAGCGCTTACAGGAATATCTGTTTCGTTATAAACGCGATGTACATTTGTTACTTGAATTAATGACATAATTGATTTTAATTTTGACGTACTGCTTCTGCTGCATTCATGCGTAAAGCTCGCAATGATGGATAAATAGAAGCCAGTAAGGCTGTTAATACTACTACTATCGTGATGGTAAGATACATTTGCGAATCGAGCTTGGTATAAATAATACTTCCTATACCAAGACTATCAAGCCCTTTACCCATAGACGAAAGGTTGATTCCTACTTTTCCAAAATGGTTGATGGTAGCCCAAGCTCCGATGATTCCTATAGGTCCACCGATTAAAGAAATGTATAAGGTTTCATTTAAAATCATACTAAATACTTTTCGTTTATTCATTCCTACAGAAATGAGCATACCCAACTCTCGTTTTCTTTCTAATACAGCCATAAGCATGGTATTAATAATTCCAAATGCCATAGCAAGAATGATGATGAGTATAAATACAGAAAGTGCAATGCTCATGAGTTCGTTAGCGTATCCTAATTCCGGACTAACATCATCCCATGAACGAACCTGTAACATTGGAAGAGAAGTAGATAATTTATTTTTTGTCGGAGCTACATCTGTAACATCATCTAAAAAAACAATTACTTCATTAACTATAGAACTTGTGCCTGCTAATTTTTCTAAGTCTTTTTTATTTAAAAAAGCAATAGATTCATCAAACGAAGAAGAAGCTGTTTTATAAATACCCGTAACTCTAAAAGCCCCTGAAATAATGTTGTTGGCGGTATCTTGAAAAGTAACAACAATTTTATTATTTAGCTCCACTTTAAGTTTTCGAGCTAGTTTTTCTCCAATAACAATTTGATTCTTTTTATCGCTAGTGAAATAAGTTCCTGAAATTATTTTGGTATGAATGGACGTTGTATTTTTTTCTGTTAACGGATTAATTCCAATAAGTGCAACACCATATCCTCCGGTAGGAGAGGCAATCATTCCTGTAAAATTATTATGATACGACCACGATTTGATAGCAGGTAATTGAGAAAGAGTTTGGCGTAACGAGGCGGTATCTTTAATAAAATATTTAGGATTATATTCTTTTGTGTATTCCGGATGATGAATTTGAATATGCCCTAATCCTGAATTAATAGCATTGCCGATGCGTTGAGTGTTAAGCCCTGTTGTCATAGACATCATAAACAAACCTGCCCAAATACCCAATGCAATAGAGGTAATGAGAATGATGCTTCTTAATTTATTTCTCCAAATATTTTTCCATGCAATTTTCTGTATCATAATATTATCGTTTAGAAGCTTCTAATGGCTTAAGTTTAAGAATAGAGAATACGGAGTACAGGGAAAGACAAAGCGATATCATCATTACTGCACTGCCATGAGTAAGAGGGATGGAGAAATCTAATAATGTTGGCATCTCCGGCTCAAAGCCAAATTTGCGGAGTGTATCGGCTGCTTTTCCTGTTAGTGTAATGGGGTTGGCGTTGAAGTAATATAGAAATGGTCTGGAAAATAAAATTCCTCCTCCTACACCTAATAAAGCAATCATGATAGATTCTAATAGCACCACTGTAATGATGCGTAACCTACTCATACCAATAGAAAGCAGAATACCAAATTCATATCTCCTTTCTGCAATCATCATTAGTATTGTTCCAAAAATTCCGAAAGAAATAACCATGTAGAGAATAAAAACCATAATCTCACCTCCGGAGCTATCGGCTTTTATTATTTGAACCAACTCAGGAAGCATTTCTGTCCAATCCATTATTTCATACTCTTGAACATTTAGCTTCGGATTAATTGCAGCCATTACGTTAGCAGCATTACTGCCTTCTTTTAAATTGATAGCTAAAGCACTTATTCTGTTTCCTGTTCCATAAAATTCTTGCAATGAACCCAGAGTCATAAAAATGGTAGAGTTATTCATTCGTGAAGAATTTAATTTTACAATACCTTTTATTGTATACTTTCCTCCGGCAGAAACAGCGTGATATCCTTGACTTATCAAAGCGATAGAGTCTCCACATTTTAATTTTAATTGCTCTGCAATTCCTTCACCAATCAATACACCCTTATCTTCTTGTATAAGGTAATTGCCTTTTATGATTTTATTTTTAAGAGAAGAAAAATTATTTTCTTCGTTAGGATCAATACCTGTGAGGCTTACTCCTCTTACTTGTTCATCAAATGAGAGCAATGCAAAACCTTCTAATCTAGGTACACAAGAAACTACCTCTTTAGTACTTTTTATTTCTTTTTCAAGATTGATAGAACGTTCAAAAGTGTTATCGAGCGATTGTTCTTCCCAATATCCTTTGCTGTGTATTTGTATATATCCGTAATAAGAACCTACTACAGAGTTTATCATTTTAGCATACATTCCTAATTGCATAGAACGCATGAATACAGCAAAGAATACAGCAAAAAGGATAGATGCTATTGTAATAAAACTTCTTCGTTTATTACGCCAAATGTTTTTCCAAGCTAATCGTAAGTAGATCATAATTATTTAAGACTTTTCATTTTATCCGGACTAAAAAAATTATCTGCTATCTCTTTATCAAAAACAAGAGAGTTATAAGTGAGAACTGTTTTTTGTTGCTTCTTATCCATTGGTGTCATCTCTATTCGAGAGGCTAATAATTTTCCTCCCAATAGTTTAATATCCTTCCCAACCATCACATTGATGAGTGTTTCATCTTCATCATAAAATTCTGCTTTCATTTGTATGAAATCTTTTTTATCAATGTAAGTGATTATCTTTCCCCAAACTACTGCTGCATCAGGCTTTGGAGTCATGCTAATTTTATAGCACAAACGATTATCTATGGTTACTTCTCCTTTCATCTCGTGCACATAATCTTCTAATAAAGAATTGTGTTTTACTAAATCATCATTTGTAAAATCGGTACCCATCCAAGCTTGAGACATCATGGAAGGGGGGAGCTTAATAATTTTTTCAATAGAAGGAACCCAATTCCAAACTTCTTTATTTCTTTTTAAAAAGGCAGTTCCCTTTTCTTTGACAGGACTGTTAATGTATATCATAGAGTAATTAGCGCCTTTTGTCCAAACACTCATCGTTAACTCTCGCTGCCATTTAGGACGAATGATTTCTATTTTAATTTCTGCTTCCGTAGTTTTCCCTTTTAATTTATCATCCATTTTTTTTACAATGTCGTAGGCGTTTTCATTTCCTGTTAAAGAAGAAAAGATAAAAGGAAACACCAAAAGCAACAAAAGAATTCTTATTTTCATTTTCATAACTTATTTATTATAACAATATATATTAATAGCTCCTTGTAGCGTTTTATCAAACAATATATTCTCCTCTCCTAATAAAATGTATTGCATAGCTAATCCATCCATCATTGCACCATATCTAAAAGCTCTTTCTTCATAATCTTCATACCCCATTTCTTTAAAAATAGACACCGCGTTTTTAAACAACTGGCTCCAATATTCATTTAATATTCTATACGAAGCGCTCTCTTTATCCAATTGAAGCGATAAGGAGACAAACATTTTCCATATATGTGGGTTTTCCTTAAGCATATCGAAACTAGTCCTTATTAAAAATTCCAACCTTTCTTCAGGATTTTTAATTTGTGTAGCAGCTTGTATTCCTCCTACCACTCCTTCTAAAACCATTTTTAAACACTCTTCTAGCAGCACATCTTTACTTTCAAAATAGTTATACATTAACCCTTTTGAAATATTAGCTGTCTTAGCTATATCATTAATGGAAGTGTTTATAAATCCTTTCTTAGAAAAAAGCTCTAGTGCAACAACAATAATCTTCATCTTACTTGCCTGTCGTTGAGCTTCAAATTGTTCTTTTGATAATGGAGCCATTATATATAATTTATTTATGACTGAACGGTTGGTCAAAGGTAAAAAAATAAAAGCAATTAGTTTATGATTAATATCATATTTTTTTATTACCTTAAATCCGCAAACTTAAAATTTGGTTAATTGGATAAGACTATTAGTGTTGAAATTGTTTTAATTGAGTACAAGTTTTGTAATTATTCTATCCTTTTTTGAATAAAACTCGTTTGTAATCACTATTGTCCGATAAAAAATAAGTGAGGTAAGTTTTTCCGTGCGGAAGCCCTCCCCTCACTATTTTGTGGTAAATTTGAGTTGACAAAATACAATATTACCATGGACAAAAGTACGCATTTC
>JADZFD010000068.1 GCA_020850225.1 Saprospiraceae bacterium | reverse complement strand
TTTATCCGCTTCAGAAATCAAATCCGGATGGGTCTCCCTGTTTGATGGTAAAACACTCAACGGTTGGCGTAACTTTAAAAAACAGACGACAGGTAAGGGTTGGATAGTTCAGGATGGAGCGATTCATCTCAATGCCAAACCATCAAAAAATGGAGGATGGCAGGTAGATGACGGAGGTGATATTATCACGGATAAAAGTTATGAAAATTTTGATTTCAGATGTGAATGGAAGATTGGAAACTGTGGCAACAGCGGTATCATATTCAATGTCGTGGAAGCTGACAAATATGACTATGTATGGCAAACAGGTCCGGAAATGCAGGTTCTGGACAATTCCTGTCATTCGGATGCAAGGTTTGTCACACATAAAGCAGGAGATCTGTACGACATGATAGAATGCAAATATGTCGTCGTCAAACCTGCCGGTGAATGGAATCAGGTACGGATAGTCAGCAATAAGGGTAAGGTCGATTTTTGGCTCAACGGCACCAACGTTGTCTCATTTACAATGCATAATGACCAATGGAAAAAAATGATAGCCAACAGCAAATTTAAGGATATGCCGGACTTCGGACTCGCTGCTAAAGGACACATTGCCCTTCAGGATCATGGTGATAAAGTATGGTACAGAAATATTAAAATTAAGGAACTGTAAATATCCTTCAAAGAAAAAGCCCGGAATACACCTTCGGGCTTTTTCTTTATATATGTACTGTAGGCAATGCTTACGATTCAGCAATAAACCGTTTTACCAATATGTACGTTAACTGCCATAAATTTGCCATTGAAAGATAAACTTTATGCCATACTGAAGCGTTTGATAACAATTATACTGCCTCACACTTGATATCATACAAAACATTTGCGCACCTGTTACTGACATGGTCACAAGACAATCAGCGTGATTTGCCGTGGAAATCTGATCGGAATCCGTATAAAATATGGCTTTCCGAAGTTATTTTACAGCAAACCAGGGTAAATCAGGGAATGCCATATTACTTGCATTTTATTGAAGAATATCCGGATATATTCGCACTGGCCAATGCTACAGAAGATCAGATTCTGAAATCATGGGAAGGATTAGGTTATTATACACGTGCACGCAATCTGCATAAGGCTGCGCAGATTATAGCATCTGAATTAAACGGTGTATTTCCTGTCACTTACGCTGATTTGCTGCAATTGCCGGGCATCGGACCCTATAGTGCTGCTGCCATTGCTTCCTTCGCATATGAGCTATCCGTAGCTGTTGTTGACGGTAATGTATTGAGAGTAATATCCAGAATTACTGGATTAAAATTACCTATTGATAGTAAAGAAGGAAAGGCATATATACAGAATTTTGCTGACAATGCTATTCAGTTTGCACTTCCATCCGCATTCAATCAGGCTATTATGGATATAGGAGCTACCATCTGTAAACCAGCTGCTCCACTATGTAAGATGTGTCCCTTTTCGGATACCTGCTGCGCATATCTGTCACATGAAACCGATAAGATTCCCATCAAAAAAAATAAAATTAGCAAAAAAGAAAGATTATTCATTTTTCTGGATATTATAATTAATAAAAAATATACCCTGCTTGTTCAGCAAAAAAACAATGATATCTGGAAAGGTATGTTCCTGTTTCCATTCCTGCACGATGTCGACAATAATTATGAAAAATCAGTTCAGAAACTTACTTATGAACTTTTTGGTAAAAAACCGGATTTAATAATACATAAAACAAGCAATAAATCGCTGAAACAAATTTTAACACACAGAATAGTATATGCAGAGTACTTTCAGGTAATCATTGATGACATACCTGAAAAAATAAATAAAACCTTTCATTTGGTAGAACGGGCTGAAATGCAGAACTTTGCCATGCCAAAAATCATGAAAGACTATCTCAAAAACTTAAATATTTAATACTTTCATGTTGATTTTTAATAAAATAATATAATTTATAAGATGGTTAATAAAGTCATACTCATAGGCAACCTTGGTAAAGATCCCGAAATACGAACCCTTGAAAGCGGCTCTAAAGTAGCATCATTCACGCTTGCTACCAACGAAAGCTATAAGGATAAAAATAACGAGTGGCAAACCAATACAGAATGGCATAATATAGTAGCATGGAGCTATCTGGCTGATAAAGCAGAAAGAGAGTTAAAAAAGGGAAGTTCTGTTTTTGTTGAAGGAAAGCTCACTTATAGAAAATACAATGACAAAAACGGAGTCGAAAAATACATAACTGAAATAGTTGCATCATCTCTGAATTCGTTGGATAAGAAGGAAAGAATCTCCATTAACCCATCCGACCAGTCTGTATCAGCAGAAGCTCCTGTAGACAATTCAGATATGCCTTTTTAATACCGATTGTTTTTTAATCAATAATTTGAAAATTGGATACCGAGCCGCCCTATCAAGGATACGATTTATTTCAAAGTTATCAGGATATTATCTCAGAAAACATACTGGTCTTTACAATAGTATTTGTTATTCTTTTACTTATTAACTTCCTTTTGATTGTGTCTCAAAATACAATTTTTGAGCTATCGGATAAAGAAATCAAGGGAATGGAAAAAAACAACCTCAACTCAGCACAATTTGTGTCTGACCTTAAGAAACGTCCTGATTATCTGAGTGCCGGTATACTGAGTATTACAACATTCATAAACATACTTCTCATAATACTGGCAGACTATCTGCTAAGATGGATGTTTGGTCCGATAATAGTCAATATTACTAGTCCCTGGATCAATCATAATATATTCAATAATGCTCTCGATGTGGCAAAAATTAGTTCGGTTATACTTTTCTTGATATCCATATGTACTATCACTTTCATACTGATGCTCGCTGGCATACTTCTTCCGCAGATGCATGTTACAGAACACAAAACCAGCTTTGTCAGATGGATGTCAAAGCCACTGCAGATATTATTGATTATCAGTCATCCGATGACTAAACTACTACTTAAAATTGCTTCGTTAACGGAACACAGGTTTCAGGGAACACATGTACATTACCCAACCAGCAGAGAAGACCTGGATACTGCCATCGATCTGGCAGTAACCAATACCTCTGAATCCTCCACACAGGAAGCGGATATTCTCAAGGGGATTGTCAACTTTGGTGATACAGCTGCCAAGCAGATTATGCGTTCCAGGCTGGATGTAATCGGTTTGGATATCGAATCAGATTATACAGAGGTATTACAGACGGTTAAATCATCAGGTTTCAGCCGATTACCTGTATATTCCGAAAATTTAGACAATATAAAAGGTATTTTGTATGTAAAAGATCTTCTTGCATTTACCGATAAGGATAAAAATTTCCATTGGCAGTCATTGATTCGAAATACAGTCTTTTTTGTTCCGGAATCAAAAAAAATCGATGAATTACTGAGAGAGTTTCAGTTCAAGAGAATGCACATGGCCATAATAGTAGATGAATATGGTGGTACAATGGGGATAGCAACATTAGAAGACATTATGGAAGAAGTGGTAGGAGATATCAAAGATGAATTTGATGTTGGAGAAACATCCGATTATGTAAAAATTGATGAAAGTCATTATATCTTTGAAGGTAAAACACTGCTTAATGATGTATGTCGTATCATAGGTGAGAGTACGGGATATTTTGATAACGTAAAAGGAGAAGCCGATTCAATAGGTGGACTTATACTGGAAATAGAAGGAATGATACCCGGATCCAATGAGGAGACAAATATCAACCATATAAAATTAAAAGTCATTTCAGCAACTAAAAGAAGAATTGAAAAAGTTAGTCTCCAAATATTTAAGCATGCATAAATCATTTCTGATATTCCTTATTCTTACAATTACCTTGATTGGCTGCAAGGAAGAATCATCCGTCGGCCTTCCCAAACCACGTATGTATCCGCGCATATTCTATCCTGAATCCGGAAATTATACAAAATTTGACACAACTTTCTGCAGCTTTACATTCAAATATCCGGCTTACAGTAAGATTGTTCAGGATTCATTTTACTTTCAGGACACACCTCTTCATCCCTGTTGGTTTAATATTAACATTCCGGCACTCAACGCTACTTTACATTGTAGCTACTATAATATTGATCAGAAAAAATCACTCTCATCACTTGTCAATGATGCTTTTGAAATAGCAGGAAAACATAATATAAAAGCCAATTACAGAAGAGAATCTGTGTTAGATAACCGTTACGGAGTCAAAGGTATCATGTTTGAAATTGATGGTCCTGTAGCCAGTCCTGCACAATTTTATCTCACGGATGAAAACAAACACTTTTTTCGGGCATCTTTATATTTTAACAGCAAAGTCAATCCGGATTCAACAGCAGCTGTATTAGCTTTTTTGAAACCTGAAATAGATACAATACTGTCTACATTTCAGTGGAAATAAGGAGTAATATGCAGTACAACAATAGGGTTAAAATCATCAGGGAATCTATTCTCTATCAGGGCTGGTCTACATTAATTCAATATGTGATTGACTACATCAGAAGTGATCAACATACAGAAACACTTGTCAGAGAAATATATGATAGTGGAGACGGAGTAGTGGTGCTGCTATACAACAACAAGACTGACAAAATCCTCCTTATACGTCAATTCAGACTTCCTGTTTATCTGAATGGTCATCCAACAGGTTTTATTCTTGAATGTTGCGCAGGACTTTTGGATCACCATCAACCTGAATCAACTGCAAAAAAGGAAATTGAAGAGGAGACAGGTTACAGATTACAGAATATTCATAAAATATACGAAGCATTTGCTACTCCCGGAGCACATAAAGAGAAAATCCACTATTACTATGGATTATATGATGAGCAGATGCAAGTCAGCCAGGGTGGAGGATTGATTACAGAAAATGAGGATATTGAAATCATAGAATATCCATACAGTCAAATCCCTGAATTACTTAAGTCTGGTGCAATAATCGATTCCAAAACTATTATTCTGCTTCAATGGGCGCTTTTAAACAAAAGTGTATTACTCACATAAGTCAAAATAATTCAGATAAATTTTTAATCTGAATAAAAACAAAAATTAGAACTAGGATACACTCTTACCTAGAATCTATAAATAAAATCAATACAAAAATCATCATAATTTTATCAATATAGCCAGATTCCTATTTAATTTTGTATTTAAATATATTAACCTCTTTAAATCTTAAATACGAAATTTATGAAAAACATTTATTTTAGCATGCTTGTAACACTGATATATCTTCAGATACAAGCGCAAACACCCATTACTATAACATATACCAATTATTTATTGAAAGGCAATGATACCATGTCAAAGGTATCAAATATAGCAGAATTAACAGATTTAATAGCAGCAAAGACGGATGCAAAATGGGATTTAAGTAATTCCTCCTACAGTAATCAATACTATGTAAGACACAGGGATGGAGTAACTATTGATGACAGTCCTTTTTCTGATTCTGATTTTTATGACTTCGGGTCTTATAAAATTTCGGGAAACTTGAAATACAATGTAAAAGTATATTTTAAAGGTTCTGAAGAAGATTTTACTATATTGGGTGAAAAAATTCCTGTATCTCAGGCAATTGGTATAGGTTCTATAACCTATAATCCAAATGATAGTTTGGTATTCCTGGCACAAAATATTAAATATACGAGCCCTTTAAAAATTTTAGAATTCCCTGCCAGTACGGATAGCAGCTGGCTTACAGAATCTGAATCCAATACTAATTTTACAATATCAATTACACCATATGGCATTATTAATGTTCCGTGCAGAATTAACAGTTATAGAAAATATCTAAATACCGTTGTAGGATGGGGTAGTATGCTTTTAAAAACTACCAATGGCCAAACCAGTAACTGGATACCCGTATTACAGGTACGTCAGAATAATACATCCCGTGATTCATTCTTTATGAATGGCAATCCTGCACCTCCCACGCTATTGCAAGCATTTGGCCTAAAACAGGGACAAATTATAACACAAAATAAAACAGAATTTTTCACTTTTGGAAATCATATACCAGTAGTTACCGTAGAACATAAAGATGGAATAACGGAATTCATTGACATCAGAACAACAAACATTCCGATAAATACATCGACAATAAATAATCTGAATCCATTAAATCAGATTAATATATTTCCGAATCCAGCCAGCAAAATTTTGAATATTGTAGTTTCAGATAATGCAATCACGGGCATCAGTTATACCTTGTCAGAAATATCAGGAAAAATACTATTGCAGGGTGAATTAAAATCCGAGGTTAACAAAGGAGGTTATATTATTAAGATACCAGATACCATAATACCCGGATATTACTTTCTAAGCTTGAAAGATAACAATAATAATAAAATTAGTCGAATAGTAAATTTACTTCCATAAACAGCAAATAAGCTACCTTAGCCCTGTAAAGCTCTAAAATCTGGAAAATAACAGTAGTAATTCCTAAAAAGGCGGAAGCCCGGATGTTATTCACATACGGGCTTCCATAAAAAAGGCGGCGACCTACTCTCCCACAATTGCAGTACCATCGGCGCTGAGGGGCTTAACTTCTCTGTTCGGAATGGGAAG
>JADZFD010000067.1 GCA_020850225.1 Saprospiraceae bacterium | reverse complement strand
TTCTCTAACCAAATTTTTCCACTTTCATTGAGTGGTTTTACTGAAATTGTGTTACCTTTCATCTTTAATTTTTTTAATGAAAAGTAAAGTTGACACTTTCGCTGCAAATAAGCTGATAGAACACTCAACGGAGGTGTTGCTTGAACATCGTATTGGCAATAGGCGGGCAGAACGGCTTAGTATCAACGGAAGTGCAAAATTAAGCTTTAGTTCTTCGATTGAACTTTAGTGCTAAAAATCCCGCCCATCGCCAATACGCAAACCGTTAGTACGGATTAAGAATGAACTCCCCAAGAAAGTCAATCGTGTGTTGACTTGTAAAATGAGATAAGGGAATAGTATTTCTATAAAGTACTAAGAATTTTGATAATTGTAACAAATTAAAATCATTAAACATGACAAAGTCAAATTATTTTTACGGTTCATTAGTTCTACTTCGTTAAATTTAAAATACAGATAACCAATATATTGTAAATATTTTGTATATTTGTAATGTCGTTTTTACCAGTCTAATTTTCCTTACCTTTAGGAACGACAGTAACTAAAACGACTTTTTTAAAAACACAAAAAACACCCTTTATGAAGTTTTTCAGGTCGTCAAGGGTGGCGACCTATGGGACCCATGTTATTGAATATCAAACTATTTTCAAATTAAAGACCATTGCTTTAATCCTCTCACAAGGCGTGACAGTGAAAGATAAAATAACACAGATGCTACATAAGCACATACATCGGGGTAAAGGATATTCAACGGCACTTAAAAAATAGAATCAAAATGATATCCTTTATGAAGATTTTTTTGATAATTCTTAAATTGACAAAGTAGAATTAAATAAAATGGATGAAGACGCAAAATCCTAAAATTTAATTAGAACAAATGAACCCTGGAATCCACTAACATTCAGCAATATTTACCGCTATGGCAAGTCCACCTTCGGACGTTTCCTTGAATCGGTCATTCATGCTCTGAGCAGTTTCCCACATCGTTTGAATGACTTCATCCAGTGTGACTTTAGCATTGGCAGGATCACTTTCTATGGCTATGTTAGCAGCTGTGATGGCCTTGATAGCACCCATAGAGTTACGTTCGATACAGGGTATCTGTACCAATCCGGCAATCGGATCACAGGTTAATCCCAGATGATGTTCCATGGCAATTTCGGCAGCCATCAGTACCTGCTCCGTAGTACCACCCATTATTTCTGTCAATCCTGCAGCAGCCATAGCTGATGAAACTCCCGTTTCGGCCTGACATCCGCCCATAGCAGCAGAAATGGTGGCATTCTTTTTAAATAAGGTACCAACTTCACCGGCAACGAGCAGAAACCGGATGACAGCTTCCTCACTTCTGAACTTTGTAAATAATTGTGCATACATGAGAACGGCAGGAATGATACCACTGGCTCCATTGGTAGGTGCAGTAATGATACGTCCAAAACCGGCATTTTCTTCATTTACAGCCAGTGCAAAGCAGGAAATCCACTTGTTGATATTGACGAAATCATCTCCGGAAGATTCGACTAGATGCAACCACTCGGTTTTATTCTGATAGTGCTGATTATTAAGCAGTTTTTTGTTCAGGGTAGATGCCCTGCGCACCACCTTTAATATGCCCGGTAGAAAGCCTTCCTTGTTTACACCTCTGTATATACAATCCTGAATTTCTGACCAGATATCGAGAGCCTGCTGACGGGTTTCTTCACGTGTACGCCAGCTTTCTTCATTAAGATAAATAAGATCTGAAAAAGTTAACCCGAGTTTATTGCAATAATGAATAACGTCCTTGCCATGATGACATGGACATAATGTACGTGTTGAATAACTTGCTACATTTGTCTCATCCTGTGTTGCTACGAAACCACCTCCGATGGAATAATAATCCTGTTTCAGTTCATGGCCATCTTTAAAAACAGCCTTAAAGATCATTCCATTGGGATGAAAATCCAGGTTTTTGGACTTGTTCAGTACAAGATGGTGACCATAAACGAAGGGTATTTTGACTTCACCACCGAGTAAAAGTGTACCGGAAGATTTTATCGCTTCAGTTTTTTCATCGATCAGTGCAGTGTTGATTTTTTTAAAATTTTCACCTGAAAGACCTAACATGGCAGCAATGTCAGTTCCATGACCTATGCCTGTCTTGGCTAAAGATCCGTAAAACTCAGCGTATACTTCCTTAACATCCGTTAGTGGATGTGCTGAACGAATCAGATTTACGAACATCTCAGCTGCATTCCATGGCCCCATTGTATGAGAACTGGATGGTCCGATTCCTACTTTTATTATTTCAAAAACACTGATAGATTTCATAAAGAAATTAAAATTAATTATTGGATATATTGATACAACAATGCAGAGGTTAAATAGATTGACAAAGAATTTGAAATTAAAGGTACATCATGGTTTTCTTTAATAATCATAGATTATTCATCTCAAATTAATGAAGGAATGTTTTAATTCTGGTTCCACACTACTTCTTCTACAGATTGAATATGTCTGAGTTTTTCCAGCAGGTATGATATCCTGCTATTTTCAATATTGTCAAATTTAATTTCAAAGATACAGTTGGATTCGTTCCTTGTAAAATTCAATAATTCGATATTGGACATGTCCTGATTCAGCATATTGTTAATCAACGCTATATCGTTGGTTTGGGTCGTGATGGTTATACGAAGTGTCTGCTGATTGGCGTGTTTGGAATATTTTTTCTCTAATGGTTGAAGTCCCCATAATATAATTAATATCAATGCTGTTGTTATACTTGCTGCCAGGTACAGACCTCCACCTACTGCAAGGCCTATGCCGGCAACAGTCCAGATTCCCGCAGCTGTAGTTAATCCGCGAACGGTACCTGATTTTTGGAAAATGATGGTACCTGCACCCAGGAATCCAATGCCGCTGACAACCTGTGCAGCTACTCTGGATGGGTCTAAAACAATATTATTTGCACCTAAAATGTCCTGGAAGCCATATGCAGAAACAATCATAATCAGACAAGCTCCCACACAGACAACCATATGTGTTCTCAAACCCGCAGACCAATTCTTGCGTTCACGCTCTAAGCCTATTAGTGCACCTAAAACAGATGCAATAACCAATCGAAGTAAGATGTCCTCCCAATCCAGCATAAGAAAATTAAAAACAGGGATATTTAATTAAAAAATCTTATCAAAGATATGATAAAATCGTTCAACAGGAATAATTAGTCGAAATTATTTATAAATTAAACTGACTAAAATGATATATAAAGGATACGATTATCAAACAAATAATATGTATTATGACCATATATATCAGGTCGGTGTAAACTATTGGGTTACATTGTATACAAAGTTGAGTAAATAAAAATATACAGGATCCGATTCTTTAATCAGTCCTGTATACAAATATTACAATGTTTGAATATGAGACAATTTATTTAAAAACACATTATAATTCAGGCGATGGTCTTGATGACTCTTACCTTCCAGTCATCCGGTCCTTTTTCAAGATATTCCCATTTGAATGGTTCCTTACTTTCTGATTCCATTTGGTAATATAATGGTTTAGGATCGTGATCATTGATAAAAACAAAAGCCTCACCCGGTTTCAGGTCAGCAAATGCCTTGTAAAACATCTCATGCCTGTCTGTAGGTGAAAATGGTCGTACATCAAATTCATTTACAACGGCATATCCATCATCACCAAGGCCGCTGGCAGCTTTTTTGGTTATATGTACAACATATTCACCGGGTTCGTTTTTGGTGTAGTGCCATGTATGTTTACCATCAAATTTTTGAACAAAAATACCGTGTATTGGTTTGGGGTCTATAGCAGCCACTAACTCCATTGTGTCACCTTCTTCCATCATGCCATACCGGTGAAAAACAACATGTTTCCAATCCTGCTCCTCAACTTTACGTAGGTCGATAAGAGTTGATATATCCTTAAACTCCTTACCAACTGACGCTTCTGTTCGGGTTACTTTAACCTTCCATTCCCTTCCTCCTTTATTGAGATATTCCCAACCTACCACATCTCCGTGAATGGATCTGAATTCGTAGTAGAGTGGGAGTGGGTCGTGATCGTTGATAAAGGTAAAACTATCCATGACGGGTAATTCCTTAAATACTTTTAATAATAATTCGTGTCTTTGAATCGGAATAAGCGTTCTGACATCAATCTCCTGAGTTAAATCTAAATTTTCAATAATCATAAAATTACAATATTGTGGTTAAAGTATAATTTAAGACAAATTTATCCATAAATAGTTTATAAAAAAAGCCTGAATGGCTGGCTTATTTAAAAAAAATATCAAAGATAGATAATTTAATATATAAAAATGACCTGTTGACCATCAAAAAATATTATTTACTGAAAAGACTAAAAATATGATGTCATTATCTAATAATTATTTTTATAATGAAGGCAGTACATTACAATGTATAGTTGATGAATAAGGGACATTCCATAGATACCAACCTACTTGCCTAAGTATGATTTTTTTCTCTTGCAAACATATAATTATATATTCGTATTTAAATTATATGATAAATTTATATACAATGTTGCCGTTGTATAATTTGTTATTGTTATTTTTGTCGATTATAATCTAACCCTAATTATAATTAAGTACCTTAAAACGTATATAATATGAGCTGGTTCAAGCGACTGAAAGAAGGTATTCAAACCGCAACCAAAAATAAAAAGGAAACTCCGGATGGATTATGGCATAAATGTATCCGTTGCAGTGAGATGACCACAATCAAGGAGTTACGGGAACACCTGTATATATGCCCGAAATGTGACTATCATACGAGAATTAGTTCAACGGATTACTTTGAAATTCTTTTTGATGGAAAATATACTCGATTGTTTGATGAGATTAAGTCTGTGGATGTGCTGGAGTTTTCAGATATCAAATCTTACAAAAGCCGTTTGGATGATGCATACAAAAAGACAAAACTCAATGATTCGATGTCTGTAGCTACCGGGAAAGTCAATAAATTGCCACTAACAGTTGCTTGTATGGATTTTGGATTTATAGGAGGATCTATGGGAGCAGTAGTAGGTGAAAAAATTTCCAGAGCCATAGATTACTGCATTGCCAACCGGACACCGCTTATGATTATTTCAAAATCGGGTGGAGCCCGAATGATGGAGTCTGCTTATTCCCTGATGCAAATGGCCAAGTCTTCTGCCAAACTGACACTGTTGGCCAAAGAAGGACTTCCTTATTTTTCATTTATGACAGATCCTACTACAGGTGGAGTTACAGCTTCCTATGCAATGTTGGGGGATATTAACTTCTCTGAGCCGGAAGCTCTTATCGGATTTGCCGGTCCGCGTGTTATCAAGGAAACTATAAAACGCGACCTGCCTGAAGGTTTTCAGACAGCAGAATATTTGTTGGAACATGGATTTTTAGATTTTATAGTTCACAGAAAGGATCTTAAATGTAAAATTTCAGATTTATTGGGGTGTTTTGATACCAGAAAACCGGATTCAGAGTTAGTAACAGCATCTTAATGATATTATTCAGGGAGTAAAAATGACGAATACAACTGCGTACCGTTATATACTTTAATATATAATAATCAAGCTGTATTGTATCAACTTTCTACTATATTAAGTGTTCAGCTATTTATTATAATACACTTATATTATGGAGGAATTTTGGAACAAAAGATATGATAGTGAGTCATATATCTATGGTAAGGAGCCTAATGTTTTCTTCAGGTGTAAACTGGATGAAATAACCCCGGGACGGATATTGCTTCCTGCAGAAGGTGAAGGCAGAAATGGAATATATGCAGCAAGGTGTAATTGGGAAGTGGATGCTTTTGACCTCAGTGTGTCAGGTCAAATGAAAGCTATGAATCTTGCTGATGAGTATGGTGTACAAATAAATTATAAGACAGGTAGTATGGACAATATTCCATTTGCCGGAAATACCTATGATGTAGTAGCTCTGTTATTTGCGCATTGGCCTGAATCATTACGTGCTGCATACCATCAAAAATTGATATCATTTTTGAAGCCGGGAGGATTCCTGATTCTTGAAGGATTCAGTAAACTGAATCTTCAATATACCGAAAAATATCCACAGATAGGTGGACCGCGTGATATTGGAATGTTGTTTTCGGTGGATGAAATTAAATCTGATTTTGCAGACCTGGAGATACTGATACTGGAAGCTAAAGAAGTCGAACTGTCCGAGGGTGAAAATCATAAAGGTACGGGACACGTAGTAAATTTTGTTGGAAGATATAATGGTTAATCCGCAATAATTGCTTTAAGTCAACATATTGCGATTAAATATCTATTTTGAAAGCAATTCTTTGAGTATCATTGTGGTATATTCAATTTCTGAAGTCGTATTATAGTGCGAAAATGAGAATCGTATCGCCTTTCTTATTGATGGATGACCTATGGCCTTCAATACATGTGAATCTTCCTCTATTCCTGCACTGCAGGCGCTTCCGGATGAGGCAGATATCCCTGCTATGTCAAGATTCATGACCAGCATATCCGCATGAAGACCCGGCGGAAAAGAAATGCTGAGTATATGTTTTAAATAATGGTTGGTCTGATCTCCATTGAAGGAAACATCATGCAAATTGTGCTCAACGAGTTGTTTGAATTGGTTGCGCAAACTACCAATATATGTCTGGTTTTTGTCCATTTGCAGTACGGCAAGTTCGAGTGCTTTTGCAAGTCCGGCTATACCAGCTATATTTTCGGTACCGGCGCGCATATTTCGCTCCTGCGCACCACCGAGTATATAAGGAGATATTATATTTTCATTATTGATGTATACAAATCCTACACCTTTGGGGCCATGAAATTTATGACCGCTGCCAGTCAGGAAACTGATTTTCGACTTTTGTACATCAATGGGTAGCTTGCCGATTGTTTGAACAGCATCACAATAAAACAATGCCTGATAATCATGACACATTCGGCCTATATTATCTATATCATGGATGGTTCCGATTTCATTGTTTCCGTGCATGATGCTCACCATCGTTTTACTGGTATTTTTGCTTAATTCTGCTTCTAATACGTGGTAATCAATGTGTCCGGAATTGTCAACCGGCAGATAGACAATTTCACATAGATTGTTTATTTGGAGGTAATCAAGTGTATGTAGTATACAATGATGTTCAGTAGGAGATGAAATGATACGCTGGACACCTAGGTCAGTAACAGCATTTTTCAATACCATATTGGCAGCTTCTGTAGCACAGGATGTGAAAAAGATTTCACCGATAGAAGCATTTATTGTATTGGCAACGGTTTTTCTGGATTGTTCGATGATGCTTTTAGCTTTACGTCCATGCCAGTGAATGGATGATGGATTTCCAAAGTTTTCATTGAGAATTTCGTACATATATGCCAATACATCAGGGTGTACAGGTGTAGTGGAAGCATTATCTAAGTATATATGCACAACTCAAATTTAGTAATTTCCTGAATAACGTCTGAAAAACCATTCCACACTTAATAAAGCCAGTATCAGGAAAAACAGCCACTTCAGGTGGATGATACCTGTAGTACTACGACTTTCGTACATGACAGGCTTAATTTGTGTGTTTTCAATCAATATATTTTTGAGTGAAGCAATTTCTTTTGGATATACCATGGTTCCACTGTACTGGTCACTCAGGTTCTTCAATAATCCATGACGGGCTGTCAGATCATACAACTCCAGCTGGTTGGACTCTACATTGAATCGTCCGGTAGCTGTCAGTGTTTTGCCGTTATATTGGGTGGTAGCCGTATAACTGAAACTACCCTGTGGAAACAGACCGGCATTGAGCGTGTAGTAATTGGATGTTTTGGAAAAACTGTATGTATATTCTTTCCCATCATCATCTTTTACCGAAAGTTTTACATCCGGATCGTTTATAAGTTCATAACTTTCATTGTATAGCTGTGCATTCAACTGAATCTGTTCGTTGTCCTTATACAGGTTTTTGGACGTAGCTGCACGGAATTTTCTCTTATCCGACTTTACGGATGTCAGCAGTATGGTTTTGTTGACAAGCTCGTTGATAAGATTATAGTTTTTGTGTTGCAAATAGTCAAATAATCTCCATCGCCACAGACCCTCTCCACATATTACAGCCGTTTTTACAGTGTTTTTTTCGTCAAAAATTATGAGCGGATAACTCGTTTTTATTTTTTTGATGTTTTGATACAGGTAAACGGTAGCAGTATTACTGGCCTTATATTCACCAAATGGTGTTTTTAATGGTGGAAATATTCTTATATTGTTTTTCAGTTCATCTGAAGTCGTAAACAATGTGAATCCGGAGTTGAAGTCACCCTGAATTTCTTCTGTATTTTTACTATTGCCGATGATATTTACCAGATTCTGAACAGCATTGAACTGTCCTATGGAGGTTTGCATTCCTACAATAAAAATCCTTGGAATATCAAGCTTGTCTAACTGACTTACGATCGGAGCCACGCCATTGGTTTCGGAAGGCAGATTGTGAAAAATGACCATATTGTATTTGGATGGATTCTCCTTGAAGTCGGCAATATAGCTGATAGTAACGTCGTAATTTTTGTTTTCAGTGATTATATTTTTAAGTGCACCCAAGTCCGGATGCGGCGCATTTCCCAGCAATAATATTTTCTGACGTGCGTCCAGAATTTCTACGTGAAAATCTCTGGAATTGTTATGTACATTTTGGTCTCCATCAACATGAGACAACCGGATTCTGTATCTGTTGACACCACTTTGATTGGCATCGATAATAAATGTTTTTGTAGTAAAAAAATTTCTACTGTTCAGGCTTACAGTTTCTTCAGCTATCTTACGGGAAGAATTGCCATTAATGGCTTCCAGTGTGACTTTTGTACTGCTTCCTGCACAGTTGTATGCAGAGATATCCACCTGTACAGGAAATTTATCACCTAAATAGGCGATGTTGTTGTATAGTATATTCTGTATATATAAATCTTTTTTCTGAGTAGTATCACCTAATGCTATGGTATAAATGGGATATGAAGAGCTGTTAGGCATATAGAGTGGATTGCTGCCTTCATTGTATATGCCGTCCGTACCAACTATTACTGCACCCAGATTCTGGTCACTATAGTTGTCATCGATGTATTTGAATAGCTGGTAGATATTGGTACTTGTATTAGGGATGCTGTCCTGAGAATGAGGATGTACATCTGTAGCGAAATCCAGCATTTTGACATCGTAGGTAGCCTTCAGGTCTTCAGCCAACTGGGTTATATCTTCGTTGTATTTCTGTTGGTCAGCTGGTTTTTCTACGGCATTAATAGAAGCGGACCTGTCAGTAGCCAACACAACAACCGGTCGTTTTATTTCTTCTTTTATGGATTTAATAAATGGAGAAAGTAATAACAGCGCAATAAAGAAAACACTGATTCCGCGAAGAGAAGCAAGAAGCCTTGTAAACCAATGACCATAATCAGCAAACCGTTTATCCCTGTAATACATTCCCAAGGCATAAACAGCACCTAAAAGTATACAAAAAAAGATAAACCACCAAGGGTAGGGAAAACTAAATGTATTTATCACGTGTTAATTTCTCTATTACAGCGCAAATATTTAAAAAAATCGTAAATTAATATAGTATTATGTGTCTGATTAAGAATTTTTTAAATATTATTTGCAATCTTATGAATACCATAAACGTTTTAAAATTAAAAAAGATTTAAATGAGATTATTATTTATTCTGGTATTTTCGATTTTCACATTAATGCGTTTGGATGCTTCCTACATTCTGATTCCGATGGATCATGACAAGCAAAAGGATCATCTCAAGGCTTATGGTATCACTTATTGGGTAATTAATCAAAATATTGAAGCGTACTGGTTGCTCAACTATCACGGTGGTAGCTTTGCATTTCCATATGCCAGGAGCATCGAATCAGAATGTAAAATAAGAGGAGTATCCTATAATGTGATTTCAGATGCACAATGGATATCTATCAGGAATGATATAGCCAATCCGGAAATTAATCAGGAAGCCGTCAAACTTGAAAAGGCTCCGAAGATAGCGGTTTATACACCGGATTTTAATCCTCAGGGTGGGCGGATTCAGCCTTGGGATGATGCAGTTACCCTTGTGCTGACTTATGCAGAGATTCCATTTGACAAAATATATGACAGAGAAGTTCTGGAAGGAAAGCTGGCACAGTATGACTGGCTGCACTTGCATCATGAAGATTTTTCAGGGCAATACGGTAAATTTTATGCAAGTCAGGGCGGAACAGCCTGGTACAAGCTCAATCAGCAGAAAACAGAGCAACTGGCTACCAGTCTGGGATTCAGCAAGGTGTCACAACTAAAACTGGCAGTTGCAAAAAAAATTAAGGAATACGTTGAAGGTGGCGGATTTATGTTTGCCATGTGCTCGGCAACGGATACCTATGATATTGCTCTTGCCGCTGAAAATATCGATATATGTGCAGACGTATATGACGGTGATGCCTATGATACCGATGCGAACTCCAAATTGAAATTTGACAAAACCTTTGCATTCAGAAATTTTCAATTGAATCTGAATCCGATGATTTATGAGCATTCAGAAATCGAGAATAAGTCCCGAAATGTTAAACCTGAAGTGGATTATTTCAATTTATTTGAGTTTTCTGCCAAATGGGATCCTGTTCCGACGATGCTTGTTCAGAACCACACCACTACGGTTAAGGGATTTATGGGACAGACGACAGCATTCAAAAAATCTACCATCAAACCGGATGTGCTTATACTTGGAGACAATAAAGCAGCAGGTGAAGCCCGGTATATACACGGTAGCAGAGGGTTTGGCACCTGGACATTTTACGGTGGTCATGATCCGGAAGATTATCAGCACATGGTCGGTGACCCCGAAACAGATCTGAGTCTTCACCCTAATAGTCCCGGATACCGACTAATACTCAATAATATTTTGTTTCCGGCTGCAGAAAAGAAAAAAAGGAAAACATAATCTGATTATTTTATAAGCGTAAATTGATTATTGAAAATTGTATTTGAATAGGTATTTCAAAATAAATTAAAGGAGTGAGTCAGAGCTGTAGTCGAAGTATTTGGGATAAATTATATTCAGTAAGAAGTTTTTGGTTAACTGTTGTATGTGTTGTGTTGGCAGTGTTGGTACACGGACAGAACAAGGTGACACTCAGCGGATATGTCAAAGATAAAGAGAGTGGAGAGACTATGATAGGTGTAAGTGTAGTAGTGTCGGGACAGCATCCGGAAGCTACTGTTACCAATAACTATGGTTTTTATTCGCTGACATTGGATAAGGGAGCATACGTGATACATTTTAGCTATACAGGTTACGAGAATCAGTCAGTTGACGTGCATTTGGATAAAAATACAATGCAGCATGTATTCATGTCTGAAGGTATCGTAATGCAGGAAGTAGTTGTATCGGCTGAAAGGGAAGAAAGGCGCAAGAATGTAGAAAGTACTCAAATGGGAACAATTGAAGTGCCTGTTGAGAATATAAAAAAACTTCCTGCGATTTTTGGGGAAGTTGATGTGCTTAAGTCGATTCAGTTGTTGCCGGGAGTACTATCATCAGGAGAAGGCAATTCAGGGTTTTATGTCAGAGGTGGCGGAGCAGATCAGAATCTTGTGTTGCTGGATGAAGCATTGGTGTATAATTCAGGTCATATGTTAGGTTTTTTCTCTGTTTTTAATGCAGATGCTCTCAAAAATACGACGCTGATCAAAGGCAGTATGCCTGCTACATATGGTGGTAGATTGTCGTCAGTTCTGGACATTCAGATGAAGGAAGGCAATGTTAAAAAATATGTTGCTGAAGGTGGTATCGGACTCATATCGTCCAGACTTACTGTGCAAGGTCCTGTTGTTAGGGATAAAAGCTCTTTTATTATATCCGGTAGACGTACTTATATTCTGGATCTGGTACAGCCATTTCTGAAAGGTGGAAAATTTGAAGGAACCAATTACTATTTTTATGATCTGAATACGAAATGGAATTATACCTTTTCGGAGAAGAACAGGATCTACTTCAGTGGATATTTTGGTGATGACATCCTCAGGTTCAGACAGAACACCCGCAATCTTCAATTTGATATGCCATACGGCAATGCTACGGCAACATTGAGATGGAATCATTTATTCAATCATAAGATGTTTATGAATGTGTCAGCCATCTACAATGACTATCGTTTTCGGTTTTCCGGTGGTCAGGAAGAATTTGTTTTCAAGCTGTACTCCGGCGTAAAGGACTGGAATCTCAAAGCCGATATTGAGCATTATTATAACACAAGTCATACTTTCAGGTATGGCGTCAATTATACTTATCATACTTTGACACCCAATACGGCACAAGCATCTGCGGGAGATGTCGATTTTAGTACGCAGTTCAAACCGAAGTATGCCAATGAAGCGGCTGTATATATATCGGATGATATTAAGTTAAATACGAGATGGAACACAAATATTGGTGTACGTCTCAGTGCTTTTCAACAGCTGGGACCCTATACATCCAAAATAACGGGTAAAACCTTAGGAAGCTTTGAACGGGTGAAAACTTACGGCAATATTGAACCAAGAGTAGCACTCAATTACAGGATCAACAACAATCTGAGTATCAAGGGTGGTGTAGCGGTTACTTCTCAATATATTCACCTTGTTTCCAACTCTTCAAGTACATTGCCGGCTGATGTATGGGTACCCAGTACCGAAATTGTTAAGCCACAGAAAGGTGTGCAGTACGCAGTTGGTATGTTTAAAAATTTAAAAAACGATGCCTATGAATTGTCTTTTGAATTATATTATAAAGATTTGAAAAACCAGATCGATTATGCGGATAATTATGTTGCTGATATAGCCAAAGAAGTAGAGGACGCTTTCGTTGAAGGTAAAGGAAGAGCTTATGGTGCTGAGTTTTTTATAAAGAAAGCCAAAGGTAGATTGAATGGCTGGATTGGTTATACCTTATCCAAATCTGAACGAACATTTGACGCGATTGAAAATGGAAGATGGTATCCGGCAGTATATGACCGCCCACATGATTTGTCGCTCGTAGTTAATTATAACATATCTGAAAAATGGGATTTGGGAGCTGTTTTTATTTATGGGACTGGAAAGTTGTACACACCTGTAAGTGGTTTTTTTCTTATTGAGCAAAATATTAACTTGAATTATGGTCCCCGTAACAGTGCGAGACTGGATGATTATCACAGACTGGATTTATCAGCCACATATACTCCCAATCCGCGCTCAGAAAAAAGATTTAAGGGAAGCTGGACATTTTCATTATACAATACATATAACAGAAAAAATCCTTTTTTTATAAACTTTGATACATCGACGGACTATCAGACCGGAAAGACGCAAATAGATGCTTCTAAAATAACTGTTTTTCCGTTGATACCCAGCATAACATATAATTTCAAATGGGAATGATTAGAATTCTGAAAAGAGGTTGGACTGTAAGTATGATTATTTATTTTGGAATGGCGATCCTGCTGAATGCATGTGAAACACCCTTTGTACCCGATGATCCCGACTTTACGCCGCAGATAGTAGTGGAAGGTTATGTGGAAACGGGTACGGAGTCACTGCCGGCATATGTGATTCTTACCCGCACCATTCCGTTTTCAGCGTCTGTGAATGAGCAGATTTTCGGTGATTTGTTCGTCAATGATGCAGAAGTTACCGTATTTGACGGAACGAATACGGTAAGACTCACAGAAGTATGTCTCCAGGATCTCACTCCTGAAGTAAAGCAAAAAGTAGGTGATATTATAGGTATCAATGCGGATTCCATAGACAACAATATTTGTCTTTATATTGATATTTTTGACCAACTGAAGAGAGAAACTGGTAGAAAATATGATCTGACTGTCCATGCTGATAATCAAATTATAACAGCATCGACTTCCTTGCCGGAAGCAGTGGAATTGTCGGATTTTAAATGGGTAGAACCATCGGGACAACCCATAGACAGTATGGCGGAATTAAGGGTAATAGTCAAAGACCCGGTTAATGAAAAGAATTATTACAGATATCTTACTGCCACGGATAAGGACAGACAATTTATACCGCCGCCATTCGGATCTGTAGTGGATGATGCTGTGTTTAACGGTCAGGAATTCGAAATACCCTTGGCCAGAGCACAGCGCCGTACCAAGGATTTAAATCCGGATACTTTCGGTCTATATATGCGTGGCGACAGTGCATATATAAAATGGTGTACAATTGACAAAGCACATTTCGATTTCTGGAATACCCGTGATTTTGCTGCCGGTAACAGTGGTTCGTTTTCTTCCTATACCCGGGTTACGTCCAATATACATGGAGGTATAGGTATTTGGGGTGGTTACACAGTTCGGCTATACAGACTGTATTGTCCGCCAAAATAATCTAACTTATAACTGAAATGCCAATTACAAACCCGGACTTCCCAGTATTTTTTCGAAATAATCGGCTATTTGATCCGGCATACCGATTATAGCTGATTCTTCGTAACTTTTAGCCCTGCCACCTCTGGTAAAAGTAACATTGACATTGGGTTCAGTCATATCGAGCATCACAAAATACTTGTTTGTACCGCAACTACCCGTTTTACAGGCTGTGAAATACAAGATTTCTCCGGCTTTCATGATAGGTGTTTCCTCATTCCAACCTTCTTTGAAAGTATCATAATCTGTTTTCAGCAAGGCTTTCAGCCTGTTTTCAAGATTATATTTTTTGAATAGTTCTACTTCTGATGGTTTTTTACCGACATACTGAGCTGCATCTTCGAATGAAGGCTTGCTTATTTCGGTCTGGGTCGTAGTATTTGCCTGTGTACCGGATGCAGAAGAATCAGCAGATATTGAGGTTCCTGAAGAATTGTTTTTACAGGATGTAAATGCTAAGAATAAACTAACTATCAATAAATATCTCATGAAATTTTTTTAAGCAATGATGAAATTAATGCAAAATTATGAAAATGTGTACAATTTTTAAATTATCTGAAGATCCAATTCTAAAATATAAAAACAAAAGTATTAATACATAGTAAATCAATATTATACGTATATTTAAAGTAATTTATATGTTATTTTAGATTTATGATTTTTTCATTTATTGTATTCACAAATTTATGATACTGTTGCGGTACGTTTTGAATGTCCTTGTCTATAAACCATGATTTTTTTACTCCTCCGGCATTATATTCAACATAGTAGCCACCCTGATCATAGGCATCGGGTATACCTATGATTTGTTTTTCATTGAGTAGTGTTGTTGGAAAATAATCTATGAGATTCCTTGTCTGTTTATAGGCTTTTTCAGGCATAGAAATATAAGATCCATTGTAAAATTCATGAATAGGTGGATAATATCGTATGGTATCCATTAGGAGTCCATCTTTTAGAAGTTTGTATATATTGGTGCATTTACCGGCACAAAAACCATAATAATCTCCAAAAATGAGATATTCATTAGCTTCCAGTTCATTTGTTTTCTTTTCGCATGAAGTAAGGAAAGATGCAGAAGCCAATATCAGATATAATAAAACCCTATACATATTTCAGTTTGTGTTTATTGTAGTTTATTAACGTTTACAGTAAGTAAAATATTATAAATCCGGAAAAATTACAGTGTTGTAATGTCTTTGAGATCAGTATTGGCTTTTGTATAATCTTCTGGTATCCCGATATCTATAAAGTAAGCATTGAATACCTTACCACCAACTTTTCCATGAGTGGTATAAGGTTCCAAAACATCTTTTTCAAATGAAAATGTATCGCCGGGTCTGAATGCTGAGAATACTTTTTTACTGATAAGATAGATACCACCATTTATCAGGCCTTTATCTTTAAATTGTTTTTCATTAAAAGCAACTACCTTTTCTTCCTTTAAATCAACGGAACCATATCGGTCAAAATTTTCCATTTCCTTTAGTGCAATTGTTATATCATTATGCTGATTCAAATGCAATTGTGACATGGACTTCAGATCTGCCTGAAATAAAGTGTCACCATTGAAAACAAAAAAATGATCATCATCCATCTTTTCTGATGAGAGAAGGATGCCACCACCTGTACCCAATGGTTCTGTTTCGATTGTATAATTATAGTTCAGGTTGGAATGATTTGTTTTCAGATGCAGGATGATATCTTCTGCTTTATAACCCAGTGAAAAAGTAAAATTTTCTACTCCCTGAAGCCGGGCATAACCGATAACGTAATCAATAAAGGGTTTTCCGGCAACAATTGCCAGGCATTTGGGTACATCCGACACAGTCTTTCTCAGCCTTGTACCCAATCCTCCGGCAAGAATGATGCAGCTCTTTACCGAATTCATCAGGTAAAATATTTTTCTTCAACCAACTGACAGATGATATGACCTGCCATGATATGAGATTCCTGAATTCTGGGAGTATCTTCAGAAGGAATATTGATGAGCATATCACATAATCCAGACATTTTTCCTCCCGATTTTCCTGTAAATCCTATGGTTACGATTCCCATTTCCCTGGCTTTGTGAATGGCGTGCAGGATGTTGTTACTGTTACCGCTCGTAGATAGGGCCAAAAGTATGTCACCTTTGTTTCCAATACCTTCTATCAGTCGTGAATATACGAAGTCATACCCGTAATCGTTGGCTACGGCAGTGAGATAAGATGTATTGGTATGTAGTGCTTCAGCAGGCAGTGCCTTTCTGTCTTTGTAAAACCTACCGGAAAATTCTGCTGCCAGGTGCTGTGCATCAGCTGCACTTCCACCGTTTCCACAAAACAGAATCTTATTGCCATTGTGAAATGCAGCAACAATCAGATCAGAACAGACAGAGATGTTTTTTTGAATCAAAGTGTCTTCCAGTAACATTTTTTTAGTATCTATGGATGCCTGTATTATCGATTGTATGCTATTATAATCATTTGCCATATTAAAAATAATTGATATATATAATTAAAACTCTTTTCAGGCACCAATGGTTCCTGTCCAGTATGTTAAACCTTCCCTGGTAAACAGAAAAGGCATATTCTGACCCCGAAATTTTTCAAGTGCCTTTATCACGTCATACCGGGTAGTTCCCGGACAATAGAACATCATAAAACCGCCTCCACCAGCTCCACTTATTTTACCGCCAGTCGCACCTGCACGGATGGCATCTGTATAGATTTTGTCCAGATTTTCATTGCTTATCTGCGTTGCCATATTTTTTTTGTGATTATGTCCAAAATCAAGAATTTTGCCGATTTGATCCAATTCTCCCCGCAACAGTGCTTCCTTCATCATTACAGATTGTTTTTTGAGTTGATGCATGGCTTCTATTGAGGCTGCGTTATTACTTCTTACATTTTTAACCTGTTCCTGTATGATATCGGCTGATTGACGACTTTTGGACGTATAGTAGAGTACTATGTTTTTCTCCAATTCATAGATATACTCGGGTTTTATACGGAGTGGATTGACGATGGTCTTGTCATTGCCATAAAACTCCATATAGTTGAATCCACCGAAGGTAGCAGCATACTGGTCTTGTTTACCTCCTGCGAGTTGCAGGTCCACTCTCTCGATATCATAGGCATAGTGTGCTATATCATATTCTCCCATAGGCAGATTCAACATACCTACAAACGCACCGATTAGTGCTACGACGAGGGTAGAAGAGGAGCCAAGTCCCGAGCCAGGAGGAGCCTGTACCAATGTCATGATTTTTAATCCATTGTGTTCAAAAGGATGGTCTTTCATGATCCGGTTATATACTCCTTTCAGAAGATTTAACTTTCCGTCTGTATCAAATGTCTGACCTATAGGATAACATTCGATACATTCAAGGTCTTTGGCTTCGAAGTGAATGATGCCGTCATTGGTTACTTCTATATCCACATAAGCATACAAAGAAATGGTAGCATTCAGAATTGCTCCACCGTGTATATCACTGTATGGGCTTACATCGGTGCCGCCACCTGCCAGACCAAGTCTCAATGGTGCTCTGCTGCGATATATTTTATTCATTTTTTAATTTGGATTTTCAGGGTTAATACCTGTTACTGCCTGAACTAAAACCTCCCAACTCAGTTTTTGTTTTTCAGTCCGGATTACTTTTTTGAATGATGTAATGTCAAAGTCTTTCATACTGTTAATTGAATCTGCCAGATCATCCGCATCCGGTTTGCAAACCTTACCCAATTCAGGAGGTACTAAATCTTTCAATGCACCCACATCAGTGACAATCATAGGTACTTCAAAGTGGTATGCCAACGGTGTTACGCCGCTTTGTGTAGCGTTCCGGTAGGGTTGGATAATGATGTCTGCAGCACTGAAATACCACCGCACCTCATCATTATTGATAAAGTGCGTATGCTCGATGATTCTGTCCTTAACACCGGATTGTTGTATAAGAGATTTGATTTCCTGTTCATCAGCATAGTATTCTCCGGCTATCAGCAGGTACTTGTCGGACATATCAACGCTGTCAAGTGCCTTTATTAATATGTCCAGCCCCTTGTACTTTCTTATAAATCCAAAAAAGAGTAGTATTTTGCCGTCTTCGGGCAGTCCTAGGTGCTGACGTGCTGACTTAATATCTTCCTTATCCCCAAAATTGTCATATAATGGATGAGAAATTAATCTGATTGGTTTTGAAGTCATTGCTTTCAAATCATTTAATACCTTTCCACTCATCGTGATAAATCTGTCAAAAGGACGGATGAAGTATGTAGTCAGTAGCTTATCACCCCATCTTTTTTCGTGCGGGAGCGCATTATCAACGAGAGCTACAACTTCAGAATGTTTATTTATTTTGATAATGCGTGCTATTGTACCTAAAGCAGGGGCCATAAACGGAATCCAGTATCTGAATATAACTACATCTGCATTTTCATTTTTAATTTTAAAGCCAGTTTTTATCCAATTTATAGGATTAATTGAATTTATACAAACATAAATTGTGACATCTTCAGGTGAAGCACCTTCAGCATATTGTGTGACTCCTGGAAATAAAAAATCAGGATATTGCAGTGAAAATGTAAATATCGAGGTGTCATATCCTTCTATTTTCATTTGCCTGGCCATTCTTTCGTTGAATGTTGCCAGACCACCTCTCAGCGGGAATGCAGGTCCGACAATGATTATTTTATTCAAATTCAGATTATTATTTCAGCACTGCAAATTTATAATAAAATATTAAAATTTAATTAGAAACATGGATTTTAAGTATAAACATGAAACACTTGTTGTCATTTCAGGGTTTGAAATATACGTAATAAAATTTAATAGATATGAGAATTTTTATGTTTGTAATCATCTTTTTTGCAGGAGGCATTCTCCAGGCACAAATTGGTCCCGCTCCTCAGAAGAATGCACCGAAAGAAGTAAAAACGGAACAGGCAAAAAAGAAGACACCTATGGAACGGGCATACAATACCGCCGATGCCATGAAAAATTCATTAAAACTGAATGATAAGCAACATAAGGACCTTAGGATAGCATTCCTGAATTATGAGATGAAGATGGATAAACTGAACAAACAAAAGGGCTTAACCTTAAAAGAGCTTGCTGTCAAGAAAAGAATCGTGAATACTGAGCGTCAGGAGAATATGAAGAAAATATTTACGCCTGAACAATATAAAAGATATCAGCTGACGTCTCCGGGTGGATAATAAATATTGTCTCATAAAGGACGACATAATTGACAGACGTATATAAAATAATTTGTCAAAAGTATAGTTGTTTGGTTAGTTGCTAACGAACTCAGGCAAAATGTCTGTATTAAGATTGTTGTTTTCTCAATAGTCTTAGGAAGCCATTGAGTCTGAATTCTGTTAGCAAACCCATACTTATCTCTATACCGGAAATTAAAGCTATTGGTATGGCAGTCCCCATTATCAACCCCTTTTGAGAGCTGAATGCACCGGCAAATGCAAAAAAACAACTTAGAATAAGTACATAAACGTAGCCTCTTCTGTTTTTTTGTTTTTTATGAATACGGTATTCGGTATAATTTTTTTCTGCCTCTTGAAATTCAGGATTCAGTTCTGTTAATGAATTGTAGAATACGAGTCTTTGTCTGTAAGAAAACCACATAAAAAAGCCCTTACCAAGACAGTAGGCAGCTAGCATATATAATCCGATACTCAAAATCCGGTATCCGATCTGATGAACCCATATTGTGATTACTACAGCAAAAAAAAGTAATATGCCTGCTACCAAAATATAAAATTTGGCAGTCGCAATATCACCCTTATATATCAGTCTGCATTTGTCGAGCATTATATTTTTTACTTTATTTAACTATTGTGTCTAAAATATCAGGTGAGACGAGATTGGGCAGAGTGACCTTTAATTCAGGGTTTTCTGACATAGCCCTCTGAATTGCAGACAATGCTTCCTGGTTTCTTGCCCAGCTTCGTCGTGCAATACCATTATTGACGTCCCAGTACAGCATACTTTTGATGTTTTTTGCAGCTCTTTTGGTGCCATCGATGACCATTCCAAAGCCGCCGTTGATGACCTCTCCCCAACCGACGCCGCCACCATTGTGCAAGGAAACCCACGTTGCGCCCCTGAAAGCATCACCGACAAAATTATGTACAGCCATATCTGCCGTAAATTGAGAACCGTCGTAAATATTGGAAGTTTCACGATAAGGGGAATCAGTACCCGATACGTCATGATGGTCTCTTCCTAAAACAATCGGAGCCGATATAATACCTTTTTTGATGGCTTTATTGAAGGCAAGTGCGATTTTAATTCTGCCTTCTGCATCTGCATACAGAATCCGGGACATTGATCCGACAACCGGAAGATTAGTTTTGGCATTTTTTATCCATAGCATGTTGTCATTCAGTTGTCCTTTGATTTCTTCCGGTGCGTTTTTGTATATTTTACGGAGTACTTTAAGAGCTATTTTATCGGATTTGTACAAGTCTTCGGTATTCCCTGAGAGACAAACCCATCTGAAAGGCCCGAATCCATAATCAAAACACAAAGGTCCCAATATATCCTGAACATAGGAAGGATATCTGTAAGCTTCCTTTTTGGTACTCTTCCAAATATCTGCACCTGCATCGCCTGCTTCCTTGAGGAAAGCATTGCCATAATCCCAGAAATACATACCTCTCTGACTCAGCGTGTTAACCGCATTTACATGGCGTATTAATGTTTTTTTTATTTCAGCCATAAACAGTGCTTTATCAGAAATGAGCAATGCCTGAGCCTCTTCAAATGTATATCCTGCAGGACAATATCCCAGATCGTCGATATTATGCAGGGATGTCTGATCTGAACCTAATTCGACGGTAATATCGCTTTTGGACAGTGCTTCCCACAGATCTACTATGTTGCCGTAGTATACAAGTGTAATCGCAGATTGATTAGCTTTGGCTTCCCTGATTTTGTCAGACAACAGATTGAAATCCTGATAAACATGGTCTTTCAGGATATAACCGTCAGTTATTCTTTGTTGAATGGCGTTGTTATCCACTTCAGCTATAACGGTGACAGCACCAGTGATGATACCTGCTATGGATTGTGCACCTGACATTCCACCGAGACCTGATGTGACGAATAATATTCCTCCAAGATGTTCTTGACCCAGTTGCATCCTTCTTCCGGCATTTAACAAGGTGATTGTTGTGCCATGTACAATACCCTGCGGGCCAATATACATAAATGATCCTGCTGTCATCTGACCGTATTGTGTTACACCCAATGCATTGTATTTGTTCCAGTCTTCTTTTTTAGAATGATTGGGTATCATCATACCATTGGTGACTACCACTCGAGGTGCATGTTTGTGTGAAGGAAAAATACCCAGGGGATGCCCGGAATACAGTACCAGCGTTTGCTCATCGGTCATCTCTGAGAGATAATGCATGGTTAGTCTGTATTGCGCCCAATTCTGAAAAACAGCACCATTGCCTCCGTATGTGATGAGTTCCTCCGGGTATTTCGCAACCTTAGGATCCAGATTGTTTTGTATCATCAGCATTATAGCAGCAGCTTGCTTACTTTTTGCTTTATAATGGTGGACAGGTCTGGCATACATGTCGTAATCCGGCATATATCGGTACATATATATCCTGCCATATTTTTTTAGCTCATCATAAAATTCTTTAGCAAGTAATTCATGATGTTGCGGTTCAAAATATCGAAGTGCATTCTGAATAGCCAGTTTTGTTTCATCTTTATTCAGTACACCTTTAATATTTCGTTTAGGTGCATGTGGGTATTTTTTGTTTCTTTTTTTGATTTCAGGTAGGGTAGAAGGAATGCCTTCTGACAGTTTTACTGAAAATTCGGATTTTGACATATTTAATATTTAATGGTGTAAAGATAGGGAATACTTTTTAAAACATCAACGTTATAAACATCAAAGAAAATGGTGTAGTTGAATCAGGTGAAATGTGAGATTATATTCAAAAAAAGAGTACTTAGTATTCTATTGATATAAATATACATATTGAGTTTGACGGCATTATGGAAAGATTAAGCTATAATCAGTTGTATTTATCAGCTTTTGTGGATTTCATTACAGCAAGAGCGATTTTTTACTTTATATTTGTGCATAAAACTTATATAATCGTAGTGAAGCAAAAAATTGATCAGAAAATTGGTATATTGGGAGGTGGACAATTGGGAAAGATGTTGTGTCAGGCCGGCAGCAAACTTGGACTCAGAATGTTTGTTATGGATAAGAACATTTCCTATCCCGCCAGTCAGGTTTGTCCGGAGTTTACTTGTGGTGATATAACCGATTACGATGACGTTGTTGCATTTGGAAAGGAAATGGATATAATTACAATCGAAATCGAAAATGTAAACGTCGAGGCACTGGAATATTTACAAAGACAAGGAAAACAGGTGTTTCCATCACCCGCAGCTCTAAATATCATTAAAGATAAAGGTAAACAGAAGATATTTTACGAAGGTATGGGGTTTCCATCTTCAGAATTTACTGTTTATAAGTGCAAAAATGATATTGTTTCCGATTTGGAACAAGGTGTCTTATCGTTTCCATTCGTACAAAAGTTGCGTACAGAAGGGTATGACGGCCGTGGAGTTCAGGTTGTCCGGTCCTTTGAAGACGAACTCTTTGATACCGAATGTATTATAGAGAACCTGGTTGATATCGATAAGGAAGTTGCTGTAATCGTAGCCAGAAATCCTTCGGGACAGATTGTAACCTATCCGCCTGTAGAAATGCATTTTCATCCTACTGCCAATCTGGTACAGTACCTGTACAGCCCTTCTTCACTTACTGAATTGCAAAAGGAAACAGCCAATGCTCTCGCCATAGGAGTAGCAGAAAAACTGGATATAGCAGGGTTACTGGCTGTAGAACTGTTTGTAGATAAATCGGGGAGAATGCTGATAAACGAAGTTGCACCCCGTCCACATAATTCCGGGCATCATACGATTGAAGTATGTCACACATCTCAGTTTGAGATGCATCTTCGCGCAATTCTTGATTTGCCGTTAACGGGTACGGATCAGATACTACCAGCCGTAATGATAAATTTACTTGGTGAGCCAGGATATTCGGGTGATGTAATATATGAAAACATAGAATCATGTCTGACTGAACAGGGCGTTCATCCGCACTTGTATGGTAAATCTACAACGAAACCATTCAGGAAAATGGGGCATGTTACTATTGTCAATCAATCTTTGGACCAAGCTATAGCTAAGGCTCTTACTATTCAAAATACCTTAAAAGTTAAATCCTAACTGTATGAAACAACCCCTGATCAGTATTATAATGGGTTCTGATTCCGATTTGCCTGTTATGCAGCAGGCAGCAGATATACTTGGAGATTTCGGAATCGAATATGAAATTTCAATTGTTTCGGCACACAGAACGCCGGAGCGTATGTTTGAATTTGCCGGTCAGGCGGCATCCAGGGGGATAAAAGTTATTATTGCCGGTGCCGGTGGAGCTGCACATTTACCAGGTATGGTTGCTTCCATTACACCATTGCCGGTAATCGGAGTACCCGTAAAATCATCCAATTCCATTGATGGCTGGGATTCCGTACTCTCTATATTACAGATGCCTGCGGGTATTCCTGTTGCAACGGTTGCTCTTAACGGTGCCAGGAATGCCGGTATTCTGGCAGCTTCCATTCTGGCAACCCATAACCCGGATTTGCTGAATGCTATTATTGCTTACAAGGAAAAGCTTAAACAGGCAGTGATGGAGAAAGCTGCAAAACTGGAAAACAGGGAGAAATAATACATTATCTCAAAAGTCAATAACGAATAGTAGGATATATTCCGGGTCAGATAAAGATTTGTTTGTTATCTGATAAGTTTATGTCATGTACGCGTATATGATTATCCAATTAAACCAATTTTCCAAGGCTTGAATCTGTATGGTATATACGTGATATACTGTTTGCTCAGATCAGGCTTTAAGAAGACAATACCCATAATATATAAATCCAAAGCCAGGGTAACTTTAGGATGCCGGGCTATCTGCATCCATGCCTGTGTCATTCCTTCAGACCAGTAAATGTCATCCAAAATAATGATACTTTCATAGTGACAATGATTTAGAATCTGATTGAAATAATCCAGGGTTGCTTTTTCATCGTGGTGACCATCAATAAATGCAAGATCGATTTTTGCCGAATTTTTCAGATACTGTGGCAGTACTTTTTCAAATGTACCATGGATAATCTGTATATTATCTGCATGGGCTTCTGCATGTACATCTCTTGCAATATTGGCTATGCTGACGTCTCCTTCAATGGTAGTAACACGGATGTCTTTGGAAGAGGATGCCAGGTATAGGGATGATATCCCCAGGGATGTCCCCAATTCTAGGATGTTTTTACATTTAAAGTATTCAACTATCTGGAATAATATACGGCAGGATACAAGGTCTGACACCGATACTGAAGCGATTTTCGATATCTTTCGGTCGTGGGTAGACATCTTATGGCTTCCGGCTCCCAAATCTTCGATTGATATGACACGGTCATTTTTTAACAACTTACTTCTGATCAGTTCTATTTGTGGATATGCGTAATACGTTTTCTTCAAATCCATAGCTGTCGTTAAGAATTGATACAGAAAATCAGAATGTACATTATATATAGTACCCGCTTTCCAATAAAACCGGATTAAGGATTTGAATTGATGTAATATCATTAGTCAAAGGTATTGTTTTAGATAGAAATTAACAACATACCATCTTCAATTTTAGAGAAATTATTAAAACTTCTGATTGATGTATTATGATTACGGCTAATACCAGAAATTAAAAATATACCCATTTATGGATAGGGTACACATTAGTATTTGGTATAATGTTTGCATATTTAATAATGTACAGATTTTTAGATATAATAAAAAATGTTAAGTTATTTAAATAGTTGTATATCAATGGATAATGTAATTAAAATTAGTTTATATTTATTATTTGTCAATTAGTAAAATTAAATATTTCAATCGATCATCATCTTTAAAGCCAAAAAAATGAAAAAATATTTCAACATTTTTATGCTTCTTTTTCTTGTAACAACTTTAGTCGTATCTGAAGGGTTTTCCGTTGTCAGTAATATCAGCCAAACATCGTCTGAAGGTAACATACTGATAGTAGAAAAGCGAAAGCTGAGTTACAACCAAATTTATCCTTGGGCAGGAATTAGTGTTGCAGCGCCATGTCCGGTAGGGCCATTGGTATTTAATCTCAAACCTGGAGAGTGTGGTGTTGCGGTAAATAACTTTGGATTTTCATTTACTCCATTTGTTACGACACCAATCAGTACAAATACTACGATAAATTCAACAACAGTGAATAGTACAAAGTATTGTTCCTCTGGTCAAACAGTCTACCGGCGTACCTTTCTGCATGCTGGACCGACAGATATGCGTGTGGCTTCTATAACTGTTGGGGTCTACGAAGCAGTAAATAACCCATTGGTCAGATTCAATTTCTATAAATTGAATGGAGATCTTATCGGTAGTTATCTGGCGACTATTCCTAACAGTATTACACAATTACAAACTGTAAATGTACCTGTAGGAAATGATATCATAATTCCTTCAGGATCTTCATATATTATGGAAGTAGTTGCCAATGCACCATATATCAGTAGTTTTAAAATGGGAATGAATGGTGCAGGATATGCTGCCGGAACAGGTGCATTGACGGTAACAGCTGTAAATTGTCCGAATTCATTCAATCAGGAGATTGTACCTGGTCCACCGGTGACACCTAATACAGCAATTTTTTATATGACAGGAACACCTGAGCCATATAAATATATCAATATCATCAATAACTTTAAAGAGGGAGATATATTTCCGATAGGTACGACGCCATTGACATTTAATGTGACGGACGCCAACGGTAATATAACAGTTTGTTCTTTCAGTGTAGTGGTAAATGAGTTTCAAAGTGGAAGTGGAAGTAATGTACTGGCATGTAATGATTTGGTACAGGTATCATTGAATGGTGATTGCGAACATATAATTACACCGGATATGATTTTGGAGGGAAAACATTACGGTTGTTATGATAAATATAAGGTACAAATTACAGCCTTGAATGGAGCTAATCTGGGCAATAAGGTAACTAAAGCTAATATAGGTCAGCGACTGCAGACGAAAATTATAGGTCCGGACGGAAACTCCTGCTGGGGAGAAATATTGGTTGAAGACAAATTAGGTCCTCAACTGGTTTGCGGTGATGTTTATGCCAATTGTGAGTCAGACCTGAGTCCGGGTTCAGTGTTGTCGAATTTAGTTCCCGTTATTGCTGATATACCAGCAGGTAGTAAAAGTATAGGAGCGGCAGGACCACAGCGTGTAGATATTGATGTACAGTTAGGTCAATTTCCAGCAGGTACTATTATTACAGATGTGGATGTATTTATGGATATTACGCATCCCGATGTTTCACAGTTATCGGCTCAGTTGATTGGGCCGGACGGTACGACTGTTCCTTTATTTTTAGGATTGTCATGTAATGGAAACAACATAATGGCAACTTTTGACGATAATGGTGATGCAATTAATTGCCAGGCAACGCTTACTCCGGCAGTAGCAGGACGATTTAAGTCATACGATTTATTGTCTGTGTTCAATGGCAAACCTCTGGCAGGTATCTGGAGGGTAAGTATATTTGATAATGTTGCTGGTTTAAGTGGTACTATCAATAATGTACATCTGATATTCAAACAAAATGGTGCATATGTGTCATTCCCAACTGACAGAGTTGTTACTTCTGTCAAAGTAGATGAAGATACATATCTGGTCAAAGGTATAGACAATTGTTCAGAAGCTCAGATGTCTTTTAAAGACGAAGTGGTAGAAGAAGATTGTGCCTCTATATATGCTAAAGTAATCAAAAGATGCTGGACAGGAACAGATCAGATCGGAAATCCTGCTGTTCCATGCTGCCAATATATTTATGTATACAGAAACAGTTTATCGACGATGACATTTCCACCCAATTTTGATGGACATGGAGATAATCCAGATGCATTGTCGTGCTTTGATTATGGTAAAACAATTCCACCAGTATCGATAACAGGAAAGCCTCAGGGACATTTTTGTGATAATATTCAAATTACAGATCCTGTAGATGCTCGTATTGATTTGTGTGAGAATTCATATAAATTAATCCGGACGCACAAAGTTCTTGAATGGTGTACAGGAAGTGTGATTATTCACAATCAGATAATCAAGGTAGAAGACAGTCAGGGTCCTGAATTAAAATGTCCTGCAGATGTCACAGTTTCTACGGATGCCAATAGTTGTTCAGCGATTTACAGGGCACAAAAGCCATTAATCGTAAAAGAATGTTCTTCAGATAGCCTTATTACCTACAGTTTGTCATACAGTACTACTAATGATGATGAAGATTCATTTGTGTTTGCAGGCATTAATCAGAATACTGCAACCATTAATTCTCTGAATTTAGGCGATAATTGGGTAAAATGGCAGGTAACGGATGCTTGTGGCAATACATCTGAATGTACATACAAAGTTACGGTAATTGACGATGTTAAACCTGTTCCTGTTTGTGATAAACATACAGTAGCTTCCCTGTCTGGTAATGGACGTGCAGTAGTGAAAGCTGAATCACTGGATGATGGCAGTACAGATAATTGCGGTATTCTCAAGTTTGAAGCCCGTAAAATGACGGATAAATGTGGATTTGGAACAACGAATTATACGCCCACCATTGAATTTTGCTGTGAAGAAGTCGGAACCACAGTCATGGTAGAATTACTCGTAACGGATGTTCACGATAATACAAATATCTGTATGGTAGAAGTGAAAATAGAGGATAAATTGCCGCCGTATATCACTCAATGTCCAGCAGACCTGACTATCGACTGTCATGCAGATTATAATGATCTTAAGTTGACTGGAAGTCCCGAATATCAGGATAATTGTGAAGTTATAAAGGTAAGTAAGCAAGATTCTGTCAATATCAACCATTGTGGTGAAGGAACTGTTACCAGGGTTTGGACGGTAGTAGATAAGCAGGGATATAAGAATTCTTGTGTACAGGTGATTACGCTCAAAAATAAGAATCCTTTTAAATCAACTGACATCAGATGGCCTTTAAATTATGAGACAGAGACGTGCTATTCAGAGTTGAATCCTGAATCACTGCCATCCGGATACAACAAACCAGTGTATAAAGATAATACTTGTAGTCTTGTTGCTGCAAGCTATAAGGATCAGGTATTCAAGCTTATCGATGGTGCTTGTGAAAAGGTAATAAGAACATGGACAGTTTTGGATTGGTGTACATATAATGAAACAGAACCGGTATTGGGACAAGGATGGTATGAATATGTTCAGATTATAAAAATAATCAATAAAAAAGCCCCGGAATTTATCGGAGCAAGTGGTAGCAGTCTGGATGGTTGTACAGACAGGACAATTCCGGCATACGGAAATTGTGAAGGTGAAGTAGATATTAGAATGAATGCTAAGGATGACTGTAATCCTAATGCTCAGGATATGATCTGGATATACACTGTTTATAAGGAAGATGGTATAACTCAACTCTATACCGGATCAGCCAACAGGTTCATTAAAGTAATGCCTGTAGGTAAATACATCATAAAATGGATAGTAGAGGATAAGTGTGGAAACAGAGCATATTGTACACAAAATGTCAATGTAATAGAAGCTAAAAAGCCAACACCATACTGCATTTCATACTTAACGACTACAACAATGAATTCTGACGGAACAGCAGTCATCTGGGCTAAGGATTTTGATAAAGGATCCTATGATAACTGTACACCTCTTTCTGAATTGTGGTTTACTTTCTTCGGAGCAACTCCAGTTGATACATTACTGGATAAGGAACATTACTTTAAAGGCAAGGGTGTATTGTCGAACATAACTGAATACAGAGCTGGAATAGCACAAAAATGGATTCCTTCGATGAAATCTTCAGGCAGGATGTTTACATGTGCTGATATTCCGAATGGTAAGTCACAACAGATATCTCTGGATATGACGGTTACAGATCTTGCTGGCAATCAGGATTTCTGTACAGTCACGATTATTCTTCAGGATAATGCCAATATTTGTCCGGATAATGCTACCAGTACGGTTGCAGTTAGCGGTCGAGTTAGTTTCAACGGCAATAATGCAAAAAATGTTGAAGTAGATTTAATAAGCAGTAAACCAGAACTAAATCGAAGTATTTATAGTGATAATAATGGATTTTTCTCTTTAGACAAATTAGATAAAGGAAATGATTACTCAGTATCTCTACAGAATAATGATGATGTATTAAATGGCGTGACAACATTGGATCTTGTTATGATCCAAAGACATATTCTTGGATTGGAAGTACTGAACAGCCCTGAGAAAATCATTGCTTCGGATGCAGACAACTCTGGTTTTGTTACAGCTTCGGATCTGACAGCTATCAGAAAGGTAATACTGGGAATAAGGGATCAGTTTCCTAATAATCAGAAATCGTGGAGATTTATAACTGCAAATCAGACATTTGCCAATAATCAGTCACCATTCCCATTCGTTGAAAGTTACAGATATACTAATTTAACTTCCAATCAGACAGAGCAAAATTTCAAAGCTATAAAGATTGGTGATGTTAACAATACTGCACAACTTGATTTGAATAAATCATCTGTAGAGACAAGATCTGTCAATGCTTTGATGCTTGCCAATGAAGTACAAAAGACAGATGAGGGAATCGTATTTGTTAAGTTTGTTGCAGATAAAAATATAACAGTACACGGATACCAGTTTACTATGGAATTCAATCCGAATCAATACGAATTGCTGGATGTGATATCTGATATGCCGGGAATGAACGAGGGTAATTTCGGATTGAACAGAACGGGATCGGGTATTGTCACTACAAGCTGGAGTAAAGAAAATCCGGTTGTTCTCTACAAAGGAAGTAGCCTGTTTACATTGAAATTCAAGACGCTGAAGACCTCCAATTATAATGAAATAGTAAAAATTTCATCTAAGATAACACCTGCGATTGCTTATGATGGTCAGTATGAAGCCAGAGATATCCGTTTGAACACAAGACAAGCAGATATGGAAGATCAGTATGTTTTGATGCAGAATAAGCCCAATCCTTTCCGTGATGAAACACTTATAGATTTCACCTTGCCAAAAGCTGCTGATGCAGTGACTACTATTACAGATATCACAGGAAAAGTAGTAAAGACAATTGATGGATACTTTAACAAAGGAGTAAATTCACTAAAAGTAACCAAAGAAGATTTAGGTGCTACTGGTGTGTTTATATACAAAATAGAAAGTGGAAGTTATAGCGGTACACGTAAAATGATTGTTCTTGAATAGTCATTTTATCAGTTCAAAAATTAAAGCAGTGAGTTGCCTAAGGATGATTATCCCGGGTATTCATTTAGAATAAGAATAGATTGAAGTATTTTTAAAGCCGTTGCAAAAGTATTTTTGTGACGGCTTTTTATTTTTAAGTGCCGGCAGTTGTGTTGGAGTTAAGATAAATGCTATTTTTACACAAATTATTTTGTTTTATTATTCAGTTTAATTTAATCTAATATGAATTTAGTTAGAGCAGGAAAAATAGGGTTGTTTACGATGATTTCCTTATTTCTGCATACCGGTACTGCCCAGGAAATACCTGTGTCCAAAGTTGATTCCTGTGTTCAGCAAGTGTTGAAAACCTTTAATGTACCTGGTATTGCTGTGGGTATTGTCCACAAAGATTCTGTTGTTCTGGCCAAAGGTTATGGTATATCCAATATCGAAACAGGTGAAACCGTAAATGCATCAACCAATTTTGGGATTGCATCCAATTCCAAAGCTTTCACAGCAACGGCATTGATGTTGCTGGAACAGGGTGGAAGATTGAAACTCGATGATAAAGTCAGGAAATATATACCTGAATTTACAATGTACAATACATATGTGACTGAAGAATTTACCATCAGGGATTTGCTGACACACAGGAGCGGACTGGGGCTAGGTGCAGGTGATCTGATGGTATGGCCGGATGGGCACAATTTTACACCCGATGATATTATCTCAAATATCCAGTATCTGAAACCTGTGTCAGGCTTTAGAACCAAGTATGATTATGACAACCTTCTTTATATAATTGCCGGTGTCGTCATAGAGCGGGTGTCCGGAATGCCATGGACAACTTTTATTGAAGAAAATTTTCTGGTTCCATTAAGGATGAACAGAACAGGTGCCAGTTGGAAGACGCTGCATGACAAGACAAACGTTATTGCTCCACATGTACCTGTAGATGGTAAGCTTAAAGTCATAGAACGGTATACTCATTCGATATTTGATGCTGCAGCAGGCTTGTATTCCAATGTTGATGATCTGATCAAATGGGTCAGGTTTCAATTGAATCACGGTAAAACACCGGACGGCAGAGAATTACTGGGTAAGCATTTTATGGACCAGTTGTCCAAACCACAAACACTGATGCCTGCATTTACAAGGCCACCTTACAATACACTTTTCAGAGCATATGGACTCGGGTTTCAGTTGCAGGATGTTGCCGGCAAACTGGAGGTATCCCACACAGGCGGTCTTGAAGGTATCGTAACGCAGGTTATTATGTATCCTCAACTTGATTTGGGAATCATAGTACTGACCAATCAACAGGAAGGAGCAGCCTTTATGGCAGTGTCCAACACGATTAAAGATTTTTATCTGGGATTACCTTATTTTGATTGGGTAAAAGAATATGCAGGATTAATATCTGTCAGAAATACAAATGCAGAAAAAACGGTTGATGAGGTATGGCAGTTTGTGAATCAGAATGTACAGGATAAAGTAATACCAGTAACAGAAATATCTGGTAAATACAGAGACGCATGGTTCGGTAATATTACAATACTTAAAGATCGCAATACTGGTAAATTACGGTTTGTTTCTGAACGTTCATCTCAATTGACAGGAGATGTATCGTATTATAAGGATAAAACGTGGGTAGTTAAATGGGACAATGCCTATCTGCATGCAGATGCTTTTATCATAGTGGAAACAGTACATAATCAGGTCACCGGATTAAAAATGAAACCCATTTCTCCGCTTACAGATTTTAGTTATGACTTCCAGGATCTGGATCTTGTTAAAATTAAGAACTGATCAAAGAGCAAAGAAGACCAATTGATAAATTTCAATAAAAGATAGCGTTTATTATTAATTGAAAATGAATAGGTTGTACATAATATAAATAATTGATTAAAAATAATATTAAAAAATTTGGTAGAATCTTTTGAATTATTGTACATTTGCATCGCTTTTCGAAGAAGTTCTTAAAGATTTATGCGAAAGTAGCTCAGCTGGTAGAGCACGACCTTGCCAAGGTCGGGGTCGCGGGTTCGAATCCCGTCTTTCGCTCCATTATTTTTAATAATGTCTTTTAAGTCTATGCCCGGGTGGTGAAACTGGTAGACACGCAGGACTTAAAATCCTGTGACCATTGCGGTCGTGCCGGTTCGATTCCGGCTCCGGGTACTAAACTTAATTTCTCCTATAATTCTACAGTCTCCATCTACTGACAATTTTTGTTCATTACTACGTTTCTTTTAATATATCTGAATTCCTCGTGGATTTCATAATTTCTAAATTTTATACATTTGCACCTTAATGTATTATTTAGTATTGATATTTTCTTTTAGTATTATATCTTTGCCTTTCTGAATATTTTATTAATTATGAAAATAATATCTTCTGTAATGCTCATATTAAGTCTGAGTATTGTTTCGTTTGCACAATCTGCTGAAGGAAAGTGGAAAACAATCGATGATAAAACAGGGAAAGACAAATCCTATGTTGAAATCAGCCATACTAAATCAGGTAGACTCCAAGGTAAAGTTATAAAAATTCTGACTCCAGGAAAGGAAAATGCCAGGTGCGAAGATTGTAAAGGTGAAAATAAGGATAAACCCATTATAGGGATGACTATACTTTGGAACATGAATAAATCGGGTGATGGTTGGGATGACGGCAGGATACTGGATCCCAATAACGGAAAGGAATATAGTTGTAAAATGCGCCTGAAAGATAAAAATACACTCGAAGTCAGAGGTTTTTTGGGTATCTCACTATTAGGAAGAACCCAGATATGGCACAGGGTGAATTGAGCTATTTAAACTTTACACTACAGATTCTTTTGTATGTAAAAAACCTAATATGAAATAAAATCTTACATTCCTGGTGCCACTATTGAACAATCCATTTTAATTCAATCGTTTCTCCATGTTTCAATATTTGTAAACTAACAACATACATACCTGAAGACAGAACCGGCAAAATAAACTTTGTCACATTTTTATCCACCATGGAGGTGAATATAATCTTTCCGGACAAATCGGTAATCAGCACTTTTATGTCGTCTAATCTCGAAGGATCCAGATGCAGTTGAGAATGACCGTATGATGGGTTTGGCGTTATAAAGTACTTTTTGTCTACCTGGTATTGTAGAGTCGTACTAGGTGTGTAAGTGGCGTCAGCATATATTCCATTGCTCATAGCATAATGGATACCACTGCGATTTTGTATTTTTTTCCCTGCAAGAATAGCATACGTATTAAGTCCGGGTAGGGCTGAGGAGTCAATATATGTCAGTACGGTACCTGGAGACGAACGAAGGAGCCTGAAATATGTCTCTTTTTCTGATTTTCTGAAAATGAAGTAATTGACTGAAGTATCAGGTGCTGAAGTCCATTCCATCGTATAAACTGGGCCTTCTCCTCTTATAGCCACTTCGGTTGGTGGCATAATACTATGATTTCTTAAGGTAGGATCGCCCATTAATGCCATATGTACCCATTTCTGAGCATAGGCAGTAGAATAAGCTTGTCCTGCGTTGAATGATTCCCTGACACTTTCACCAATGGGAAGATTGGCTGTCATCCTATGAAAAAACCAATCCGGCCGACCTGCCCAGACACATGTCAGCAACATTCCTTTGGACGCAAGTGCACTTCGCATGAAGTTATTTTTACTATCCCAGTCGCCAAAATAGCTGCCAAATAACATGGAGAATACAATATTTACGCTATCCTTCGCAAATTGTTTAGAATCTCCGACTCCACTGGCTCCCGTATAATTGCCGCCACCACATCCGTAGCCCCACAAAAAACTTCGGTCTTTGGACGAGTTGAAAAAATCGCCTGCTTCGATCAGGGAATCATCCATAAATTGCCTGCCCACCATCCAGCCATTCGAAGCAAAAGCCTCACCGCCAAAATACCCAAAATTATCATCAATAATGGTTCCTTCTTTAGGTCTTATCTGATTCCTGCGAAATGCATGGTCTTTGTCGAGATACCGCTTTGTAAGATACAACTCTGTAAATGATGTATCGACATCAGAGAAAAAAGAAAGATTGGACATATCTACTCTTCCAATCCAGAGTTCAACAGTTGAGGCAAAGATACTGCTATCGAACTTACCATCTCCGGGAATATTTCTGTTGGCTTCCCTGGATGGAGGATTATCCGATTTATCCGTATCTACATTTTTATCTGTAAAATAACTACTACTGTTAAAATCCACATAATATCCGTCAGCAGGCCATGCACCGAGATGGTCAGCATGGCCGTCGGGGTTGAGCAGTCCTGAATAGGGTACAGGAATATGTCCCAGGATAAAGACACCAGCTAGTGGAGCTTCAGTACTTTTTTTGTACATATTGTATATTGTGTCTTTTACTACTGGCGGAAGAGCATCTTCCTGAATAACTAATTTTGTAACCGTCCATCCTTCCATTGTTACGTCATTAATCCATCGCTCAACCTCTGGTGCTGCTCCTGTATCTATCAGTGGAGTTACAAGTAATAAAACACTTTTTTGTTTTGGAGCCTCTACGAAATAATTGGAAGCTGTCAGTATCTGGATTTGATTCTGGTTACTTTCACTGACGAGTTTGATATTGAGGTATTCGCCTTGTTTTACATGGATTTTAGTTTGACTCTGTTGGATGTTGACCTTCTTTATCAGTTTGAGAGGACCATTGGTTATACTATTGATTAAAATGTTGCCGGTATCCTTAGATTGCCATGATATCATTACAGAGTCTTCTTCCGGTATGGGATATACAGTCGCTCCGATTATCAAATCTTTTGGAGTTTGTGCTGATAGATTGAAGAACAACAAGGTTGAAAAAACAAGTAAGGAAAAATGGAAATTAGTTCTCATACAATACATTTTTATGTTTAAATGATACATGTTAGGTATAGTATAACTGACTATAATGTATAACTACAATTAAGATACGAATAATTCTGCAATTGAATTATCAGGAAGGTCAGTTTATATTTCTTTAAAAATAATATTAATACTACAAAAATAAAGAAAAACTATTAATTCTGATACAATGTCGTTTAGTTTAGATGAATTAATATAGGTTCGTAATTCATATAGAGCCTCTCAAAAACTATAAGCATCGTCACACGACACCGAATTGAAGCAGATGCTTACCTTTTAGGAGGGTCAGTATACTCCGGAATATCCATGAAATGACTTTAATTTTTTCTGTCCATTTTTACACGTTTTGGTGTAAACCTATTTTAAGACAAGACAAGACAAAATATACTAAAAGATTTCAAACGTGGTACTTTGCCCGCTCTCTTGCAAAACTGCCTGTTGACAGAAGTTATTTTATTGAAATATCAGGGAAAGTCTGTTTAATATTTATTTTAAGATTTTTTAATAAACTATGATACTCTTTTTTATTGCCCCAAATTCCAAACTTATTTAGCTTTCTTACATATTTCGTTGTTTCAATATTATTATTTATTAGGAGAGCATATAATTCACTAGCTAAAGTTTCATTTTCAGTTATATTTTCATCAAAACGTATGTAGATATGTATTGTTGAATCGTTATGTATAATTTCTTTGAATCTCAAAATACTTCCAATATAAATTGTAATATCTTCTTTGTTTTTTATTGAATTTGCAGGGATAGTATGGATAAATATATTTTTTTTAGGTAGCAATTCTGTAAATCTAGCAATTCTTCTATCAAATTTTTCTTGATTATTAGATGAATCTAATTTTAACTCATGCATGAATTCTGCAGAAGGATATTTACTTGCAATAAAATATCCTCTTTCATTAGTTGTTATGTTAGATTTAAAGAATGAAAACTCACATTTTATATTGTCATTAATGTAATTGAAACAATGAATTGGATCAATATTTAGCCAATCAAAAGGTAGACTTATTTTCCGTAGAAAAAGAGAATTTAAAGTATGTGCAGGATGACAATCGCATCCTATTGGAATAATTGGATATTTTGAATTATATTTTTTCTCTATGTATAAGAACTTTTTATATTTTGTCTTTGGAATATAGATTAATGGTATTCTCATTATTTATACTTTATAATTTCCGGCAACGGTTAGGCTATGTGATGGATGAAGCGATAGCGAATCTATCATCATAGCCGTTGTTATGATCTGGCCATTTTTATTCTCTTACCATTAGTTTTTGATTTTCTAATTCAACTGTAAAGTTCACCTTCACTTTAAGAGCATCAAATACTTTAAGAATTGTTGAAAATCTTGCATCAGTTGTTGAGTTTTCGATTTTTGCAATTTGTGATTTTTGAACACCTACAAGTTCTCCAAGTTGTTCTTGTGTTAGATGTTTAGCTTTTCTTGCTTTCCTTATAGCATCACCTATCAACTCAAGTCGAA
>JADZFD010000066.1 GCA_020850225.1 Saprospiraceae bacterium | reverse complement strand
TTTTTACAGACATGCAAAGAAATGAAATATTCAAGAATAATGTAAAAAGTGAGTAAAAAAACAGCATTAAAAATGTCCACTTGAACCAAGCGTCTAAAAAATAGCATTAAAAATGTCCATTACTCCTGAATTTACGAAAAACTGTAACAAAACAATTCATTAGTAGAAAATTATCAGGGTATTTACTACAAATTTGATAATAGTAAATATATTTGCTGTAAACTCAGTATTCTATTATTACATATCCAACTACACCATCATAATACGTATCGATGCTTAAGTTGAATCGAAATTTTTAAAAAATGAAAAATATTAAGTTTTTAATTATTGAATCAAACAAAGAACAACAAAATTATGTAATTGAAAAACTAAAAACCAACCATTATCAAAATATATCACTAATAGATCATCCTAACGAACTTGATCAGTATTCTGACGAACAGATACCTGACTTTATGATTTGTAACTATAAATCAGATATAAACTATAGTATTAATGATGTTTTGGAGAAATATCCCATTATGTCGAAGGTCCCTTGTATTATTTATTCTTTACAATATGACGACATAATATTAAAAAAACTAAATTCAGTTAATTTAGTAGATTTTCTACCAATGAATATGTCAGATTTTGAACTGGAAAAAGCAATCCAGCTAGGTTTGATGAATAATATGAGCAGGACGAATTTAAAAAATAAATTCAATGACTATATTTTAGTACGTTCAGGAAAAGAAGTCAAAAAGATTAAGCTATCAGAAATAATGTATATTGGAGTAGATGGTAAATATATTGAATTACATACTTCAGATAGAAGATATTTTATCAGATTTACTTTGTCATCTATTTTGGATAAGCTTCCGGATAACTTTGTAAAAATACATAAAGCCTATGTCATAAACACGGATTATCTGGATACTATTAATATAGAAGATAATACTATCAGGATAGGTAAGGAAAACTTACCAATGAGCCGAAGTTATAAGAAGGAGTTATTTGATAAATATTATGTTTCCTAATCCAATATTAAGGAATTAAAATACAAAAGACTGCAAAGTATTAAAGTTACTTCACAGTCTTTTTTTATAAAATAGTAACAAATATTGTTATCTGCTGAGTTTAATCAGGCTGCCTGGAGCAACACCTTTGTTGATGTCTATATTATTGATTGCCAATAGATCCTCCAAAGGAATGTTATTGGATTTAGCTACATCAACCAAGGATTCTTTCCGTTTCAGTCTGTAGAGTGAAGGAAATACTGGTTGAATGATTTGCAGGTTTTTTGCCAATTCTGATAGCTTTTTGTTTTCTTTAAGGTTATCTCTTGTGGCAGCGTATGCATTTCTTGTAGAAAGTGCCTTCAGAGAAGTTTTTTGATTTGAACAATCTACCATGTAAAGTCCCAGATTTTCATTATATCTCACTCTGCAAAGACCGTAAGCATTGTCAATGACATCTGTTTCATTAGCATATTTTTCAATATAAGTAAGCATTTTTGTGTCTGGTAAAGTTAGTGTCAATTCTTTATCGGATGAACCGGGAATGACATCTTTATTGTAGACAGGATTTAAATACTTGATAAGTCCTGCATCGATATCCAACTCCTTACTGATACGATCCATATCCAAATGGTTGTTTACCTTCACAGTAAGAACAAACTTGATTTCTTCAGAAGGGTCTAATGGTTGAAGATCATGCAGATAATAATAATTCATCAAATAGGATGCAGCTATAAATCTGGGAATATAATTCTGAGTTTCTTTAGGAAGATATTTTTTTAATTTCCAGAAATCTGTTTCTCCATTGGCTCGTTTAATGGCCTTATTCAGGGTTCCTGAGCCACAGTTATAAGCAGCTATTGCCAATGTCCAATCGTTGTATAAGACATATAAATCTTTGAGATGATCCAATGCTTTTTCTGTTGATTTTATCAAATCTTTGCGCTCATCTATATACTTATTAATCGTCAGACCGTATAATTCAGCAGTACCTTTCATGAACTGCCATATACCTGCTGCTCCCTGATGAGATACGCCTGTTGGATTTAAATTTGATTCGATAACTGCAATATATTTCAGTTCATCAGGGAGTCCTTTCTCTCTGATGACATTTTCAATATAAGGGAAATAAAGTGAAGTTCTGCCAAGTAATGCTGCAGATTCAGCTCTTCTTTTGACGACATATTTATTTATAAAATCATTTACGTCATCAGTCAGTTTTACATTAATGATGGTATTCAAATTGTCGATTCTCTTTTGGATTTCAGTATAGCCGGGGGTATTAGCATAAGACTCCAATCCAAAGAAGCAAACAAAGATAAACACCATCACAAAATTGCTTGTGATAAATTTCAATGTGTTCATGGTAAAAAATCAGGTTTTGGATTTTTGATAAAAATTATTACATTAGTAAATGTTGTACTATAGACTCTATTTTTACGTGTAAATAATTTTTGGGACTGCAAAGATAAGGCATAATGCCTAAGATTGTTAACTTGTTGCTTAAATTAACAAATTTTTATTTGTTGTTAAGTTATATTCAACAACCATGCCATATATAAAGCTACAATCCTAAATTGCAAAATATTTTTTTAATCTTATAGGATAATTAAGCGTAAACCCTGATAAAAAATTGTGTAAAACCCTTAAATTAACATTTTATTTTGATAATGTTAATTAGGATTTGAAAGAGAGACGTAATTCAGAATGTTTACTAAAGTGATTTAAAATCACTCTTAATTTGGGAAATCAGTTTGTCAGTATGTATTGTTACCTGATGACCGCTTTGCATATTTTTTAATGTTACAACATTCGATTCACGCTCGTTATCGCCAATAATGGATACAAAAGGTACATTGCGGGCATTAGCATAGGCCATTTGTTTTTTCATTTTAGCCGGTTCAGGATACAGGTCGCATGCTATTCCTGCTTCCCGCAGTTTTGTTACCTGAATGAATGCATATTTATGGCTTTCGGAGTCAAGTGCCAAAAAAAGTATCTGTATGTCTTTTTCGACATCATCAGGGAATAAACTCAATTCCTCCATAATATCATAAATCCTTTCGGCGCCAAAAGACACACCTACTCCCGAAACATCTTTCAATCCGAAAATACCCGTGAGATCGTCATACCTGCCGCCTCCACCGATGCTGCCCATACTCAGTTCCGGATAAGCATCCGCATCAATTTTGACTTCAAGGATACATCCTGTATAGTAGTTCAGACCACGTGCCAGACTTATATCAAAAGTCAGTTCAGGTACGGAATCATCCAGATATTCCATTACAGTTTTGATTTCCTGTATACCTGTATTTCCATGTTCAAGGTTTTGAAATTCTTTGGCTATGACATCCAAAGATGAATTCTGAAGAAGAGCAAGTACCTTTTGTGCCTGATCATTCCGGATACCTCTGGCACACATTTCCTGTATGACACCATCTTTACCTATCTTATCCAGTTTATCAATGGATATGGTCATTTCCATAAATTTGTCCGTAATACCGGCAGCTTCAGCAAGTCCGTACAAAATTTTTCTGTTATTGATAAGTATCTTTACTTTGATACCCAACCGTCTGAAGACAGATGCATATATCTGAACAAGTTCCGCTTCATACATCAATGAATCTGATCCGACTATATCGGCATCACACTGATAAAATTCCTGATATCTGCCGCGTTGAGGTCTGTCAGCCCGCCATACCTGTTGTATTTGATATCGTTTGAAGGGTAGTTGTATTTCGTGCTGATGCATAACTACAAATCTGGCAAACGGAACAGTAAGGTCGTATCTCAGACCACGTTTGGATATCTGACTGATGACTTTACCGGATGATTTTTGGGATAAATCATCGGGATTGACATCTGCCAGAAAATCTCCGTTATTGAGTACTTTAAATAGTAGTCTGTCACCTTCTTCACCATATTTACCTGTCAGGGTGGAGAGATTTTCCATCGTTGGTGTTTCGATAGGAAGATAACCATAGGTTTTGAATGTATCTTCAATCACTGAAAATATATATTTTCTTCTGGCTACCTGTTTTGGTAAAAAATCCCTTGTTCCTTTAGGTACTGATACTTTAGACATAGGTCGGTACAATTTATTATTTCTGCTTAGACAATATTCGCTCAGGTCAAATATTATATTAACTTTCTGGTTTAACCTCCAAATACAACTCTTTAAGCTGATCATCATGGATAGAAGAAGGAGCATCGATCATCATATCACGGCCCTGATTGTTTTTGGGGAAGGCGATAAAATCCCGGATAGATGACTGACCATTCATAACAGCACACAACCGGTCAAAACCAAATGCGAGTCCGCCGTGCGGGGGTGCTCCATATTCAAAAGCACCCATGAGAAAGCCAAACTGTGCTTCTGCTTCTTCCGGTGTAAATCCAAGTAATTTAAAATTTTTGGCTTGCAATTCCCTATCATGGATACGGATAGATCCACCTCCGATTTCAGATCCGTTGATGACCATATCATAGGCATCTGCTTTGATGTTTTTTAATGTTTCGTGATCACCGTTCAGCATATTCGGAATATCTTCTTTTCGCGGAGATGTAAAAGGGTGGTGCATTGCATAGAAACGTTGCGTATCTTCATCCCATTCCAGTAATGGAAAATCAGTTACCCAAAGTGGTTTGAAAACACCGGGTTGTATTAAATGTAATCTTTTACCCAATTCCAGTCGCAGCTCACTGAGCTGTTTGCGAGTAGCATCTTTTTCGCCACTCAATATAAATAATACATCACCCCGTTCTGCTCCGAATCTGGAAGCCCATGACCTGATGACTTCATCACTGTAGAATTTGCCTATAGAAGACTTGATGCTGCCATCTTCCTGATATTTGATATAGACCAGACCTTTCGCACCTATTTGTGGTCTTTGCACCCATTCGGTCAGCTCTTTCATATCTTTATTGCTGTAACTTTCTGCGATGTTTTTTGCACAAATCCCAACGATTAGCTCAGCACTGTCAAAAACACCGAAATCATATCCTTTGACAAGGTCATTCATCTCCGCGAATTCCATTCCAAAGCGCAAATCCGGTTTATCAGATCCATACAACCGAATGGCTTCATCATAAGTCATGCGGGGGAAATCTCCTAAATCTATACCTAAAGTATGTGTAAATAGGTGTCTTGTAAGGCCTTCGAATGTATTCAGGATGTCTTCCAGATGGACATAGGACATTTCACAGTCGATCTGGGTAAATTCGGGTTGCCTGTCAGCTCTCAGGTCTTCATCACGAAAACATTTGACTATCTGAAAGTATTTATCTACACCAGCTACCATCAGCAGTTGCTTGAAGGTTTGTGGCGACTGTGGCAATGCATAGAACTGACCCGGATTGAGTCTTGAAGGTACAACAAAATCACGTGCACCTTCGGGTGTACTTTTGATTAAAAAGGGTGTTTCTACCTCAATAAATCCTTCAGAATCCAGAAATTTCCGGGTTTCCAAAGCTAATTTGGACCTGAATATGATATTATTCTGAATGGGCAATCTGCGTATGTCCAGGTATCTGTATTTCATCCTCAGATCGTCTCCACCATCGGATTCATCTTCTATAGTAAATGGCGGCGTTTTGGACTCATTGAGTATGTTCAGGTTGGTGACATCGATCTCTATATCACCGGTAGATCTGGCAGCATTCTTACTGGAACGTTCCCTGACGATTCCTGTAGCCTGTATTACATATTCGCGGCCTAATTTCCGGGCTTTGGTACAAAGATCGGCTTGTTCATCCATATTAAATACAAGCTGTGTTATACCATATCTGTCACGTACGTCCACAAAGGTTAATCCACCAAGATCGCGTCCTTTCTGTACCCATCCTGATATGGTTACTTCTTTTCCACAATCCGTTATTCTTAATTCGCCACAATTATGACTTCTGTACATATTATCTTAATATTTTATATAAAGGCACAAAGGTAAGCTAAAGTAAGAAATTTTTTACAACACTGACTGTATGATTGTGGTTTCAATCTGTAATATAGCTTCATTGACTCATGCAGAAAGCAGTTTTTCAAGCATTCGGATGTAATCTGTACTTGTTAAACAAACTTTTTTACATTGAACCTTATGTGTTGTGCCACGTTGTAAATTAATAGTAAATTATTATTTTTTTTCATAATGCGACATTTTTCTTCAGGATGTCAACGGATATTATTTTTTATATTTATATTTCTTTTGACCGGTTGCCATAAAGAAGAGCAACCTGATATTTCTGTATTAAAGAAGATTTACATGCAGTATGAGAATGGTGAAATAAGTACATGTATTTACAAAGATAAAATTGTATACAAAGCAGCATTCAATGCATATGATGCTGGATTTCAACTGTATGATAGTCAGGGGAATCTAATATCGGATTGTAATGTTTCCTGGGGACAGATTACTGAAAAAATCTGTGATGAAATAATATCATGTGAAGTTATCTACCGAATCAAAAACAATATCTGGGGAGAGGCTGCAGTCGATACATATAGGTTGGGAGGATAGGTTTTTCTATATTGAAGAGTTAATAATGGTATCGAAGGAATGAAAAATTATGTAGTATTCGAAGAAAAGCAACGGTTTACACAATGGTGGCTTTGGCTGTTGTTGATTTTTACCAATTTTCTGTTTCTGTGGGGTATATTCCAGCAAATCATACGAGGTATTCCTTTCGGTGATAAGCCAATGAGTGATACTGGTTTGTTATTAGTAACCGGATTTGTAATGTTCATTACATTGTTTATTTATTTTATCCGGTTAGAAACCCGAATTGATAAAGATGGTGTCTATGTTCACCTTTTCCCGTTTCAACTAACTTTCAGATTTTATCCATGGGAAGTTATATCTGAAATTCATTTTCGTACATATAACCCAATAATTGAATATGGTGGCTGGGGCTGGCGTTGGGGATTATTTGGGAAGGGATCTGCATTGAATGTATCTGGTGATCAGGGCATACAACTCATATTCAAATCAGGTAAAAAGCTGCTAATAGGTACACAAAAACCGGAAGAAATCCAGAGGATAATTGAAGAGTTGGAGAAACATTAAAAAAGCAACATTAATATTATTTCCAACTATTCAATAAAATTGGAAGTATGTCAAATTGATACCATTATTTTATAGAAACATTTTTACGTTTTTTAAATACAAACCATATCATTTTGTCGATAGTCTATTGTTTGTTTGCCTGCTAAATAGTTTGAAGGTCGTCCATAGAATGAGGCATAACGGTCAGACGCCTTGTGCAGGGCGACTTTTATCCAAAAATGTTAGTACGAAGATAAAACTTTTTCTTTAGCAAAATACTAAAATCGAAGCGTTTTACTCGCCTTGCACAAGACGGCATGTTAAAGAATGGCGAATTTTAATCATTAAATTGCTGGAGGTGGATTAATCTGAATATCACCACCAATCGCTCTTAAAACTTTTAGAATAGTTGAAAATTGTGGTTTAGAACCTTCTGACAAAGCTTTATAAAGGCTCGGTCTGCTAAGTCCTGTTTTTTCTGCAATTTTGGTCATTCCAATTGCTTTGGCAATGTGTCCAATTGCTACAATTAAGGTTTTTTCATCTCCATCCTCTAATGCTGCATTAAGATATTCAATAATCATCTCATCGCTATCCAAGTAATCCGCTATGTCAAATTTTGATGTTTTCATTATTTATTCATTTTAAATTTTATTTATCTTCTTCTTTCTTTCCTAAATTCCGCGCCAATTCCTTTGCTTCCGCAATATCCTTTTGTTGAGAGGATTTGTCTCCTCCAATTAACAATACAATTATCTTTCCTTCATATTCTTTGAGATAAACCCTATAACCTTTTGCATAATGTATCTTAAGTTCAATTACACCTTCACCTACGGGTTTGCTATCTCCGAAATGTTCATCATTTTCTAACTTTTGAATCCTAATCAAGATTTTGGCTTTTGCTCTTAGGTCTTTTAGCTTTTTAAGCCATTTATTAAATTCTTCAGTTTTTTCTATAAAGTACATTCCCAATTGTATTCACTTGGATACAAAATTACAGCAAAAATTTAATTAAGCCAAATTAATTCATATAAATTTTTAATTCATTAAAAGTTGATTTTTTAAAATCGAAGCGTTTTACCTCGCTGTTCTATAACGGTTTACGTATTGGCGATGGGCGGGATTTTTAGCACTGAAGCTCAATCGAAGAACCGACCTTCGAATTTAGCAAGAATGTTGATGCGAAGAACTTTGCTCGCTCTCTTGCAAAACCGATGTTAGCTACTGCCTTTATTTTTTCGTTTATATTATTTTCTTGTTGCAATGTCCTTGGCTTCATTAATTGATTTTAAAATATGAAATCTCGCTTCAGCTCTTTTAATTATGTTGTCATATTCGCGGTTTGAACGACACCAATTATTGAATAGTAGAAATTTTGATTTTACTGCTTCGGGTGTTTTACACTCAGTTAGAAAAACAAGCTGAACGTGTGTATTTTGTTCCCAAACGTAAATACCAAAGTCGTCACGGATTGTACTGATGTCTGGAAATCCAATTAAATTTTTCACTTGAATTTCAGTTGCATTACCATAAACACCGATGAAATGAATTGGTCCAAACTTGGTTGGTTTATTTTTTTTTGTTGTTGGAATTAAATCTTGGTCTTTAAGAAATGGTCTGCCTGTAAATGATTTTGCATCCTCAACCGACATATTATCAGGGATTGAAAATGCCTCGCTTATAAATATTTTAAAATTCGGACTTAGTGAGATTAAGTCTTTCAGAATGGCTGTAATATTTTTGTCTCTGTCGCTATACTTTAATTTTTTCCAGTCCAATGAAATTTTTGTGTTACCTCCGAGATTGAAATAAATATTGGAAAGTTTAATTCGTTCACTAAAATGTTTGTATATGACATTTTGTATTGATGCAAGAAGTTCTCTTTTAAAACCGTCATTGCTTTCATTTGCTTTTGAAAGTTTGAGTGGATTATTAAAAGTATTTTGTTCTAAAAGATAATCGTTGAATAATTTGTTGCGTTTTATTTCGTCTTTATCTGTCGTGCTAATTGTATAGTATTTTGAAATGTCAATGATTGTTGTCTTATGAGTCGAAATATTCATTGCGGTGTCTAATTCTGCGTGACAAATACCCAAATCAATGCCTGTCGGAGCCCAACCTGCCACACCATTGTATAAAGCAATTACAAAATCTGAATCACGAACTTCTTGCAGGCATTTGTTATAACTGTCTGTTGAAGTGCTTGCGCCAAAATCTTCGTTAATTTTAATTTCAAATAAGTCTTTGCCAAAGAACTTTGTGTCTTCAAGTTCTTTTTTGATAAACTTTCTAATTTCAGTAAGAGTGTCGCCAGTTACACCGTTAATTGAAACCTTATCGTTGTTTCTGCTTGAAAGAAAAATTTTCAACTTCATATTTTAGTCTATACATTTTTTAAGTCAGTGATTTGTCTATTTCATTGTCCGTCAAGGTTGACACTAACGGTTTGGGTATTGCCGAAGTGGCGGATTATTAGTACTAAAGTTCAATAGTAGCACAACAGTTGAACCTTCCACAAATGTTTCATAGTAGCACTTCTGCCGCCATTTTGGCAATACCGTGTTATGCCTTCGCTCTTCTTTTTCTATCATTTGTTTGTCAGTCATTTAGTGTCTGATTTGTAGATCGTTGGCTTGGTGGCTCTTTTGCAATTTTTGCTTTGTGCGGTTGGTCTGTGCAGATTGCAAATGTGCCACCCAAAGCGTTGGGCTATATATTTTTCTGTTTCCACCAAGGTTGTTGGTTCATATTATTTTGTGTTGTTATGGTTTCTTGAATAGTCTTTTGTCGTTCTTTCTGTAATTTTTGTTCACTTGATAAGTACTTCAAAAAATACAATCCTGTTCCTGGTATTCCAATGCTTAAATATTTTCGTCCTGTTGGCGATACTCCAATCCTAAATCCAGGAATACCCCAACTCATTCCAACACCTCCTTTAGAAAGTGTTGTCCTAAACGGACCAAAGCGAAATATTTTTCTAAAAATCCAACTCATTATTTAAACCAACTTTGAACCCAAGCACCTAAAATTCCACCCCCTATAGCTCCAACAAACCAAAGTTCACCGTCAGATGCAGCACCTATAAAAATTGCTCCTAAAACTGCAAAAATTATCGGAACAATACAACCGTTATTATCACTACTGCTATTAGAACTTGAAGTTGTTTTTGTTGTCTGGCTTGAACTGCTATAAGTCGTAGTCGGTGGTTTGTAAGTTGGTGTAGTTACAGGCTTAGGTGTTTGTGTTACTGTCGGCTTCGGTGGCGTGTAAACTGGCTTGTTTTTATATAGGGTATTGAAAATATCAACTTCTTTGTCAATTACCTTTTTAGGTTGTTGCTGGGGTTGAACAGTTTTATTTATTGGTTTTTGTTTCAACCTTTGATTTACTTCATTTTCACTTGCCAAAATTTGAATTTGCGTTGGTTGCTCAATAATCATTTGCGGTTTTCCACCATAACTGCTTATTACTCCTGTAACACTTACATATTTTCCAACCAAAGAGTTTGGCGACATTCCTTTTGCTGTAAGGGCTGAAATTCCCTCTTGCCAAATTACAAGTGTAAATGTTTGATTAGGATAAAGCCCAAAATTTAAAAACATATAAGATGAACCGTGATAGGTTAAGCCTGAATGTTTTCCTGATATTCTTCCAACAACTTCAATTTTTTCACCAAAATGTTCAAGTATGCTACCCTTTTTGGTTGCATCAATGATTTCATATTGACTGCGTGTAATGTTAATTGTTCCTACTGCACTCTTGTTGTAGATGAAGTTTCCTGAAAGGAAATCTTTCAATGACGGAACTTTATCAAAATCTAAATAACAACAGCCGATTAACCTTTCAACTAAGGGCTTTAATTCAGGAATTGATGATAATTCTTGAATAAGTGATGAATTTTGCAGGTCTGCATAGTCCTGACTGCGGAACAAGATGTTTTCACCATTTTCGTATTTGCTCCAAAGAGAAGGCTTTAATGAAATTGCTTTTAATCCAATGTATATTACAATCGCTGAAAATCTATCAATGTATTGATTGTAATGGGAAGCAGAACGCTTTGGGTGCTGATAATTTATATGCCCAATTTCATTTGTTTTTAGTGATGCCAATTCAGGAAAATACATTCCGTCATAGTCAATCAAATGCAGTTTATCGTTTTTAACAATTATGTTTCCGTGTTGTAAATCTCCGTGTGCAATTCCAAGCTTTTCAAGCTCATTAATTAGCTGAACAAAATCAGAAAGAAGTTTTTCAACCTTAGTTTTTTTGTTATAGGCTTTACTTAAATATATGTTTAATGGCTCGCCTTCAAGCCAACGCATTTTGATAATCGGATACCCTTTGCCATTTATTTTTATACCCTCTGACAAATATTTGGCATCTACAAAATATGAAGATTGGTTTTTAGAAAGGAAATTCCCAATAGATTGGTAGCGTTTCTGCAAATCTTGTATATCTCTATGAAAACACCTTACCGCCCAAGCTGTCTGATGATTTGATATTTTGTAAGTGATTGTAAAACCGCCTGAATATGGTTTAGGTAAACCCAATGGTGTGGTTTCTACCGAACCACTTTTAAGGTCGGTATCTGTAAATGCAATTCGTGGATTTTGAACTGCTACGTTATATTCATCTCCTCTTGGTAGTAGCATTATTCAAATTTTATCATTAAAAGAGTTACGTCATCATTTTTAATTCTGCTTGTTGCTCTTTTTTTGTTTAGCCATTCTTCAAAAGTGGTTTCATCGTTCTTTTCAAATTGTTCAATTAGGTTTTTCCTTATTTTAAGATTGCGATTTTTTTGTTTCAAAATCCAAGCTGCCAAAGCGTCTGTTGCGAGTAGAATTATATCATTTGGCTCAATTTTTCCATTGTGATAAACTACATTGTTTTCTATGTCAGTTTGATATTTCTCATTGCTTGCAATCAAATTTGGGGTATTATTAAAATCTTCCACAGATAAAACTGGAAATAAAAAATATAATTCATCATTTCTTATTTGGAAAAGCGAACAATCGCCAATCGCAACCGCATCAAAAGAGTTTTCTTCTCGGTTTATCGTTAAGCCAAGAAAAGTAGCGAATGCTCCATTTTCAGCCTTTTGTTGGGCATACCAAGGCAATTCAATGGCATTAGCCATTGAGTACCAAGTTTCGGAAATTGTTTTTATTGTTTCAGGTAAATGAATTTTATCAAAGGGCTTATCTTTGTAAGCACAAACCAACAAATCCGACCACTCCTTTGAAAACGAAGATTCTGTAGCTCCGTCAGAGATTGCAAACCGAATAAGTGTATCTGATTCAATTTCGGATCTACTCGGTTCTAAGATGTTGTCTTCGTTTTCATCTGCTGAATTTCCGAACTTCGGTAATGATATGCTTTTGAAATGGCATTGTAGCATTATCTTAATTGTAAGCTCGGTCTTGTTCCGATTTCTATTGCTGTAATGATTAAATCTATATCTCCGTTAAGAACAAATGCTTTTGCTCCGTCTGATAAATTCAAACTGAATTCCTGTGCTGCAACATTTCGCATAAAACTTGGCAAAGTAGAAGCACCATTAAAAAGCAATTCTGCATACTGGTCTGGTAACTGAACTTCGGTGCCAGGAAATGAAAAACTATTTGTTCCGCCTCTTGTGCTTGTATGAAGATTAAATAAAATCACATTTCCGTCATTTGATGTTTGAGAAGTTAATCTATTCATTTCTTCGGTTGGGTCTCCGTCTGTGCTTTCACCGTCTGTTATGTGAATTACAACAGGTGGAAAGCAATGAGGATTATTGTTTAACCAATCCGAAATAATTGTGTTGGCTTGTTTAAACGCTTCTGTCATTGGTGTTCCACCATTTGCAGTTGGGTCAAACCAAATTGGAAATTTGACAGTAGTTTCAATTAAACCACCCGCACCGTCAGAAACTTTTTTAGAGCGTTCTTCAATTCGCGCAGGATTATTAGCAATAGCGGAAATGGGAACAAGATTTTGTCCTTTAAGATTACCACTAAAAGCTGCACCAACTCCGTTTGCCCCGTAACCAATTACTCCAACGTGGTAATAATCCCTTACACCCTCTGACTTTGCACACTTGATTACAAGTTGTTGTAACATTCTGTTGATTACGTCTGCAAGTGCTTCTGATTTTGGTTTTCCGATACTTGCGTATTTGTCTGACATAGAACCTGATTGGTCTATGATGAAAAGAAAGCAACTTGGATTGTTTCTACTGATTTCTGCTGTATATGCCATATTGAATTATTTATTGAGTTTGTAAAGTTAAAATTTTGCTCGTTGTGCGGTTGGGGCAAAAGCAAATGTGCTGCAAAGCGTTGGCTTTGTGCGGTTGGTTGCGGCTCTTTTGATTTTGCCGAAGCGATGGTTCATTTTTCATTTTTTCTATCGTTTATTTTTTGCACTGCCCTTATAGAGTGAGGCATAACGGTT
>JADZFD010000065.1 GCA_020850225.1 Saprospiraceae bacterium | reverse complement strand
TGTATCGGAAAATAAGTTTATCTTTTCCTAAAATAGGTTTAAACCAAAGCATATAAAAATGGACAAATAAAGTAAACTTATTGCAGGACTAATTTTTATATGTAAATTTGTAGCAGGATTTATGCATTAACCTATCAACTTTTTTAGGACGACACACAATGTCCAAACAAAAAACCAAAAGAGATTGAAATTTTCCAATGCTCAATAAAGACGACCAGCTGACTTGAGACGCTGAGAAATACGATCTTTGAAATCCTGTGGAGAAATTACCTTGACTTGTTCTCCGAATGATAGAATCAATCTTTCCAACTCAAAATTTGGAATGACTTTGATTTTGACTTCAAGACAGGCTGGGTCATACTTGTGTCTCTGACTTGGATGAATAGGCTTTGTAATGACATAGGGAGCGACTTCAGGGGAAAATATCAAAACAATTTCCTGCAAATTAACATTTTCTGGACGAGTTACACCAACCAAATCGAAAAAATACTCCTCCCAATCAGTTTCTGACTGTTTGTATTTCTGGACAGTTTCAGATAATGACTCAATTCGATCTAAGGCAAGGTTCCAATTCGAGACCTGATTATCAGAATTAAGCCCAAAGACAAACCACCGATTGTTGTACTGCTTTAAATAGTATGGATGAAAAGTGATTTCGTAGGGTTCGGAACTTTTAAAATCCTTGTATTTAACAAGTAAAACACGCTCGTTAATAATCGCATTGAAAAGCGGAGTTAAAAAATGAAGCCCTTTAAGATCAATATTGCTCTCAAAACTGATGATTTCACTTTTACGTTCAATTAAGCCAAATTTAGACTCGAGCATGGGAATCATTTCATTGACCCACTCAAACTGAGGTGTGCCCGAGAAACGAGAAAAAATTTTAAGGGCGGACTTTATCTGTTCGGCTTCTGAAACATTTAAAGATTGATTGCTAATTGAAAATGTCGAATCTTCATACCGATAAAATACTTTACGTCCGTGACGAATTTTACGAAGTGGAATTGACCAACCTGCCTCACTTTCCATAAAGCGGATATCATCAAATAATTGCCTCCTTTGTATTCCGTCGCTGGTTGGGTCAAAATCTACTAATGCCTTATTGCATTCTTCGAGAAGGTCTTCCCAAAAATACATTCTGCCCGTGTTGCGAAAGCAACGGTCTAAGACCTGATAGCGGATAAGTGCATTTTTATTGATTGACATGTTTATTAAATTTTAAGTGCAGATTGAATGCGCAGCACAAAGATACTTTTATTCCCTGAATGAGCAATGTAATGAACGGAAATACAAAATACGCTTTTATAACTTATTTTTATCTGTATATTTGTCGTGCAGATTGAGTGCACAGACACATTATACTTTTGCTGAAGTTCTTTGAAACACTTGCCACAAGATATTGATTCGTGGGTGCTGGGAGTAACTGGATAACCAGTGAAACAATGATCGGCATCTTCTCCCGACCTCTGGTCGGGATGAATGTCACTTAGCATTTTTAACATGGATTGTTGATTTTAAAATAAAAAATCAATAGAAACAAATTGTTATTAATATAAAAAGTGAACAATAGGTATCGAATTTAGCTGCAGCTGAATTATCCATACAAAAAGAGTATCCGGCAGGTGTTTTCAAAGTCCTTCAAAACTTTAGACATGAAAATTGAACAGACACATATCGACCAAATAAGAAAGCAATTTGCAGAACTGCAAAGCAAAGAGGACTTAGTGAAGCTATTAAGTGGCGCTAAGAATATACTTTATGGTAAGGAGTGCAAACCTGTTCAATTAAAATCATTGACCTATTATGCAAACCCAACACTTTGCAAAAAGCGTTATCAGACTTTTACTATCAAGAAAAAGTCGGGGGCAGACAGAACTATCCATGCACCCGTGAAGGGATTGAAGTCTATTCTTCGCTCGCTAAACTATGTGCTGCAATGTGTAAATGAACCACATGAAGCTGCAACAGGTTTTGTTTTGGAAAAATCCATCGTTGACAATGCCAAAAAACACGTGGGACATCACTATGTGTTGAACATGGACTTGAAAGACTTCTTTCATTCATTTGATTTATATCGTGTAAAATTTGGATTACTTCATGAAGCATGGAGTATCGGGAATATATCCAAATATAGAGAGACAAATGAGCAACAATTCCAACAAAAAGAGGAACTTGCATTTTTATTGGCATGTCTTTGCACCCATCCCTTCAAAATAGATGGTGAAGAAAAAACGGTACTTCCACAAGGCAGTCCTACTTCCCCGACTTTGACTAACATTCTTTGCAAAAAACTTGACCGTAGACTTACCGGACTTGCCAACCGATTTGGGGCAACTTATACAAGGTATGCTGACGATATTACATTTTCGTCACCGCATAACATCTATACGAATGGGGAATTTAACAAGGAGTTAAAGCGAATTATTGAAGAAGACCAAAAACTGGTTATCAACCCGAAGAAAACACGTTTACAAAAAGCCGGGTATCGGCAAGAAGCAACTGGATTGATTGTAAACGACAAGGTAAATGTCCACAGGAGATATGTGAAGCAAATCCGTATGTGGCTATACTATTGGGAAAAGTACGGCAATGAAAAAGCGGAACAGATTTTTAAACGGGATTACATTGCCGACAAAGGCCACGTAAAAAATATCAATGCTCATTTGGTGAATGTGCTGGATGGAAAATTGGAGTTTTTAAAGATGGTGAAAGGTGTCAATGATAGAACCTACATTAAACTAAAAAACAGATATGATAAATTGACTGAAAAAGATAGCCCAATCAATCAATTGCTTGACATTTGGGATACTGACGGAATTGACCAAGCAATGAGTATTTATTATAAAGACAAATTGGAATAAATGGCTAGAAATAAATATGATTTCATAAAAGAAATACTTGAAAGTAAAAAAATAAGTCCTGCTCAGCGCGAGCGGGTTTTGTTGTTGACTAAGGAAGAAGTAAAAAAGGATGGTGCACTTGGAAAAGAATTGGAAGAAAGGGTAAAGAAGTTGGAGGAGAAAATAAAAACTGAATCTTCTTCTACAGCAAAAAATATTTTACAACATAACCCACAATATATTTCAAAATATTTAAGTAGTAAATTCAGGGAAAACAACCCTTTGAAATGGACCACCCATGTCTGGGATGAAAAGAAATATGAATTAATAGACACCTTTATTACAGAACTTAATGCAGATAAAGATTATAGTGAGATTTTTAGATACAACAGGGATTTATACAACCTAATTAACTACTTCATATATCAACCAAAGATAGAACTTGACCAAAATAATATCCCCAAATTTGGATGGCCAAATTTACACGATATGAAATTTGGATGGCAATACCCCAATAGCCTTATAATAGATTGGTGTAAAGCTAATTTTGACAATAAAGAAACTGATATAAAATATCCGTTCCAATATGAACTTCCGGAAGAATTGCGACCCAAAAAACCTATTAAAGGGAAAATGATTTCAACATTTGAGAATGTGGTAGATGTCTTTAAAACTGAAATTCAGTTTCGGGATAATTATTTATACAGAGAACTAAAGAAAAGAACAAATGCAATTAATGATTATAAATTTATAGGAATTGATGACTTTAAAAACCTAGACTTTTACACCTATGCTCCAGGATTCCTAAAAGCAATAGATACAATTTTATCAGAGGTGAAGAGGAATGAAACAGAAAAAGTTATACAGTTCTCCCATAAAATTTGCGGAGATGAATTGATTATTGAAATTACGCATTTAAGTTCTTATCCGACAAGAGTCTTAAATACTTCTAATTTATCACAATTCCTTGGTGGAGGAATGAACGCAATAGCTGGAAATACATTTAGCTTATGTGATTTCAGTGTTGTTACTAAATTCAATACATCTCAAAATAAGAAACAGAATGGAGAGTTGATGATAACTTATGAAGGATCAGAAGGAGAAGTTAAGGGCAATGAGGTAAACGTAATTTCCCAATTAAAATTAATTGATTGTGATAATGAGCCCAATGGGTTTACCTACAAGTTTAAATTTTATTTATGAAAATACTTTTTTTAGAGGACAGGCCTTCTCGACAGATTCAATTTTTGCCGCATGGGGAAAAGGATGTAGAAAAACTTTCTGCACTTGAGGGAGTTTTTATGCCCAAAAGCAAGGATTGTAGAGATATTATAGGTCAAATCAATCAGGCAAGCTATATTTTTGATACTCAAACAGAACTGATTATTGTTCACAAATCATCACTTATTACGGAAGGGCTGCAATATCTTTCTGAGTTCTGTGAACAAAATGAAGTAAAGTTAATTTGCTTTAGTGGAGGGATAAGTCAATTGATTTACACAAATGAAGGATTTGAATTTATGAATATGAATTCAGTGGATTTTTATTCTGAAAGGCTTATTCCATTTATTGAAAGATTTGTTGCTGGTGAATCTGAAACATTGCTAGAACTAGCATCTGATAATTTTAAACTATCCTATTTATTAACTGCAAGACAGCTTATTGGTAGTATTGAACTTGAGCAAGATGGAGATGCTAAATTTAATCTACAAGAGAAGCTGAATGCAATAAGTAAAGTGCTGAATCTTGAATTTGAGGTTAAAAGAGAGAATCTTGAAAGAATAAATTCGGAAGTAAAAAAAATAATTATACAAGCATGAGTAAAGCTCTTTTGATATTTAGCGACAATATAGCACTTCAGTTGGCGATTGATTTTGCTGATAAATTAGGTAATACCTATCAATTTCAGATAGGTAACCAAGAGTTATTGAACCCTAATTTTACTATAGATGGAAAGATTAATTCCATACTTGAAAGTTCTATTGAAGCTATTGAATATAGCTGCATCTTTATTCCATTTTCGCTTTCAAAAAATAATTATGTTGAATTTACAGGGCTGCGTCTTGCTTGTCATATAAGGCTTACACCCAGATTTAAAAACATGAGTACTCCTATTGTTTTTTACGGCTATGAGTCTGCATTTGAGGTAAACAAACTAAGTTCGTTAGGTTCAATTTTGTTTTCAAAAGGGATATACACAACAGATAGAATTTCTATTGAAGATTTTAGAAAACAAATTGCTTTTGTTCAGGAAAACCAACTTCAAGTGGACACAAACTCGTTTACCAATATTTTTATTGAGAGACTACATATTAAACCAGCAGGAAATTATGCAACACATCATTCTATTACCAACGAATGGGCAATATATAGATGGGCTAAAGCACTCCAACTGGAAACAGAAAATACCCAAAAGATTGAAACTTCAATTGGAAGTAATCTGTATTACAAATACTTGAAATGTAAATACCCTATTACAGAAGTAATTGATGCAAATAGTCAAATCATTTTAAATAGTGGTAGTATTTTGTATATAGACGATGAGCTGGATAAAGGCTGGGATGCTATTTTTAAAAAAATATGTTTAAATAAAACCTACAATTCAATCGGTTCAGACTTTAAAGGGATGACTTCAGAAAAGGTTGTCTCTTCTACCATAAACGAAATAAACCGAATTAACCCAGATGTAGTTATATTAGATTATAGATTGCATGATGATGATTTTGAAAATACGAATCCACAAGAAATTTCAGGATATAAAATATTAAATGAAATAAAGAAGATAAATGAAGGAATGCAAGTCATTGTTTTATCGGCAACCAACAAGATTTGGAATTTGATGGAGCTTCAAAAAGCAGGTGCTGATGGTTTTATACTGAAAGAGTCACCTGAATTAAGCGTTGATAGTAACTACAGCAAAAACACAATCGCAAATATTTACAGAACTATTAATGATGCATTGGCTAAAAAATATTTGAAGGAAATTTATACCGATTGTGAAAAGTTTATTTTAACGATCGATAAAATGCATTATGCTTCTGATTTTCTAGAAGCACTTAAAAATCAGCTACAACTTTCATACTATCTCTTATCTAAAGCAGAATCGAAAGAACAGTTTGCTTTTGCATATGTCTCTTTATATATGATTATTGAAATAATAAATAAACAATTTATAGAAGATATAGATGAAGAATGTTATTGGGATGAAGTAAGTAAATCATATACATTTAAAGCAATTGAAAGATTAACTGAATGGAATAAGATTTCATTTTTATATTTCAAAAAATGGAAGGGTAATGACAATAGATTTATCCGAAATGTTCATTTTCAAATCCAAAAGAGAAACGGTTTTATACATAATGATGTAGATATATTAGATAGACAAAGTAATAATGGAAATTACTTAAATCATAATATTTATAAACCAGAAGGGTATTTGAATCTATTTAACAGTATCAAGGTTTTATTAAGTTTATTGAGCAATGCAGATACACCGCACAGATAAAAACAACCTTTGCATAAAAGAATAACAGCTATGAAAATATTTGACCATTTCCAACATATCAATCTCACCAACGACCAACGCAATGCGTTGGAAAAGCTACAGGTATTTTTAGAAAGTGATGAGCGGATATTTATCCTTCAGGGATATGCGGGAAGTGGTAAAACGACCTTATTAAAAGGTTTTGTTGAATATTTGCAATCTTTAGAGAAGAAATACCAATTGATGGCTCCAACTGGCAGAGCCGCAAAAGTTATCAGAGAAAAAACAAATAAAGAAGCCACAACAATTCACCGTGGCATTTACAACTTTGAAAGGTTGGATGCCATTGAAGCTGAAAATGAACTTGTGGAAGAACAGTCTTACCGTTATATTTTTCCGATCAATCAAATTAATGAAGATCAAAACATTCTCATCATTGATGAAGCTTCCATGGTTTCAAGCAAAGAATCTAAGCATGAATTATTTACATTTGGTACAGGTTTTTTGCTCAACGACCTCCTAACGTATGCTAACATTCCAACTGGCAAAAACAAACTCATTTTTGTTGGCGACCCTGCACAGTTACCACCGGTAGGTGAAAACAAACCACTTGCCCTTGATCCTGATTATTTTAGCCACGCCCTTAATTTAGATACAAAAACAGTCGAATTGAAGGAGGTGGTTCGCCAAAGCGATAACTTGATTTTACAAAATGCAGAAAAAATAAGAAGCTTGATTTTTTCTGAAATGCGAAAAGAATTAAAGTTTGATTACGATGCAGAAAGTTTCGTTCAATCAAATCCCAATGATTTTTATGAGCATTTCGCGACGACCTTCCCTAACCCAAAAGTTGGTGATGGGGTAATTATTGCGTATTCTAATGGTCAATGTTTTCATAACAATATCGCTATTAGAGAAAAGCTATTTCCTAACGAAAAGGATTTGGTGGTTGGTGATATTATTCTCATCAACAACAATAACTACCATACCTATGGCACTGAATTATTTAATGGGGATTTAGCACAAGTTGTTGAAGTTAATTCAGACACAATAAGTCAATCAGCTCCAGTAATGGTAGAGAAGAATGGAAAGAAGGAAAGGATTGTTATTTCATTAAGGTTCAAGTGGATCAAAATTCGACTACCTCATTTCTCAGAAGATATTTCATGCTTAATACATTACGACTTACTGAACTCTGTGAATAGGGATTTGAGTATTGATGAAATGAAAGCCGTGTATATCAATTTTTTAATCCGCTTTAATGAAGAGCAAAAAGAACGAAAAGAAAAAGGTCTAGATAGTTATAAAATAGGAAGTCAGGAGTTTAGGAACGCTCTAAAGGCTGACCCTTTTTTTAATGCTCTTAAAATTAAGTACGGCTACAGCATTACGTGTCATAAATCGCAAGGTGGTGAATGGGAAAAAGTTTTTGTTGATTACAGCGGTAGAGTAAGTTTAAAAACAGAACCATTAAAATGGTGCTATACAGCTACTACCAGGGCTAAAGAATCAGTAATTTGTTTGAATGCACCAAACTTCGGAGTGTTTAGTCGACTGAACTTTAATCCTATAGGACAAATTGGTAATTTCCCTAAAAATGCTATTTCTTTTATTGGAATTCAAGATTCACCTTTTCATGATAGAAATGCCCATAAATGCAAAAGTTTAAAATACTGGGAAATCTATGAAAAATTGGAAAATACAAATTTTAAAATTGAAAACGTATTCTCCCCTATAAATGGATTTTTAGAAAGATATTTTATTAGGAGCGAAAAGAACGAGATTATACAGTTGGATGGATATCACAACGGTGCAGGATACTTTACCCAAGCCTTCATGGTAACGAGCAAACTAGGTTTACCTGAAGAAATAGAATTAGAGGCAATTTTTAACGCACCTTATGAAAGACAATACTTGATTGATTGGAATCCTGTGGAGTATTTTCTTAAAGAGTTGCATTCTTCTGTGTTACAAGCTTGTCATGAAAGTAATAGCACCCTCACGAATGTTGTAAAAACCGGAAACTATGATGTAACCTACTATTTCATAACAGACTCTATATGTTCAAATATACAGTTCTACTTCAATGGTAAAAACCAATTTACTTCTGCAATACCCAAGAAAATTGGGTCAGAGGATGATGAAAAGCTAAAATTAATTATATCAAATTTGGAGTCTTATGTCAATTAGAGAAGTTATAGAATTGTGCAAATCTGATCGACTTGACGAAGCATTACAAATTGTAAGTGTCAATTTGGAGTCAGACCCAGATAATATTTGGAACAAGCGTGCTGCTGCTTGGGTGTATTATTATTATCTCAAAAAAAACGCTCAACCTGATTCGTTTGAAGCATTCAAGGAGAATCTCATCAAAATTAAAGATTTACAATTGCCTGAAGATGAGAAAATGATTTTTGATAATTGTGCTTGGCAAATAGGCAGTTTGGTTTTTGGCTTACAGAAAACTGAACATGTTGATTACGCCAAAATCAATGAATTGTTTGAAATTATCAAGAATTTTCATTTCACTAGTCCATCTGAGGCGTATTCCTTTATCTACAAAGCCTTTCATAAAGGTTATCAAAACTGGTCCAGCTACCTAACTTTTGCCGACTGGTGGAATCTGGAAAACCTTCGTTCGGAAGATTTTCTAAAAGAAGAATTCAAAGGAAAAAAGATGATGTCTATTGCCGAACAGGCATACATTGCTTATTCCAAGAAGCTTTTGGAAGGAGAACATTTAGATCCTTTTGGACAGCAAAGAGTAATTGACCAGGACAAGATCCAATCATTTCTACCAATACTGGATGCTTTGATTAAGAAATATCCGGATTATCAGTATCCGCCCTATTTTAAGGCAAAACTCCTTTTGGCATTAGGTAGCGATGAAAATGTTCTATCTGCATTTTTACCTTTCGCCAAGCAAAAAAGAAATGATTTTTGGGTTTGGGAACTTATGGCGGAAATATTTTTCGAAGATAAAGATATACAGTTTGCGTGCTATTGTAAAGCCTTGAGCCTAAACACACCCGAAGATTTTTTAGTAAAGCTTAGACAGACCTTTGCGGATAAGCTTATTGAAAGGAAGATGTACAATGAAGCAAAAACAGAAATCCAAAAAATAGTAGCAACTAGAGAAAGAAAGGAGTGGAAAATACCCAACCAGATAGTTCAATGGATGAAGCAAGATTGGTATCAAAATGCCATTGAAAGAAACAATAATAGCATATTGTATAATCAATACAAGAAACAAGCTGAAGAAATTTTATTTCAAGAAATTCAAGAAGAAATTGTGGTGATTGAGTTTGTAAATGAGAATAGACACATGTTGAATTTCATAAAAGATAAAAGAAAATATGGATTCTTCAAATATGAGAACCAATTGACTAAGCCAAAAATAGGTGATGTTTTAAAAGTACGTTTTAATGGAGACGGACAGAATGGTTTTTATAAAATTCTGACTGCTAAAATAGCCGACTCTAATGAGACATCTGATGCAATAAAAGATTTTGAAGGGACAATAAAGGTAATTTCTCCTCAGAACTTTGGTTTTATAGAGGACATCTTTGTTGAACCCAAAATTATAAAAGAACGAAAGCTAGCTGACGGTCAGTCGGTAAAGGGAAGAGCAATACTATCATTCAATAAAAAGAAAAAAGAATGGGGATGGAAAGCAATAGAAATCAAATAGCCAACGCTTACAGCCACACACATTACCAAGGCACGACCAAAGCGACCGACAAACAATCGGACGAAAAAGAACACCGAAGGTACAACATCACTTATATGCAAGCAGGGGTTTCGTGCTTCGTAGGACAGAAAAGTGGAAAATTTAAAATTCAGTTCTTCATAAAATAATAAAATGAGCGACTACAAAGGCCTATTATCAAATAAACAATTTTCTAAGACTTGTAAAAATCTACAAGTTTTAGAAAATTCAAAAAACAGACCAAACTTTTTAATTTCACAGGGTTGGGTCTAAATAAATTGACTATCTTTGTAGACCAAACTTTTTGTTTTTTACAAAGTTTAGTTTAAAATAAAAAAAGATGAAACAAATTGTACGGCAAGATTAAATCATACCTTAGCATCAAATCTTAATTCATACCCGTTTGTAAAGAATTTCCAGTAATTTTTAAAAAGGACAACGATGCTTTTTTCCACACCTGCTTCGTATAAATCGTATATAAGACTTTTTATTTTGTTGATAATCCTGTCAGAATATACCGGAGATGTATTCGCAGCAACGTATTATTGCGACCCTGTCTACGGTAGTATAAACAATGATGGTAGTAAGCATACACCATGGTCCGGTTTAGGTGATGTCTTTAATAAGAAGATTGCGTTTGCAGGAGGAGATACCATCAGACTTAGGACCGGCAATCATGGATTTGTCATCGTTCGCGGAGAAAATAGTGCACATGTAGTCATATTGCCGGATGAAAATGCAGAGCCTGTTATCGAACATATCAACTTTTCGTCATATGGTAATGAGCCCACCGGTTACTGGAAAATACAGGATTTAAAAATCGTTTCTGAAAGCACCAATGGATTACCCAAACATGACTATTATTTGATACATATGTTTGCCAAAGCACATGACATTATCCTGGAAAATCTGATAGTAGCCTCTACTGAAAATACTGCCGGGTGGACACGGGATGACTGGCGCAACCGCTGTAATGGTGGCATAATTACTTCTGCTGGCCTCAACTCGCATATAATAATCACAGACTGTACTGTTCAGAATGTCACCTTTGGTATTACCGTTTCTTCATCCGATTGTCTGATTAAAAATAATGTAGTCCGGAATTTTACCAATGACGGTACAAGAGTGCTTGGAAGCAGGATTACTTTTACAGAAAATAAAGTACTGGATTTAATTAAAGTTATGACCAATGATGAAAACCATGACGATTTGTTTCAGGCTTTTACTGCGGCACAACCGGGAAGGGACACATTACAGGATTGTGTCATCTCCGGAAATGTATTTATAAATACGACAGATACTAACCGGGATTTTGTCGGCCCTGCTCAGGGCATCGGCTGTTTTGACGGGCCTCTACTCAGATGGGTTATTGAAAACAATATCGTTATGACAGATCATTGGCATGGTATATCGCTGTATGGAGCCATCGATTGTGCTATAAAAAATAATATAGCCATAGATCCATACCGCATAACACCAGTCGACCCTTATGATCCCGGATCTCAGAATATCGGGCCAACCTGGATAAGAATAGATGAAAAAAACAACGGTCCTAAAAGTTACGGGAATAAACTGTTCAATAATATCTCTCAGAATGCTGTCATCCTTGCCAAGCCATATATGGGCAAAGAATACAACAACCTCGTCATAAAAAATATCGATAATTATCCGACGTACTTCTTCCAAACGGACGATATTACCAGACCAGCTACATTTGATCTGCACCATACGGATGACAGCCCGGCTATCGATAATGGAACATCCGTTAATGCTCCCGTTACTGATCTGGATGGCAATACCAGACCTCAGGGTGATGGTATCGATATCGGCGCCTATGAAAAAGTAATAAACACCACAACACAACAGATATCCGCTATTGAAAAATCAATTGTACTTTATCCCAATCCGAATAACGATGGATTTTTTCTCAAATTACCGTATGCCGGAAGCATCAGACATGAAATCTCAATCATCGATTTGTTAGGCAAAACCGTGCCTTTTAAAATAATAAATTTTAATCCCGATAGCGGAATTTACTACATAAGTCATGATTTAAACACTGGATTATATATTATTAAAATTGAATATACAAATAAATCGACTACGCATAAATTTGTAGTCATACCCAAATGACAGAATGCAAAATGCTCAATGCAGACCTAAATTTAAAAAGAGATTGTCAGAACATATAAATATGGATTACAGCTCTTTTCTGACAGGTATAATAAGATGTGCAACTATCAGCATTATCAAAGTCAGTAATGTCCTGAAAGTCATTGCGCCAAGGGTTTTCATCTCGTATAATCCACCTGAAAAAATATGATATGCAAACCCAAGAAAAGTGGCAATCAGCAGTACTAATGCAACAAATAATAGATTTTTTGTCCATTGTTTACGAGCAATTAACCCATATGCTGCCAACAGATAAATAAACCCGCAAATCCAATTGGCAAGCACAACAAACGGTATATAATTCCCTTGTTTGGCGCGCATATCAAATAAATCAAACAATACGGATCCGCCCATAAAAACAGTTGCTGCACCAAAAATAAATAACAAGAAGGCAGCTAACAGAGATATGTATTCATTTACTTTCATTAGTATTATATTTAACAATAAAACCTGACTGCATGTTCAAATAAATTGCTGACATAAAGATTTATCAGGGCTCAAGGATTATTATATATCAAATACGTCTGGCTTTTAGTAATTTAATCATCAATTATATACGATTTATTTATCTTTGCAATTGACAGGTAAATCATTATTTAAAAAAAATTAAAGCCTGTAAATAAGTATTTAGAACAAGTAAAGTATTATAGTCATGGACAATCTGAATATTGATCAGCAAATCAAGGCCAACATTGAAGTGTGGCTGGATGGCAATTATGATGAAGCAACCAAAACATCCATCCGGCAACTGATCGCACAGGGTGACGAAAAAGAACTGACGGATGCCTTCTATAAAAACCTTGAATTCGGTACAGGCGGACTCAGGGGAATCATGGGTGCCGGTTCCAACAGAGTCAATAAATATACCCTGGGAGCAGCAACTCAGGGTTTCAGTAATTATCTCAACAATCTGTATAGTAATATACCCATCAAAGTAGCTGTATCATGTGACAGCAGAAACAATTCAGCTTTATTTGCATCTGTTGTCGCCGGTGTTTTTTCTGCCAACAACATAAAAGTGTACTTCTTTGAATCCATGCGCCCCACACCCGAATTATCCTTTGCTATCCGGCACCTGGGCTGTCAGGGTGGCGTAATGCTTACTGCATCGCACAATCCGAAGGAATATAACGGCTATAAAGCTTACGGTGCCGATGGCGGACAATTGGTTTTTCCGCATGATGAAGCGGTCATGCAGGAAGTCGCCAAAGTACAGTCAATAGATGACATCCTGTTTGACCATGTGAACGAAAACATAGAAATCATCGGTACAGATATCGATAGACTCTATATGGAAGCAATAAAAAAAGTATCTGTATCCAAAGACGCCATCGCCAGACAAAAGGACCTGAAAATTGTATATTCGCCGCTTCATGGCACGGGAAGTCAGCTTGTTCCGCCAGCTTTAAAGCATTTCGGATTTGAAAATGTCATCCCTGTTGAAGCACAAATGATTCCTGACGGCAATTTTCCAACAGTAATTTATCCCAATCCGGAAGAAGCTGAGGCTATGTCTATGGCGCTGACTAAAGGGAAAGATACGGATGCCGATATCATTATGGCTACCGATCCGGATGCCGACAGGGTTGGTATCGCCATCAAAAACAAGGACGGTCAATTTATACTCCTGAACGGAAATCAGGCACTCTGCCTTTTGACCAATTATGTCCTTTCGTCCCGGCAAAAAGCGGGAAAACTCAACAATACACAGTATATTATGAAGACCATTGTCACCTCTTATATGATTGACAAAATCGCTGCATCAAAGAGTGTGGATTGTTACAATGTACTCACCGGATTTAAATACATCGGCGAAGTAATGACGGAACTCGAAGGAAAAAAAACCTTCCTGCTCGGTGGTGAGGAAAGTTACGGATACCTGATAGGCGATCATGCCCGGGACAAAGACGCTGTTGTAGCCTGTTGCATGTTTGCCGAGATGGCTGCTTGGTACAAGGATCAGGGCAAAAGTATGTACGATGCACTAATTGCATTGTATGAAGAATATGGATTCTATAAAGAAAAATTAATATCCATAACCAAAAAGGGAAAAGAAGGATCCGAAGAGATACGTGCCATGATGGATAATTTCCGCAATAATACACCAACGACATTGGGAAATAACCGCGTTATTCAGCTTAAAGATTATAAATCCGGCATCTCTACCGATATCTTAACCGGTAAAACAGAAAAAATCAACCTTCCATCTTCCAATGTACTGCAATTCTATACAGAAGATGGCAGCATAATATCTGCAAGACCCTCCGGAACAGAACCTAAAATCAAGTTTTACTGCAGCGTCCGGACAACATTAAAAGATGCTGCATCCTTTGAATCAACAGAAGCAGAACTAGATCAAAAACTGGAAGGCATGCTCAACGATCTTGGTGTCGGTAATGAATGACCGGCATTACTATACAGACATAATTAATTCGCTTAAAACATGCATAACTATAGCATTTATCCGGTGATACATAGTAGGCATTTTTAATATATTGTTTTTAAATTACTCTTTTACAAAAAAAGAAGCCGTATTATTTATATTGAATAATAAAAATAAAATACATTTGCTACACATATGCAAACAGACAATCATACAATTCTGGCTATAGATACAGGCAATTCCAATATCGTCATTGCCTTATACCAAGACGGAAAATGGTCTAATACCTTTGCATACGAAACCAAAAAACTCCAACCCGAGTTTTATTATGAGAGTGCACTCAGAAGTATCCTGCTTGAATGGAACATACCACATCCTTCTGTGATTCAACATGCTGTCATCAGTAGTGTAGTACCCGATTTGAATGACATCCTTATCAGTGCTGTCCATAATGTTACTGGTATTTATCCGTTACTCATTAACCCGGAAGTACTTAAAAACCTGGATATCTACGTGCCACTACCTTACGAAATCGGAAGTGACCTTGTTGCCAATGCATACGCTGCTATACGCGACTACCATGACAAATGCATCATTGTTGACTTTGGGACAGCACTTACTTTTACAGCTGTCGACCGAAGTCACGGTATCCTGGGTGTTACGATAGCTCCGGGACTAAAAACAGCCATGTATGCGCTTTTCAGCAAAACAGCTCAACTACCTGTTGTTCCACTGGAAATACCTCAAAATATTTTGGGACATGATACGGTTTCGGCTATTCAGTCAGGTGTTTTGCATGGTTACGTAGGTCTTGTCAGAGAAATTGTCGGACAGATTAAAAAAACCTTGTCAGAGGACTACAAAGTGATTGCAACCGGAGGATTGTCAGCTGTACTGCTGCCTTTGGACGATCTTTTTGATTATAAAAACAGAATGCTCACGCTGGACGGAATCAAACACATTTATCTCCATCAATTAAATTTAAAATACGATGCTAACCAATAATGACATCCTGAAAAAACTGCGTGTAGCACTGCATCTCAAAGATGACGACATCGTCGAAATTCTCAAACTCAAGGAATTTAATATAACCAAAGGTGCACTCAACGATTTGTTCAGAAAAGATGACCACCCCAACTTCAAGGAAGCAGGTGATCAGATCCTGCGCAATTTTTTAGACGGGCTCATCATATACAAAAGAGGAAAGAAAGAATAATACATCCAACTCAACAACCAGATCAGCTTCACCAGTTCAGCATTACAGCATGATACAGATTTAGAATGTTCTGTACTTCCTTTTGGATACCTTACCCATTACATTGAACCGAAGTCTGGAGTCTTTCTGCAGCTCCAAACCGGATTCCTCTTCCAGTATTCTTTTGTATTTTTCAAAAATGTTTGTGGGTTGCTTCTCGCCGTTTATTTTCAGATATTTACCGGTTATTTCCACTTTATTGGTTACTTCCGGCAACAGCATACCATCGTAATTCAGAGCATTCCCTAAGATTTCAGTTAGGTTGACATCCTTACTACCTGTCGTTTTGCCTCTCTGATTGTCCGCATTTCCGGAATTCTCGTCTAATTTATCAATCCAAATACCTTGATTCTTATCCAAATCATCATTGTCAGGAAAGGTAAACCCAAAACTCTGACTACCTGATTCTTTAAGTCTGTTTAGCAGACTGTCCAGATTGTTCGTAAAATCAAAACTTCCGAAGCTTCTGGAGAATTCCTCCATCATACCCTTCAATCCGTCTCCATTAAACCCTTTGAAAAAATTATCGCCAAACATATTGGATAAGGAATCCCTGTAGATGTGTATATTTCCTAAACCAAAATTATCATCGTCACCAAAAATAAACGTTTGCCCGCTTCCATTACGGCTGCTTTTGGGATTCACATCGTCAATAATCCCTTTATACTTGTCATAATCCTGCTTATCTATTTTCTTACCATCTATTTCCAGATCTGTTACTTCTCCATTCTCCATTGACAGTTTTACAGACTTATCATTCGTCTGTTTTTGAATCTGAATACTTTCCCTACGTTGCGGAATAGTATCTGCAGGCTGTGCAATATACGGCATATTTGCCCATCCGGAACTTGCATTTTCCTTTGCTTGATGCATACGGTAATCGGCTAATACATCTTTTGCAATAAAGACGATACATATTACCCCTGCTACAGATGCTATCCATTTAAAATTTGGGTTTAAAAATAACTTTTTCATCTTTTTTAACTTAAAATCTATTGAAACAACAAATAATTAAATATTTTCAAACTATAGTACAAATTCTGCAATCAGGTTAATAACATCATTATACCGTCACAATATTATTCAAAGTAAGACTTTAATACAAATTTAACGCAATTTATTTTTCGTAATATAACATAAGCTTATCAATAATCTAATCATGTATGTATTCTGTTTTTATTTTTAATGACAGTAAATATAGACCTGTATATACCTTATAGAATATAATCCTCAGGTATATGTACCATTAAAATTTTAAAATGTATATTTTTGCAACATGAATCTGTATGTAAAGATCGCCTTCCGGTATCTGTTTGGTAAAAAATCAACCAATGCCATTCATATTATCACGTGGATATCCATAATAGGTATGGCTATCGGAACAGCTGCCCTGATATTGATATTGTCGGTTTTCAATGGATTTGAGGGAATATTGTCAGGGATGCTGAGTCATTTTAATCCAGACATAAAAATCACCCTGAATGAAGGCAAATATATGTCCAGGGACAAAATTGATACTACTTTGTTTACACGAACACAAGGAATAGATGCTTATGCATTTACAATCGAAGAGACCTCTTTTTTTGATTACAAGGGGTCACAGGAAGTAGGTATCATCAAAGGAGTGGACAATCAATTTCTAAAGGTCACTGGTATCGATACTGCACTGTTATATGGTCAGGCTCAATTCGGAAAACCTACGGAGTTTGCCTTACTCGGAAGCGGAATGAACACCAAGCTGTCCGTCAACCCATCCGATGGATTTACACCTGTAAATGCATATATGCCATTGCGTAAAGCCAAAGGACCTCTATCCAAAGAATTCAACAGTTATTCGTTTTATGCTTCGGGGATTTTTTCTGTAGGTAATGACGTAGATATGCAGTATGTGCTGGTAAATTTCGATGCTGTCAATCAGTTGCTGGGACTCGAAAACAACTTTTCTGCAATAGAAATTAAGAAGCAGCCTGGCTACAATGACAAGAAACTGGCCAATACATTACAACAGGCCTTAGGTCCGGCATTCAAAGTGAGTAATCGCTATCAGCAGGATGAAAACTTCCTTAAAATAATGAACATTGAAAAGTGGGTCAGCTATCTAATCGCCTGTCTGACACTACTTATCATCGCCTTTAATCTGGTGGGCTCTCTGTGGATGATCGTCCTTGAAAAGAAAAAAGATATCGCCATACTCAAATCCATGGGCATGACTACACATAACATCAGATGGATATTTCTGACACTCGGATTGCTCGTATCCGCTATAGGTATGGTATTGGGCTATGTAATCGGAATCATCATGTATCTGCTTCAAAAAAACTATGGCATCATCAGTATTCCTGAAGGCTTTATGATTGACGCCTATCCCATAGAGATGCATATGGGCGACTTTATCATCGTTACGCTGACTGTACTGTCCATAGGTTATATTTCAGCGCTGCTGCCTTCCATCCGGGCAGGAAAGATCAGTTCTTTTGTACGCCAGGTATAGTATTTGTCTATCATAAATTCTGTAATACCCCTACTCAAAAGCCTTTATACAGGTTTTTATATCGTAATTTGTCAGTATTATACCATAATAATGCTTACTTTTGCGTTCTAATTATTTAAACTGGGATTAAAAGTCATGTCAAAAAGGATTAAAGTTATAGATATATTTACAGCATCTGTCGATCAGAACTATACAGTGATGGGATGGGTTCGCACATTCAGAAATAATCAGTTTATCTCTGTAAATGACGGTTCATGTCTGGCAAATCTGCAGGTGGTAGCCGACAGTGATAAAATGGGCGAAGATTTAACCAAACGTATTACTTCCGGTGCCGGAATCAGTATCAGTGGTAAATTAATCGTTTCACAGGGCAAGGGTCAAAGCGTCGAACTCATAGCCGAACAAATCGAAATACTTGGAGACTGTGATCCTGAAACCTATCCGATCCAGCTTAAAAACAGACCGAGTCTCGAGTATTTACGGGAAATTGCACACCTTCGGTTCCGTACCAATGCATTCGGAGCGATATTCAGGGTACGCCATGCACTGGCTTATGGCATTCATAAGTTTTTCAATGACAGAGGTTTTTTCTATATGCATAGTCCTATCATAACAGCAAGTGATGCGGAAGGTGCCGGGGAAATGTTTCAGGTAACAACTTTAAATCTTAAGGACGTACCCAAAAATGAAGACGGTTCAGTCAATTTTAAGGAAGATTTTTTTGAAAAACATACCAATCTGACCGTATCCGGACAGCTTGAAGCTGAACTTGCAGCACTTGCATTGGGTCAGGTTTATACCTTCGGACCTACATTCAGGGCTGAAAATTCCAACACAACACGGCATTTGGCTGAATTCTGGATGATAGAACCGGAAGTAGCATTCAATGATCTCGATGATAATATGGACCTTGCGGAAGATATGCTCAAATACCTGATTCAGTATGCGCTCGATCATTGTGCTGAAGACCTGGCATTTCTGGAACAAAGATTACTGGATGAAGAAAAGAACAAACCACAGGCTGAAAGATCGGAAATGTCACTGCTGCAGAAACTGAATTTCTGTCTGGAGCATCCGTTTGAAAGGGTTTCCTATACAGAGGCCATTGAAATCTTAAAGAATTCAAAACCCAATAAAAGAGGTCAGTTTCAATATCCTGTCGACAAATGGGGTGCCGACCTGCAGTCGGAACATGAGCGGTATTTGGTTGAAAAACACTTCAAAAAACCGGTTATTCTGACAAATTATCCTAAGGATATCAAAGCATTCTATATGCGCATGAATGACGATAACAATACGGTTCGCGCCATGGATGTTTTATTCCCCGGAATCGGCGAAATCATCGGCGGATCACAACGGGAAGAACGAATGGAGGTATTGCTGAACCGTATGCAGGAAATGCATATTCCCGCTGATGAAATGTCCTGGTTCCTGGATACAAGAAAATATGGCTCCGTACCCCATGCCGGATTCGGACTTGGATTTGAACGACTGGTTCTATTTGTCACGGGCATGACCAATATCAGAGATGTCATTCCTTTCCCGAGATTCCCGGGTAGTGCTGAATTTTAAACAGGTTGTTTAGGTTGTTATTTTAATAACTTAATCCCCTTTTACGATATTCATCATGAAAAAAATCGTAGTATTATCCGGCGCCGGTATTTCTGCAGAAAGTGGTATCAGCACCTTCAGGGATGCAAATGGTCTCTGGGAAAATCACCTTATTGAAGATGTCGCCAGCCCTGAAGGATTCAATAGTAATCCTGAATTGGTTATGGAGTTTTACAATCTGCGACGCAGGCAACTTCGGGATGTCGTACCTAATGAAGCACACCTTATCCTGGCTGAACTTCAGGATAATTATGATGTACATATCATCACCCAGAATGTAGACGATCTCCATGAAAGAGCCGGTTCCAAAAAGGTGCTTCATCTCCATGGTGAGTTGAAAAAAGTACGTCCTGTTAATGATCCCTATACAATCTACCCATGGGAAGATGATCTGCATACCGGAGATACTGACCGCCATAATGTCCAGCTAAGACCACATATCGTTTGGTTTGGTGAAGCCGTTCCTGAAATGGAAAATGCCATACAAATCGCACAGGCAGCCGATATATTTATCGTTATTGGTACATCCATGCAGGTTTATCCTGCAGCTGGTCTCATCCAATATGTTCCCGGCAACTGTATACGATACGTCATAGATCCTAATCTGTCAAATACCTATACCAAAGAAGAACACTTCTTCAAAACTTCTGCAACGGATGGTATGAAATTACTGAAAGAACGGCTAATCAGTAAGAAGTAAGCAGCAATAAACACAATATATATTCTAAACTCATCTCCATCCGCCTCCTACAGCCGTATACAACTGAACAAAGGACTGTAAACGGGCTAATTCTGTACTTACAATACTGAGTTGGGCATTTAATGCGTTTTGCTGAGCCGTCAGCACTTCCAGGTAATTGGCATACCCATTGACCAGCAAGTCTTCAGAATCCTGCGTAGCCTTACTGTACGCTGCATATTCCTGCTGTTTGAGTTTGATTTTGCGGGTATTCGTCGTAAAGGTGTACAATGCATCCGATACTTCCCTGCTTGCTGATATTACTGCTTTTCTGTAGTTGAGCATGGCTACTTCCTGCTGTGCTTTTCTGACCTCATACTGCGTTCTGATCTGACGACCGTTGAAAATTGGCTGTGTGAGTGATCCGACAAGGCTCGCAAACAATGAGTTGGCATTAAATAAATCTGAAAATTCAAGGCTTTGCAAACCTCCTGCTGCTGTCAATCTCAATGCAGGATAGAAGTTGCTTCTGGCTGCATTCGTTAGTTCAAAAGCATTAATCAGACCGTATTCTGCCGACATAATGTCCGGACGATTACTTAATAACTGCACCGGCACGCCAACAGCAAAAACACTGTCCACTTCCTGTACTTCTATCGTACTCCTGCTGACAGCATGCGGAAAATCACCCAACAGGATACAAAATGCATTTTCATACAATTTGATTCCGTTTTCAATATCCAGCAATAATGCCTGTGCATTCAGCAACTGTGCTTCAGACTGCTGTACTGCTACCTCCGTAACCTGTCCGGATTCCTTTAGTGCCTTCATGGTTTCCAAACCTGAAGTACGCAGACCTACCGTTTCAGAAGTAATTCTGTACTGCTCGTCAAGAGCCAATAGTTGGTAGTATGTCGATGCCAAACTCTGGACAAGACGTGATTTGACAGCCTGATGTACAGAAATACTTTGCAGATAGGTCGTATTGGCGGCTCTGTAATTACTCCTTAGCTTACCCCAAATATCCGCTTCCCAGGACAGGGAGGCTGATATATCATACTGATTCAGTTCCTTGCGTTCTTCAAGGTTAATACCCGAAGAGGAGTTGAGTGACGGATTGAGATAAGAATACGAAACACTACCATTGACATAAGGAAGAAAAGATGCCTTCCCTTGTTTTACATAGGATTCAGCAGCACCAACATTCTGAATGGCGATACGTATATCCATATTATTGTTCAATGCCTGATCGATATACTTAGTGAGTTGCTCATCCTTAAAAACCGTTCTCCAGGACAAATTGGCCATACTCAGGCTGTCCTGCGAAAGTTTATCAGTCCTGAAACTTTGTACTTCAACTACTTCCTTTACAGGTCTGACATAATTTTTGGCTACAAAACAGGACTGCAAACCCATAGCCATGCCTGTTATTATTATCAGTTTATTTATCTTCATTTTAATAATCATCTGCTTAAATTGTAATACTTTCCTCTTTCTTCTTAAACTTCACCGGACTTATTTTCTCCTGCAACCACTGAAATACAACGTACAGAACCGGCACATTAAAGATACCGGTAAGCGTCCCTACCAGTAACCCGAATGCGGCTCCCGTTGCTATTGACCTGTTCCCTACATAACCAACTCCGGAAGCAAATACCAGTGGCATCATACCGAAAACGAAAGCGAGAGAAGTCATTAAAATTGGACGCAGACGTGCTTTGGCCCCATTCAATGCCGATGCAGCTATGGATTCTCCAAGACGGCGCCGTTGAATCGCAAATTCAACGATTAATATCGCATTTTTGGCAAGAAGACCTACCAGCATAATCAATGCAATCTGAAAATATATATTATTCTCCAGTCCGGCATACTTCTGTGCAAAATATGCTCCCATAATTCCTCCCGGTAATGAAAGAATTACGGACAATGGCAACAAATAGCTCTCATACTGGGCAGATAGCAGGAAGTAAACGAAAATTAAACACAACATGAATATTATCAGCGTTTCATTGCCTGCCTTGATTTCTTCCCTGGATAATCCTGCAAATTCAATACCATAGTTGTTCGAAAGGCTGGTACTGGTTACCTCCTGCACAGCTTTAATGGCATCCCCGGTACTGTATCCCGGTTTACTTGCACCTGTTATTCCGGCATTGGTAAACAGGTTGAACCTGTTAATATTCTGTGGACCATAAATGCGTTTAACTGACATAAACTGAGTAATAGGCGCCATTTCTCCTTTCATTGTTCTGACAAAAATTTTCTGGAGATCCTTCTCGCTGACTCTGTCTTCAGGAAGTGCCTGTATCATGACTCTGAATTGCTTGCCATACCGTGTAAAATCAGCTGCATAGATACCTCCGATATATCCTTGCAGAGCGCTGAATATGGCACTTACCGCTACTCCCGATTGCTTTGCTCTGGGTACATTGAGCTCTATCTCATACTGCGCATAATTCGTATTGAAAGATGTTTGTGCATACTGTATTTCAGGCCTTTTCATCAACTCACCGATATACCCCTGAACAACCTGATTGAATTCGTTCAGATCTCCACCTGATTTATCCAGCAATTTCAGGTCAAAACCGGATGAAACCCCAAATCCCGGCACACTCGCCGGAGAGAAAAATATCATATTAGCCTCAGGCATCTGAGCAGCTATACCAAACAGCTGGCCAACGACGGCATCTGTGGACATACTCTTTTCCTTCCTCTTTTCAAATTCATCCAGTGATATCATCGCCATACCAAAATTAGATCCCTGTCCGGAAACAAAACTGAATCCAGATACTAAGGTAATGTTTTTGACACCTCTTATCTGTGATGCTTTGGTATAAAATTCATCCTGCAGATTGGCAACGCGATCGGATGATGCTCCGGGTGGCAATTCAAAATTACCCATTATAAATGCCCTGTCCTCATTGGGTACAAAACCGCTGGGCATCGTTTTATTGGCATAGAAAATCCCTGCACCGCACAGTATCAGAATTGAAAATGTAATCCACTTATGTCTTAATAAAAATCCGAAACTTTGAGCATATTTGTGCGTTACAGCTTCAAAACCCGTATTAAAAGAATTGAAAAATCGCTGTTTGAAACCTTTACCGTCACCTGGATTATGCTCTTTCAGCAACAGTGCACATAATGCAGGACTCAACGTCAATGCATTCAGGGCAGATATAAGAATGGCAACTATAAGCGTTATACCAAACTGTTGATAAAACACACCCGTAGGTCCTTGTATAAAAGTCACCGGAATAAATACTGCCGCCATAACCAGTGTAATCGATACGATGGCTCCTGCTATCTCCTGCATGGCACTCAACGAAGCGCTCTTACTCCGCAAGTGGGTCTTTTCCATTTTGGCATGTACGGCTTCGACTACAACTATCGCATCATCCACTACAATACCAATCGCCAGTACAAGGGCAAACAAGGTCAGCAGATTTAGAGAAAAACCAAACAGATTCAAAAAGAAAAACGTACCTACTATAGACACCGGAACAGCAATCATAGGGATCAGCGTCGAGCGAAAATCCTGCAGGAACAGGAATACAACCAAAAACACTAAGATAAAAGCCTCTATCAACGTTGTTACAACCTTTGAGATGGAAGCATCCAAAAATTCATTGGTATCAAATACTACAGTGTATTCCAGTCCGTCCGGAAAATTACCGGATAATTCCTTGAGCTTGGCTCGAAGATTCAGTACAATCTCCTGTGCATTGGAACCTGGTGTCTGATAAACAGCCATGGCTACTGCCTGCTTTCCGTTCATTTTGGATACACCTACATAACTCTGAGCACCCATTTCAACTCTTGCTACGTCTTTCAGATACAGTATCTGACCGTGATCCATCGAACGAATTACAATATTTTCATACTGTTCCTGTGTTCTGTATTTTCCACTGTAGCGTATGACAAACTGGAATGCTTCACCGTTATTTTCACCAAACTGTCCTGCTGCCGCCTCAAGACTCTGCTCATTGATGGCAGCACTTACATCCGATGGTACTAAACCATAATTGGCCATTTTTACCGGATCCAGCCAGATACGCATAGCATAATTTCTACTGCCAAACACGCTGGCATCTCCCACACCGCTTACCCGTTTCAGTTCCGGTACAACATTGATATTCATATAATTCTGGATAAACGTACGGTCCATGTCCGGATTTTCAGCATAGAAAGAGACGAACATCAATGCACTGGTCTGTTGCTTTTGAGTAACCACTCCCGAACGTACAACTTCTACTGGTAGTAGTGGTGTAGCCCTTGCTACCCTGTTTTGCACGTTTACGGCAGCAATATCAGGGTCTACATTTTGTTTGAAAACAACCTGAATGGTTGCCGACCCGTTATTGGTAGCAGTTGAGGTGATATAGTCCATATTTTCAACACCATTCACCTGCTCTTCTATGGGAATAATCACACTTTCAAGCACAGTCTGTGCATTGGCACCCGGATAATTGGCATTAATCTGAACTGTCGGAGGAGCTATCTCAGGATATTGCGTAACTGGTAATGTCGTCAATCCCAATACTCCAAGAATAACTATAATAATCGAAATAACCGTTGATAATACGGGTCTTTCTATGAATGTCTTTAGCATATTTTACTATTTTACATGATTGCTTTTACAGCATTTACAATAGAATCAAGCTTCACAGGAACAGGTTGTATCAGCGTGGCATTTCTTAATTTTCCGATACCCTTGACCGCCACGATATCGCCCTTCTTCAATCCTGACTGGACTAAGGCCATATTGTCAATGCGGTCTTCTACAGTAATCGGTGTACTGTATACTGTATCTTTTCTGGAAACAAATACATAGACGACACCCTGCTGCTCATAAGTAGCACTTTCAGGTATGACAAGAATATCTTTGTAAGATTTGGGTATATGTACAAAACCACTGTTGCCATTACTCAACAAGCCGTTGGGGTTCCTGAACACAGCTCTGAATTTTATCGATCCGGTCTGTGGATCTATCTGCCCTGTAACTGTCTGTATCTTTCCTTTTTCAGAATATTCCTGTCCATTTGCCAGTATAAGGCCTACCAATGGGAGATTATTCAATTTATCCTTAACCGCTTTTCCGGGTGTTTCGTCCAGAAAATTTAAATATTCTGCCTCATTCATCGAAAAATACGCATATACTTCAGATGTCTCTGAAACGGTAGTTATGGGCATTGGATCGGATGGTCCGACCAGGCTGCCTTCACGGTAATTGATGGAACCTACCACTCCGCTGACAGGACTTCTCACTACTGCAAAGTCTATATTGGCACGGATACTGCTATAGTTGGCCTGTGCCTGCAATTTACCTGCTTTAGCCTGTTCAAGCTGACCAACAGCCCGTGACAGATTGGCTTTTGCTGTCTCCAGCTGTATCTTACTGATAATATTTTTTTCAACCAATGGTGTAAGTTTGTCCACCTCAACCTGAGCTGCATTGACAGCAGCCTTTGCCGATGTAATCATGGCTTCAGATGAATTAATTGCTGCATTCGCTGCGTGAGCCGTCTGAGTCTGTACATCCGTCTCCAGCCTGAACAGGGGTTGACCTTTAGTCACGTGCTGCCCCTCATCTATATACACCTCCTTGATATATCCTGATATCTTGGCACGAACAGCATTGTTTACTTTTCCTTCAATATTTACAGGATATGATTGATAACCTACAACATCTTTAGCAGATACTTCTACTACAGGTATGGGTAATGCACCTCCGCCACCCATTGGCTTTGAAGGTTGATTTTTACAGGCAGACAACATCACAACTGCCATGATAACAATTAAAATATTTGACTTCATATACTTCTCTTAATTTTCTTTTACAGATTTTAATTTATGAATGGTTTCGGCAAGCTGATCTACTGCCTTATCTAAATGGTCTACATATATAGATGATTTTAAAATACGTAAATCATCCGAATTAGCGGTTTTATCAACTAAAAATTTTAAAAAGCGTTCAGATAATTTTTTTTCCAATTTTAAGATTTCATGAATTTTTTCCAAACGAATTAATGTAGCACTTTGTGCAATCCGATACAATCGTTTTCTCTGATCCATCTTACTGTAATACTCTATATATCTGAGTTGAGTAAGGAAGTTCAGACTGTTTGAAACAGAACTTTTACTTACTTTGAATACCTCAACCAACGCATCAAATGTAGTTCCTTCAGGTGTTTCGCCTACCAACATATAAGAATAAATCTTACTCGTTAACGGAGAAAAATTATGTTGTGTTTCAAAATAATTGGCGAAATCTTCAATCAGTTCCTGATCTGGTAGCTGCATAGAATATGTATTAAATTCAGGACAAAATTACTGTTTGTTTGGTGATTACCGAACTTACAGAACTGCATTTAACATTTATTTAATTATGTTTTATAATCTGAACATCTATTTCAATAATCAGGATTCCAAACTTAAAATATTGCATTCTCAGCGACAAACCATTGAATTGGCTGATAAAAAAACCTGATATATACTCAAAAATATCTTTATTTATTAAAATGTATTTGGAAAAGGCTATACATTTGATATTTTTAACCACAATAACTAATTCATAATATCATTATGCGTCTTAATAAATATATATTTGCCTTATTGTCAATCTTCTTATTGTACAACTGTTCAAATGATAGTTTTACCAATAAGAAAAGGCCGATAGAAAATTGGGTTTTCAGATCCGTCCTGGATTGGAATCCACGTATGATTACACTGGCTCTGTCTGACCAGGTATGGGCAGCTTATCATGTTACTACCGGTGGTTTATATAAAGTCTGGAAAGGAAGTGTCTATTTCGATGGAGCTGTTTATACAAAAGCACACGGTCCACAGCCTATCACACTGGGCAACAGTTATTTTGAAAATAAATATACAAATCCATGGTTTTTGCTGCATGGAAAGGACTCTGTGGATGTGCATTTTCAGTATCGCGGCCATAGATTTGTAAATGGTAAGGTACAACTTATGTACCAGTTGAACAGTGCATCCCTAACCAAACCTATACTTATAAATGAAGAAGTAGATGCATCTGTAAAAAGCGGATCTCCCGTTTTGGAACGTACTTTTTATACAGAAGATATTCCGGATGGCTATCAGACAGGTTTAAAATTTAATTTTAACTCTATTAAAGATGAAAAAGCAATATATACCAACGGAGAATTGACGATTCTACACAAGGATAACTATAAGTTTGAAGATATCAGTGCGCTGAGTGTGGATGGGTTTGTATTGCTGTCCAATAACAGTTCGACCCAATTAAAACTCACCTTGCTGGATACACCGGTAATTGAAAATAAAAACATCGCTGGTAATAATTCTGAAGAAGATCAAGATACAGATAATTCAGAAGGACTGAAATTGATAGCCAAAAGCGATTGTAAGTCCTGTCACAACAAGACCTTGCAAACAATAGGACCGGCCTATGTAGCGATAGCACAGAAATATAAAAAAACACCTGAAAACTTTCAGTTACTAGCCTCTAAAATCAAAAACGGTGGAGCTGGAGTTTGGGGAAGTCAGGCTATGACGGCACACCCGGATCTGAAAGAGGATGATTTACACACTATGATTGACTATATACTCTCTCTGGATGAAAGCAATGATAAGGCTGAAGATGCACCCAAAGCAACAACGCTTTTGACTATTGAAGCAGATAAAGACATTAAGGAAGAAACCCTCCTGCCGGGTAGTGTGGTAAAAATATACAATATTCCTGAAAACAGTCAGACAATTCCCGACATTCCGGCGTCGCAAAAGCCTAAGGAAGCCGGTATCTTACCCAATTTTGATAATCTTTCAGGCAATGATTTTAAAGGCTGGAAACAAAATTTTGCTCTTTTTGGTGATGGTTATCTTAAAATCGAAGAAGAAGGCACTTATACCTTCCACCTGTGGAGTGATGATGGTTCTAAATTGTATATCAATGACCAGGAAGTGATAAACAATGATGGCCTTCATGGTGCTGAATATAAAGATGCAAGTATCGCCATGAAAAAAGGATATTACAAATTTAAAATCGGCTTTTTTCAGGGCGGAGGAGGACAATTCCTGTCATTCAACTGGAAACAGCCCGGAAAAAAAGATTTCGAAGTGATTCCTGCCATGTCCATATATCATAAAAACGATGTGAACGATATACTTAAAAACTATAAACTTCCGATGGCCAATGCTGTAAAAATCCCTGGTGATGGTTACCCACTGGACAAGGTTCACCCTTCATTTGATCTGTTTCAGGCTCGTCCTGACAATTTCAAACCGATGGTAGGCGGTATGGATTTTCTATCAGATGGTAGTCTGATTGTCAGTACCTGGGATGAGATAGGAGGTGTATATAAGGTATCCAATGTTCAAAGCGGCGACTCTACCAAAATGACATACAAGATGATAGCGTTCGGTCTTGCGGAACCGCTGGGGCTAAAAGTCGTAAATGATACGATATATGTTATGCAAAAACAGGAACTCACCCGGTTAATTGATACAAATGGAGATGATATTATTGATGAATATCAGGCGCTGTGTTACGACTGGAAAGTTTCCTCCAATTTCCATGAATTTGGCTTCGGTCTTGCATTTAAAGACGGCAATTTCTATGCTACACTGGCAACAGCCATTGTTCCGGGAGGTGCCAGTGTTAATCCCCAGATTCCGGACAGGGGAAAGGTTATTAAAATCAATAAAAATACCGGAGCACTCAGTTTTGTTGCATCCGGTCTTCGTACACCCAATGGCGTAGGTGTAGGATATAACGGAGAGATATTTGTTGCTGACAATCAGGGTGACTGGCTACCTTCGTCCAAAATCGTCCACGTACGGGAAGGTGCCTGGTTCGGGTCTCATTCAGTAGATCCTGAAGGTACAAAAGACAAAAAAGAAGACCTTCCTATGGTATGGTTGCCACAGGATGAAATCGGAAACTCACCAAGTACACCTCTTGCGATTGATTTAGGTCCTTACAAAGGTCAGATGATTCACGGGGAAGTAACACATGGAGGTGTCAAAAGAGTATTCGTAGAAGAAGTCAACGGACAATTGCAGGGAGCTGTTTTCCGCTTTATACAGGGATTGGAAGCAGGTGTTAACAGACTCGCTTGGGGTCCGAATAATGAATTATACGCCGGAGGCATCGGCAATCCTGGCAACTGGGGTCAGTCCGGCAAGCAATACTATGGTTTGCAGCGGTTAGTTTACAATGAAAAATCAACTTTTGAAATGCTGGCTGTCAGGGCTAAATCAAACGGTATCGAGATAGAATTTACAGAACCACTGGAGGAAGGTGATGGATGGAATACGGATATGTATGAGATAAAGCAATGGTATTATAAGCCAACAGAAAATTATGGAGGTCCTAAACTGGATGAAAAAACACTCCCTGTAAAACAAGTTACCGTTTCAGACGACAGAAAAAAAGTATTTCTTGAAATCAATGGTATTCAGGAAAATCATGTCGTTTATATTCATCTTAAAAAACATTTTATAAG
>JADZFD010000064.1 GCA_020850225.1 Saprospiraceae bacterium | reverse complement strand
TTTTTACAGACATGCAAAGAAATGAAATATTCAAGAATAATGTAAAAAGTGAGTAAAAAAACAGCATTAAAAATGTCCACTTGAACCAAGCGTCTAAAAAATAGCATTAAAAATGTCCATTACTCCTTATAATACATATTACTTTATATAACTATTAGTTATAATAAAACAACATATTTGAATGTTTGGTCGTTACAATTAAGATCTGCTGGCAGATGGATTAGCATGATTATGCACTACATGCCCCAACTACAGTAGTCAACCATATCAGAGCAATATATATATATAATCGATTATTCAAATACATCCAATTCATTTAGAATCTGATATTAAAATCTGTATAAAATAATTGATTGAAACTAACATTATAAATAGTTGTTTTTTTGTTCAGTTAGTAATTTTTATAAAAAAAAAGAATGAATACTAATATTATATACGTTACAGATCTATTTTAGTTAAAAAAATAACACCTTTATTAATAAAGAGTATTCGGAAATATTAATTTTTTTAATCATAAAAAACAGCTTAACAGACCAAACTTTATATTTTGTCCTGTTAAGCTGACATATAGATAAAAACTCGTTTTATAGTTTTACCAAATCCGGTTTTATCCGCATTTACTGGAACCGCATGATTTACATACCACGCAGCCTTCCTGATACACTACTTCGTTTGATCCGCAGTTCATGCATTTCTGACCAATAGCTTCTGCGCCATCCGGCAGATAACGCTTCAAAGCTCTGGCTACTCCGGCTTTCCAGTTGTTGATAGATTCTGAATCGAGCTCTAAGCGGTTAATCAACTCTATGACATTTTCGAGTGGCATACCATACCTGAGAGTCCCGGATATCAGTTTGGCATAGTTCCAGAATACAGGATTAAACTTGTGTGACAATCCCTCGATAGTCGTCTTATAGCCTTTCAGGTTTTTAAACTGAAAATCATACCGTGTATTTCCACGATCGTCCTTATTCCGGATAATCAATCCTTCATTTACCCACCTTGGTATCAGTATTCCTTCTTCATCGTCAGCCATTCCTGTAAATATCTCATAGGGTCTACCTTCAATCAGCCCTACAAATGCAATCCATTTCTCTTTGTTATTCTGAAAACGTACTACATCAGCTTCAAGTATCTGAGGTCGTTTGGTAGGAAACGGAGTTTGTAAAGCTTTTTCTTCTTTTTCATCTTCCTTATTAGTATCTGCGGATATCAGAACACCTGCTCTGGATCCATCCCTGTATACTGTTACACCTTTACAACCAACTTCCCAAGCTTTGAGATAAAGATCATTGACCAATTCTTCATTAGCTTCATTCGGGATGTTAATAGTTACAGATATGGAGTGATCGACCCATTTTTGGATAGCACCCTGCATCTGCACCTTGCTCAACCAGTCTACATCGTTGGAAGTAGCCTTATAATAAGGCGATTGTGCTACTAATGCATCGAGTTCATCATTATCATATTTTTTTGAAATATCATGACCATTAGTTTGCATCCATGTTTTAAAATGATGATGGAATACAAGATATTCTTCCCAGGAGTCGCCCACTTCATCTACAAAATCCACGCGAACATCCTTATCATTAGGATTTACTTTTCGCCTGCGTTTGTATACCGGCAAAAACACGGGTTCAATACCGGAAGTAGTCTGCGACATAATAGACGTACTGCCTGTTGGAGCGATTGTCAGTAAAGCTATATTTCTCCTGCCATACTTGGTCATTTCATCGTACAATGCTTTATCATGCTCCTTGATCCTGTGTATAAACGGATTTTTAGCTTCCAGTATCGGATCATAAATCTCAAATGGGCCACGTTCCTTAGCCATTTGAACCGATGCCTTGTAAGCAGCCAGAGCGAGCGTCTTATGAAGATTTTCAGAAAAAGCATTAGCTTCATCACTTCCATATCTCAATCCCATGGCAGCCAGCATATCGCCTTCAGCAGTTATACCAATTCCTGTACGGCGTCCCTGAAGCGTCTTGGTTTTGATTTTTTCCCACAGTGATTTTTCAACTGCTTTTATCTCATTACTTTCCGGATCTTTGTCTATCTTAAGGAGAATCTCATCAATCTTCTCTATTTCAAGATCAATGATATCATCCATGATACGTTGTGCATTAGCGACATGCTTACGGAACAAATCGGTATTAAAAGATGCCTGATCAGTAAATGGATGCTTAACATAGGAATATAGATTTATAGCCAGTAGTCTGCACGAATCGTACGGACATAGTGGAATCTCACCGCACGGATTAGTAGATGTCGTTGTAAAGCAGTAATCAGCGTAACTATCCGGAACAGATTCATTGATGATTGTATCCCAGAACAGGATACCGGGCTCGGCTGATTTCCAGGCGTTATGCACTATTTTTTGCCACAATGCCTTTGCATTTACTTTTCGGATCACCTTGGGGTTGCGGCTATGTACGGGATACTTCTGAACATATTCTGTATCATTTCTTACAGCCTCCATAAACTCATCATCAATTCTTACGGAAATATTGGCTCCTGTAATCTTACCCATAGTGAGTTTGGCATCTATAAAGTCTTCCGCATCCGGATGATTAATGGATACTGAAAGCATCAGGGCACCTCTTCGGCCATCCTGAGCTACTTCACGGGTCGTATTGGAATATCGTTCCATAAAAGGAACCAATCCTGTAGATGTCAATGCTGAATTTTTAACTGCTGAACCTTTGGGTCGAATGAAAGACAAATCATGTCCTACTCCACCCCGGCGCTTCATCAATTGTACCTGTTCCTCGTCGATCTTCATAATACTTCCATAGGAGTCACTATCATGACCATTTCCTATAACGAAACAATTCGACAGGGATGCAATCTGAAACTTATTGCCAATACCGGTCATTGGGCTTCCCTGAGGAATAATATACCTAAAATTGCGGATGAGTTCAAAAACTTCCTCCTCCCGCATCGGATTGCTATATTTACTTTCGATCCTGGCTATCTCGCCTGCTATACGGCGATGCATATCATCCGGTGTCGCTTCATATATATTGCCGTCTGAATCTTTAAGCGCATATTTATTAACCCATACACGTGCAGCCAGATCATCTCCTTTAAAATAATCCAAAGACTTTTCCAGCGCTTCTTCGTGTGATATTTTTTTAACAATTTTCACGGTTTGTACATTTTCCATTTCAAATATTATACATTTTATTAAAATACTGTAAAAAATAAATTTCAGAAAGTTATCAAATATTTACAACCAATATCATGATACACAATTAATTATGATTAATGACGATTGAAATAGTTCACAAAAATACATCTATTTTGAATATATTATAATTTTTTTTAAATTAAATTTAGTTATAATTTAATTTTTTAATCTCGAATAAAATTACTATCCAAAAAACGATACATATTAAATAATTACTTAATGCGAATTTATTAAAAAATCATTCTGTCCATATACCTAATTCCATCTAAAATAGTTTATACGGTACAAGCAACTACAGATTATTTGTATAGTTGAAAAGTATTACATTTCAAAACAGGATTAAATAAAAGGTATGTACATCTCAAAGATTTATTGTACATAATTGTAATATCAAATTATGAAATCAATCCTTCGATGCATTGTAGAAGGTTGAAGAAAAAGAAAGTTTTAAAGCTGATTTTTTGCATACACCACAAGAAATATGTATCTATACATAATAGAGAATTATGTATCTGAACACTATAAAAACTGTTCTACTTTAAATAATATGTTTCACACCATACATTATCCTGCCAAACAGAAAGGGATATACGAAATCAAACAATTCCGTATATCCCTTTCGTTAAAAAAAGTTTATCCTTAGTTAACAGAAGATGGGAAAAATACGATTTCCTTTATCTATCTGCTACGCATGGTATACCTGACAATATATTACTTTCTGAGTCCTTCAAAAAGCCAGTTTGCCAAAGCTTGCCTGTTGGTATTGATTATCAGCCGTTGCTGGTCCTCCTTATTGGTTATATTGGCCAATTCAACAAAGACCATATCGGGTTTTACATTTCTCACCATATAGATGCCCCTATCTTCAACGTGACCATGATATCCTCTGTTTTTCTGATGCTGGTCATATTTGGCGGCGAATACTTCCTGAATGTTTTCTGCCAGTTTTTTACTGTTGCTATTATGCTGATTGTAATAAAAGAATACGTCCTGACGCATGTGCTTACTTCTTGAGTCCACATGAATTTCAATCGCACGTTGTATTTTATGACCCTTCTTTTTGTACTTTTCATACAATTTGTTAATAACTGCAACTCTTTCTCTTAACCTTGTTTTTTGGTTTAACGGAATGGTATGAATACCCAAAGTCAATTCATCTGTGTCGCAAAGCAGCATCTCATCATCCCGGATGCCATCATCCAAATCCTGTATGATGATTTCAACAGTAGCACCATGTTGCATCAGGTTACGTGCTAATCTTAATGATACATCATAGGCATATTCATCTTCACACAAAGGGCTTTCTCCTTTTGTATAGACTGCTCCCGGATCAGGACCACCGTGTCCACTGATGATATAAAATACCTGACCAGCCAAACTGAAGTCTTCAATATGTACAACATCGTATCCTGGCCCCATCAAAGGTACATTAATAGATTTTACACCAGTCCTTTTCAGTTCTGTACGCGTCGGTGTATATGATTTCGAATCATTGCCTTTACCCACAGTATCATCTTCGGAAGATGCTGCTGCAATTGAAGAAGGGTCGTATGTTGCTGAAGTTCCGTCATTACAATCGAATTCACTGATAGGAACCCATATTTTTTTATTATTTTTAAAGTTCTGATCCCTGATTCCTGCCTCCAGCAGACTAAGATTAAAGGTTTCTATCTTTTTAGCTATATCCATACTGGTGATCCCTATTGAAGAGCGGATATTCACTCCATTATAGTCCTTTATTGCAAGAGGCAGCTTATACAGCCTGCCACTGATTATCAGATTTCTGTTTTTAATGTTGTTGATCTTAATAAAAGAATTGACATTGCATGAATGTGGTGTCAGCAAATATCTTTTTAATAAATTTTCAATATTTTCACCCGGCTTTACCTTACAAACTGCATAGGTATCGTTGGCATGGACATAAGATGTTCCAGCAAATAGTGCAACAGCTATAATAAATAATCTTACAGACATGATATCGGAATTTGAGTACAGCTGCAAATATACATATTATAAATTAAAATAATATATAAATTGCATAAAAAAATGATTTTATACCCATTTTTATATATTCCCAAACCAATTCAAACACTAAGGTTTGGGATTATGAATACAAATACATATCAATACAATAACGTTAAATCATGCATTAAATTATAAAGAACATTATAGACATTTAATATACTGTGTGATTTATAATTCGAGAATGCCTTCCGGAAGCTCCATATAAATGATTTTAGATACATTGTCAACCTGTTTGATCAATGAATCGTGTAGTGGAATCATAACACTTTTATTATTGTACGATACGTGAGCAATAAGCTGCTGAGGAAGTTCCTGTACCTCATTAATTCTTCCTATTTTTATGCCGTGGTCGTAAATAATGTAATTTTCAAGTTGGGATAATCTGGTAAATGATTCTCCTGTTTCAGAGTGGATATCGCATTTTCTTAAATATATTTCTTCCAATACCAGTCTGTTTGCTGCCTCAGGAGCGTCGATTTCCTCGATTTTAATTATATTATTGTCAACATCCTTAAAATATTGAATAAAATACGGTATATAATTGCCCCTGTACTTTACAAAAAAATGATTACATGTTACCAAATCATCATAGAATTCATCCTTAGCAGTATATTTAATTTCTCCGGAAGTACCTACGGATTTGAGCAACTGACCGACTGGTATAAAAGTCCTTTTATCCATCGAAGTGGTTATTTATATTCTATTAATTGTAAGGTATGTATGAATCCTTTTTTAACCTTCACATCCCAGGGATTGTCCGGATTATTGCCATCTGTATCCATTATAGTCATCTCCTTCCGTACCAGCCCTATTCCTTTAACATAGTATTCGTTTACTTTTCTTAGATCAATAATGGATTCAACATCAGCCACTTTGATCTTAATTGCAGACAATGTTTGGTTACGATATGAAATATCTGTACTGACAGATTCTACTACGGGTCTCCAACCGCTGTAAACAGCTATAAACTCGCCGCCGACTTCACTTTTGATATTATCGTCAAAATTAACATTACTGCGAAACCGTGTTCCTTCTTTAAGAGGTGATACGAGCTTCACCAAAGGTATATTCTCTTCTGTTCGTACTACACTTGAATTGTTAATATATACAGTCCAGGCATTAATCCTGTGCCAGTCATCACTGCCGTTCTTCCGGATATACCTATCTGTTTTATATATAAGATTACCTGTAGCATCTCTCAGCGTATCAGTAATAATCTCACGGATAAAGCTCCTCAATGTATCTTTCTGTTTACCGCCTTGGGAGTATATGATACTGTCCGATTGATATATCCATTCACTATTTAGTTTTACAGGATAGTAGTCGCTTATCACATTATTGAAGACAGGTTCTTCATATTCGGTATTACACGAAAGTAGTCCTGAGACAAACAAACTGATTAATAAAATTGACAGACAATTCGGTTTAGCCATAGAATCTGAACTAATTTAAAAAACATTTAAAAAGATATATTTCTCATAATGATTCCTCCACCTACGACATCGTCACCTTCATAAAACACGGCTGACTGACCTGGTGCGACACCTCGAACATTAGCATAAAACTCCACATCTACCTGATCTTCCTGCATACGCAATCCTGCCATAACACCCGGATCATTATACCTGACCTGTGTCAATGCCTCCATACCTTCCGGAAGTTCCGGATACTTCATCCAGTTGAGTTTTCCAACTTTCATTGTATTACGGATCAGGTCGTCGATTTCGCCCAAAACGACCGTATTGGATTCGGGAATAATTTCAGTAACAAACATGGGTTTTGTAAATCCGCCACCAAGCCCTTTACGTTGTCCAATAGTATAAAAGGGATATCCGTCGTGGATTCCTATCACCTTGCCTTCCTTATTTACAAAATGTCCACCTTTGACACGTTCTTCCAGGCCCTCGACCCTACGCTTCAGAAATCCTCTGTAATCATTGTCCGGAACAAAACATATCTCATAGCTTTCAGCCTTTTTGGACAATTCTTCATAGCCAAAATCTTTGGCCATTTGCCTTACTTCAGGTTTAGAATAGGTACCTAAAGGAAAATTGGTTCTATGCAATGATTCCTGTGACAGCCCCCAAAGTACATAGGACTGATCCTTGCGGTTATCCTTGCCTTTGGTGATGTACTTCCTTTCATTCAATTCTTTGACAACAGCATAATGGCCTGTTACAATCATTTCACAATCCATGGCATCAGCCCTTCTCAGTAACGCATTCCATTTGATATGCGTATTGCAAAGGATACATGGATTGGGTGTCCTGCCGGCTATATACTCATCCACAAAATTATCAATAACATAGTCACCGAATTCATCCCTGATATCAACTATGAAATGATGAAACCCCATATTAACGGCTACTTGTCTTGCATCATTGATAGAATCCAAAGAACAACAGCCTGTTTCTTTTTTTGAACCACCGGCAGATGCATAATCCCAGGTTTTCATCGTAATTCCTACCACTTCATAACCTTCTTCGTGCATCATCATAGCAGTTACAGTACTGTCTATACCACCGCTCATAGCCACCAATACCCTGCCTTTTTTACTCATAACTAATAAATATCCGATTATTTATAATGCAAAGTTAACTCATTATTATTAGAATATATAGAATATCCGTAAGTAGTGTGTATAACAAATTGCACTTTTATTATAAATCTTATTGCTTCACTATATTTTGTCGCCTCGAGCGGGCTTGGCTTTTACTTTTTTCATTGCCAAAAAAGTAAACAAAAAGTTTAGGTCAAAAAAGGCGATTGCGGGGCACCGTTCTCTTCATGGTCAAAATGCTTTTTCTATCGCACACAGTGGTATCCTCCTGTATTTACTGCTATTTTTGCGATAGACGCACTTTTGACATTACGAT
>JADZFD010000063.1 GCA_020850225.1 Saprospiraceae bacterium | reverse complement strand
GTTAGCGGCATAAACACCGAAGATATATTTTTAATGGAACGGATTAAAAGATTATTACCGGCTGCAGGTTCTATCTCTGAATTGTCGTTGAGTATGGCTTGATACAAGGCTTGTGCCTTGTCATCTCCAGGTTTATATTGTAAGGCTTTTTGCAGGTAAAGAATAGCATCTGACGTATTTCCAAGACCATTACTGGCAACAGCCATATTGAAATACAAATCCGGACTTACATAGCCAAAAGACAAAATATTATTGTAAATATCTATTGCCTCTTTATAAGAATTGTTTTTTAGAGCCTTATTGGCATTATCCAAAGAAGTATCGTTACTCCGGGCAAAAGATAATATACTTATCACTAAAAATAGCACATTCAACAATCTCATATTGTAGATTCGTTTTAAAAAAATCGTGTATGAAAACCAACTCCGTCACAATCTGAAACATTATTCTGTATAAAAAGATTGTGTATGTTGACTATTTTAATTTGTATTTAATACCAAAAAGTAAGGAAGAAGTATGAATTTTATCTTTATTGGGGCCTATACCCAGGTCAGCACTCAGGATATGTCTTTGATACGACGGTTGGAGGATGATTGAAATGTTATTCGTTATGTCTTTTTCAATTCCAAAGCCAAATCCCACGGAAACAAAGTAATCGTCACGGATATTATCGCCATTCAGGAATCCATTGATAAAAGGTTTCTCTTCCAACCTTGGCTCGTCATTAGAGCGGTTATTATTGGATGAAGGCCTACCGGATACAACTATATCTGTTATGCCGTAATCTGCCTGGGCTACAATATTGGCAATAACCAGGGTAGTTATATATGCCCCCCAGGAAGGTTTGTCAATAAAACGATAGTTAAAGTGTACAGGTACTGATAATATATCATAAGAAATACTGTTGAACGTTACCTGCGAATATCTGTTTTCCCGGACTCCGTAGATTTCCTGAATTACTTGAGGATTGTATTTTCTTTTAGAATAGGAAAGACCGATACCTGCTTCAAGTGCCTTTAATTTACGTGACAGAACAATTCCAAATGAATTGTTGATTGCTTCCTTATTGTACGATGCTATTGAATAGACTTTATCAAATGGTGTATTTATCAGATTGACATCTGCTGCACTGTAAATGCCAATGGATAAACTGGATTTGGGTCTGATTTGTATTTCAGGCAGGGAAGTTATCAGTGAAAATTCTGAAAATATATTTGGCTGTTTTATTTTCAATTCGTTAATGGCAAAAGTTGGTAGCAATATGTCATTTTCAGGTATAAATTCAATACTGGTTTCCGGGATATTTGAATGAAGTACATCGGATACAAGTTCTTCCTGTAATTCTGATTCATCTGAATTCATGATACCTTGAGCGGGAAAAGTCGTGCCTTTGGTTTCACTTGTGTGATATTCCGGAAGAATTGGGTTGGATTCCGGTATTTGAGTTCGTGTCGAAGGTGTTTTTACATCTTTAGCTATATCAGCGGCAGAGTAATAATCAGCTATAAGGGTTGAAGATTGAGTTTGACTCTTCATGGATGCATATCCGGTGTTAATATTGGTTGGGTAGAACAATTTGTACTGTAGATTTTGACTACCTGTATGATGCAACAACCATAGTACAATAATGAAAACAGCCTGAATTTCAATGAATTTGGAAAGATAGACATGGTTCTTTCTGGATTCGACAGTTTCGATTTGTTGTTCGAGTATTTCCCAATGTTTATTATTGTACGGTATAGTTTGTCCCTGAAGGTTTTGCCTTAAATGACTGTCATGTAAACTGTCGGAGATTTCAGAGGGTTTTGTGTGTTCAAGACGGCTATTGCGGTATTGCTCAAAAGTCGCCCATGCATTTTCTGATAAATGAATGGACTCAGACTGCTCCAATCTGGATTTGATTAATTCGTCAAATAGATTTGGTTTATTCATTTATTGAAATCTTTGGCAATCAGAATACTTTTTAATTTAGCTCTGGCTTTGACCAGATTGGCTCTGCATGTACTTTCATTGATGTGTAATATTTCAGCAATCTCCCTGTGAGTATATCCCTCTATAACAAACATATTAAATATAGAACGGTAAGCAGGTGATAATTGCTGTATTGAATTCAATATTTCTACTGTAGAAATATCAGAAATCACATCGGGGATATCCGACTTCAAATCAAATGCCTGTTCAATATCATCTGTTTTACGCCGGATTTCCTTCCAGTAATAATCGATAGCTGTGTTGATCAGGATTCTTCTTATCCAGGCGGAAAGGGAAGAATTGACTTTATATTTATTCAGATTAATAAATACTTTGATAAAACTTTCGTGCAGGATATCCAAGGCATCGTCCTCATTATTGGAATAACGCAGGGCTATTGCCATCATTGCCGGATAATGATCTTCATACAATTGCTTCTGAGCCCATCTTTCGTTATTAAGCACAGCACGTATGAAGTCACCTTCATCAGGAATCGATATCTTAATTGATATATCCATGCGTTAAAGGTAAGTATAATGTCAGAAATCCCCAAATTAAATGCTGTAATTTTTATTTTTCTAATAATGTAAAATTTATTACAAAGAGTTATCAACCTTGGGTTACGTATTAATGGGTGAATCCTGTTTTGTAAAAAAAAATTGAACTTAACGTCAAGTCCTTTGGTAACACTTTGAAAAAAAGTCATTGTATCATCTATAATACATAAATTTAATCTTCAATAATAATGCTATAGCTGGACTATTTCAAATTTGGATAAGAAATAATATAATACATAGATTATCTTTTAAATATACATTATATAAATAAATATGTTATTTTGAATAAAAATTGTTTTTGTTTGATGTTTGAAATCGTCTCATCTTTGTATTGTTAAAAGGAAAGAAATTAAATACTTTTAACGAATCCGGTTAAAGAATCGGTTTGAAATATCAGGAATGTTTATGGGATTAAAAAACAATAATTGGGTTGATATAGTCAACATTTAAATAATATCAACCCAATTATTTTAGAACATTCCTAAATTAAATTGAGTTTGAGTTTTTAGTTATTATAAAAGAGTTTTGGCTTAAAGTAGCTGAAGTATTTTTCATTTCAAGTTTTGGTAAATTTTCATGGGAATCGCAAGATCAAAAAAAGGTCACTTTGGGGGAAGTGACCTTTTTTTGTTAATGCTCATTTCTCAAAAATGAACTTATTGGATATGTATTATTTTTTGGATATGTATTATTTTTTTGCTTTGGCAAAATTGCTGTTTACTTTTTCAATAATTTTTTCTGCTGCTCTTACCATTTTCTTTTCATTCAGAGTGGATACGTTAAAAAATAAAGTACAAACATAGTTATTGTCTAAAGTCCAGTAGAACCGTGCCTGCTCGAATGAATATGCTCCCGGTCTGCCGGATGCGTCAAATTTTGAAAATTTAAACGGTGCTTCATTACCCATTGCCATTTCTCCGTTCTCAAGTTTACTTTTTATATAATTGCTGATATATTCGGGATATTCAGAATATACTGAATTGGTCTGGATTTGAATCATGATACCTGCATTGGGCGTGTCTGTATCGTCCCATCTGAAGAAACAAGATTTTGAAAATTTATTGGTTGGATCAGTTGCATCTTTGAGATTAACATCTGATTTTGTATCTAAGATGTCCTTAACTTCTGCAGCGCTGATCAGGCTACAGGAACTGGGAATGGTCAAAGTAGCAGGATCAACCGGTGGAGCATCAGGTACATTGCTCAGGGTGTTGGAGCTACCTGTATCGTTTTTACATGCAAAGAATGATAAAGTTATCAGTAGAATGAACAATTGTCGCATATTAAGTATTTTTTTAACGTTAAAAAATAAATGATGCGCAAAGATAACTGTTATTTATAAAATTACATATAATAGTAATATGTAATTTATTTAATAATATCCGATATAGTTTTGCGGAGTGATGAGCAGCATCTCATTTTTAATGCTTTCGTCAATATTCAGATTCAAGATAAACTGCTGTATATCTTTTTGTGTTATAGATACCTTTCCCCTTGTCAAGGTTTTTAATGTTTCATAGGGTTCAGGATACAATTCCCTTCTTAAAATGTTTTGGATGGCTTCCGCTACCACAGCCCAGTTTTGTTCGAGATCACGGTCTAATGCCTGATGATTTAATTGTAATTTGCCGATACCTTTTATAATTGAATTCAGGGCAATCAATGTATGTCCAAACGGCACACCCAGATTACGAAGTACAGTAGAGTCAGTTAAATCCCTTTGTAGTCTGGATACTGGAAGCTTGGCAGCCATAAATTCAAATACAGCAATGGCCATACCCAGATTACCTTCAGCATTTTCAAAATCTATTGGATTGACTTTATGTGGCATGGCTGAAGAACCAACTTCGCCTTCTTTGACTTTTTGTTTGAAATAATCCATTGAGATATAACTCCACATATCCCTGCAAAAATCAATTAGAATCGTATTGATTCGTATGAAATTGTGGCATATAGCGGCTATATCATCATAATGAGCAATCTGTGTAGTATGTTTAGAGCGGTATAGCCCCATTTTTGCTGTCAGTTGATCGGCAAACACCTGCCAGTTGATATTTGGATAAGTTACTTTGTGTGCATTGAAATTACCGGTTGCACCACCAAATTTGCATTTTATCCTCTGAGCTTTCAATACTTCTGATTCATCCTGTAATCTTTCTGAAAATACCTGGAATTCTTTACCCAATGTGGTGGGTGATGCCGGTTGACCATGTGTATGAGCCAACATTGGAATACCCTTGTATTCAATGGACTTAGCTTCAATATCCGATAATACTTGTTTGAGTTTGGGTATCATGACTTTTTCGAGAGCATCCCTTAGCATCAGTGGAAATGCTGTATTGTTGATATCCTGGGATGTCAGACCCAAATGTACAAATTCCAGGTATTTGCCCAGATTCAGCCGGGTCATTTCATCTTTGATATAGTATTCTACAGCTTTAACATCATGATTGGTCTTATTTTCCGTCTCTTTGATTTTCATTGCCTCCATTTCATCAAAGTTGCTGACAATATTGTCCAATGCCGTAAATATGTCTTTCGTATTCAAAGATTCAAGACCAGACAGTGGCAAAGATATCAAAGCTTTCAGGTATTCTATTTCTACGAATACCCTGTATCTTATTAAAGCATATTCTGAAAAAAAATCTCTTAATGGTGTTGTTCCGGTAACATACCGGCCATCTAACGGGGATAGAGCTGACAGCATTGAATAGTATAAATTGAATGGTTAAATAATGGGTTCCGGTTTTGGAATTTTTTCTTCTCTGCGCTTGATATAATAATAAGTCTCAGTTTGACTTCGTACAGCAATTTCTTCGTTGTTCTTACGGTACTTATTGTTCATTTTGGCATTTAATATTCTTGCCTTTACATTGTCATTGAGTTGAATTTGTATACAGTCTGTAATTACCTTAGCGAGGTCTTTATCCAGTACGGGAAAAAGGGTTTCTACCCTGAAATGCAGGTTGCGTGTCATCCAGTCAGCTGAAGAAAGATAGACTTCTGAATTTCCGTCATTATGAAAAATAAAAACCCGTGCATGTTCCAGAAATCGGTCTATAATTGAAATAGCTTCAATGTTCTCACTTAGGTTTTTTTGTCCCGGAACAAGGCAACAAATACCTCTGACTATGAGCTTGATTTTAACACCGGCCTGTGAAGCTTCATACAGATACTGAATGATTTCTTCGTCCTGAAGACTGTTCATCTTGAGTATAAGCCGTGCTTTTTTACCTTTCCGGGCATTCTCGGTTTCCCTTTTGATCAGACTGATAAATTTTTCCTTCAGGTTAAAAAGACCGACACCCAGATATTCGAAAGGCTGATGGGGTCGTTGTTTGGTTTCCAGATAGTTAAAAACCCTCGCTACTTCATTGACTATTTTTTTATCACTGGTAAATAATCCGAAATCTGAGTAGGTTTTAGCCGTATCTTCATGGAAGTTACCCGTACCAAGATATGCGTATAAATTGGGTTTGCCATCTTCCAGCCTGCGTACCAGTGCCAGTTTACTGTGTACTTTGAAGCCAGGCATACTATAATAGACAGTAACGCCTGATTTTTCAAGTTCTTCACCCCATTTGAGGTTGGCTTCCTCGTCAAATCTGGCTTTGACTTCAATAAATGTACTGACATGTTTCCCGTTTTTTACAGCCTTTTGAATGGCTTGCATGATACGGGATATTCTGGCGACTCTATATTGAATGATTTTTATATGTGATACATCCGGATCATCGGCAGCATCTTCAAAAAACTTGATTACGGATTCGTAACTGTGATAGGGCATGTATACGAGATAATCTTTTTCCCTTATTTTACTGAAAATAGATTCAGTATATTCTAGTTCACTGATATGTATAGGTGGAAGTTCAGGATCTTTCAGAAAGTTCAGATTGTAAGAAGGGAACTTAAAGAAATCGGCATTATTGTGATATCTTCCTTCAGGCAACAGGTCAAATTCTTCTATCTCAAAAACCTGCATCAAATATTGAAGAAAATGTTTGGGCATAGACCTGTCATAAGCAAGCCTTGAAGCAATACCGACATTGCGTTTGTCCAAACTTTTTTTAATCTTTAGCAACAAATCACCGGAATATTCATCGTCGATATACAACTCTGCATCGCGGGTAAGTTTGATGGAATAGGTATCCATAATATTGTATCCTGGAAAAATCAATCGCACACTATATCTGACGGCATCATCCAGCATCAGTATCTGACGCACATCCGGTTTTTGGGCAGGTAATTCAAGAAATCTGGATAAATGGTCTGAAGGTATTTTAACAATGGCATATTCAGGTACCGGAGCTGATTCCGTATGCTCCTTACTCTGTAGGTGTAAAGCCAGATACAAGGCTCCGTTGTTGAGAAAAGGTTTGATTTTTTTACCTACCAGCAATACGGGCTGAACAAAAGGCAACAGTGATTCCTTGAAGTATGTATCAACAAATTCTACCTGTTCTTTATCGAGGTTTTTCCACGAGACAATCTGAATTCCTGTTTTTTTTAGTTCAGGGATTAAAACTTTTTCATATATTCGACTGAATTCTTTCTGATGCTGATTGGAAATTTTCTGAATTTCTTTCAGTATCTGGATTGGAGAATAGTCGATATCCTTGAGAGTCGATTTGTTTGTACGTGCCAGATTACGATGATTGGCAACCCGGATTCTGAAAAATTCATCCAGATTGGAAGAATAGATAGCCAGAAATTTGAGCCTTTCGAGTAATGGAACTGAAATATCTTTAGCTTCTTGCAAAACCCGGTGGTTGAAAGAAAGCCAGCTGATATCCCTATGTATTAATTTTGTCATATCATTCGTAAGAATATCGCAAAAGTGATGATTTTTTAAAGGAATTCATAATATTATGTCTTATTTATAATTTCATCACTGTATGAATGTTTTTCATCTTCAGAAATTGTATTGGTTTTGAAATAAATGATTCCTACCCATCCGGATATTAAATCTATCAATACATGTATTAGGATAACAATAAGTAAAGATGCAGAACTTACATAGATTATACCCAGTATTATGGCAATCAAAAATATCTTGATTACAGCCCACCAACCCTGATACCTATGACTGATACCAAAGACAATGGCAGGGATTAAAAGGGCAAACACTTGTGAAGAAGCATTTTCGCCTCCTAAATATATAAGATAATGTATCAGAAAACCTCTGTAAATGATTTCTTCACATATACCGGCTGACAGAGCCAGAAATATATAGGGTTTGAATTCATTCCACTGTACTGGTATAACGTAAGTAAGGTCATTGAATGCATCTTTGGATGTATCTTTCTTTACGAAAGTCATTATAATATCTGCAATATATACGATTACAATGACTGATATCGAAACCCATACCGTTATATTGAAATGTGGCTTTGAAAAACCGAATTGTACCCATGACCTGTTTCCGATGTTCCATGCTGTGCATACAAGCATTGCAGCTATAATCAACAGCAACCCATTTGTATAATAGAGATGTTTTTTGGGTGGTAACATTTTGATGACATCCTTGTCAGGTTTTCCACTCTGAGCTGATAAAACCGGAAATATAATCAAAATAAAGAAGGCAAGTATATGGTCAAAAATACCGAATTCCAAGTAAAATTGTTTGTAAAGTTATATAAAACCTGTTAACTGATATTACTACAATAAAATCTGTCTATTTTTGTTCCATCATTCATACAAAGATTTTTTAGAAGATTGCAGGATACACGAAATAGGTTAAGTATAGCATTGGATGCAAAAAGGCTTTTTAACAATTTTACCGGCCTGGGTAATTATAGCCGGACATTGGTAAGATATCTGCAGTATTATTACCCGGAACATGAATATCATCTGTTTACACCCAGGGTATTGAAAAATAAAGAGACCGAATATTTTTTTGATTCAGGTAAATTTACAATTCACACACCTTCATCTATCAGCCCATTGTGGAGGAGCTATGGGATGAGCAGACAGATTAATACATTAAGGCCAGATATATTTCATGGATTGAGTCATGAGATACCTTTGGGAATTCACCCGGATATAGTTACGGTGGTAACATTTCATGATCTTATATATGAGTTGTATCCACACCAGTTCGGATGGTGGGACAGACATTTGTACCACTTCAAGTACAGGCATTCTGCTCAAACAGCACAACATATCATTGCTATCAGTAATAGTACACAACAGGATATTGTAAGTATGTACGAATTGGACGCCGGCAAGATTGAGGTATTGTACCAATCCTGCAATGATGTATTCATGTACGACCCTGTAGACGATTTTGTCAGTAGTGTGTTACCAAAAGACCTGAGAGATTATTATTTGTATGTAGGTTCGATTATTAAACGCAAGGGTTTGTTGCAGTCGATTATGGCATATGCTAAATTGGATGATAAATACAGAAGACCTTTTGTCATTGTTGGAAACGGAGACAGGACTTATATTCGGCAGGTGAAAGAAATGATCAGCTATTATAAGTTGGATAAAAGTGTATATTTTATAAATGGAGTTTCCAATCAGGATCTGGTACAAATCTATGACAAGAGTTATTGTCTGATATATCCGTCTGTGTATGAGGGATTCGGCATTCCGGTTATAGAATCTCTTTTTCGTGAAAAACCAGTGATTACCTCTTGTTTATCATCCCTGCCTGAAGCAGCAGGACCGGGAGCGATTCTTACAGATCCTTACGATGTAGATTCGATAACCAGAGCTATGAAAGATATCAATGATGGAAAATTATATTCAAGGATAAAATCAGAAGGATACAGATATGTGTGGGATAAATTCAATCCTGAAACGACTACTAATGCGGTTGAACAGTTTTATCAGAAAATAGTATCTGAAAAAAAGACATCCTGATTCAATTACAACTACCGGAAGTGATGTTATATATGCTTTTTTAAGTGACAAAAATTTGATGGTTATTTCAAAAGTTATATCTTTGTCTCTTGATATGGAACAGGGAAAACTCATCGTATCTGCAGCTCGGTTTGAGCTTACCATCAAGAGACTTTGTCATCAGATTCTCGAACGTCATCTTGATTTAAAAAAGTTATGCATCATGGGTATTCAGGAACGGGGTGTCTATATGGCAGAACGTATACGTCAGCAACTGGTATTGATGCTTGGAAGCCAGCCATTTGATTATGGAAAACTGGATATTACTTTTTATAGAGATGATTTCAGACGCAGGAGTAGCCCTTTAAAAGCTTCAACAACCGAGATCGATTTTCTGGTTGAAGGAAGACATGTCTTACTCATTGATGATGTTTTATATACGGGCAGGACAGTACACGCAGCTATAGCTGCAATTCAGGATTTCGGACGACCGGAACAAATTGAAATGCTCTGCCTGATTGACCGGAGATTCAACAGGCATTTCCCCATTAAGGCAGATTACAAAGGGTTGGCTGTTGATGCATTGGATGAAGCTTATGTGCGCGTGAGATGGAAAGATCAACATGGTGAAGATCAGGTGATTCTGTACGCTGGGAAAATCGATTCTTAATTTTTTAAAAAGTAATATTCCATAATGTCCCAATCGCTACTCAGTACCCAACATTTGCTCGGTATCAAATACATTACCAAAGAGGATATTGAGTTGATATTGAAGACAGCGACTGAATTTAAGGAAGTCATTAACAGGCCGATAAAAAAAGTGCCTTCGCTCAGAGATATTACTATAGCCAATGTCTTTTTTGAAAATAGTACACGTACAAGGATATCATTCGAACTGGCTGAAAAACGACTTTCTGCTGACATAATCAATTTTTCTGCTTCATCATCCTCTGTTAGTAAAGGTGAAACGCTCCTGGATACAGTCAATAATATCCTGGCTATGAAGGTAGATATGATTGTAATGCGACATCCGGCTCCCGGAGCACATCATTTTCTGGCAAAACACATTGATGCCAATATCGTAAATGCTGGTGATGGAACGCATGAACATCCGACACAAGCTTTACTGGACGTGTATTCCATGATAGAGAAACTAGGTTCAGTTGAAGGAAAAAATATCGTTATAGTAGGTGATATTCTGCACAGTAGGGTAGCACTGAGTAATATTTTTTGTTTGAAAAAATTAGGTGCTAATGTTATGGTTTGTGGTCCTGCTACGCTCATCCCGAAACATATAAGTAGCCTGGGAGTAATCGTAGAACATAATGTTAGAAGAGCGCTTGAATGGTGTGATGTAGCCAATGTGCTCAGAATTCAGCTGGAACGCCAGGATGTCCGTTATATTCCATCTCTGAGAGAATATGCTCTCTATTTTGGTATCAACAGACATCTCCTTGATTCATTGAATAAGGAAATCATTATTATGCACCCTGGTCCTATAAACAGAGGTGTTGAAATTACGAGCGATGTAGCAGATTCCAGGCAATCTGTTATACTCGATCAGGTCGAAAATGGTGTAGCCGTACGCATGGCTGTTCTGTATTTGCTCGCCAGTGCACGAAATTGATTTTCATATATTGTCTATTCGCAAAAATTCAAACTGAAACCACAGTAAATATGTAATCACTGCTTGCACATTTCATCTATATTTTTTTGTTAAATTGAATCCAACATGTATCTGAAAATTTCAACTATTCTGGCCTTGATATTTAATGTAATTTCATTATCTGCACAGGCAGATAAACAAAACGAAGATTATAATTACCTAACTGCATCTGTTGCAGAGAAAATGGCTGAACTCCCAATACAATGTCTTCAGAAAGAATATCCTAATAAATTGAATCAGGTACTGGAAACTCCTGAAGAAATAGCGTTTCCCTCAACGCTTCATCCTGCTTTTTACGGTTGTTTTGACTGGCATTCGGCGGTACATGGTCACTGGCTCCTCGTTAGATTAATACGGCAATATCCTGATATTAAACAGTCTGCTGAAATCAGAAGATTATTGACAGATAACCTTTCCTCTTCGAATATTCAGGTTGAGTTGAATTATTTTATGAGAAACAGCGAAAAGGCTTTTGAACGTACCTATGGGTGGGCGTGGTTGCTGAAATTGGATGCCGAATTGCTGCTTTGGGGCGATCCTTTGGCTAAGGAACTGCATCAGAATTTACAACCACTGGTAGCATTGATTGTACAGCGATATAAGGAGTTTTTACCTGTATTATTGTATCCTGTCAGAGCAGGAGAGCATCCTAATACAGCTTTTGGATTATATCTTGCTTATGATTATGCTGCAATATCCGGAGACGAAACTTTCAAATCACTTATAGTACAAAGAGCAATTGACTATTTTGGAAAAGACCAGGGTTGTCCTTTGAACTGGGAACCCGGAGGATATGATTTTCTATCGCCCTGCCTTCAGGAAGCTGCACTAATGTCAAAAATTCTAAACAGAAAAAAGTTTAAAAATTGGTTTGACAGGTTCCTTCCTGAGTTACAAAACCGTACATTTGATTTGGTTCCGGCAAGAGTTGCTGACAGAACCGATGGTAAACTGGTGCACCTGGATGGCCTGAATTTTTGCAGAGCATGGTCACTATATGCTGTAACAGATGCAATTCCTCAATATCGACATCTGAATAAAGTGGCATTGCAACATATTGATGCTTCAATTTCTTCAATAATAGACGGAAATTATGAAGGAGATCATTGGTTGGCTACCTTTGCAGTGTTGAGTATGCGGTAATATTTTATTTTTTATTTAACAGGAAAGTGATTTTTTCCTCGAGCCATGGCTTGGATACGACACCTTTGGTATTTTTGATGTCTGTATATAGATTTTCAAGCCGCTTTTTGTCTTTTGGCTGTATTTTTATCAGCGTATTGGTAAATTTAATCAGATTAAGATAGTGGATTTTTCTGTCCGGTGTTAATGATCGCTCTCTTCGGATATACATTTTGAAAGCCTGCAAGAGTGACTCTAATGCGTCGTATTCATCGAGTTCATAATAACAGGCAATCTGAAGGGTTTTTGCATTGATATTATACCACACATCTTCATAAGTTACCCGATAGAGATGCTCCAGTACTTTTCCGTAATTCTTACGGTAAAACTCCAATCTTGCCAGACTGAATTCAACCGCATTATCCCTATGTTTTCTATCTACGTGTTTTGAATATTCGTAGATAAAATTTTCAGCCCAGGCCGATTGATCCACACGGGTAGCTATCTGAACAATATTACGGAATGTAGTAGCAGACAAACTACCTTCATGTAATATCAGGTTGTTGTCAATGACTTGTTTATACAGTTCGAAAGTCTCCTGCTGAAAATTTATATCTCCTTTATTTACTCTGTTGATACAATAACTTAAAGCGGTTACATAAATCTCCCATTGTTCGTGTTCAGGAAACAGGTGAATTGAATTTTTAATCTGATTTTTAAGATTATCATAGTGTAAAGGATTGTTACTGTCATTGTATGTCAGGTACATATTGTAATACATATTGATTGCAGGTATATTACTGTATTGCTCCTTTTGAGCAAGTTCAATAATAAATTCAATGTTGGACAATTCAATATCCAGTTTATACATTTTCTGCCATCCCAGAAGGGTACAGTATTGCCGTAATTTTTCAGCTATGTAGAAGTAGTCGAGATTATCAGAGATATTTTTAAGGTTGAGTTCTGAAGAAATCTCTACTTTTTCGTTCTTCTTTTCACTTTCTGTTTTGAGCCTGAACAGATTTTTCTCTATCAGATATTTATTCAGATAAAATTCAATTGATTGGTCATTCTCAAGTTTATTAATACGTTCTATGTCTGCAATGATACCTTTGTACAGTTTAGTTATGTTTCTTTTTCGGACACCTTCAAGCTTGAGATTGGCTTTAAAACTTTCTGACTTTTCAAATTCCTTTTGGGTAATAAATAATTCAAGTAAGTATGTCAGGTCTGAATTGAGTTTAAGAAGTTTTTGATTGTTAAAAGGCGTATCCGGAAAAACGGATGACCAGATCATTTCAGTATTCAGGGAATCTAATGTATTGTTTTTAACGAATTTTTCTATATAATTATAAAAATGGATAATGTTTTCATTGGAATTAAAATAGGGTGAATGAATAAACTTACTGAAGCTGTTCAGTTCGTAAACAGAGAGACTGGAAAGAGCTATGATAATTTTTCTGTCTTTCAAGGGAATTTGCTTATGTATTTAGATGTGTAAAGGTAAGTGTTTTTATGGATAAATAGATTTTTTTCATTACATAGTCGGTGTTTGAATTCTTGTATTGTCAATGACTTCCTTCTCTCCTTTTGCACTACAAAGTTAATATATGTTGTAGAATTATTATATGTATAATATATTGAAAATATGTTTCATATAATTAATACAAAAAATGTATATATGTTGTATTTCTGCTGATTCTATTGTTTTTTTAAAAATTTATATGATAAATAAATAAATCTATAATTTAAAGTTATATATGGTGTTAATAAATTGAATTTGAAATTCTTTACCCATTAAATAAAAATATATAATAATTTTTAAATTATATTTGGTAGTTTAAAAATTATTTCGTTACTTTGCATTTGAAATGTAACCAAAATCATGGGTGTAAAAACCCTCAATTATTTTTAAAATGAAGCATATCAAAAATTTAAAGATTTTTATTTTGCTTTTATTATTTTTGCCAAAAATTAATGCTCAAATTAATGATGGTGAAAAATTTATATATTTGCAGAAAGGACAGGTTTATGAAGATACCATAAAAAGTAATTTTCAGATTGTCGGTATATCGCCGCTTATCGAGAATTGTTATATATCTAATATTTCGAATCTTGGTAATAAAAATTACAGAATAGTAATCAATCCCTTACAAAGTGATCCGGACTATGTCGGACCCGCAAAAGTATCAGTTCAGTATACGGATGGTTTCAAACCGCGTTATGTAACTTGGTATATTACTTATCTCGATTCCAAAATCAAAACAACAGATGATTTTGTATCCTACACTTCAGCCGAAACTATAGGTTTACAACCTCTGCTTAATGATATACATACTGCAGGAGGTCTGGAAATTACCGGTCTTGGAATTGTCAAAGGTGGAACGGCAACATTTACGAAGGATAGTGTATTTTTTACACCCAATGCTGATGCTGTTTCCGGTTTAGTGATTTATGGTGTTAAAGATAGCCTGGGTAATGTGTCAAATGGTACAATCAGGTATGTTAAAATGCTGAATTCAATACCGACAGTAGATTCAGTAGAGTATACAATTCTGAATACACAAAGTCAGTTAATAGAATTTCCTTCAGGTTCATTCGATTTGAATGGTGAAGCGGAATATGGTAATTTAAGTTTTCCTGTAGATTTCGTAGCAAAATACCAGCCTCTAAGTGGTGTAACAGGAAATGAAAGATTGGTATTTGAAGATAGTGAAGGAAATATCAAAATTGTAAAAATCAATATATTAAATCGCCTACAAAACTCTTCAAGTGTACGGGATGATATATATTATACACCAAAGAATACTGCGATTACTTTTGATGTGTTTGCAAATGATTTAAGCAGTAATTTTCCAATCAGCAGTTATTCTTCAGAACTGACTCATGATACATTGGGTGTATTTACATATTCACCCCCGACCAATTTTTCAGGTGTAAAATATTTTAATTATGTAGTCAATTACGGACAATGGCAGTCAACCGGTAGGATTACACTTTACATTGGGAATTTTGAACCTTTGACTACTGAGGATTATACTTTTAACACACTTAAAAATGATCCTTTAGTACTTACTTATAATGTACCTGTAGACGGTTATTCATTTAATGTATTGAATCAACCTGCATATGGTACTGTAGAAATATTTAATAATTCTACAGTAGGAGAGGGTTGTGATGTTTTTTACTCCAAATCAACATTGATCTATACACCGGATTACCAGTACTATGGTTTCGATTCATTTGATGTCGAGTATTGTATTGCCGGTAATCCTTGCGTAGTATACAAATTGAATATTCATGTTTTTGACGCTGTACCTGATTCTTTATGTCATTGTAATGGTCCAGATTGTGTATGGTCAGGTGATATGAATGGTGATGGCAGGGTTTCTGTGACAGATTTATTGTCTTTGGGAAGATTTATCGGGATATCAGGAACTCCAAGAGATGAAGTAGCTTATCCATTCAGATCAGGTCAAACATCGGTAGACTGGGTGTACGATCAGCCAAACGGTGTAAATATCAAGCATATAGATGCCAATGGTGATGGAATTATTACCGATGCAGACAAATCAAGTATAGACACCTATTATAGTAATATACATCAACTCGTACCTAATGAAGTATTGGCAATTAAGGATTATCAATTTGATTTGATACCCAACAGTACTGAATTGGATTCTGGTGATGTGCTCATTCTGGATATTTCACTGGGTAATCCAACTGCGCCTGTATTGAATGCTTTCGGTCTTGCTTTTGGTTTGAACATTAATCCGGATATGATAGACTCTTCCAGTCTGCATGTGGATTATGCTGATAACAGTTGGTTGAGTCGGGACAAGGCTACATTGTCACTGACAAAACAACCTAAGGCAGGAGTTCTGCATACGGCTATAACGTTAACCAATTCTATTGTAGAAGATGAGTTGGAAGGATTTCGTCCTACCGGATCAAGTGGTAACGGAATAATTGGACAGGTGGTGATGATTGTAGAGGATGAATTGGAAGGATTTAAATCAAATGATGACTATGTAGTCAGAAGAATATCAACAAACGGTATTCAGATGGAAGCAGCAGACGGTGAACGGTTTTTGTTGCCGGATACATATGTGGATATCAAAGTAAATACAAGAAAGAATGATCCTGTGCCTGCAGAGGACAAACTTATTATATATCCAAATCCTGCAAAAGGTTTGATGTCTGTACATTTTAATGGCAGAAATGTCATAAAATCAATGCGTATCTACGATCAGGTCGGAATGTTGGTTGAAGATAAACCGGAGATTAATATGCAATCCATCAATGTGAATACCTCAAAGTATGCCGATGGTATATATTACGTAAAAATCATTTCTACACAGGGTGTGATTACCCGAAAAGTAGTAGTCTTGAATAAATAATAAAGTATAACAGCACTTTTAGATTAAATAAGACATAAGTAAACTTACAGGGTGTATCAATGTATAAAAATTGTTACACCCTGATTTTTTATCTTAATGTATTTTGGAATTTTAGTCTTTATTTTATGATTTAAAACTATTAACATATACCTTTGTTAGTCTTTTTAATATGTTATTTATTTATATTTTGAAATAGATGTAAAATACTTTATTCCTGTTTTAGATAAGCGTACATGAAGATAGCAGTTTTTCCCGGTTCATTTGATCCGGTTACAGTCGGACATATAGATCTTATCAAACGAGCTTTACCTATGTTTGATAAGATTATAATTGCTATAGGTGTCAACAGCCAAAAAAAATCACTGTATACATTAGAGCGTAGACTGATATGGCTTCGTCGTGTTTTCGAGAATTTTAAAAATGTGGAAATAGATAGCTTTGAAGGACTTACAGCATCTTACTGTAAGAAAAGGGAAGCTGGTTATTTGTTGCGCGGATTGAGAAATGGTTCTGATTTTGATTATGAAAAGACAATCTCTCAATTAAACTATATTATTGGAGGCGAGATCGATACGGTATTTTTGATAAGTCAGCCACAATATTCATTTATCAGTTCGACAATAGTAAGAGAAATTATCAGAGGCAAGGGCGATGTCAGTCGTTTTGTACCACCGTCAATATTTGAAGAGTTATCTGATTTTAATTAAATTAATACAATACAATACAATATGACAAATGCATTTTTTAAAGTACCGGTTGCTGTGAATGAACCGGTATTGACATACAAGCCAGGCTCGGAAGAGAAGAAGGAGCTTAAAGCGGCACTGGCGCAACTTAAATCAACAACGGTTGACATCCCCATGCATATCGGTGGCCGCAAGATTTTTACAGATGATAAGCGTACAATTCATCCGCCACATGAACTAAAGCACACATTGGGTTCCTACTCAAGAGGCAATAAATCTCATGTTGAAATGGCAGTAGAGGCTGCATTGGAAGCAAAAGAAAAATGGGCTGCTATGCCGTGGGAAGATAGGGCAGCTATTTTTTTAAAGGCAGCTGATTTGTTGTCAGGACCTTACAGGGCAAAAATGAATGCCGCTACAATGCTCGGTCAATCCAAAAACGTCTTTCAGTCTGAAATAGATGCCGTATGTGAACTGGCTGATTTTTTCAGGTTTAACGTTCAGTACATGGCTGAGATTTATGCACAACAACCTGAAAGCCCCCGAGGGACATGGAATAGGTTGGAATACAGGCCATTGGAAGGTTTTGTTTTTGCATTGACTCCTTTCAATTTTACTTCGATTGCTGGAAATCTATGCAGTGCACCTGCTTTGTTGGGAAATACTGTTGTTTGGAAACCTGCTGAGACACAGATATATTCTGCAGCTGTGATTATGGAGATTTATGAAGAAGCAGGACTACCACCTGGTGTCATTAATCTGGTTTTCGTAGATGGACAGTCTGCAGGTGATGTTATATTTAATCATCCAGATTTTGCAGGTATACATTTTACAGGTAGTACAGGCGTTTTTCAGAAGATTTGGAAAACTATCGGTGAAAATATAATGAAATATAAAACATATCCCAGATTGGTTGGTGAAACCGGTGGAAAAGATTTTGTAGTCGCTCATAACTCGGCATGTCCAAAAGAGGTCGCCGTAGCTCTATCCAGAGGCGCTTTTGAATTTCAGGGACAGAAATGTTCAGCAGCATCCAGAGCTTATATCCCTGAATCATTATGGCAGGATGTTAAAAACTATCTGACGCAGGATCTGAAAGATTTTAAGATGGGAAGTCCTGAAAATTTTACTAATTTTGTAAATGCAGTAATCGATGTGAAGGCTTTTGACAAAATCACTTCATATATAGCAGCCGCAAAAGAAGATGAGAATGTTGAAGTAGTAGCAGGTGGCAACTACGATAAATCCAAAGGATATTTTATAGAACCCACAGTACTAAAGGTGAGTGATCCGGCTTATGTAACAATGTGCGAAGAGCTGTTTGGACCTGTACTCACAGTCTATGTATATAAAGATAGTGAGTATGAAGCGACGCTGGAAGTAGTAGACAAGACGGGTCCTTACGCCCTGACCGGTGCCATATTTGCCAAAGTTAGATATGCTCAGAAAGTGGGATTCGACAAGCTACGTAATGCCGCTGGTAACTTCTACATTAATGATAAACCAACAGGAGCAGTGGTAGGCCAACAACCTTTCGGTGGAGCAAGGGCTTCAGGCACCAACGATAAAGCAGGTTCGATGCTTAACCTTTACAGATGGATATCCGCCAGAACAATAAAAGAGAATTTTGTCTCTCCGAAAGACTATAGGTATCCATTTCTGACTGAGGAATAATCAAATGTTTAGTCATAAATAAATTACAAAGCCTGAAATTATTGTTACATATTATTTCAGGCTTTTTTTAGATTTTTATAACAGGCATTAGATGTACGCCATAAGGGTTAGGTTACAAATTATTGTTCTACCGGTAACATCTCTCTGAAGGATTCATCAGTAGTTTTTCCTAAGTTTTTGATCAGGTATTTTACGTCTTTAGCCAGGGAATCATTTGGATATACCTTTAGAAATGTATCATATACCTTCCGGGCATCATCATACCTTTTTAATGAATTGTCAATTTCATACCCTTTTAGAAAAAGTGCTAATGAAGCCTTTGAATAATCAGGATAGTAATTGTAAACCCAGTCGTATTGTCCGACAGATGTATTGGGGTCTCCTATAGCACGTGCAACATCAGCAGAAATCATCAATAGGTTGGGAACACTGGTGTTTCCGGCATACCCCAGTGCGAAGGCATTTACTTCATTAATAAAGGCACGTCCCTTTTCAGTATCGACACCCCTGTTAGCTTTTTCATCAAAAACATCTTTAAGCAGATTTTTAAAGTATAGCTTAGAATCGCTCAGGTCGATAAATATTTTGTGATTTATGTCTTTAATCCTGGGATCATTGGGATATCTTTGTTTAAATCCTGAATATAGGATACTTGCAGCATTCAGATTTTCTTCATCTTCATAATATTTTCCAAGATCTAACAGTTCTTTGGCATTTCCTTGCGGGTCGATTTTTATTAATTCAGCCAAAAACACAACCCTATATTCATCATATCCGGGTACTTTAACCATATTGATAGCATTTTTCAGTAATTTTATCTTTTCAGTCTTATTCTCAGTAATTGAGACTTTCTCGCCGTACGCATAAATCAATTTTGTGAGCAAACTGTCGGATTTTTCTTTTTTATAAGCGGCTTCCAAACGCGGTATATCTTCTTTTAAATCAATATTTTCAATTGAATTCTTACAACCCACAACTATTAGGGATATCATTACAATTATTGGAAGTCTCATGCCTGATTTGAATTATTTGGTATACTAAACAACATAGCTTAACATAGGTTTATCATTTCAATAGTATTGTTTAACTTTTTATCACGCATCATATTATAATTAAATATAATCTTTTATAATTTAACTATAAATGGTTTGGAATTCGGTATGCGTCAAAGTTTTGATTTAATTAAAACAAAATTTGATTATATTCGGATATTATGCAGATTATATCATAAATTTGACGTGTAAATTAATTGATAAATATTTGAATATCTTCATTAAATGAGAGGATATATTGTATTGTTTTTTATTGTTATGACACTGAATTGTTTAAATGGTCAGTCAGAATTCCCTTATCAGCTACCGGATAATGATATACGCTTTCTGGCTGACGCACAACCTGCTCCTGCAATCAGAATCAATCATGATGCGTCCAAAGCTGTTTTATTATACAGAAATACATACAAGAGCATAGAAGAACTAAGTGAAAGAGAGCTGAAACTCGCCGGTATCAGAGTGAATCCTGCAACCAATGGACAAAGTCGTGCTTTGTATTACGTTGATATGAAGGTACTGAATGTATCGTCTGGTAAAATATTTTTATTGAAAGGATTACCTGATGGTCCTAAACTTGGTAATTTTACCTGGTCAGGAAATCAGGATAAAATGGCATTTACCAATACAATCAATAATGGAATAGAATTGTGGGTTGCAGATATACATACTCTTCAGTGTACGAAACTTAGTGATGGCATTATAAACAATGCGATGGGAGCATCAATCGTTTGGACAAAGGATGATAAATTTATCCTTGCAACTACGATTCCTGCCAGTCGATTGCAGTTGGTTGATAAACAATCGAATGTTCCGAGTGGACCGATAATAGCTGAGAATGAAGGACAAAAAGCTCAGAACAGAACTTATCAGGATTTGCTGAAAGGTCCCATCGATGAAGATAATTTTGAACGAATCGTTACTTCAGAAATTTCAAGATTTGATATGTTGGGAAATCGTAGCATATTCTTGCCTGAGGGAATGTATCTGGGTATGAATTTTTCACCTGACGGTAGTTATTTGCTTACATACCAACTTGAAAGGCCATTTTCCTATATAGTAACTTACGATCGTTTTCCGACTAAGGTAAATATTGTTTCCAGTGAAGGTGAATTTTTAACTAATTTTTATAATTACCCCTTGACAGAGGAGCTGCCTAAAGGATTTATGGCTGTTAGAAAAGGCAGAAGAAACATCCAATGGCGGTCTGATAAGCCGGCAACCCTGTATTGGGTGGAAGCTCTCGATGATGGAGACCCTGCCAATGAAGTCGTTTTTCGCGATGCTGTTTATCAGATGTCAGCGCCTTTTACAGGGGATCAGGAATTATTAGTGAAAACGAAAGACAGATACGCTGGAATTGTTTGGGGCGATGATAGTACGGCCATTTTATACGAAAGATGGTGGAATACCCGAATGACACGAATGCTGGTATTTAATCCTTCCGGATATGATACATCTCCAAGACTGTTTAATGAGCACAATTCACAAGATAGATATGCAGACCCCGGAAGTTTTGTAATCAGGAGGAATCAATATAACCATTATACCCTGGAATTGGAAAAGAAACAACTGTATATGATTGGTGACGGCTATTCTTCCAAAGGGAAGTTTCCGTTTATTGACAAGTACAGTATTGAAAGTTTTAAGAAGACCCGTATCTATGAAAGTACAGAAAAAGATAGGATAGAGGATGTTATTACAAATTTAAATACACAAAAAGGATTATATCTGGTCAGATTGGAATCGAAAAAAGAGTATCCCAATTATTATATCAGAGACATTAAAAAAAATGTACTGAAACAGATAACTTTTAATGAAAATCCATTCAGAATTCTGGATGACGTATATAAGGAAGTTATTCGATATAAAAGAACTGACGGGGTCGAATTGTCTGCTACATTATACCTTCCTGTTGGTTATAAAATTGAATCCAGAGAAAAATTGCCTATGATAATGTGGGCATATCCTACTGAATTTAAAGATAAAAACAGTGCTGGTCAGGTTACTGTAAGTAATAATGAATTTACATTTCTGAACTATGGATCTCCATTGTATTGGCTGACAAAAGGTTATGCCGTACTGGATGATGCATCATTTCCTGTGATAGGTGAAGGCAAAACAGAGCCGAATGATACCTATATTACTCAACTTGTAGCGAATGCCAAAGCGGCAATTGACGCTATAGATAGTTTGGGATTTATTGATAGAGACAGAGTAGCTGTCGGAGGGCATAGTTATGGCGCATTTATGACGGCCAATTTATTGACACATTCCAATCTTTTTGCTGCCGGTATAGCCAGAAGTGGTGCCTATAACCGCACTTTGACTCCATTTGGTTTTCAGTCTGAAGAACGGAATTACTGGGAAGCTCCGGACGTCTATAATGCAATGTCACCGTTTCAGAATGCTGAAAAAATGAAAACTCCACTGCTGTTGATTCATGGTGAGGAAGATAATAATTCAGGTACATTCCCTATGCAGAGTGAAAGATATTTTAATGCATTGAAAGGGTTGGGGGCTAATGCACGATTGGTGATATTACCCAAGGAAAGCCATGGATATGCTGCCCGTGAATCTATAATGCATATGTTATGGGAACAAGACCAATGGCTGGAAAAATATGTTAAAAACAGAAAATTGAATTCATCGAATCCTCCTGAATCAAAATAGCTTTGGTTTAAAGAGTTGAAAATATTTGTATAGAATAGGATGGTTTTTAAATTTAGGTAAATGTTTACAATTTTTTTTCTTTTATAATTAATTATTGGCTTTTTGTTTAAAATTTCTGATTTAACAATAATATAATTTTATGATTCAATATATATATAGGTTTTCGTTGGTAATATCTGTTTGCCTGGGATTGAATACGCTGCATGCACAGGTAACGATAGCCGATGCATTACCTGGTTGTCTGGATAATACTATTACTAAAGCCGGTCAGACCTGCCCCATAGGTGGAGTCAATTATTTTTTTGATATAAACGGAAGCGGACAGTTTGAGGTCAATAATATTGATGGAATCAGTTGCTGTACTGGCAGTGGAGGTGGTGGAGACGGTGAGGCTTATTTTGAATTTGCTACAATTAATATTGAAAACTATATGAATATTCAAATATCTTTTGATTATTCTGCTATAACTGAAAAATATGAAGACGATTCACCGGGAAGCCCTGTATTTGGTTGTACAGGTAATCAATTTCCGGATAACAGTCATGATCAGATAGTTTTTTATTATTCCATTGATGGAGGTCCATTGGTACAAAGTTTGTACGTTCATGGTACCTCACAAACTGATTTTACCGGAACCTGGCTGGCAGGACCTCTGAACGGATCTACATTAATGATTCATGTAGTAGCTTCCAATAAAGCTGCTGCTGAGAAGTTTTACTTTCAGAATTTGGTAGTGACAGGAACTCAAAAATTATCAGCGGGGCCGGATAAGACTGCTTGTACTGGCCAATCCGTTCAGCTGGATGGGGTAGGTACTGGAATATGGTCAGGTGGTGCAGGCGTATTTTCAGACAATACATCTCCTACGTCAACCTATACTCCGGATGCTTCTGAAGCTGGGTCTACCATAACTTTGACATATACCGGTGATCCGGTATATACTGGGTGTGCAACCCCATCTGATCAAATGATGATTACTGTCAGTTTACAGGAAGATGCAACTTTTTCACTCAGCGATTTTTGTGCACCAGGTTCAGGTGCACCTTCTGTACAAGGTACTCAGGGCGGTACTTTTAGTTTTAATCCGCCACCCGGTGACGGTGCAACTATTAATCCATCAACAGGAGTAATATCCAATGCTGTAGGCGGCAACAGTTATACCGTTCAATACACTACACCTGGCAATTGCAGTGATACCAAGACAGTGGTCGTTAATGCCTTGGAAGGTCCTGTAGGAAGTCTGAGTGGAAGTGCAGTGCTATGTCCGGGTCAATGTGCTACTTTTTCTTTTACATTTACAAGTGGAAGTGAACCATATACACTTAATTTGTCCGTATCTCCTCCCGGATTTTCCTTGCCAGCAATTCCAGGAGTATCCGCTTCTCAGGTCTTTACCATTTGTTATAGTGGAATAGGACCTTTACCTACCTTTGATCAGTCTACATCTACGATTACCATTCCAACTATTTATTCAGGTTCAGGATCTTTGATTCTTACAGGTATTTCGGATGGTTCAGGATGTCCCGGTATGGCTTCCGGTAGCTTTAGCCTTACTTTGACTAATGGACCAACAGCCAATAGTGCTGGTCCACTCACAATGTGTGCTGACCCTTCAGGCAATGCAACCTTTGATCTCACAACACTGAATAACACAATTACAGGTGGAAATGGATCATTAACGGTTAACTGGTTTGAGGATGCAGCAGGTCAGATTCCTATTGGCAATCCTTCAGCATATATATCTTCAGGAGGTACCGTATATGCTCAGGTTACTAATGGTTCTTGTCCATCAGACCTTGTACCTATAACGCTTATAGTCAATACTACAGTGATTCCCTTTACTGATATGTTATGTGCCCAATCCGGACAGGATGCGTGTACAATATGCCTCACCGGCAATAATCTTGATTTGAGTTTTATTTTTGGTGACAATAATAGTTATATAGTGACAGTAGTGGATAATTCAACTTCCTTCCAATATACAGGAACAGTCAGTAATCTTATTAATCTGACAGTACCCGTATCGGGTTCAACTACTTTTCAGTTAGTTGATATACAACCATTATCAGGGTGTCCTAATATTGCTACTTATACGGATTTGGTAACTATTAATATTGTCAATGCTCCTGAGATAGATCCAATAATTATTCCTCCAACATGTCAGAGTGTTATATTGCCACCAATTACAGGTAATTTTCTGACAGGGAATGCGTTGTATTATACTGGATCAGGTGGAAGTGGCACAAGCTATCCGCCGGGATATACCATATATTCTTCTCAGACTTTATATGTATATGATGAGATCACAGGTTGTTACGATGAGATTATTGTAGATATTACCATTATTCCTTTTGTCATTTTTGACGATATTCTCCCTTTGGAAGGTTGTGGTAGCGTAGTGCTTCCACCCATTACAGGGAGCGGTGTATCTGCAGATGCCTTTTATAATACGGATCCTTCCGGTTCAGGAACAACTTATTTGCCTGGAACTACGGTGACATCATCGATTACACTATATACTGTTGATCCCAATGCAGATCCGGGATGTATCGGTAATCAGGTAGTTTTACCTATTGTTATTCATGATATACCACCTATTCCGGTAATATCTGCAGTGGATTGTTCAGGAGGCAATAATTCGGGTAGTATAGAAGTATTAAGCCCTGTTGATGGTGATTATAAATATCAGATAGATAGCAATCCATTTCAGACATCAGTGAATTTTTCTAATCTGACCAATGGGTCACATACAATTACTGTCCGAGATACATTAACGAATTGCAGTAGTTCATTTCAGTTTAACGTAAACTGCAATTGTGCAAATCCGGCAGTTATTACACTTCCTGGAAGAAGTGGGGAGATATGTGTAAGTGATACCTTCAGATTGAACAATATCTCTTTTGGAGGAGGTGCGGTATGGGTTAATGTGGCTACAAATGGTCAGGGAATTATAAGTCCACTTGTAGGAAATGTCTCACCATTTAATATCCAATACATTCCTTCAGCAGCAGATGCAGGAAAAACCATTGCGATTACATTTACATCCAATGATCCGGACGGTACTGACCCATGTGAAGCAACCATAATAGTATTCAACCTGAATGTTCATGCTTTGCCATTGGGTAATATTCAGGGTCCTTCAATTGTATGCGAGAAAGGTTCAGTACATTTGACTGCAACTGGAGGAGCTCAGTATCTGTGGTCAGATAATGGTGGTTCTCAAGCATCAGCTGATTTTGTAAATATAGTAAAACAGACAACTTTCTACGTTACTATAACGGATGTGTTTGGCTGCGATAATGTTTTGTCACATAATGTTCAAACGACTAAGTCATCTGCGGGTAGAGATACTTTTGCTGTTTTTTGCAATGTTCAGCCTGCAACAGTGAATCTGTTTGATTATTTATCTAAAGGAATCAGGATTGATGGCATATGGAAGTCAGGTAAGGATACTATTAAAACTGCAGACAAGTATCTGGTTACTACTTTACCATTGGGTGATACTTTATTGCGATATATTATAAATGATCCGTATTGTGGACGGGATACTGCTCAATTACTGTTAACAATCACACCCGGAAATAATGCAGGAGCTGATTTTACAGGCCAGTATTGTGAAGGAAGCGGAGCAGTATTAAATCTATATAATTTTTTAGGCAAGTATGATAAAGGCGGAACATGGAGTGTAACTTCTTCAGGTTCTATAGATATTTCAGATCCTTCAAAAGTAAATATAAATAATACTAAACCAGGTGTTTATGAGATGGAATATATTATTTCAGGGAATAATTGCCTTCCGGATACAGCTCGTGTTAAATTGTTTGTCATTGCTAAACCGAATGCCGGAAATGACGTAATTACATCTGCATGTATTGGTAGCCAGGTAGATTTGTTTTCATTACTGAAATCAGTAGACCTGACCGGACAATTTAATAATGTGAATAATTATCAGGGTCTTACAGGATCAGTCTGGAATACGACCGGATTGGCTGCAGGTAAATATTCTTTTGAATATGTAGTAAACGGGGTTCTACCATGTGCAAATGATGTAGCTGTTGTTGCTATCGATTTAAAATCAGCACTCAATGCAGGTGGTGATGTACAGGCAGCGATTTGTGATTCAAAGAACATCAACTTATTTGATTACCTGAATACAGGTGCTGATGGTGGAGGCGTATTCTACTATCAGGGGATTATTGTGTCAAATGGTATATTTACAGATTTTGGAAGTAATGATAAATATAGCTTTATATATGAAGTGGGTGATGGGATAACATGTCCAAAAGCTATAGCCAATATAGAATTGACTAAAATTAAAAAACCACAGATCAACCAATTCATAATGGATGATATCTGTATTGGACAATGTAGGGAACTGACAATAGTACTTGATGCTCAGGATAAGGTTGAGTTGACACTGATTGGTAAAAATCAGGTTACCAATGAACAATTTAGTGAAAAGATCACCATTCAGGGTAGTAATCCAACGAAATTGACTATTTGTGCAGATAACCAACCACCTTTTGGATTAAGGCGCTGGCCTGAAAATGTACAGGTTCTATTTGAAATATCATATATAAGGTTACTTTCCAGTGGATGCGAATTTGAAGTAAACCAACCTGTGACTTTTAAAACGCTTCCTTTAACAGTTAAAAATGTGAATCCTAAAATATGCAGTAATGAAACCTTTGAATTGCAGGGTGAAGTGTTTTCATTTTCACGACCGAAGGGTGATGTCATTATTCCTTCAACAAAACCTGCTGAATGTGACACCATAGTACATGTCAATCTAAGCTTTTACAACGTGGCAAAAGGACATTTTACAGCCTCCTATTGCGACTTTGACAAAATTGTTACTATAGGTGACAAGGCCTTTTCATACAATTCTCCATCTGGTACTGCAACAATACCAGGAGCTGCACAATATGGATGTGACAGTATTGTAGACGTATATATCACTTTCAAAAAAGAATTAATTCCGGGAGATTATAAACTAACTACCTGTGATGATAATTTTGAATTGTTGTTGGGTGGACAAGTGTTTAACAAGGCCAATCCGTTGGGACAAGCTACTATACCAGATATTGCCTTAGGTGGTTGTGACAGTCTTGTGAATGTAAGTTTAACCTTTGAGAGTTTTGATTTTTCTTATACAGTTGAATCAAAATGTAATAATGATCTCCCTGTAATACATATTGTCAGTTCGACGCAAAATGGACCTTATTCTGTAATGATAGATGGTGAGATTGTTAGGACATCAACTGCTTTGCCTGTAAGCATACCGATAAAAAGTGGCCAACACCAGATTCAGGTATTAAATGATGCGGGATGTTCAAAAACTATTAGTGAAGTTATACCCGCGAATGAACTTTCACCAGATGTAGTTCTAACCCAGGTGCCACTCCCTGACGGAACGGTACAATTACTGTTGACTTCTCCGCAGAATAGTATCTATGACTTGTCTTGGTCACCATTAGGTACTCTGAACTGTACAGATTGTCTTAATCCAATAGTCAATCCGGCTGAAACTACTTTATATGTTGTAAATTATCTGTATGGTAATGATTGTAAGGACAGCAGGTCCATTACTGTAGAACGTGTAATAGTAGATATAATTATTCCGAATATATTTAGTCCGAATGGTGATGGTGTTAATGATAAGTTTGTCATTTTCATGCCGAATAAAGTGACAGGAACAATCAGGAATATGCGCATTTATGACAGATGGGGCAATATGATGTTTAATATTAAGGACGTACCGCCAAATGATCCTGAATTTGGTTGGAATGGTAAGTTTGGAACAGGATTGGTCAATCCTGGTGTTTATATTTATGCGATAGAAGTGTACTTTGATAATACAGCATCTTCCAAAAAATACTCAGGTTCAATTACCGTGGTTCATTAATTATATTTCACTATATAATAAGTGTTATTCAGTACAAAATTGACGCAGTTCCTATTTGGAGTTTGATAAACATAATTGATAGTATTAATTAATTGTATTTTCCACAAAGATTACAGAAAATACTATTTTACCGGTATTGATTCAACTAATACTAAGTTATATATAGTTAATTGGTGTAATATATATACGTTTATTATATAATTGTTTATGATTTGCTTACGATTTGCTTATGATTATTCGATTATAATATTGAATGAAATATAATTTTAAGTTTGTATTTCATTTTTAATTTTAGATAAAAATAGATAATTTTAACCTTAGAATTTAATATTTGTAAAAATCAACTAAATATCCATCACATGTTTAGATATTGTATTATTCTTTTTATAGCATTTTTTTTGTATCAGACAGAATCCTTTTCTCAAAATATAGGTAGTCTGCTGCCTGATAATAAGGAGGAGTTTTATGGTACTCGTAATAAAACTACTATTTCCAAGGATCAGGTACAACTTGGGTTATCGGATCAGTTGAGGTCAGGAAGACACCTTGACGTGGTTGTTTACGGACAATTATTAAGATTGGAAGCCATTCCAAACGACGTATATTCTTCTGAAAAAAGAGATGATGATGATATACTGACATGTGACTTAAGAGTAGCTGGTCAGCCCAATATATATGGAGCTATAACTTTTGGAGCAGGAAGGGTTTACGTTTCCATATATAATTATGGTGAAGTTGTGAGCATATATCCTGATTTCAATACACCGGAAGAGTATTGGATAGAATATGGTATTCAGCCTGAAATGAAGCGTATGCAGCAATTTTGTACTGAACATCCGGAATTTACAGATTTGAATCGTGAAAATACGCGCAATCATGGTAATGTCCGTTCGAAATTAACCATGGGTACCACTTACTATGAATATGATGTAGCGATTGCATGTACCGGAGAGTATTATCAGGCGAATGGCAATGCAGACAATAATGTACGTACTTCTATCATAAATTCTGTTAATGCTATCAGTGCTATCTTTAAAAATGACTTGTCTTTTACATTAAAGACGAGCAGTTCTCTGATAAAGATGTATAATAATCCCGGTTCAGACCCATTTGATCCGAGTGGAGACAGGATTCAGATGGCACGCGATGTGATCGGTATGAATTTTACAAATAATCGTTACGATATTGGACATATTTTTCATACACATCAGGATGGGGATGGATGGGCTAATGGTGGATTGGCTTTACTTAGTGTGGTTTGTAATAATAACTCTACTCCTCCTTTAAAAGCTGGAGGTTGGAGTGGAGCTTACAGTAATGAGGGTTATGGATGGATAAGTCTGGCAGCACATGAATTTGCACATCAGTTTAGCGCCACGCATACTTTCAACGGATTTGGAGGAAGTTGTACAGACAATATCAGTTCTGAAACTGCAGTTGAAATAGGTAGTGGAACTACTGTAATGTCATACAATGGGTTGTGTGATGCAGATCAGAATGTACCAGGTAGCGGAATTCTGGACAACTATTTCCATATAACGAGTCTGGAGCAAATGTATAATTTTGTATATAAAGGTAACGGAGGATCATGTGGGAATCCTAAACCTTCTGACAATATACCTCCACAGATAAATGCAAATCCATGTAATGCTACTTACAAAATACCGTTAAATACACCTTTTTATCTTGAAGCTAAAGGTACTTTTACGGATGATGATAATCATACCTATTGTTGGGAACAGACGGACGAAGATGGTAGTGGAACCAAGGTAACTCAGGGTAAAGTTGGGTCCAGAGCAGCCAGTGACAGCAGAGCTCCTTTATTCAGATCTTATCCGCCAACACAGGTTCCCTACAGGTATTTTCCTGCACTTTCGTCATTAACGAGTGGCAAAGTGAATCCGTTTGATATATTACCTTCTGTAGCACGTACAATGAATTTCAATGTTTCACTAAGAGACAATAATACGAAAGGTGGAGCGACAGCAAATGATGAAGTTACTGTTCAGGTTCTGGCATCTGGTCCGTTTGTCATTTCGTATCCTAATGGAGGAGAAGCAATACAATCAGGAACTCCGGTTACAGTTAAATGGAATACCAATGGCTCTGATGCATTATGTTCAAAAGTAAGAATCAAACTTTCATTTGACGGAGGCACTTCTTACAAATTTACAATAGCTGAGAATATCAATTACAGTGCAGGATCCGCTTCCATAACGATACCAACCAGCGTTGTTGCGTCTAAAGATGCGCGTATGATGATAGAGTGTATGGATTATGAATGTTTTAAAATATTTACGATTTCCAAATCTAATTTTGAAGTTATAACCGATTGTATCGCACCTGCTACAACGATTGCACCGGAGTCTCATATGATATTCCTGGAGGGAGATCCAGGTTTGAAATTAACTTTAACCAATAATATTGGAAAAAAGGTAACAAGTATTTCGGGTGCTGTTTCTAATTCAGATAGAGCTGGAAATTTGATTTATTTAGACAATACGCCACCACAATGTGCAGGTCCAGTCAATACCAACAAATACGATGTTTTTCCTGTTTCTGTAGACAAATCAGGAAATTATACCTTTAAATCAGGTGGAGCTTTTGGTATTGTAATGAATATGTATGAATATGAATTTACAGGAACAAATTGTGTCAATCATGTGGGAAGTTCTGCAATTAGACCGTCTGGATCCGGAAGTATTGACATAGGAGGAGATATGCATGTTACGCTGACGGCAGGTAAGTTGTATTATATGACAGTTGGAAGTTTCTCTTTATCCCTGCCTACTTTACCAAGTACTTATAAGGTGACTTTATCCAACCAACCTTCAGGAAGCAGTTTATTTGATGGTGTATATTTGCCTTCAGGATATGAATTTATTTATATTGCTGTCAATTCCACTACTGATAAAATAACAGGAGTCAGTCCTGAAGCTGATTTTACAACCTTACGTTTTGGAGAGTATTGTATTTATGGAGTTATTTATAAAGCAAACAGTAATCCAACTTCCTGGATTGGAAAATCAATAAGTCAGGCGATAATCGATGGTAATTGCCTGCAAATCAGTACAAATTGTAAAAGTATTACTATCAATGCAGGATGCAGGATTCTATCAGTAACACCTGGTACTCAGACAGCGTGCGTAATTGCAACTAATGCGTACTCACAGGAATTAATTTTTGAATATGACCGTGCCCCGAATACGGGTAAGATTAACGTGAATGGACAGGAATTTGACGTTACTGCAAGTCCTCAGACGATAACACTGGTTGGACTGGATTCAGATGGTTTGCCTGTGGATGTAAATGCATATTTTACAGAATTACCGGATTGCCGTTATGAGAAAACCGGATTGTTTACAGCGCCTGTAAATTGTTGCCCTTTGAAAATTGAACTCGGTGCAAACATAGAAAAATGTGTAGGCGAGTCTGTTACATTGGATGCAGGATCAGGTGCAAAATCTTACCTCTGGAAAAGAGACGGAGTTGAAATTACGGGTAGTGTCGGTCAGACTATCACAGTGATGACATCCGGAAATTATGACGTAGAGGCAACTCATGATTCTGGATGCAAACAATCTGATAAAATCACAGTCACCTTCCATGAATTGCCTCAGGTTGTAGTCTTGCCTGCATTGCATTTCTGTACCGGAGAAACATTTGAAGTAGCTCCAACAATCACGGGTGCCAATAAAATAGAATGGTACAGAAATGGAACACTAATTTCAGGAGAAACTTCTGATAAAATTTTAATAACCGATGGTGGTACATATCGTATAGTTGTGTATAACCAGTATGGGTGTAAAAACGAAACATCAACCATCATCAACAGAGTAGATGCACCGGTTGTTAATTTAGGGGCAGACCAGAATAAATGTGAAGGTGAGATAGTTATTCTGGATGCTGGAAATGATGGAACTAAATATGAATGGTATTATAATAATGTTGTGATTTCAGGTGAATCAAATTCTACATTGCAGGCAACTAAAACAGGGAATTATCGGGTAGTAGTCACGAATTCATCCCAGTGTTCATCCAATTCCCAAGTAAAAATCAATTTCTTTGCATCACCAAATATTGAACAATTTCCTGGTACGGAAATCAATGCCTGTAAAGGAACTACTGTAGATATTAAGTCAGTTATTACTGGGTTTACCTTTGTAAAGTGGTTTAAAGATGGAGTTGAGAATACATCCCATACAGGAAAAACAGAGATTAAAGTAACAGAAAGTGGATTGTATACCGTTATCGCAGAAAATCTAGCCAAATGTACATCCACTAAATCTGTTCAGGTTTATTTCAGGGATTTGCCTGTTGTTAGCCTGGGTGGACCTAATTTAGTTTCTTGTATAGGGAATACTGTTACGCTAAATGCGGGACAAGATGGAAAGACCTATGATTGGACAAGAAATGGCACAGCACTCGCTCAAAAAACGAGTTCAATCGACATATCGACGGAAGGTACTTACAAAGTTGTCGTAACCAATGAATTCGGATGCCAGGCACAGGATCAGATAAATGTGTCATTTATACCAGGTCCGGCAGTTACAATAAGTAAGGATGCTTCAATTTGTGAAGGTGAAAGCCATACTATCACTGTTACTACGGATGCAGTGAACCCCGAAATTAAGTGGTTTGACGATAATGGTCTGATTCAGGGTGCCGCATCTTTAAGTTTGCCCGTAACAAAACAAGGAACTTACAGAGTGTCCATCAAAGGAGGCACTCCGGCATGTGAAGTGATTAAGGAAGTCAAAATAACAGTCAATCCTATACCTGTAGTTGATCTGGGACAGGACATATCCTTATGTGAAGGAAGTACACCACCTGTACTGGATGCCGGAGCAGGCCAATCATCATATATATGGACATTGGATGGACAACAACTAGCTGCTACTCAAAAAGTGACAGTTGCTAAGTCAGGTGTCTATAATGTCGAAGTGACAAATGCCTTTGGTTGTAAAAATTCCAAATCCGTCAGAGTAACATTTTTACCGAAGCCACAGATTACCAATCTGGAAAATAATTATAATTTGTGCCAGGGAAAAAAATTAAATATCAGTATTACTTCTGATGGAACACAATATGAATGGCGTAAAGATAATATAGTAATTTCGGGAGTAAATGGCAAAGACATAGAAATAGTAGCCGGCGGCACTTATGAAGTAATCGTATCAAGTGGTGCTAACTGTGTAACACAAAAAACTTTTGTTGTTACAGAACAACCATCTCCGAAAGTAGATTTAGGAGGAGATTTTACCTTGTGCCCGGGTGAAAGTAAAACAATATTTGCTGGTAATCACGCAAGTTATGAATGGCTCAATTCCAATATAGGTAATACTGCGACAGTCCTTGTAAATCATGAAACGACTAATAACATGATTACTAATAAAATTTATTCCGTAATAGTGACCGATAACAATGGCTGTACAGCTGAGAATAGAGTAACTGTGACAAGTATTCCTGAAGTTATTGCTAAGATTTCAACAAATCAACCTGGTGTTTGTAATGGAGAGCCTGTTACTTTAACCGCTTCAGGAGGTAGTTCGTATCAGTGGACAGATCCGCTCGGAAATTCGTTGTCTTCTTTGATTACCAGTGTAGTAGTAGCTAATCCTACTAAAACTACAACATACTCTGTTTTGGTAAGTGACAATGGTACATGTCCGAATAACTCAGATGTAGCATCGATTGAGATAAAAATCTATGAAGCAGTCAATGTTTCAGCTGGCTTAGATACGTGTGTAGTTTTGGGTAAAACAATAAAACTTCAGGCAACTGGTGGTGTCTCATACCAATGGGATCATCCTGAATTGATAGTTGGAAAGAGTAATATACCGAATCCTGAAATTAAGATTACATCCGAAACTGTATTTACTGTAACCGTAACAGATATTAATGGGTGTACCTATGACGCCAGTGTAAAGGTGTGTGTAAGAGAACCTCATTCCAACTCAGATTTTCAATTGGTCAATATAATCACGCCCAACGGTGATGGAAAAAATGATGAGCTTTATTTCGGGGATCTGTCAGAATATCCGGATAATAGTCTGAAAATATTCAATCGTTGGGGAAATACCATTTTTGAAGCCAAGGGATATCAGCATCTCGGAAAACTGTTTGATGGTACAAGACGCGGAGAGCGATTGCCGGCGGATACCTATTATTATATTCTAACATTGGGTGATCAGAAATACAGGAGTGCTTTAACTATTTTGTGGGATTAATATTGTAAAAATAAATTAGAATTAAAATGAAAACATTTTATAATATAATATCAGTTTGTTTTGTGATTTTGACTGTTAACTATAGTATACAGGCTCAACAACTGCCTAATAGTTCGCATTTAGGTGAAACCAGATCTGCATGGAATCCGGCCCTGACAGCACCTGCAAAAGATATGGTTGTTGATGGCTTCTTTAGAATGCAGTGGTTAGGATTTCAGGGCGCACCTCTTTCAGGATTTGCATCTTTGCAATATCCATTTATTAAGCAGAATATGAGTGCAGGTGCCTATCTGATGGTAGACAAGACTGGTCCGGTAAATAAAGTAGGGTTACAGTTCAATTATGCCTATAAAATGAAGGAGGTATTCACCAGACATGGTCAGTTGTCATTGGGAGTTTCGGGAAGTTTGCAGCAATACAGTTATAATGGTGCTGATGCTATCTATACTGATTTTGATGATGCTCTGATTAATAATTCAAAATATTCATCATTTTTTCCATCAGCAGGTATGGGATTCTATTATACATCCAATACAAGAGAATATGTAGGAAATGCTTTTTTTATAGGAGCAGGCATCAATCAATTGTTTTCAACTCAGATATTAGTAAATGATTATGATCAGCAACGACTCAAGCATATACATTTTAATGTAGGTGGACGTTTTGGTTATTATGACAGTTATCTGGAACCTATGATTACAGCAAATTTGGTTGAGCCGGGTTTGATAGATGTGTTGTACAGTCTCAGGTATGAATTGGAAAATGCATTCTGGGCTGGTGCGGGTTTTTCCAATGTGGGTATGGCAGCCATTCAAGGTGGTGTGATTATTGACAGGTTTGGCAACAGGTATTCTAAATTGAGATTAGGCGTTTTGGCAAATTATGGTATTACTTCGACGTTATCCAAAGCAGGTCCGGGATTTGAATTTTATATCGCATATAATTTTAATTTGAAATAGAAATTAAAAAATATAATTATCACAATTTTCGTTTACTCTCTTCAGGATATTTGAAAATTCAGTAAAAATTTAGCAATATTGAATCAATTAATTAATAATTTGCTAAAAGATTGTATTACATATCAGTGTAAGTTATTGAATTGATAATATACCAGATTTGCTGTTATTTTTATTGATTTGTTAAAATCATAATAAATAAACACCTAATAAATATAATATTATATAAATTTGTAATTTTTTAATATTAATTTAAGAATTTTTTAATTCAGATTTACGTATAATAAGTATTGAAATCATTTTTTAAGATAAATAAGATTAATCATGCAAAGTACATTTGCCCTGGAAGAAACCAATAAGAATAAAAGTAGAATTATTACAATAGTTGTACATGCTATATTATTAATATTTGCTTTTTTTTATTCGCTTCCACAACCTGTTGATCATTCTGTTAAAGAAGACCCATCCTATGAAATCAATCTGGATGTACCTGCTTTTAAAAAAATAGCACCTGTTACAGTAGTTAAACCTAAAGTCAAGGAACCACCTTTGGCCGAATTAGGTCATGAGAGCTCTAACAGCAGAATGTCAAGCGATGATGAGGGTGTAATGAGATCCAAATCAGAAAGTGCACCAAACGAAGCGCCGATGTCCAGAAACCCGGCAAGCACTGATGCAGTTAAACCTCAGGTAATTGATGTGACAAAACCACAGGTAGTTTCTCCGCCTAAAGTAGATATAAAAGTCCCCGGACCTAAAGTCACGCCGGCTAATGATGATGTTGTCAGTTCTAATGAAGATTCTCCAGTGAAAGCACCACCATCAACAAATTCTTCTTCATCAGGTAGCACAACAAGAACACCATCATCAGGTAGCCCAGCTTCGGGATCCGGTTTGCCTGGTAAAAGCCCTACAAAAGGATCAACAACAGGTACATCAAAGAATCCTCCTTCTTCAATAGATGGACCAGGTGGAACTGGTAAAGGTAAAACTGGTACAGGAGCAGGTATGAGCACAGGTAATGATGGCGATGGCGGACATGGCAACAGTAGTGATGGAACTGGTATGTATGATGGAACAGGAGACGGTGTTTTCGGTAGGAAAATCATATACAGAAATATGCCTGCAGCCAAAGCAGCCATTAATCAAAGTGGAAAGATCGTAATGAAGGTTTGTATTAACCAGGCTGGAATTGTTACTTATGTTGAACTTATGAATTCAGAAACAACATTAAGAGACAGGGAAGGATTGAAATTGTATCTGAAAGCAGCCCGTGGCTATAAGTTTCAACCAGACATAACAGCTCCTAAAGAACAATGTGGCAAAATGTCTTTTACAGTGGATAATTCAGCTAATAATAAACTGAGAGGAGGAAAATAGAAAGATTCTTTTTAATAGTCATAGATATGTTTTATTTATATATCCATCAGGTTGTTGTATGTCTGATGGATATTTTTATTAATAAGATCCTGGTGAGAATATAAATTCGGTTTTGCTATGAATCTGACGATATTTTACTTAATTTTGCTACAAATTTTTATCACCTTTAAATATTAATTATGCAAAAAGTATATATAGTATCTGCTGTAAGAACACCTATAGGTAGTTTTGGTAATAGTTTGTCTTCAATTCCTGCAACGCAATTAGGAAGTTTGTCAGTTAAGGCAGCCGTCGAAAAATCCGGTATTGATATAGCAGATGTGGATGAGATATTTATGGGTCAGGTTGTTCAGGCAAATGCTGGTCAGGCACCTGCAAGACAGGTAGCTTTGCAGGCTGGTTTGAATAAATCAACTCCATCAACTACAGTCAATAAAGTATGTGCTTCCGGATTGAAAGCTGTAATGTTTGGAGCACAATCCATTCAATTAGGTTTGAACAAAGCTGTTGTATCCGGAGGAATGGAAAACATGTCGCTTATACCATATTATTTGCCAAAGGGTAGGTATGGCTTAGGTTACGGCAATGGAGAAGTGCTGGACGGATTGGTTAGGGATGGATTGGCCAATGTGTATGATGGTCAGGCTATGGGATGCTTCGCCGATGCTACAGCAACAAAGTGCGGAATCAGTCGTGAAGAACAGGATGCGTACGCAATCCAGTCCTACCAACGTGCAGCAGCAGCCTGGGAAGCAGGGAAGTTTGCCAATGAGGTTGTACCGGTTGAAGTAAAAGACAGAAAAGGCAATGTTACGGTTATTGCTGTAGATGAAGAATATAAGAATGTTAAATTTGATAAAATACCAACTTTAAGACCTGTTTTTACAAAAGAAGGTACAGTTACAGCAGCCAATGCATCTACTATTAATGATGGTGCAGCGGCTTTAGTACTTGCAGGTGAAGATTTTGTATCGAATAATAATTTAAAACCATTGGCAAGGATAGTATCCTACGCTGATGGTGCTCAGGACCCTGAATGGTTTACCACTGCTCCAGCTATTGCTGCTGAAAAAGCATTGGAAAGAGCTGGGCTATCCATTACTGATATTGATTATTTTGAAGTAAATGAGGCATTCGCAGTAGTAACTCTTGCATTTATTCAACATTTTGGATTAAGCCAGGATAAGGTAAATGTGAATGGTGGTGCTGTTGCCTTAGGACATCCACTTGGTTGTTCTGGTGCACGTGTTTTGACTACGTTAGTTAATGTTTTACATCAAAATAATGCTCGATATGGTATGGTAGCTATCTGTAATGGTGGTGGAGGAGCAAGTGCCATGATTATTGAAAGAGTATGAATTTGAAACATAAATAGTTTCAGGTAAGAGCAGGAATATTTTCACAGATTGTATTAAAAACGAAAAGAAACAAGTGTTCCTTTTCGTTTTTAAATTTTAAGGGGCAATTTAATTTTGATAAGCAGTTTTCTTACGTGCATTATATGACTTTTTGATGCCGGTAAAGTTTTTTGTACAATAATAATTATTGCTCAGTTGGATATCTTCTACAAACTTCCTGATATCAAGTGTTTGCCACTGAGTGGAAGGTGTAATGCTGTATTTTTTGTTATTTACTTCCAATTGAATCGGAATCTTGAAATCTTGTACACAATTATCCCATTTGTATCTTATTTTATTTCCTTTAACTTCGGCAACTAATTGGGGTATCTGAATTGTACGCAGATACTGGTTGAAAAAGCCTTTTAAATCCATGTTCAGGGCGTTAGCAATATAGTCTTCAACTTCCTGAGTTGTTACAATTTTGTGATAGAAATGCAGATTTAAACCTCTCAATAAATTTCTCCATTTCTGATCATCACCAACAGCAGTTCTCAGCATCAGTAACATATTGGCTCCTTTATAGTACATATCTTCTGATCCGGCCTCATTGACATCATATACTCCGATTATTGGTATGTCATTCATTATTCTCCGTCGGGTTCCAATCGTATATGCGGCTGATGCAGCAGAACCGTAGTAATAATCCAAAAATAAATTTTCACTGTAACTAGTAAAGCCTTCATGTATCCACATATCAGCAACATCCTTATGCGTGATGTTATTTCCAAACCATTCATGTCCGGATTCGTGGATAATTATGAAATCAAATTTTAAGCCCCAACCAGTGTTGCTGAGATCGCTTCCTAAATATCCGTTGAGGTATTTGTTGCCATATGTTACACTACTTTGGTGCTCCATGCCCAGGTAAGGTACTTCTACAAGCTTGTAACCGTCTTCATAGAATGGATAAGGACCAAACCAGTATTCGAATGCTTTCAACATTCTTGCTACATCTTTAAAATGTATTTTTGCCTTGGTCAGATTATCCCTGAGTACATAATAGTTACAATCCAGTTTCCCTTTTTCCCCATTATATACTTCACTGAAATGTACATAATCTCCGACATTCAGGTTGACTCCATAATTATTAATAGGACTTATAACTGCCCATTTATAAGATTTTGTTCTGTCATTATTCTGAATCACAGATCTAAGTCTACCATTGGAAACACCGAAAAGGTGATCTGGAGCCGTAATGGTTATCTGCATACTATCCGGTTCATCATATGTATGGTCCTTACACGGCCACCATATACTGGCTCCGATTCCCTGACAGGCAGTAGCAATAAAATCATTTCCTTTTTTGTCTTTTGACCATACTACACCGCCATCCCATGGTGCATTATGAGCCTGATGTACCTTGCCGTTATAAAATATTGTAATGGTATTTACCTCTCCGGGTCGTATTGATTTGCCCGTATTGATATACCATACATTGCCGTCATTCATATAGTCTAATTTTGATGTATCACTTCTGACTTCGGTGATAATCATAGGACTTTGCAGATCAATCTGCATTATTGAATCAGCATTAAGTACCTTATAGGTGATCGTGTTGAAACCGGTGAATGTTTTATCTGACGGATTAACTTTTACATTGAGATCGTAATGCAATACGTCCCACCACGCTCTTTCTTTGGTGATAAATCCGCGTAGTGTATCATTATGCGTGAAAATGGTCTTTTGAGCATTGAGTTTGCAGGTTAGCAGCACAATGCAGATAACAATCAGGTTTTTTGTTTTTATCAGATGCATATATGTGTTATTTCATGATATAAAAGCTTGCAAGATAATATTTGTTGTACGAAAACAGACATTATTTAATATGAAGATTAATAATACTTGAATAAATCGTAAATTATTGATTTTTAATGTTTAATTATTTTAAAACAATATACATTTTTAATCAACTTTATTGGATTGTAATTTTTAAAATATGATATTTATTGTTATCTTTGCACATTATATTTAACAATAAATAATTATATATATATATGTCTAATGATCAGCGGATTATTCCGATTTTGATAGAAGATGAAATGAAGTCTTCGTATATTGACTATTCGATGTCTGTCATCGTGGCAAGAGCGCTTCCTGATGTAAGAGACGGTTTGAAGCCCGTACACAGAAGAGTACTGTTTGGGATGTCTGAATTGGGCGTTCCATATGGTAGAGCTCATAAGAAATCTGCAAGAATTGTCGGGGAAGTATTGGGAAAGTATCATCCACACGGTGACTCATCCGTATACGATGCGATGGTGCGTATGGCTCAGGACTGGTCACTCAGGTATCCGCTTGTAGATGGCCAGGGAAACTTCGGTTCTATGGATGGTGACGGGCCGGCAGCAATGCGTTATACTGAAGCAAGGATGGCTAGAATCTCCGACGAAATGCTGGCAGATATTGGTAAGAATACGGTAGACTTTAAATTGAATTTTGATGATTCTCTGGAAGAACCAACAGTACTTCCTGCTAAAATTCCTAACCTGTTAATCAATGGAGCGTCCGGAATTGCAGTAGGTATGGCTACTAATATGTTGCCGCATAACTTGTCAGAAGTAATCGAAGGTACAAAAGCCGCAATCGATAATCCGGATATTACTATCGAAGGATTAATGGAATACATTAAAGCTCCGGATTTTCCAACAGGAGGTATTATATACGGTTATTCAGGTGTTAAAGATGCATTTGAAACAGGCAGGGGGAGAGTCGTATTAAGAGGAAGAGCCAATATAGAGACTTTGAATACAGGAAGAGAGATTATCGTAATAACGGAGATTCCTTTTCAGGTTAATAAAGCACTTCTTGTAAGCCGGATAGCAGAACTTGTCAATGAAGGTAAAATTGAAGGGATCTCAGATTTGAGAGATGAATCAGATCGTCAGGGACTGCGTATTGTTGTTGAGGTCAAAAGAGAAGCAATGGCCAGTGTCGTACTGAGTCAACTGTATAAATATACTTCATTACAATCATCCTATGGTGTTAACAACATTGCTCTTGTCAATGGTCGACCTATGATGTTGAATCTAAAGGATCTGATAAGCGAATTCATCACATTCAGATTGGAGGTTATTGTAAGAAGAACACAATATGATCTGGATAAAGCACTGGAAAGAGCTCATATCCTTGAAGGATTATTGATTGCTCTGGACAATATTGATGAAGTCATCCGTATCATCCGCCAATCCAAGACGGTAGAAGAAGCTAAGGAGGGGTTGATGACTTCATTCAAACTGTCAGAGATACAGGCGAAGGCGATTCTGGAAATGCGTCTTCAAAGATTGGTAAGTCTAGAGATAGACAAGGTTAGGGAAGAATACCAGGAAATACTTGCCAAAATTGAATATTACCGTAGCATACTTGCCAGTGAAGAATTGCAAAGAGGTATAATCAAAACAGAACTTGACGAAATCAATGATAAGTACGGTGATAAAAGACGCACTGAAATATCCTATTCCGGTGAAGAAATCAGTATGGAAGATCTTATCCCAAATGAAGAAGTGGTCATAACGATTTCACATCTGGGATACATTAAAAGAACCAAAACAGACGAATTCAGATCACAGGGACGTGGTGGCAGAGGATCTAGAGGGGCCAAGACCAGAGATACGGACTTCGTTGAGCAAATGTTTATAGCTCATAATCATGATTATCTCTTGCTGTTTACCGAACAGGGCAGATGTTTCTGGATGCGGGCTTTCGAAATTCCTGAAGCCAGTAAGACATCTCAGGGACGTGTGATTCAGAACATATTGTCTATACCATCCGATGACAAAGTGCGGGCATATATCAAAATAGATAATCTAAGTGATGAGCATTTTATAAATAATAACTATATCATCTTCTGTACGAAAAAGGGTATGGTTAAGAAAACGATAGTTGAAGCATTTTCCCGTCCAAGGGTAAATGGTATCAATGCAATCACCATCAATGAAGGTGACCAGCTGCTCGAAGCCAAACTTACTAATGGAAACAACGAAATTGTAATAGCCAATAAAGAAGGAAGAGCAATTCGATTCAACGAATCCAAAGTACGACCTATGGGACGAGGTGCAGCGGGTGTTAAAGCAATCACGCTCAATGGAGAACAGGATGAAGTCATAGGCATGATATCAGCTGATATTACACTGGCTGAGTACTCAATTCTGGTTGTGTCTGAAAAAGGTAACGGCAAACGTTCGCCTCTGGAGGATTACCGTATTACTAACCGAGGAGGGAAAGGTGTTAAAACACTCAACATAACTGATAAAACAGGCAAACTGATAGCAATTAAATGGGTAAGTGAATACGATGATTTGATGATTACCACGCAGGATGGTATCGTAATCAGAACATCTGTTTCAAGCATCCGTGTTATGGGTAGGGCTACTCAGGGAGTTAAGGTCATCCGTATAGAAGAAAATGTCAATATTGCAGATGTGGCAGTTATCAGCAGGGAAGAAAGTGATGAGGAAGAAGAATAGTGATTGTGTTTAACTAAATTTTTCAAAGATTTTAACACAATCTTATATATATATGTTAATCAGAATCGTTTAAACATTATTAAAGTAGCATTATTTTATTACTTTTGTATTCTTAACTTTTACTAATTTTTTTAAAATGAAACGAATTTTTTTAAATGTATTTTTCCTTGTTCTGACTGTCGGTATCTCTTATGGTCAGGAATATAAAAAGGAACTTAAAAATGCCAATAAATTACTGTCCAAGTATTATTTGGATCCAACTGCAAATAAATCTTCACTGGATGAAGCTTTAACTATACTTGATGCAGTATTTAAAACGGACGAAGCCAAATCCAGTCCGGAAGCATGGTTGTCAAAAGGTCAGCTATACAACGAAATTGCAAAGAGCGAAATGACAAAAATGATTATTGATGAACAGGCTGGTAAATCATCACCTTTAAATACGCCTGATGCAGGTTTGGTTGCTTTGGAAGCTTTCGAAAAAGCTATGGGTATTGCCATTAAAAAATCACAGACCAAAGATGCATTGAATGGCATTAAAGAAAATGAAGAAATTGTTAATAATATAGGAATAACATTTTTTCAAAAGAATGATTATGTCAATGCATACAGGAATTTTAATGCAGGTATAAAAGATTATGAATACCTGAATCAGAATAAATTGACAAGCCGTTTGGATGATGAAGTATTACGAAATGATCATTATTTTTACACAGCAGTAGCAGGATATCTGGGTGAAAATAAAGAGGATGTACTTCCTGTTCTGAAAAAATTATACGAAGCTAAATACAACCATCCACTGGTGTATGAAGCTTTGTTTACACTTACAGTAGATAAAGATGAAGCAAAAGCAACTGAATATCTGAATGCAGGTAAAAAGTTGGCTCCGGAAGACAGTAGTCTACTCTTTGCTGAGATCAATTATTATTTGCGTGAAGGAAAGTTGGATATTCTGATAGATAAATTGAAGGCGGCAATAGCCAAAGAACCGGATAACGTATCGGTATATACTACTTTAGGTAATGTGTATGATCAGATAAATCAAAGAGAACGCACTGCAGGAAACATTGAACAGGCAGATAAATATTTTAATCTTGCATTCGATTATTATAGTCAGGCAGTGACTAAGGATGCTAAAAACTTTGATGCGGTATACAGTCAGGGTGCGTTATATTACAATAAAGCAGCAAGTATGACAGAAAAGCTCAATGCATTGAGCAACGACTATACACCAGCCGGTAATAAAAAATACAAGGCTTTAAAGGATGAAATGGACGGATATTTTAATCAGGCATTGCCATATTTCATAAAAGCAGAAGATCTGGATCCGAAGGATCTGAACGTTAAAATCGCACTTAAAGAGATTTATGCAAGACAAGGAGAATTGGAAAAATCTCAGGAATACAAGGCAAAAATCGAAAAATTGGGAGGTCAGTAGACCAGATCGCATATATTGTAATGAAAAAGAGGTTAGCATTTTAAATGTTAACCTCTTTTTCATAATATGATTAACGGAATGTTTACCAAATATTTACTTCAGGTGCTATATCTATACTAAAGACTTCTCTTACTTTATTCTGGATTTCCATAGCAAGATTCCAGATGTCTCTTCCACTACCGTTACCATAATTTACAAGGACGAGTGCCTGTTTCTTATGAACACCTATATTTTCTCTGATAATTCCTTTGAAACCCAATTGTTCAATAAGCCATCCGGCAGGAACTTTTACTGCACTCTCTGATACAGGATAAGATGGAATATCCGGATACTGAATTTTTAAAGACTTATAATGATTTATATCAATAACGGGGTTCTTAAAAAAACTGCCTGCATTGCCGATAATTTTCGGATCAGGAAGTTTTGATTTTCTGATTTCAATGACTACTTCAGAGATATCACTGCTTGTAGGATTAGAGATATGTTTCATTTGCAGTGTTTCAGCAATGGCACCGTAAGCAATATGCAGACGCTGTGGTTTTTTATATAGACAATACGTTACATCTGTAATAAAATACTTGTCTTTATGTGTGTTCTTAAAAATACTCTCTCGGTATCCGAACATACATACTTCCTTAGAAAAGTTGACAATTTTGCCTGTTGCAATTTCAATAGCATTCAGACTGTGAAACACATGTTCCTGCTCGATTCCATAAGCTCCTATATTTTGCATAGGCGCCGCACCTACAGTGCCGGGAATTAATGACAGATTTTCAAGTCCGTATAATCGATGGGATAGTGACCACATAACAAATTGATGCCATATTTCTCCCGATCCGACGCGGACTTGTATAGTTTCGTCATTTTCTTCCTCTATATGAATGCCTTTTATCTCATTTTTGACAATATAACCATTTATATCACCTGTAAGCAAGATGTTGGATCCTCCACCTATAATCCTAAACGGAGTTAATTCTTTATGCAGAAATTCAATGAAATCCTTTGCACTGTAGATATGATACAATCCCGAACAGTGTGCGTCCAGTCCAAAGGTATTATATGGTTTTAATGAAGTTTCCAAGCCAAAAAGTTGATCAGAGTGCGCTTTCAGGGTTGTCAATCCTTTTTAATAAAGGAAGATTGAAATCATACTGAAATCCAATATTGAGCGTATTACTTGAACTGTCGTCCGGATTTATCCCATATCTGGCTATTCCCTGCAACCCAAATCCACTGACACCAAAACCCCAGCCAAGCTGAACCACATAGGTTGGAAAGTAGTCTCTTATGACTCCTTTTGATTTGGCGTCATCCTGCAAACCGAAAAACTCAGTTTTACTCCATTGTATACCACCACCAATTGAAAACCCTGTTTGTCCTTCTGAGTTGAATCCGCTCAATCCTTTGAAGTTGAATTTCCCGAGTACCGGAAATGAGATAGACCCCAAACCTTTGTAATCACCTGATGACAAGCTGAGAAACCCCAGAACAGCCTGACCTTCGGCTGAGAAAGAGAATTTTTTGCCTCCAATCCATATTTTCGGGCCGGCTCCTAAGTTTAGTAATGCACTTCCGGATGAAGGAGAAAGTATATTGTCCTTGGGATTGACATATCTTGAGTATAAATCTGTAGATGCAGTAAAACCATATCCGAACTGTGCATTTACTTGCATAGATAAAACGACGAATAAAAATATGAATACTTTTTTTAACATAATCGAAATGGATTGAAGGTGTTCAAAAAACTGTATTAAGTAAAAGATTTATTATCATTCAACAAAAAGAAAGTATTATAAGTTTTTAATGGTTGTCGGTTTCAACAGGTTAAGTATTCTCAAACTGTAGCTTTGCCAAAGATGCATAAACGCCATTTTTAATTTCTATCAGATCGCTGTGAGTTCCCTGTTCAGCAATGACTCCATTGTCAATGACATATATCCAATCCACATCTTTAATGGTTGCCAACCTGTGTGCTATGATGATGGAAGTTCTGTTGACCATCAGCACATCAAGTGCTTCCTGTACGAGTCTTTCAGATTCTGCGTCCAGTGATGAAGTTGCTTCGTCCAAAATCAAAATCTTAGGGTTTTTAAGCAAGGCTCTTGCTATTGCAATTCTTTGTCTTTGACCTCCGGATAATTTTATACCGCGGTCTCCTACGATAGTATCCAGACCTTCCGGAAATGTATGTATAAATTCCAGACTGTTGGACTGCCTGGCAGCTTCAATAATTTCAGATTCAGATGCTCCTGGCTTCCCGTAGGATATATTTTCCCTGATAGAACCACCGAAAAGTATGACTTCCTGCGGTACAATAGCCAGATTGTTACGATAATGCGTCAGATTCATGTCATTGATATCAAGGTCGTCAACGGTTATGGTTCCTGAATCTGGTTTGTAAAATTTAAGTAAAAGCTGTGTAAGAGTAGACTTTCCCGCTCCGCTTTGACCTACGAGCGCTATTCTTTGACCAGCTTTTATATGCATATTGATATCCTTCAATACCGGAAGGTCCTTGCGTGTGGGATAAGCGAAGGAAATGTTATTGTAAACTATGTTTCCCTTTACGTGTAATGCTTCGCCTTCAGAAGCGTTGTCTTGGATATCAAGTTCTGAATCACATTCCAGTATATCGAGAATACGCTCCGTTGCTCCTATAGCAGTGAGAATCTGGGTTGACAATGTACCCAAACTTGCAATGGCACCTCCCAGTATACCTGTGTACATAATAAATGAGAACAGATCTCCTGCTTCCATCTCATGCCGTTCAAGTAGCAATGCTCCTTGCCAGAGTATAAAGAAGATGCCACCGAATAGAATCGTTATGATAAAGGTGAAAAATAAACCTCTCATTTTGGCAAAACTCAAGGATACAGAAACAATTTTTTCTACAGATTTACTGTATCGGATGACTTCGTACCATTCATTGGCAAATGCCTTCACGATGGCAAATGACTGGAAGGTTTCCTCAACGATTGTGTTGGTATGTGCCAGTTCATCCTGCCTTTGACGAGACAATTGCTTGATGTATTTGCCAAAAAACATGGCACTTATTACTATGGCGGGAAAAGTCATAAGCATAATCATGGACAATTTAGGTGTCCAGACGATAATGATGATGATACCGGCTATCAGAACGACTATCTGTCGTATAAACTCACCTAAAGTGACTGAAAATACGGATTGTAACTGCTCAACATCCGTAGTAATCCTGCTTGTCAATTCTCCCACACGCCTTTCTTCAAAAAAATGAATAGGTTGAGTGATGATTTTCTGATAAAGTCGTATGCGTAAATCGGCCATACCTTTTTCAGAAACTACGGCAAATAAATAGGTACGCAGATAGCTGAATACACCCTGCAAAATCAGGATTATCAGAAATATCCATCCGAAATCCTTTACAGATAAACCAAGATTGAATTTAGGCTTTCCCAATGCTATATTAGCCATTTCACCCGGCAATCCCATCAACCCCATAAATAATAAGCTGCTGAGTACCAGAAAAATCATTCCGGTAACAAAATACCACATATACGGCCGAATGTATTTGAAAATACGTAATGCCTTTTTTGCAGAATCCTTTTTAAATTTAGGGTTTTTGGTTATTTCTTCTTTCTCCATTTTATTGGATTAGGGTTAATAAATTTCTTATCAATCTTCGTTTTGTTTTTCTGTTAGTGATTCTAAAAACCGGGCAATTTCAGGATAACTTTCAAGAAATATACCATACAATTGCTTATTGGCAAGAAAGGTAATCTTTTTACCAAGGCTACTTTTGCCCCGAAGTCGATAGGTAATTAAATCAAATCGCCCCATGGATATGTTATTGATTGATTCTATATCTGTATATATAAATTTATACGATTTCAGATAATTGGTAACAATATAGTAATCCGGACCTAATTCGACCCTTTTCAACTGAAATATAGTTAAGTATATCAATATTATAAATATAAGATAAAATATAATATATCCGATTTTGAAATTGGTAGTGGTAAGAACCGGTAGTGACTGACTACTTATCGTAAATATCGTAATAAGTATGGATGTAAAGAACACAAGCCATACCGTAGGGATAAATAATTTAAAAAAAATAGTTAGATTGGATGATACTCTATGCATTATTATTGGTTGTCGTTATATTTTTCCTGTTCCTGTCCTGCTCTATATTTTTGGCTACAATAATGGATACTTCATATAAAATATACATGGGTACTCCAACTAATATCTGGGATATCACATCGGGTGGTGTAATGATACCTGCTATTATAAAAATCACAAGTAACGCCTCCCGACGGAACTTTCTCATAAATGCAGGGCCTATTATACCCAGTTTGGCAAGAAAGTATACAACGACCGGCATTTCAAATGCCAACCCAACCGGAACAGTAAACATCGTGAGATAGGTTATGTAAGAGGATAGGGTAGGACTGTTGATAGCTTCAGCGCCGACAGTATAATTACCCAGATAAGTAATGGCAAATGGAGCTATTATAAAATAGCCAAAACATATCCCCAGCAGGAATAAAAAAGAAGTAACTCCGATTAATTTACTCGCTATTTTTGCTTCGTTTTCATACAGGCCTGGTTTGATAAATTGCCAGAATTCATAAAAAAGATATGGAAAGGCCAAGATTGCTCCCAGATACATAGAGACACTCATCCCAACAAAAAACTGCTCGCCCAATTCTCTGGTAATCAGTTTGAGTTCAGGTGGTCCAAAACAGGTGCTTTCAGAAATGGCGCACATAATACGGTAGGTAATAAAATCAGGTTTTTTCGGAGCAAAAATGATATATTCAAAAATCTCGTCCTGAAAAAACAAGGCAATAAATGCAATTGATATGACTACCAAGCCACCTCTTATAATGTGCCAGCGCAATTCTTCGATGTGATCCAGAAAACTCATTTCCTTTGAATCATCTTCTACAATTACGGAATCCGGACCCTTCATCAATTTTTTTAAAAAACCTGCCATTTGTATGGTGTTTTTACATTCAGGTTGCAAAGATAAGCAATATTTTGGCGAAGTTTTTAAAAAATTAAACTTATAATAGTATGTAAGGTTTGTTTAATATATTAATTTTGCTTTATGAATTTTTCGTCTAAAATATTGGAAGAAGCTGTAAACGCTCTGTCTTCTTTGCCCGGGATTGGTAAAAAATCAGCATTACGGCTTGCTTTGCATTTGGTTCAGGATAAAACACATAAATCTGAAAGGATAGCAGCCGCACTACTGAAATTGGATAATGAAATTAAGAAATGCCGGTTTTGCCATAATATTTCCGATGACGAAGTGTGTGAAATATGTAAATCTCCCGCAAGAAGTAACAATATATTGTGTGTGGTAGAGTCAGCAAGAGACGTTATGGCTATAGAGGAAACCGGACAGATTAAGGGTAGATATCATGTACTGGGTGGCGTTATATCACCATTGGAAGGTATAGGTCCACACGACATCAATATCGATTCACTCATAAGAAGGGTACAAAACGAAGCAATCGAAGAGTTAATTATGGCTATTAGCCCTACAATCGAAGGTGAAACTACTATATATTACATATCTAAATTACTGAAAGAATATAATGTAAGGTTTACCATAATCGCCAGAGGTGTATCTTTCGGCGGAGAACTTGAATATGCTGATGAATTAACTTTGGGTAGATCGATCGCTTCCCGTGTTCCTTACCATGTTCATACATAATCCGATATGCCACAACATGACATAGGTATAGTTATTGTCAGTTATAATGTTCGAAGTTTTCTCGAACAATGTCTCGTTTCTGTCAGAAATGCCGTAACATCTGATCTATCTGTTGAAATATGGGTAGTTGATAATGCATCTGTAGATGGAACAGCTCAGATGGTCAGAGAATTGTTTCCCGAAGTGCGGTATATTCAGAATCATCAGAATGTTGGTTTTTCAACAGCCAATAATCAGGCAATCCGGCAAATGGATGCAAAGTATGTATTACTGCTCAATCCGGATACGGTTATTGAAGAAAAGACCTTGCAATATTGCTATGATTTTATGGAATGTCATCCCAAAGCAGGTGCTGTTGGTATAAGAATGATAGATGGAGGCGGTAAGTTTTTACCTGAATCCAAAAGAGGCGTCCCGGATTTATGGAATTCTTTCTGCAAACTGTTTTACTTGTCAGGCTTGTTTCCCACTTCAAAGCTTTTTAGTGGTTATTACCTGGGATTTTTACCGGAGATGGAGACGAACAAAGTAGAAGTGCTTTGTGGTGCGTTCATGTTCATACGTTCCGACACACTCGAAAAAACAGGATTGCTGGATGAAGCATTTTTCATGTATGGAGAAGATATTGATTTGTCCTACAGAATTCTAAAAAATGGCTATGACGTATGGTATTATCCCGACACAACCATAATACATTACAAAGGTGAAAGCACGAAGAAGGCAAGTCTGCAATATTTAAAAACCTTTTATGGAGCCATGCAGATTTATGTCAGTAAACATTATGGACATGGAAAGGCAAGTGTTTTTGCTTATATTATCAATGCAGTTATCGGTTTAAGAGCAATCATGAGTGGAATTGTTATGTTTTTATCATCTACACTTATGTTGTTTATGGATGGATTGATTTTTTTTGGATGTCTTTGGATAATCAAATCATTTTGGGCTGTATATTATTTTGAAGATGCTGATTATTATTCTAATAGTCCTATTACCTTGACATTACTTGGATATACTTTAATATGGATATCTGCACTTTGGCTAAATGGATATTATGACCATCCGACATCATTACGCAAAAGATGGACATCCATACTTACGGGAACAGTCATAATTCTGCTTATTTATGCTTTGCTCCCTGAAATGATCAGGACGAGTAGAGCAATTATTTTATTGGGCGCATTTGCTGGTATATTAGCACTTTCAGTTTCATCTTTCATGTACAAACTTTTCTTTAACCGAAAGATAACTTCCGTGAAGGATAATAACATTGCAATTGTTGGAACTGAATACAATATTTTAAAACTCATAGATGTATATAAAACATCTTACAGGATAGATGCATGTTATCATATTTCACCATACAATGATGCCGGTAACAGTTTTTTTACGAATTCCCTGATGAATCTGCCGGTTGTTGTTCAAAAACTAATGGTCAATGAAGTAGTATTCTGTAGCGAAGATGTGGCTATGAAGGATATTTTTCATACGATGTCATCCATAGGTTCAGGTGTAAGTTATAAGATAGGTAGCGTAGAATCCATGTCCATTATTGGTTCAGATGACAGGAATACACGGGGGGAATTAATTTATTTGTCTGTACAGTACCGGCTGGAAGATATTACAATCCGCAGGTACAAGAGGCTGTCAGATATCTTGTTATCCATTATTTTTATCATATTCTCACCGATATTATGGCTGCTCAATGGAATGAAAGGAGAATTATTTTTACATATTTTTAATGTATTAACAGGCAAATATACATGGATAGGATACGCAGGGATAGAGAAGGATTATTATTCTTTACCTGTGTTACCAAAATCGATAATACCATGTAATATTTCAAATGTATATAATAGTAATGCTGATCTCAGGTCAGTTAATATCTCCTATGCCAAGCGTTATAGTTTATGGACGGATATTGGCATTGTGCTTTACAATTTGAATCACCTTGTTTGATTTTTTTTGATTAATGTTATTATGTTCTAAATTTAATATATAACTTTATATCTTGATAGAGTTAATCATCTAAAAGCGATTTTATGATTATAAATATTTTTTGATAATTGAATGCATGAATTATAAGAATATTATGTAAATGATAATAAGACATTACTATATATTTTTTAATATACATAAAATAACAATGTAATCAGCCCGTTATGGAAGCATATGCACAGGTACTAAATTATGCTATACCTTTTTTCCTCGTTTTAATTGCCGTTGAATATTTGGCAGGTAGTTATATTCAGTTCAAAACCAATCGCTTGTTTGATACGATTTCAAGTTTAAGTTCAGGGATGACTAATATAGTTAAAGATGTACTCGGACTGTCAGTAGTTATAATCAGTTACCAATGGATGGTTAAACATTTTGCTTTATTGAACATAGAATCAAGTTGGCTGCTGTATATCCTGGCTTTTATTGGCATTGACTTTTCCGGTTACTGGGTTCACCGCTGGAGCCATGAGATTAATGTATTCTGGAACAGACATGTCATTCACCACAGCAGTGAAGAGTTTAATCTCTCCTGTGCGCTGAGACAATCTGCGTCTGAAATTTTTGCATTATTTACATTTACGTATTTGCCGATGGCTATCATTGGTGTTCCAGGTCAGATAATAGCTATTGTAGCACCCATTCAATTGTTTGCTCAATTCTGGTACCATACGAGAATCATTAACAAAATGGGCTGGCTGGAATACATTTTGGTTACACCTTCTCACCACAGAGTGCATCATGCCATCAATCCGGTGTATATTGATAAAAACTATAGCCAGGTATTTATCGTTTGGGATAAATGGTTTGGTACTTTTCAACCGGAATTGCCGGATGTTCCTCCTGTATACGGCATTACAAAAGCAGTCAAAACATGGAATCCATGGATCATAAATTACCACCACTTATGGTCTTTATTTAAAGATTCATGGAGAACATCCAGTTGGAAAGATAAAATTAGAATATGGATTAAACCAACAGGATGGAGACCGGAAGATATGACACGATTGTATCCTATTACTGTGGACGACGATATTTATCACAGGCCAAAGTACGATACGAAATCAAGTAGATTTTTCAAAGTATGGTCTGTAATACAGCTCATTGTAACACTTCTCTTGATGCTATTTTTGTTTAATCGCATTGCATTAATTCAGTTTGATCAGGTTTTATTATACGGCATGTTTATTTTTATTTCTATTTTTGCCTATACAAGTCTGATGGATGGAAGTGTAAACGGAATTATTTTTGAAGGAATCAGGCTTACATTCGGTTATATTCTTATATTTGCCAATGATTATTCCTGGTTTGGAATTGAAAGTGTTTTTGAATCAGGTACGGTATTGATAAGTATTTATTTGGGATTATCATTGATTTTGTCATTGTATTTTTATTATCAGGATAGACCCATACCTATAGAATTGATGGAATATGGTATGGGTCAGAAAAATTAATTTTTTCTTTTCGGGACGTAGCGCAGCCTGGTAGCGCACTAGCATGGGGTGCTAGGGGTCGCTGGTTCGAATCCAGTCGTCCCGACATTTATATTATATCAATTCAATACATATAGTTGTTTATTATATGTGATTAAATTTCCACATTGATTTTTTATTTTTTTTCGAATAACTTCACAATTTGCCATATTGGTGAATGTCAATCATTATATATTATAATATAATGTAATATATTCAGTTTAAACAATGTATAGTATAATTTTTCAATATGTTAGTAAAAAGTGTCATGGAATGTAATATGGAAATTTGATTGCTTTCTGAAAAATAACTATCTTCATATGTAATCTTTTTACATGTAAAATTGTTGATTTATCCACATAGGAACATCCATTATCCACAAATTATCCACAATTTTGTAAATATGGAAGATTTTTTAATATGATGAACTAATCTTACCTTTGTGTATAGATTTTTATTATTCATTCCGTAATTCTCAATGTCAACAATGTCAGAATACCCTAATACACTTAAAGCAATCAGCAATAAATTGCACTACAATAAAGGAGGAGGTGATATGCTTTATGGTAAGGTACAACCTCAGGCTGTTCCCCTGGAAGAAGCTGTATTAGGAGCCATCATGGTTGATAAGGATGCTTTTCCATCCATTATCGAAATATTAAAAAAGGAAAGCTTCTATCAGGAAAAGAATCAGGTGATATTTCAGTTGATGTCTGAGTTATTTGGGAAATCGCAACCCATAGACTTGCTGACCGTTCATGAGGCATTGAAGAAGTCCGGCAAACTGGATGCTATCGGAGGCATAGCTTATCTGATGGAACTGACGAATAAGGTCGGATCTGCTGCAAACATTGAGTTTCATGCACGGATAATCTCTCAGAAGTACATTCAACGCGAATTGATCCGGATCAGTACGCAGACCATCAGTGAAGCCTACGAAGATACTAAAGATGTACTTGAACTGCTGGATGATGCAGAAAGGAATCTCTATGAAATATCAGACCAGAACCTGAATACAGGATATGAATCGCTGGCATCACTTGTCGTCAAAGCGCAAAAAGAGATCGAGTCTGTAAGTGAAAAAGGTTCGGATATGACTGGGGTGACCACCGGTTTTGCTATGCTGGATAAGATGACCAATGGCTGGCAAAAATCTGACCTCATTATTATGGCTGCACGTCCCGGTATGGGAAAAACAGCATTTACACTCTCTCTGGCTAAGAATGCAGCTGAAGCCAAAAAACCAATTGCCTTTTTCTCCCTGGAGATGGCCAATATTCAGTTGGTACAGAGATTGATAGCCATGGAGGCAGAAATTAATTCCAGTAAACTTAGAAGCGGACAACTCGAAGATCACGAGTGGCTCAAACTGCATGCTGCCGTTGATAAATTGTCCCAGATACCCATTTTTATTGATGATACACCCGGTATCAACATCTTCGAACTTCGGGCAAAATGCCGGCGTCTCAAACAGAATCACGATATACAAATGATTATCATAGATTACCTTCAATTGATGTCTGGTTCCCCAACCGGAAAGGGTGGTGGTAACAGGGAGCAGGAAATATCATCTATTTCCCGCGCATTAAAAGGACTTGCAAAAGAGCTGCATGTCCCGGTGATTGCCTTATCACAGTTGTCAAGGAATGTAGAAAGCAGGGGAGGAGATAAGCGTCCACAGCTTTCTGACTTGAGGGAATCGGGAGCTATTGAGCAGGATGCCGACATCGTTACTTTTATATACAGGCCGGATTACTATGGAGTTACGGATACCGATAAACCTAAAGATTTGACAGAAATCATCCTTGCAAAACATAGAAATGGTAGTCTGGGTACAGTAAACCTTAGATTTGTTCCACAATTTGTTAAATTTGAAGATCCGGGGGATACCGGTTTCAGTGATAACTTTAACGATCCTTTTGTTGCTGATCCGTTTTCAGCTGGGGCCATTATTACCAAACCTTCCAAGATGAATCATGATTTTAGTATTGATACCAATAGTGACGAAATAACGGATGACGGATCTATACCGTTTTAATTAAGATTATATAATAATAAAAAGAGCATGAGCGAAATCCTGCGTCTCAATAAGTATATAGCACAATCCGGTATCTGTAGCAGAAACCAGGCAGCAGAATGGGTGAAAGCCGGATTCGTTACTCTTAATGGAAAGGTAGTGAAGGAACCCTTTTTAGAAGTAGGTGAAAATGATATAATTACTGTTAAAAACAAAAGAATTACTCCTAAGAAAAACTATACATATCTGGTAATTAACAAGCCATATCAGACTCCTGTTGATGGAAAAGAAAATGACTTAAAATCGGATGTTAATGCATTAATTAAGAAAAACACTGATAAACCTTTGACAGCTTTGGGAAATCCCAATTCAATTACCTGCGGATTGGTTGTCATGACCGATGATTCGGAACTCCTGAGTAAATTGTCACAATACGGACACCAGCTTAAGATGGTATTTGAAGTGACCATAGACCATCCCTGGAAGGTTAAAAATAATACAGATGAGAAGTATTATCTTTTTAAAAATGATATCAGGATAAATTGTGAATCAATTGAAGATACAGAAACGCAGCATAAGGTTGGTTTGGAAATGCTGGGTGGTATGTATTCGGATGTTTTTGATTTTTTTAAGGAAAATGGAATGATTGTTCAAAAACTGGATTGTACTTTTCTCGCAGGTATTACAAAAAAAGATCTGAAAAGAGGCTGGAGCAGAATGCTTGCAGAAAAGGAAATAGTGTTCATGAAACATTTTTCATAAAAGTGGAGAACCAGTGTTATTTTCAATCTGTAATCATCATTTTTTTTGTCAATTCTACTTTGCCTTCTACTTTTAAATGTATTTGTTATTATAAATATTCCCTGATTAACCTTACAAAGTATAGTTATATCATGATTTATATGCCCGAGCCATCAGCAAATAATCAACTATGACAATTGCAGCCATGGCTTCCACAATCGGAACAGCTCGTGGTACTACACATGCATCATGCCGACCTCGACCTTCTACGATTGTAGTATCGCCAGAATGACTAACACTGGATTGTGCTTGCATAATGGTAGAAACTGGCTTAAAAGCCACATTAAAGGTAATGGGCATCCCATTGCTGATTCCACCCTGGATACCACCTGAATGGTTGGTTAGAGTTTGGATTTTACCTTTGTTATTATAAAATACATCATTGTGTTCTGATCCTTTCATTGTGACAGAACTGAATCCGGAACCGATTTCAAATCCTTTAACAGCATTGATAGATAACATGGCCTTGCCTAATTCAGCTTGTAACTTATCAAATACAGGTTCGCCTAAACCTACAGGACAGTTAAGGATATGGCAGCTGATCATACCGCCTATTGTATCTCCTTTTTTTCTGATTTGTAGTATCAAATCCTCTATTTGAGCTGCTATAGATGGATCCGGACAGCGGACGTTATTCGTTTCTATCAGTTTATAATCTACGGAATCAGCATTCTCCACACGGATATCACCTACTTGTGCGACAAAAGCAAAAATATCTATTGCGTATTTTTTTAAAACCAATTTGGCAACGGCACCGGCTGCAACACGGGCAGCTGTTTCACGGGCTGATGATCTTCCACCTCCCGTGTAATCATAATGTCCATATTTCATGTGATATGTGTAATTAGCATGTGAGGGTCTGTATTTGCCTTTCAAATGATCATAGTCTTTGGATCGTTGATCTTCATTCGGGATAAATATTGTGATAGGTGCTCCGGTAGTTTTTCCTTCAAAAACACCACTCAAAAAGGTGAAATTTTCGTTTTCAGTGCGTTGGGTAACCAATCTGGATTGTCCGGGTCTTCTGCGATGCAACTCTGTTCTGATAAAGTCAGTATCCATTTCCATTCCAGCAGGACAACCATCAATGACGACACCTATTCCGGGTCCATGACTTTCTCCGAAGGTCGTAATTCTAAACAAATGTCCTAAACTATTACCGGCCATAGAAAAAAGAAGAATATTTTTTTTAAAATAAAAAAGCCAAAAAACACTTAGCTTGATTTTTAGAAATGTTTCAGAAGACAAATGTGTCTGACATTTATTGAAACAACCAACAATATCAAAGTGTTTTTTGGCTGTAAAGTTATCTTAATTTATAAAACAAAGAAGGTTAACTTATTTAATTGTACCTGTACCGGCCTTGAAATCAAGTGATATCGTAGTATTTCCTCCATTTGTCTTAACTCTGTCCTGGTCATTGCCAGTGCCTCTGTATGCTATCTTACCGTCGAGTATCATAAACTCTGCCTGCCACCAGTCACAAGCCAATGTACTGGCTGCTACATGCATTCTTAATTCTTTATCCGCTACCAGGCTTTTTGTGATACTGATATCACTACCTACTGTAAATTTGTTTTCAGCTTTGGCAGCATCCCAAGAACCTACTGAGTCTCCGATCAGATATACTCCCGGTGACGTAATTTCAATGGTTTCTTTCTTAAGATCTACAACTACCATATAATATCCTGCATCTCCCGGAACAGGAATATTGTCAGATCCTTTCTTATAGACACCGTTGGTGGCATCACCGGATTTTCCAAAATCACCTTTCCAATCCTGTACAGGTGAAAATTTAAATTCACCACCTTTTTCCATGTACATTATACCCCAGAAAAGCTCAGGATGTGAATGAACTGGTACTAATTTTATATCATTCGTTTTCCATTCCCAGCCACCTACAGCACTTCCAATCGTATATAATGCTTCAGGATATTCAGGAAGAACAGGTCCGTCACCGGTTTTGGTAATTGATGCTTTATGACCAACACCAGCTTCCCAGGTAATTTCAACAGTATACTCACCATATACATCATTGGCAATATTGGCACCTCCTGCATCAAGTGCATTAACAGTTCCACCAAAATTTGAATTTACTTTTATTCCTTTGCTTCCGCCTCCCAAATCAAATTCAGGATCAAGGATTATTTTCCATCCGTTAGAATAGCGGAATTTCCATTCATTTTTAAGTAAAATAAGCTTTTCTGCCTTGAAAGAAATCTTATTTAAGTTAAATGCCGATGCTGTCATAGCAGTGCTTGAACTCCAGCCATTAGGTGTTGCTCCACCGATAACACCCCAGTCTACTTTGGCCATAGCTACTTTCTTAATTCCGAAGTCCACAATAATATGGTAAAGACCATCTTCGGGTACTGTAAATTTAGAAGCACTTTCAGTAAGTGCACCTTTCCACAAACCTCCGGTAGGTTCGTCAACATCCAATTCTGTAACTAATTTCCAATCTGCACCCGGTCCGTATACTTTTTGACTACTGCCGTTGACATCTACGATATTAAATCCCTGCGTACCTGCTTTGACAGCCATATAAACTTCAAGTAAGTCACTTCTGTCTTTCTGAGTTACTTCGTTTTTAGCCGTTTTGAATAAAGCTTTCGAGCTGAAATCAGGGAAAGCTGTTCCTTCGCCTTTTATGTAAACTCCATCTTCTACATTTCCACCACCACCGCCTGGATTCGGATCGTCTTTATCACAACTTGCAAGTACAAATAAAGACATTAATGCCAGCATGAATATTTTGCTGAAATAATTGATTTTTAATGAATTCATAATATTGATTTTAAAAAATGATTAAACAAAAATATTTTTTATCTATTCAGCCAAATTAGGATTGGCGTCGATTGCCCATTGTGGTATCGGGAATAGGGTTCTCTTACTGTCTGATGCTGGTTTTTCCCACCATGCTTTTGTAAATTCTCCAAAACGTATCAGGTCTTGCCTTCTGTGACCCTCGCAGAACATTTCACGCCCTCTTTCTGCCAGTAATTGTTGTAATGTAGCGTTGGAAAAGGGATTGACTTTAGCTCTCGTTCTGATCATATTGACATACTGATCTCCATTTTTACCCTGACGAACCATCGTTTCTGCTTTCATAAGCAAGACATCAGCATATCTGAATAAAGGGAAATCATTACTCAGGTTTTCAATTGCACCCTTTTTAATTTCGTATTTACCCACTCGGGCAGCTGACATTCTGATTTGTTCCAAAGAATATGAGCCATCGATGATAAGTTTGGGAATATGTGGGTTGATAACCAAAGGTGCATTTGCTGTTTGGTCAAACAATGGTTTGCCATTGGAATCATATTGCTGACCTACAATGAAACCGCGTTTTCTTGCATCATTATCTTCAAAGGTATTATAATGATCTTCCATAGCTCCAAAACCATTCCAGGGTCCAACCGGCATGTCATATGTGAGATTATTAAGATAATGAAGTGTCCTCATATGCAATCTGAATCCCTGAAAACTTTTTTCATCAAAAGGAATGGTGAAAATATTTTCAGGAGAGTTCTCATTATTGGTGATGAATGGCCCCAAAGCTTCTGATTCAAGTGTGTAGACACCACTGTTGATAATACTGTCGCAATATCGCTCTGCATCTGACCAGGCAGCCTTACCAGTATAAATTTCAGCGTTAATATATAATTTAGCCAGTAGCATATATCCCATACCTTTGGATACCGCAAATTTCTTGCTTGTCGCAGGCAGGTAGGGTAAACTTGCTTGAACATCTTTAACAATAAAGTCATAAATATCTTTTCTTTTTGCCTTATGTGGCTGACTCTCAGCTTTGGTGAAGGATGTTACCAACGGTACGTCTCCATAGTTATCAATGAGAAGATAATAATAAAAAGCTCTGAGTGTTTTGAGCTTGGCTTCCGTGATGGGATCATTCAGTCCTTCGAGGTCATCCAATGCTCTGTTAGCTTCAGTTACACCATCATAGAGATTGGACCACATACTGTTGACCGCATCGATGTTGTTGGACCACTGATGCTGATGTAGCAAATACCATTTTCCTCCGTCTTCCCAGTCAGTCAGCCTTACGGGAAAGACGATTTCATCACTTGTAATCTCCTGAGCCCAGAACCACCATCCACCATCATCTATCAAATCACCAAGTTCCCGATAGGTTGGAATGACTTTAAGCGCTGCCTGTTCAGCATTTTCAGGGAATTTGTCCTTCGGTATCCTGTCATATACAGTTTCATCCAGATTGGTACAAGATAATATACCTGTTAATATGATTAAAAATATATACTTTTTCATTTGTATCTCTTTATTAATGATTTATTACAAATTAGCTTTTACTCCTAAGGAAATAGTTCTCGTTCTTGGATATACATCGTACTGATCACGTCCAAATTCTGAGCCACCGAATGATATTTCGGGATCTATTCCGGAATATCCTGTTATCAGCAGTAAATTACTTCCACTTGCAAAAACGCGTATGTTTTTGATATACTTACTGCTCAATGGAATATTATAACCTAATGTTACATTATCAAGCCTGAGAAAGCTGGCATCCTCAAGATAATAACTGTTCAGGGTAGGGTTGGAGGTCAATCCTCTGTTGTACTCTTCTATTCCTTCCTGAAGCGTATTAAGTGTAGGCAAATCTGCCGGATTGCTGAAAATCATTCTGGTTACATTCAGGACATCATAACCGTAAATAGCGCGGAAAGCAAAGCTCAAATCCAGATTTTTATTGATATTGAAGTAGTTGGACCAGCCAACCTGAAAATCAGGTTGTGCACTTCCTACTATTCGTCTTTCTGCTTTGGAAACATCACGGGTTACTCCTCCGGCAGCAGTCTTGAATAAAAACTTGCCATCATCACTCAATCCGGCATATTCCGGCATTACAAATGTGCCGATGGAAAGTCCCGGTCGTATGACCTGTGCGTAGTTGATTCCTCCTACAAGTCCTCTGCCAGAAACATACAATGCTGGGATTTCTCCAAGCGGAAATTCATCATTTCCTAAGGAAACCGTTTTTTGTCTGTTGGTACTGAATGTAAGATTTGTCTTCCAGTTAAAATCATTTCTGTTGACTGCATAATAATTCAGTGACAGTTCAATACCTTCGTTTTTAATCTCTCCGGCATTTCCAATCGTGTGTGATTGTTTGTTAGGCGGCACAGGAACCTGGAATGAATATACCAGATCATACGTTCTGCGCTGATACACTTCTATACTTCCGCTGAGTTTGCTTTTCCACAAACCAAAGTCAATACCCAGATTGGCTTCTGCATTGGTTTCCCATTTGAGGTTGGGATTGGGATTGGTTCCCCCGGATATAATATAATTGATGACCTCATTACCTGTTTCAGGATTGATAGCGGGACCACCGGGGCCAAATAATGTTTTTTCAGCGTCACTCGGTATATTCTGATTTCCGGCCAATCCATAGCTCAATCTTAATTTTAACTGGTCAAACAGATTCTGACTTTTCATAAAGTTTTCTTCTGCCAAGTTCCACCCAAATGAAACTGAAGGGAAGGTTCCCCATTCATTATTGGAACCGAATTTACTGGATCCGTCTCTCCTGACACTCAATGATGCAAAGTATTTTCCGGCATAATCATATAAAGCACGGGAAAAGAAAGAGATCAGAATATCCTCTCGTTTATATCCGTAAGGTCTTTCGGTTTCATGATCCAGGAAAATACCCATATTGTTGGCTCCTATATAGTCTGAAGTAGCATTTCTTCCGGCCACTGAAAACCCGTCAAATAAGTCAGTCTGCCAGGAATAACCTCCCATTACTGAAAAATTGTGGTTTTCATTGAATGTATTGAGATAAGTCAGCGTTCCTTCCAATAATTTGTTCGATTTATTGTTGTAGGCACGTCTTCCATATCCATTGGTCAGATTGGATGCGGTGGATTTGGGTTCGAAATACAGACTTTCTTCGTCATCCCGGATGTATGCCAGATTCAGGAATCCTTTAAAATTTTTATGAAAATTGGCATCCAGACTGATATTCCCCAATAATCTTTTGGCATCTCTGTTGTTTTGGATATCTGTAATGATAGCCAGTGGATTGTAATATTGGAAAGAACGGTCTGTTTCGTAAAATGAACCGTCATCATTAAAAACTTTGTCGGTAGGAGACCTTCTTAAAGCCTGATATATGACGTTGGTAGGAGAAGATCCACCTCCGTAATTGATATAATCATTCTTCTCGATCGTTCCTGCCAATCTTGTATTGATAGTCAGGAAATCACCCAGGGCTTTCTGACTGTAATTCAACCTTCCTATATCTCTGGTTTTGGACGATCCCTTTATTACACCTTCTATCTTCATATGCGATAAGGATGCTCTGAAATTGGATGATTTGGTACCATTCATAATGGACAGATTATGATCCTGAGTTAGGCCTGTTCTGTAAATAACGTCCTGCCAGTCAGTATTGGCTCCATTATCTACAAAGACTCTTCCTGTCTTATTGGCAAAATCCCTGATCTGTTCACCAGTAAGTAGATCGTATCTTCTGGCTACATTATCGATGGACAACTGCGAAGAATAGTCTATGGTCAGATTGTCTCCGTCATTTTTTGCTGCACTTTTAGTAGTAATTATAATCACACCATTGGCACCACGCGATCCGTAAATGGCAGTTGAAGAAGCATCTTTCAGTATATTATAAGAAGCAATGTCAGAAGGTGCTATTGTAGTCGGATCCACGCCGGGAACACCATCCACAACAAATAACGGATTGGTGCCGGATGTAAAACTGGAAGCACTCCGAATATTTACAGAAAATCCACTGTTGGGGTCTCCACCTTGCCTGGAAATTGTAACGCCGGCAGCTTTACCCTGAAGTGCCTCAATCGGGTCGGACAATCTGCCTGTATTCAGTTCATTGGATGTAACCGATGCAACAGCTCCTGTTTTGTCCGTTTTTTTGATAGTGCCATAACCGATGACCAAAACTTCATCAATCAATTCTCCTGCGAACATTCTTATATTATAGTGGTTTTCAGAAGTGAGATTCATCCTGATGGTCTGATAACCAACAAAACTTACTTCTATATAAGTATCAGTGTTATCGACTGTAAAATGGAAATTTCCATCTATATCAGTTAGTGTCGACTTACTACTTTTCATCGCTACAACTGACGCACCAATGATAGTCTCGTTGTTTCCATCGTCCAAAACTGTTCCGGATATTACCCGCTGGCTAAATGCACTTATGCTCAGTAGTAATGTCACACATACTAATAATGGTATTTTGGTGTAATGTGTCATGCTCATATATAATTCGATTTGTTAAGTTAATTAGTGTCATAAAGACAATTAGTTAATATGGTGTAAAATTATTTAAATTTTTTTATTATAATAATTTTAATTAAATAAAATTACATATTAATTTATATAATAGTGTTGTATCCTTTATTTTGTACTATAAATTCTGATTATAGATTAAACATTTAATCTGATATGTAATTTTAATGTAATTTTGATAGTGTGTTATATTTACGATTGAAGTTGTGTATAATATATTTATTTACTACAGAAATTATTATGATATTTCCCTTTTCAGTATTGTAATTATCAATTTATGATTTAATCTCCTTTTACCTGTGATGATTTGTTTTAAAGTTACTTATGTTTTATTGGATCCAATGCAATTCCTGTCTCTAATAAATTTCCTGCCTATCTAAGTCATGAACTTAGTGTATGCTATATTCAATTGCAAATTTAATGTGATCAACAATTTGACAAACATATATTTAATGAGACTAAATGGGATCACATATATTATTTAATTGAAATTTGTATTTCTTTCAAAATATAAGGTTGGTAATTATGACTTTCAATTACATGGATACCATAATATAAGGTATTATATCTGTATTTACCTTACATATATAATACGTGTCATGAAAAGAACATGTTAATTAATCCATTTTTTTAACCTATAAAATTATTTTAAATTGTTAATTGTCATTATATGTTTTGAATGATTTTAGTATCTAACAGTAAATTACTATTGGGATCACAAAATAATTAATTTTAAAATCAGTTTCTTAACAATATGATATTCAGGTTTATATGAATTAATTTAAAATATATATAAAAAATAATCCAAAATAGTTACTTATATAAATTATTTGCCATATTTTTGTGGATAAATTTAATGATTTTTTAACCAAAACTCTATCACATGATGAAAAGTAAATTTTTCTCAATCCTTGCAACATTTATTTTAATGTTTGTTGGTGTGAGTTTGTCTGCACAGAATTATGTATCCTCAGCTGAGGCGCTAAATCGTGTGAATTCAGAACTCGTTACCTTGACTCAGGACTTGACTGGTATTAAAACGAGTGATGTTAATCCTGTTTCTGCTTCTGCAGCTTATGTAGCTGAACAGGAAAAATCACTTAAAATTCAGTATGCTCAAAAGTTGAAAGAAAATCTTCAGGGAGGATCTGTAACTTCAGTATCTATTGATAATGCAAATGCTGCGATTGCAAGCACCTCAACGGATCAGTCTTTTCAGGATGCTCTCCAGAAAGCTGATTTGTATTTTAAGAACCTTTTACAATAGTTTATTAATTTTTTAAACCAAAACTCAATCTTATGAAAAGATGTAATTTTTTTCCAATTATGATTGTGGCAGCTTTTATGCTTTTTGGAATGACACTGAGTGCTCAAAATTATAAGTCTTCAACAGAAGCCATTAAAGCAGTTCAAGGTGTTATAAGTCAGAATTCAGGAAAGTCAACTACAATAGTAAATAGTTCATCACTTGGCAATCATGATACTGCACGAGGATATCAGTCTACTTTGGACAGACCTGCCAAAGTGAGAGATTTCAAAGTACTTTATGGTAAGAATTTATTAAAAGAGTTAAACGTAGGTATTTCTGTTAAGGATGCATTAAATAAGTCATCAGAAATGCTGCAGAATCCTGCTAAGGCAAGAGGTGAACTGGATATTTTCCAGGAAGTCGATACTTTTTTCAGAAATCTACTTTCCAAGTAATCAATTTATTAATTAACTCAAACTCAAAAAAATTAATAGTATGTTTAACAAAGATACGAAATCAACGTATGCAGGTGCTATGAAGGTTTTGGTAGCTTTACTGGCATTTAGTGTTGTCAGTATAGCAGCTATGCGTTTATACTCACCGGCATCCAGTGAAGGAACTACGGAATCCGCAAGTTCTGATAATACTTTCAAAAGCAGTACACTTACAGATGTAAGCAATGCTGCAATGGCGCCTTTGGCATGTACCAATACATCCCAGTATGGCTCTGCTACAGCACCTACAGCACCTTGTGTTGAAGTTAACTTTACGACATGTCAGTATGAAGGCGAGTATGCAGTTATGAGTGGTGCAGTAGCGGGTACTACATATACTTTTTCTGCAGGTGTTGCTACTACTTATATTACTGTAAGATCAGGTACCTATAATGGTGCAGTTGTTGCAGAAGGTGTTCAACCTTTGGATGCAACCCCTACAGTGAGTGGTACATTGTATGTTCATTTCAATACTAATGCATCATGTGGTACAGGTTCAAGTTGTATGGTAACATCAGTAGCATGCAAAAGTTGTACACCGCCACCTGCAACATATTGTGCAGTCACATCAACAGGTAACACATCTTATGGTATTAAAAATGTGACAACAACTGGAGGAGTTGGCAATATCAATAATACAACAGGAAGTGGTAATTACACAGATTATACAACTCAGTTTGTATCAGCTTTGGAGGGTACTCCAGTTGATTTCAGTGTTTCACCTGTAATCAATTCTACTTTTGGATATGCAATATGGGTAGACT
>JADZFD010000062.1 GCA_020850225.1 Saprospiraceae bacterium | reverse complement strand
GAAGATACATAAACAACTTAATTAGGTTGCTCAAAATTATGATAAAAAAATGAAACAACCAACTGTTATCTCATTTTTTTTGAAAAAATTTACTAGAAGGGGTAATTTATGGCGGAGTTAGGGATTAGAGCAGTTTTTGACATAAACATAGCCGTAAGTCCTTTTATAAAATTGAACAAGCTTTTAGAATCTCAAAAAGCGATTTGCAGACAAGGCCTATCTTTCTCTTAAAGGAAGAACCGATAAAACTGCATATCTTGATATGCTTTATTGCTCTGGTTTTATCTAAACATATAGGATTAAGAACTGGACTATCCATCAGAAAATTCTTAGATGAGAGTAAAAAGATAGTCGATGGTCAAATATTAAACCTTATACCAACAAAACCGAACTAGTAAAAGCACAGCCTACAAGTAAAATATTGGAGAAAATCACAAAGTTAGACCGACCACACTAAAAGGTACAAGTCAGGAAAAAATACTGCAGCAAATAGCGTATTATACGAGTTTTATTTATGACTCGTCCTAAAAACAGTTTACGTCTACTTCACCACGACTCTTCCTGTAGCGCCTGAGGCTGTTATGTCTCCTTTGTACATGTGCTGACAACTGACTGCGGGCATATAAAAATCACCCGTAAATGCTGCTTTGGCTTTGAGTCGTATTGTCTTTTTGCCACCTGGTTTGAGATTGAAGAAGGTATACACTCTGTCATCCCTGTAATCCTGGTACTGTATGTCAGCGTCTCTGTTGTCAGTTACCTTTGTTTCGTAAAGGCGTGGGTTAATCAGTTCCCATCCTGACGGAACTTTATAGTTCAGAGCAAGATGCGTTAGAGCTATAGCTGAAGGATTTTCAATCGTTACGTTAATAAAAATATCATCTCCCAGGCGTATATTATCCAGTCCGGAAGTATTGTTGGTAGCATTGTGATAAACGACTTGCATAATCAGTCCGTCGGAAATTGCCGGTTTGATTAGTGTTTTATCTATATATTTAGAATTTTGATATATATAAATCTGACTGTTTCCTTGATTTATGATTTTTATATTTTTGTTATAATCTTCGGGCTTCAGATAAATCGATTTGGTTTCGAAGGAGCTTACCTCATAAGTCCGGTCTCCACCTGTTATGCCGGATATGGTATACTTAATATTTTTATGGATACCAAGTGCCTTGCCAAAATATTTGTAAGCGGCTATGAAGGTAAATCCCATCGTTTGTGTACTCACCCAGGACTCATTGTTGCAGGCTTCAACCATGGCATCATAGTAGCTGTCTAATTTTTTGCTACCCGGCTGTATATTACTTAGGATTTCTACGATTATTGCCTGGTTACGTGCATTACTTCCGAAATTATAATAAGTCCAGTCACCTGATGCTGACTTCTGGAGCTCTTCTGCCTTACTGACGTATTCAGTAGCTTTGGTATCATATCCACTAAGTTTAAAAGAACCGGCGATTAGCCACCATGTAAGTGGATTTTTAGCCTGATTACTGGCAATAAATCTGTTGAGACCTGATTTGGCAGATCTACCAGCTTTGGCCAGGGTATATAATCTGAATGCCTGAATCAGCGATTCGTTTTCATAGACATATTCAGTTGAGGCTTCTGAGAGTGACCAGTTATTGGCAATCGAAGTATGTGCGAGTATCCATTTTTCAAGCAGATTGGTATACATACCCAGATTTTTAAGGTTGTTCATTTCTACTATGAAATTTCCTGCATATATATCCGACCAGGCGTCATAATAGTCATTTTCCCAGTAATTGAATTTGCCACTTACCTGCTGCAACTTACTGACAGAGAAAAGTACCTGTTGGAGGTGTTCTTTTCTTTGTTGCTCCTGGACCGGACTTAGCGAAAGTATCTTGTCCAGATACATCATGCCGTATCCACGGGAGGTTATCTGCTCCAGACATCCATATGGATAGTTGATTAATTCATCAGCATATTTGGTAAAATCGGGTACCTTGACACCGCTTATGGTTATATCGGATTTAAAGACTTCCGAATATCCTTTGGGAGATATGTTCAGTGTTGATGATTTACCTTTTTCTATGATACTTTTTTTAGAATCAAATGTAAACGCATGTGGATAATTGACTAGAATGGATGTAGACTCAGTCATGGATCTACTGCCAGCCTGAGCACCGATATTGAGTTGTACCTTGCCGACCTTGTTGAGCACTTCCAGATTTAGTAAATGTGTACGTTGGTTTTTTCCGTTGAAATTCAGTGATGTAGCTGGTGTCAGACCTTTTATCATGGTAGCATCAGCCTTTATTGTAAGATTGAAAGCTGAGATGCTGTTATCATCCCTGAATATGGATACGGGTACCTGCAGCTTATCCGAAACGTTGAGGCTACGGGGTAGCTGCGACTGTACCATAATTGGATTTTTTACGGGGATCAGCTTCTCCATATTTCCAAAATTATCACTACTGCATGCCACTATCATCATTCTCAATTTACCGATATAATTGGGTATTTGTATCGTGTGTTTGTTTTTTCCTTTAGCATCCATTTTAAAAGGTCCCAAATGTTGGATGACGGGTTTGAATCTGTTGATTTCGGCTATGGCGTCGGGATTATACACGTCATCACCGCCTATGGAGATGATACCTGCAAACTTACCATTGAACCATGTTATCAGCCGCTGGTAGATGTCCCAGGTACGAACGAGGAGAGGGTACTTGCCGTTAAAATGCTTATAGGGGTTGGGTGTTGTAAAACCGGTTAATCCGAGAAGGCCTTCATCTACCAATGCGATGGTGTATTCCATGGGTCTGCCTTCCTTTTCCGAGACATTGAAGGTGTATGATTTGTTGGATTCGAGTGTTTCGGGTATGTCTGTCACCGGAGTCAATGGTGCCTTGCTGGCATCCATTTTCATATATTTTACCCCATACATTCTCAGTGGCAAATCGTTTTCAGTTTGCATGTATGGCTGCATAACAGTAATGTGAATATATACATTGGGCGCCCAGGTCTCATTGGTAGAAAGCTTCACATTACTCTTTTTTCCTGAAAGATTTACCCATTTTTGTTCGAGGATTTTACTTCCGCGTTCGATGCTGATCAATGCTCTGGCACCTTTAATAGCGGGTAGCATAAGTTCGACATCTTCACCCACCTTATAGGATTCCTTTCCCGTTTCAAAATTCACGACATAAGGCTGTGATCCGGTAGCAGAACTGAATTCGCCGAATACAGTGAAATAAACCTGTGTACTGTGCCCGGATAGACCATCTGTCAGAGTAAGCAGGTAGGCTCCTTCTGATAATTCTCCCTGCTTGAAATCCAGCGTATTTTTACCAGTTACAGCTATGTTTTTCCTACTGACATCTTTCCAGGAGGAATAGTTTATATAGTTGCCGGGCGAACTGTATCTGTATTTGTCTACCCACCACGAATCAACACTCTTTTGAAGCAGACAATGTACTGTATTACTCTTAGTATTCAATGTCCCTTTGGAGGTAAGGTTTGCGATTGATATTTTTATATTTTCTTCAGGACCGTAGTTGCCATTCCAACCCTTGCCTTCGTTTTTTACCGCACCAACATAGGATGTATACGGATACACTGTCAGAGACTTTCCTTCTTTACTGACACCACCTTCAGCCATGGTAGTTTCCGTTTCTATATAGAGTTTAAACGGTGCATTCATGGATTTACAGGAAAAATCTGATCTGAATGCACCTCGTCCGTGATCATCTGTAACTACAGAGAATAATTCAGTATTAATGTTTTCTTTAACGGTATACAAATCAAACTGATAGTTGCTATAACCCTTAAATGGTTGCTTGATTCGAACAGCTTTGGTTGTTGCAGCTACCCAGGCGCCGACAAGACTGTAACCCGTAAGGTATCTGGCCTGTATTTTACCGGATATGATATCAGAATAGACATTGCCGGATACTTCATTGTCGAAGGTATAAACAACCTCAGTAGTATTGGGTTTTATTGTCTCAACCCGTATATTTTTGCGGATTTTGTACGAGCCAATGTTGAAAACACATCTGTAAACGCCGGTTTTGGATTGGCTGTTTGTACTCAGCAAAAAGTGATAAATCAAATGATTGTTCATGTTGAGGGTCTGCATTTGTTTATCTATAACCCTGTTGTCCGTGTCAAAAAACGTCATAGATACGGGTAGACCCTGAGGCAGGTCGCTGGCTGATTTATTTACCATCAGGTTAACAAAAATGGAGTCTCCCGGCCGGTATACGTCTCTTTCGGAGTATACATAAAAAGCTGTTTCTTCCTCTGAACGTTCGCCCGACACATCAAATTCCGTCATGGTATTGCTTTCCTCCGTATTCAATGCAAGGTAGGTTATCTGGCCATGACTTTTCATTTCTACTACGGTAGCGTCTTCATATACCTGATCAAAAACAGCAAATCCATTACTGTCAGTAGTTTTTTCACTTATTCTTTCACCCTGCATATTGTACAATGCTATGGTAGCATTGGACACTGTAGACAAATCATCCAGGCGGCTGAGTGCAACATGATATGAAGAACCTGCCTTTTTGGCTATAATGGAATAATCGGAGCAGATGAACATCTTCTCCATTGTAGATTGGTTGAAATAAAAGGATAATTTACAAGGGTCGCGGCTTTCTTCCCAGTTGAAGTCTTCGTCATAATACGTATAGTCCCTGTAATAATTTTCCATGAACTTAAAATAATCTGCATTGGGAATGTTGCCACGGATGTTATAGTCTGCCAGTTTGCCGCTGCAGGCAAGTGTAGTGAATTCTGGTGCGAATTCCAAACCTATGTGGTAGATACTGCCGGGATTTCTTTTGACCCTGTCACTGAGGTCGATACCGTGTATCGCCCAACCGTCAGCATCACGTATACCCTGATTCAGGTTGACTATTTCATCAAAAACAGGCTTTCCAAATTTCCTGAGCGTATAATAATCTGAATAGTTCAACGAATTCCATGCCAGATACTGCATGACATTTTGCTGTTTTATCTCCAGTACTACGATTCTCATCTTCCTCAGCATCCGTGTTTTAACGGGTATTTTGAAATCACCGACTGAAGGGAAGTAATTTCCCTCACTGACAAACTTAATTTCTGGCAGTTCTGAACGGATATCCAGTGTAAAATGTCTGTTGACGGACAAAGTCTTTCCTGTTGCCGATTTGATGCCGCTATTCAGATACAATTCAACCCTTTCCTGATTTGTGATATTGCCTAAAAATACTGTCAAAAGATTATCCTTGATAGTGTATTCTGCATTTCTGCCATTTACCTGCAACAAACCCGTCATATCCATATTTTTACTGAGTTGTTGAGTAAAATAGATGTTGTATTCTTTTTTTTCAGTTTTGTAATATGTAGATAAAACGTCAAATTGTCCGGCGTTGAAATTAAAAGGTTCAATTTTGCCTTTTGTATCACTACCAATATTTTTTCCGTCATACCTTATGTGAGAAGACGATTTAATCCCCTTATTCCAAATTAGTTCCATCTGATATTCCTGATTTCCCTGATCAGTAATAGTCATATTATCTGCATCACTATTGATACACGACTTCAGTTTTTCAGCATCAGCTTTATCGGCTGTCTTTATATTGAGCAACATCGTATGTGATCCGTTTTCTCCAATTAATAATCCTTCCCGCTCTACGGAAAAATCCTGAGTAAGTGTTTTTATCTGATAACTTATGTTTTCCTGATAACGCTGACTGTCCAGGCTTTTCAGATCTATACTGACCGTATATGTCTGATTGGATGACAGCGTATTGTCCGGGGTAAAAGTCAGGATTATATTGTTTACAAGATGTACTTTTCCTGAAACAGAAGGAGTTAGTTTGATGAGTTTCTGCAGCTCTTCATCGGGTATTTCACGGGTTACAGGCTCATTAAGGATATATTTCAGATTATCAGAGGATGAGATAACACCTGCAGTAGCAGCACTGAAATACCGACCTAATAATTCCTTGTCTTTTGCAGGATTCAGGAAATCTGTATTTTTCTTGCCACAGGACCATACAAGCAGCAATAACGATAAAAATCCGATAATGTTGTTTTTCATATTGGGTGATATTTTATGAAGTATATGACAAAGATAACGATAAATCATAGTATGGTAGTATTATTTTCAAGAGACACATTTTTCTAAAAATAAAAATTGATATGGTGTGTAGAAGTTGACGATTCGAAATGAGCAATAGGGAATTGGCAATGAGCAATAGGTAATAGGCAATGAGCAATAGGCAATGAGCAATTAATAATATAGATTTATTACTTTGTAATATTGAACAAGTTGGTGGCGGAAAATATTCTGCGCAGATAGAAAAATTCGAGTATAGTCAATATTTTGTTGGTAATTGTTGTTTTAACTGAAATTGAACCTAATAAATCATTATACGGTTACTTTCTTGTATAAAACAACAAAATGAATAGAAAACCCAGACAACTCAAAGAAGATGCTTTGACAAATCAGATTGAAAAACTATTTGCTAAAAATCAAAAAACACAATTTACCATTGCACAGATATCCAGGAAAATAAATGTTGCCAACCCTCCGGGTGCAATTTCCAGGGTAGTAAATAAATTAGCTGGTGAAGGGAAGGTAATTAAACTTTCAGAAGAAAGGTATAAATGGAATCTGACTACTGAAAAAAAACCAGGAAGGAAGAACAGCAAAACAGAAGATGAGATATTATATACTGGCATTATCGATATGACCCGTTCCGGAGCGGCATATATTATCCAGACTGAAAATGTGGAAGACATATATGTACACGCCAAAAATCTGAATGGTGCCTTACATAAGGATGAAGTAATAGTTTCTGTCAGGGAAAGTTATTCCCGGCGCAGACCGGAAGGTAAGGTGATCAAGATCTTAAAAAGAGCCTTGACACGTGTCATAGGACACATCCGGATTTTCAGCAACTATGCCATTCTGATACCTGACAATGCACGATTGTATCCGGAAGTACTCGTACATCATAATGACACATTGAACAGTAATAATCACGATCGGGTAGTAGTGGAAATCACTACCTGGGGTAAAGGCCAAAACAAGGGATTGTGGGGCAAAGTCATCAAGATACTGGAAGATATCGATGATATCGAACTCAATGCTCAATCTATCCTGCTGGCCAATGGATTTGACCCAGATTTCCCGGAAGATGTGCTGAAAGCAGCTCAGGCACTCCGTGGTAAGATTGATGAAAAACACATATCGAAAAGGACAGATTTCAGAAATGTCACAACCTTTACGATTGATCCGGCGACAGCCAAAGACTTTGATGATGCCATTTCCATTCAGTTTAAAGATAATGATTGCGTTGAAGTAGGGGTACATATTGCGGATGTCAGTCATTATCTCGCTGAAGGCTCGGCACTTGATAAGGAAGCTTATAAGCGATCTACCTCCGTATATCTTGTAGACAGAGTGTGTCCGATGTTGCCCGAAGAACTGAGTAATGACTTATGCTCACTGAATCCGGATGAAGATAAACTGACATTTTCTGCTGTTTTTGAGTTTGATAAGCAGTATAATCTCACTAAAGAGTGGTTTGCTAAAACGATTATTCACTCAGACAGACGATTTTCGTATGAAGAAGCTCAGGAAAGAATTGATAGTAAGCAAGGCGACTATGCCAAAGAAATCAATGTTTTGAATGACATAGCTTTACATCTAAGAAAAGAAAGATTTAACAATGGATCCATTAATTTTGAATCGGATGAAGTACAGTTTACACTTGATGCGGATGGCAATCCTTTGGGTATGCATGTGCGTGAACGAAAAGAGGCACACAAGCTGATTGAGGATTTTATGCTGTTGGCCAATAAACAGGTAGCCACCTATATTGCCACTAAAGCAAAGCCAGAGGTACCTTTTGTTTATAGAATACACGATCTGCCTAATACTGAAAAACTCACTGATTTCGCGTTGTTTGCCAAGGAACTGGGTTATCCGATTAAAATAAATACGCCGAAACAAATAGCTGAATCATTTAATAATCTCTCTGAAGCGGCTGTGCTAAATCCCGTACTGAAGTTACTGGAGCCATTAGCTATCAGAACGATGGCAAAAGCTGTTTATTCTACCGAAAATATAGGTCATTATGGTTTAGGATTTGAGTATTATACACATTTTACAAGTCCTATCCGACGGTATTCCGACGTGCTTGTACACCGCATACTATTCAGAAATCTGAAAGATACCTTCAGGATTGATAAAAACACACTCGAACTGGAGGCGAAACATATATCCGATCAGGAAAAAAAGGCAGCTGACTGCGAAAGAGAATCGATAAAATATTTTCAGACACTGTATATATCCCGGTTTATTGGTCATGAATTTGATGGTGTTATCTCGGGAATTATCGAAAAAGGTATCTTTGTAGAACTGGTAGAAAGTAAGGTCGAAGGTATGGTTACTTTTGATAGTATGGGTGATGTCTTTACGGTGCCGTCCAGCAGGTTAAGGGCAAAATCCAAAATAACAGGTACAGAATTTCAAATTGGTCAAAACGTAGGTGTAAAAATTGTAGCTGCCGATCCGGATACAAGACGTACAGATATGGAATTGGTATAGAAAAAAATATTATTTCTTTTCTGCTACTATGGCATACACCATCGGTATTTTATTGTTCAGGTGTTTGATTCTGAATTTTCCGGGATCAGATTCAACAGTATTGTTAAAGCAATTATAAGGTGAATAATCAAATTCCTGCAATTGGCGGATAGTCAGTCCGTGTGCTATCAGGCTGCTGATTACTTCACTCATGCTATGGTTCCAGTTTACTGTTTTTGTTTGAATGTCAGCATCCTTATCAGCATATGTACCGTTGTCAGTTTCGATAATCGGGCCCGAATTAAAATAGTTATAACCGATATTTTTAAAATCATCGTCAAACATCCACACTACCGGATGAAATTCTACAAAAACAAATTTACCTCCTGGTTTAAGGTGATTTACTACAACTTTTGCCCATGCATCCATATCCGGAAGCCAACCGATAACGCCATAACTCGTAAATACGATATCAAAATTCGCTTCCGTGTGTTTGGGCAAATCGTATATATTACAGCAAAGGAACTCCGTAGTACTACCGGTAATTTGCGCAAGATCCCGGGCTGTTTCGATTGCTTTTTCTGAAAAATCAACTCCCGTAGCATTGGCTCCTAACCGGCTCAGTGATATTGTATCCTGTCCGAAATGGCATTGTAGATGGAGTACCGATTTTCCTTTTATATTACCAAGGAGATTCAGCTCGATATCTTTAAGTGTATTTTCGCCATTGATAAAACTATCATTGGCATAAAAGTCGGACTTTGTGTGATAATCTACCCGTGTATTCCACGAATTTTTGTTGATATCTATGTAATTGTGTCTGTTTTCCATCTTATATTCTACGTTTAAAGTGTTGTTTACTAATCAGAATCTCTCATTATTTCATGGCCTATCTTACATTGCAGGCATTTGAAATCATCACAGTATTTTGTTTTGAGATGAATAAGTGACTGGCTGTCGAATGCTGTTTTTACCTTGACGCCTGCAGATTTCCAAAGTTGAACAATGTGGTTGTTTTCTGCTTTCAGGGATTCTATCCAATGGATAGCTTTATCGGCATATTGTTCATCATCTATGGTCTTGCCATACAGGCACAGGATGGGTGCTATGGTGTTGATAATCAGCAAATCTATAAAATCATTGCTGATAGCCTTATGCAAAACTGGAGATTCCTTGCCAAAGCGATAGTGGTTGTCCCAGTATGAATGTGGCTCTGCCCGCAGTATTTGCCTTAAATCTTCTGTTTTTTCGGCTTTGAGTATCTTGCTGAATAAGCCGGTACTCTGCTGAATAACTGCCGCAAACTGAGCTAATCTGACGGTCGGAAAATTAACAGGGCGCATCTTGCTGAATTTCCAGGATACCGGATTGATTGGCTTAAGCTCGTATTTTTGTCGGAGAAAGCGATATTCTTCCCTGAGTTGAACAAAATAATTGTCTGTATAACCGGCATCCAACATACCTGCCTGACCATAAACAAGTGCCTCAATGGACAAGGATTTATCCCTGTTTTTTTGAATAATCCTCCAGGGCAGGCTCATAGCCAGCATCCCGAAAGGATCAGTATTAACTTTGGAACCGAAGTATCTTGCCAGCAGGATGTAGAAGGTTTCTTCCCAATCATTATTTTCATGATACAGGATTGCAGCAGTCTGATTGGCTTTCTGAAGCAACCTGTCTATCATCAGCGCATGTTTCCAAAGTTCAATTTTAGCAGGATCTACATTTTTTATAAGTCTTTGGCAGGGAATTTCATCCATTGATTGCATAAGAGTAAGATAACTGTCCAGTAGAGATCTGGGTATTTTACCCTTAAGTTCAAGTACAGGAATTTTTGCTAGAACAGGATCTTCCTGAACGGATTTATCGTGCTCATATACGACGTGGAGGATGACGTTGTCGTAAGCCCTGTCCCTGCTATGACCGTGTTTTGTCCAGTCCGACGTAAAAACGTGCATTTCTATATTACCTGCCCATACAGTATTGTCAAGCTCGATTTTAGCATTAAAAAAATCTGGACCCGAATCCACATTATAGGTGCCATAATCTATTACAGATACTGATAATCCGTCTGTAGTTACCAGATCATTTGGGTGAAGTTTTTTCATTCGCCACAGATAGTGCAGGAAGTCTTCTTTTACAGAATAAAACATGACTTACACATTTATCAGATTCTTTCAAACACTTTAAAAGTACAATCGTAGATGTTTTTTTCATCTTTATGCCGGAATGTTTCAGAAATAAGATTCCAGTCATTCATGTTAATTTCAGGAAAATAAACGTCTCCATCCACTTCAGTATGTACTTCTGTGAGGTATAATCTGTCCCAGATATCAGCGCTTTGGTTAAATATCTGTCCGCCACCAATAATGAATGCTTCCTCTTCACCGGCATCAAGTGCGATTTGCAAGGCTTCAGCAATGGAATGCGCTACAGGGCAGCAGCTTGTAACGTAGTATGGATCTCTGGTAATAATGATATTGGTGCGTTTGGGAAGTGGTCTGCCAATCGAAACAAAACTGTTTCTGCCCATAATTACAGCATGTCCCAATGTTATTTTCTTAAAATAGGCTAAATCGGCAGGGAGATACCAAGGTATTTCGTTATCCCTCCCTATAACTCGGTTGGAGGTCATTGCTACAATGCTTGAAACAATCATAATTAAACAATTCAGTAATGGATACAAAGCTAATAAAAATATCACATCCGGATAGTTTTGTTATTTATTTCGGACAGATATTTTATTTATATTGTATTTTTACCATCAAATATATCCGATATGAGTTTTCAAATCAAAGAACAGGACAAAAAATACGATGTTTGTATAGTAGGTTCCGGTGCTGGAGGAGGTATGGCTGCCAAAATACTTTCAGAAGCAGGACTCTCTGTAGCTGTTCTCGAAGCTGGCGGCGACTACGATCCTGCGAAGGATGAATTTCGCACGCAACTCCGATGGCCGTGGGAATCACCGAGACGCGGAGCCAATACGCAGCGTGCATTTGGCGACTTTGATGCCGCCTGGGGAGGATGGGAGATTGATGGAGAACCATATACCCGAAAGGATGGTACCAAATTTGACTGGTTCAGGTCACGGATGTTGGGTGGCCGCACCAATCACTGGGGAAGGATCTCACTTAGATTTGGTCCTAACGACTTTAAACGCAAGGATTTTGACGGATTGGGTGATAACTGGCCTATCAGTTATGATGACGTCAAACCATACTATGACAAGGTTGATAAACTCATCGGAGTATTTGGCAGTAAAGAAGGAATTTACAATGAGCCGGATGGTTTTTTTCTGCCACCACCCAAGCCCAGATTGCACGAACTCTTTATCAAAAAGGGTGTATCCAAATCCAATATACCCGTTATTCCATCCAGATTGTCCATCCTCACACGCCGTATTAATGCTGATAGAGGCGTTTGTTTTTTTTGTGCGCAGTGCAACCGTGCCTGTCAGGTATATGCAGACTTTTCCTCTTCCACCTGTCTGATGAAACCAGCCATGGAAAAAGGGAAGGTAGATTTGTATACACACGCTATGGTACGTGAAGTAATAACGGATGACAAAGGGATGGCAACGGGTGTCATCTACATTGATAAAACCGACAACGACGAATATAAAGTAGCAGCAAAGGTAGTCGTACTCGCTGCATCTGCCTGTGAAACGGCAAGAATCATGCTGAATTCCAAATCCAAGGCACATCCCAACGGACTTAGTAACAGTTCTGGTGTCATAGGACACTACCTGCACGACAGTACCGGTACGGACAGAATGGGGATTTTACCACAATTGATTGACAGGCCACGTTACAATGAAGATGGTGTCGGCGGTCTGCATGTGTATACACCCTGGTGGCTTGATAATAAAAAACTGGATTTTCCAAGGGGTTATCATATTGAATACTGGGGAGGAATGGGAATGCCATCCTACGGTTTTGGTTTTGGTATGGACACCATGAGAAAATATCTGACAGATGAATTTGGAGCTCCGGCTTCCAATGGTGGATACGGAGCCAGTCTTAAAAACGACATCAGACGCATATATGGAACTACTGTCGGTATGTCCGGTCGGGGAGAGAGTATTCCGCAATTTGACAATTATTGTGAATTGGATCCCAATGCCGTGGATAAGTATGGTATTCCTGTACTTAGGTTTCATTATAAGTGGACAGATTATGAGAGAAAGCAAAGTAAACATATGCATGATACCTTTGAAGAAATACTGACAGATATGGGTGCTGTTATACTGGGTAATAAGCCCGGACCGGATACAGAATACGGGTTGGCTGCTCCGGGTAGAATTATTCATGAGGTAGGTACCACCCGTATGGGTAATGACTCTAAGACTTCGGTACTTAACTCAAATGCACAGGCACACGAATGTAAGAATGTTTTTGTTGTGGATGGTGGATCATTCGTTTCGCAGGCAGATAAAAACCCTACCTGGACGATTCTTGCCCTATCCTGGCGTACATCCGACTATATCATCGATCAGCTAAAAAAACAAAATCTATAGCCTTATGGACAGACGCGAAAATATCAGATTATTACTTTCAGGAACACTGGCTACAGGGTTCATGTTAAGTACAGGGTGTAATCCTGGTGAAAAGATAATCGAAGCAGAAGAAGCTGTTTCAACCTATAATTATGGCCGTACTCCCGAGGAATTACTCCATGATGAAAAGATGTTGTCAGACATTTTTTTTACGGAAAAAGAGCGGGAGATGGTCGAAATTTTGGTTGATATTATCATTCCTAAAGATGAAAAATCAGGCAGTGCCAATGACGCAAAAGTACCCGATTTCATAGAGTTTATGATGAAGGATTATCCCGCATTTCAATTACCCATGCGTGGAGGCTTAAAATGGCTTGAAAACCTGTGTTTAAAAACATTTAATATATCTTTCACCGAACTGAACGAAAACCAAAGATTTGAAATCATTGAAGAAATAGCCTGGCCTGATAAAGCAGCACCTGAAATGAGCCATGGAGTTAAGTTTTTTAACCTGATACGCAATCTAACCTGTACAGGTTTTTTTACATCTGAAATGGGTATCAAAGATTTGGGTTATGCCGGCAATACACCCAATCAATGGGACGGCGTACCACAGGAAGTACTGAATAAATACGGATTGCAATACGATGATAAAACGTTGGCGGTATGTCTTAAAATTGAAGACCAGCATAAAATAGCCGCCTGGGATGATGCCGGTAATCTGATATAATACGATGCGTGAAAATCATACATTGATACTTTATGCTGATGATCCGGGGGATATTGCCGATTGCGCAGCTTTGATGTTAAAGAAATGTACGGAAAGCCGTATTTTTGTATTTAACGGAGAGATAGGTGCGGGAAAAACAACGCTGATCAAGGAAATCTGCCGGCAACTTGGGTATTCAGGAGAAGTAGTCAGCCCTACATTTTCTATCATCAATGTCTATCCGGGTCAGGATAAAGAAATGTATCATATGGACTTGTACAGGCTAAAGGATACAGAAGAAGCACTGGAGACAGGTATAGAAGAATATCTGGATTCCGGTAATTATTGTTTTATAGAATGGCCGGAGTTAGTCATACGCTTATTGGATAATCCCTATTATTCAGTTACGATAACCATTGAAGATAATCTGACAAGAAAAATTGAATGTGAAACGGTATTATATTAATTGTGCAAATTTCAAACAATCCTGAATTACCAAAATGAGTAAAATAAAAAAACCTATTATTTTTTCGGACTTTTTTACGGAAGGACAGTACGAGACCGAAGTAGCACTGATATCTGAACACACCGGTTCCAATAAGCTGAATATTGGTGTCCCTAAAGAGACGATACTTAGTGAACGAAGAGTTACACTTGTACCACATTCAGTGCGGACACTGATTGGATACGGACATGAAGTCACTATTGAATCCGGGGCCGGACTACAGGCCAATTTTACAGATCTTAACTATGCAGAAGCCGGAGCCAAAATCACCCACAGCAGGGAAGAAATTTTTAAATCGCAGATTATAGTCAAAATAGCACCACCGACTAATGAGGAAATAGCTATGATGCACCCGGATCAGGTACTGATTTCTCCGCTGCAACTGCCCGTACTTAAGGACGATTATCTTGAAAATCTGACCAAAAAGAGAATTACAGCACTGGCAATGGAATATATTCAATCTGACAATGGTGAGTATCCTATAGTGAAAATTATGAGTGAAATTGCGGGTAGTTGTGCCATTTTAACAGCCGCCGAATACCTGAATAATACACGTGAAGGTGGAAGAGGTGTATTGTTGGGAGGTATATCGGGTGTACCACCTGCAAAGGTTGTTATTCTTGGTGCAGGAATGGTCGCAGAGGCAGCAATAAAGGTTGCAATCAGTCTGGGCGCATCTATCCGTGTATTTGATAACGATATCATTAAAATTATGCGCCTACAGCATGCTGTAGGCAAGCAACTGCATACTTCTTCCATCAACCCGGTATACCTTGCATATCAACTGACAAGTGCCGATGTTGTCATAGGTGCCATTCATTCCAAAACGGGACGCTCACCAATCATCATCACGGAAGAAATGGTGGCAAACATGAAAGATGGTGCCGTAATTATTGATGTTAGTATCGATCAGGGAGGCTGTATCGAGACATCACATATGACCACACTGGATAATCCTTCATTTGTCAGTCACGGCGTTGTACACTATTGCGTACCTAATATAACATCCAAGGTAAGCAGAACAGCATCCATAGCAGTAAGCAATATTGTTACGTTGTTGTTATTGCAAATGGGCAACAAAAGGAACCTGGAGCGTGTACTGTACGATAGTCCCGGTATACGGCACGGATGTTATACCTATAAAGGATGTATTACCAATGAATATCTCAGTAGAAGGTTCAATATGAAATACACTAACCTGGAACTATTAATGACAAGCAAACAGTAAAAAAAATAATATGGAAACCACCAGCCTTGTATCAAGAATAGAAAAATATAAACAAATACTGAGAAATACATCAGATTACCGTAATGAATGGTATAATCATATCAAGCCTATGCTTGAAAGTGTTCTGAATGAATTTTTGGCAATAGCTGAATTAACCAATGCAAAGGTCGTTATAGCCAATCATATAGAAAATCTTGAAACTATAACACTCGATCTGGCTAATACAAACAGTGGTATTTCAGAAAATGTAGAAAACTCCGGTGTCAAAAGAATCATGGTTAAATATAACGGGTCACTCATCTATCAGCAACTTTTCAATGGAAAAATTATGGTTATGATACAAAGCCCTTATATCGAGGGTTATGGTGAACAAAAACCACCTGCACCCATAGAGATTCTCCGGCCAGATGAATTGACATATCCCTTTATTATCCGCCATCTGGAGCTATTTCTTAAAGATATAACAGACTGGGAAGACTTTGACGATGATCAGCCTCAAAAACAACATACGATAGGATTTACACCTTCAGATTATGACAGGTAAGATGTTTATCGTTATGAATGCTGCGAAATGGAATGAATAATATTATTTTCAACCTGATTTGGAATTTTTTTTTGCTGAATATTCTGGTCTGTTTTATAAATAAAACTCGTATAAGAACAAAATCTAATGTACATTTGTAATATTGTCTAATAGTTAAAATAGTCTTTTTTAACCAAATTCAAGCATAGATATGCGATTTCATTCTCTAACAAAAGTATTGTCATTTCCCTTATTGGCGATAGCAATCTTTATATTTTATATCAATTATGACAGACCATTTGAGGATAAGGGATATATATTTATTCCCGTAGTATTGCTGGTAGTTCTGTATGTTTTTAACGGACCGATTGACCATTGGTGGCGAACAAAATATCCGGTAAAATTTGACGAAAAGCTGGATGAGTGGTTAGTACGGTTTTTCAGACCATACAATCAGATGCCGGAAGAGATCAAAACAAAATTTCAAAACAGATTGACTATTTATATGGATGCCAGGTTATTTCAGTCTGTTGGATCAGAAATGAAAGATGTTCCTCACGATATAAAGTGCATGGTATCAGCTCACGGTGTCTATATGACATTGCAGCAGGACGATTATCTGATTGGTGACACAGACCGTATATTCCTGTATAAACATCCGTTTCCTTCACCTAATCATCCTTTTCTGCACAATGTTGAATATAATGCCGAAGACGGAGTCATAATACTGAGTCTTGAACAGCTTTCCAATGCTATTCTACAGCCTGAAACTTATTATAATATAGCCTACCATGCTTATGCAGAAGCCTTCCTGAACAATACCAAACAGCTAATCACAGTAGATGTACAGGATTCCTGGCCGCAGATCGAAACAATTTCGGGTTGGTCACAAGAACAGATACAGGCGCAAACGGGATTCAGCCAGTTGGAATTATTACCTGTTCATATTACTTTGTACTTCAGCATGCCACAGCAGTATCAGCAGGAATTGCCCAATCAATATGAACAGTGGAAGCTGATATTCAATACCATTCACTAAAGCTGGAAATAATACAACTTTCACAACTGGAATTGAAACAGTAACGGAATTATTTGAATATTGTATCTGACAATGAAAATTTTCCTAACTACTGATATAGGGTAAACTGAATTTAAAATCCTGGTTACACAATATAGAACATAATTTGTCGGTTTTATAAGCATACATTGCTATTGATGTAAGTATTTTTAAAAAAACCTGTATGGCACAAATTTACACCGATAAACTTTTATTAAAATTAATTTACGGAGAACTGGACTTATTTACAAAGCTTGAAATGGAATTTGCGATGGATGAAGACAGTACATTATTGAAGCAATACAATCAGCTCAAATCCGGTTACGACACCTTACCCAAAGTTACTTTTAGCCCAAAAAAATCTGTAATACAGCAATTATTGGACTACGCCAATACTCCGGATGCTTAATGTATATGAAGTTGTACCAAAATATGGGTATATTCGGTAAGTATATTTTATTATGAAATGTAAGAATAGGGATATAATTGCTTTATAAAGTGCATTGATTTACGTATGACCCGCTTGTATTCAATTCACTGAAACACGGATGAGTAAGTGTATGAATCAGGGTGTAAATCGGCCTCTTTAGTACTTTTTTACTATCTTTGCAACGCTATATATCACAACGCACCAAACCTATGTTGCTTTATCCAAAAGATATCCGTGAGAAATTGGAATTCAATAAAATTACGGAAAATATAAAAACTGAATGTCTTTCTGAATCAGGAAAAAAATATTTTGATCACCTTGATATTTTATTTGATTTAAGTCAAATCCAACAACTCCTGAATGAAGTTGATGAGTATAAAAAAGCAATGGAAAGAGGGGAGCATTTTCCATTTGGTTCGTTTGAATCCATAACCGAAGATGTGGCATTACTAAGGAAAGAAGGATATGCACTTGATATTGATAGTATCCGGAATATATACAGAATTGTCACTTTGGGACTGGAATTATCCACCTATTTTCAAACGCCTGAAAAAGTAAAACTCAGTCCTCTAATCAGCACGATTATTCACGCCATTTATGTCGACAGGGCATTAGTCAATGAAATTGACCGGGTACTGGACGAAGAAGGTGACGTGCGCCCCAATGCTTCGGAAGCATTGCTGAAAATATCCAAATCCATACGCGTAAAAGAAAGAGAACTCGATCAGGTATTCGGAAGTGCACTGGAGACATATAAGAATAAAGGGTTTCTCGTAGATACAAATGAAAGTATAAGAAACGGACGACGTGTACTTACCGTTGCGGTAGAGCACAAACGCAAAATAACAGGAATTATTCACGATGAATCAGCAACTGGAAAGACGGTATATATCGAACCTGATAGTGTTATATTTATCAATCAGCAGGTGTATAATCTGTATGCCGAACGTAGAAGTGAAATATACAGGATTCTCCGGGCATTGTGCGACTTCATCCGACCATATGCCGATACTTTATTAAAGGTACAGCATACACTGGTAAAAATTGACACGATACGTGCAAAAGCAAAATTTGCTCTTAAAATCAATGCTGTCAAGCCTTTTGTCCAGCAAAAGCCCACATTCGGCTTTAAAAATGCGTACAACCCGGTACTGTACCTGAAGAATCATGCACTCGGCTTACCTGTAGTCCCGTTTGATCTTGAATTGCATGGTAACAACAGAATGCTTATTCTTTCCGGACCCAATGCAGGAGGGAAATCCGTCGCACTTAAATCCGTTGGATTGCTACAACTCATGCTGCAGACCGGAATGCTCGTTAGCTGTGATGAAAATTCAAAGTTTGGTGTTTTTAATAAGATTTTCGTAGATATAGGCGATCAGCAGTCTATGGAAGATGACCTGAGTACCTACTCATCTCATCTGAACAATATGAAAATAGCTACAGAACAAGCAGACAGAACAAGCCTGATACTAATAGATGAATTTGGTGCAGGTACAGATCCCAAGATCGGAGGTGCAATAGCAGAGGCAATACTTAAGGAACTCAACCACAAAAAAGTGTTTGGAGTAATTACAACACATTATACCAACCTCAAGTTTTTTGCATTTAAAGAACACGGTTTGGTCAATGGCTCTATGGAATTTGATAAAAATCACCTCAAGCCAACTTTCAGGCTCCATGTCGGCAAACCTGGAAGTTCGTTTGCATATGAAATTGCAGAAAAAATAGGCCTGGACAATAAGATAATAAAATATGCTCAGCAAAAGACCGGGAAAAACGAAAAAGCCATCGATGAAATGCTGATTTCACTTATGGCAGAAAAGAAAGAATATGCCGATAAAATGGCATTGCTGCTGGATAAAGAAGACAGATTAGACAAATTGATAGCTTCATATGACCATATGAATGCCGACCTTGAAATTAAGAAGAAGAAACTAAAAATCCAGTCCAAGGAAGCTTCAGTACGTGCTGTGATGGATCACAACCAGGAGATCAAAAACATCCTTAAAGAAATCAAGCATAGCAAAAATGAAGAAAAAGCTCTGCAGAAAGCTGTAGAACTGAAGAAAAAACAGGAAGCGGACATCAAAGAACTGGAAGCATTGAAGATGGAGGCATTTGCTCAGGAAATTGCCCATAACATACAGCATATTAAAGTAGGATCGTTTGTTAAGTTACGTGATGGAACGAGCACAGGGGAAATACTGAGTATCCATAAAAATAAAGCCGAAGTACAGATGGGAATCCTCACACTGACGCTTCCGATAACAGACCTTATTTCGATAAAAGATCCGATAGAAATAAAACCCAAATCGGTCAATACACCCAACTACAGTCAGGAAAAAGCAGAGACTAAAATCGACATCAGAGAATACACTAAAATGGATGCCATGCAAATGTTGCAGGATTTTATGGACAGGGCACTCATGCAAAATGCATATGAACTTAAGATCATCCACGGTATTGGAACAGGTGTTTTAAAAAACGAAGTACGTAAATTGTTAAAACAATATAAAGACATCAAAGAAATATGGCATCCTGAACCTGATCAGGGTGGTGAGGGAGTTACATTTGTACGATTTTAAAATACACATATTGCATTTTATAATAGTAAAAAATTCAATGTATTATCCAGGCTAAATACGTCAAATCTGGTTTACTTTGAAGAATATTGCAATAGCTTCTACCTCAGTATTTGATAGGTTCTCATTATCCATGGAGTTTGCAGAAGCGATAAACGCTTTAGCTGATGTTTCGATGGAAATCGAACATCCGAAAGATGCTTTTTAGACATCTGAAGCCTCCTGTAGAGAACTAACTGTTTGTTGATAATCTTCAATTGTTGGAAATTGAACCCGACCATTTTCAACAGAATAACTTCCCAATCAGCAGAATTGCCGAACTTCTCAAGCTCAAAATACGAGGTTGGATAAACTACTATGGTAAGTTCCGAATGAGCGAAATGCGTAAAGTATTTCGCTTGTTGCATATACGCTTGGTCAAATGGATACGCAACAAATACCGCAGGTACAGGAAACAACGTTGGGGTAAAGCATACATGTATTTGCAGAGCCTGTCATGGAGGTATCCGATATTGTTTGAACACTGGCAATATGAGGGTTTTCGACCTTAGCCGACTTGGTTTAAGAAGAGCCGTATGAATCGAGAGGTTCACGTACGGTACTGTGAGAGGCTTAGGGGTGAAATTCCCCTTTGCCTACTCGACCTTGTCTTCCGTGTCTTGCAGCCCTTGTCAATATTAAGTTTTGCAACCAACTGTCCGACTGTATTTGTGTCGGATTGTGTGTTGGCGTTTTTAAAATTTTTAGAAGGGAATGAGATTTTAAAAAATAATTTTTCTTGGGTGGTAGAGCTAGAAGCTCTTACCACAGCTTTGCCTTGTGGGTCGGTTTTGAGGGGCTGTGATATGTGCTTACACCCGTGCATGGCTATATTTCTTTTATGATATTTATAAAGTCTTCCAATTTATATGCTCCGTCAACTGTCCGTCTGTCGTAAACCATGAAATAGCGATAATTATTTCCTGCCTTACTAGCCCAAAGATTTCCAAGCCTTATTTTTTGTTCTGCGTCTAAGTGGTCACCTTTTGTTTCTAATAAAACTGTCTTACCGCTTTTGGTCTGAATGATGAAGTCAGGATAATGATTTACAAAACCATTTATTCTAAAACCTTTTCGTTCTATGTTCCTTGTCCAGAAAGCGATGTTTTGCATATTGGCAATTTCGTTGATAACTCTTGCTTCAAAGTCGTTCATTTTACCTTCTTTTTCATAAAGCGATTTTGTAATGTCCTTCGCTGTGTCGCCGGGTGAAATGCTGTTTGGCAAAGTAAAAACAGGTTTTATGAAAACTTTGTCTGTGTCCAAATGTTCCTTGAATTTCTTCTCTGCATAGGCTTCTGAAAGGTCTCTGATTTTCTGTTTTATCTTGTCTGTGTAAGTGTATTCATTATTTGCAAAGTCGCTGAATTGCTCGTCTTTGAAATCGTCCAAAGTTCGGTTGATGTATTTTTCAATTTCCTTGTCGGGAATTGGATACATATTTCCAATAATGTCCATGATGCGTTTAGTGAAATTCTTAACCCTGCTTTCTTTTCTTGATGGGTCAAGCATGTAAGCCATGATACTTTCTTTAACTCGTCCATCAAGTTTTACGAAAGTTGGCGTGTGTTCTTTTTTGGTTTCATCAAGGTCAACTTTGTAGAGTTCTGATGAAATGTTATCAAAAACAATATCTGTCGGTTGTTTGCTTAATTTAAAGCCGTCTAACAGGTTTTCTTTTTCTAAAGCAATATCTTCTTCTTTATTACCAAACAAATCGTTGACAGGGATTTTCAAAAAGAACTGAGGCAGATTGATTTTTGCCGCATCGTCTTTGAAAACTTCTTTTATTCCGTATGTTTTCACTAATTGTTGAATTTCGTTTGGTAATGCAGGAGCGTTGGTAGCATCCATTTCAGAAACCGTTTTTTCAAATGCTTCATTTTGTTGAATAGCGGTTTGTTCAATTTCTGATATTGTGTCGCTTGGAGTTTCTGTTTCGGTTGGCAATACAATTCGTGTGCTGTCTATATCGCTGGTAATATCTTCGCTTTCGGTTGCTTCTGTTGTGGTTTGAAAAACGGTTAATTGTTGTAAAGGGTCTTGCTTTTTAGCTTCTTCCAACACGGCAGGGTCAGCAAGTTTGTAATCCTTGTCGCTGAAACCTGCTTTATTCAATCCTTTTACAATATTATCTAATGTGTCAAGGAATTTTGATGATGCCGTTAAAACATAACTCAAATTCAATAACGGAAAGTTATGCTTCATTACATAAGGCTGGCGTAGAACTCTGCCCAAAATTTGCTCTACATCTACTGCCGAACTTTTATCCGCCAATGATGCCAGAATATAGGCAAACGGACAATCCCACCCTTCCTTTAATGCGTTTATGGTAATGATGTAGCGGACTTCACAGTCTTTGCTCATCAGGTCAATACCTTTAATTTCGTTGATGTTTGCCGTTTTTATTTTGATTTGTTCAGCAGGTATTTTCAACTCAATAAGTTTTTCTTTTAATTTCTGAACGTTTGATTTTTCTTCTTCTTCGTTCAAAAAGTTTTTGCCGTTTTTGGGTTGTGCCTGAAACAATACAATAGGACGAATGTATTTGCCACCTTTCTTTTCTTCTTCATTGGCTTGCAGTTCCAAAAGTCTTTGCAGTTGCAAACTGGAATTGATTACTTCTGTTTTGTCCTGATGATTGTAAACAATAACAGGAAGTTTTACCATGTTTTCTCTTTTCAATTCGAGTGCATCAATAAAACTTACAATGTTGCTGTTTTTGCGTGGTGTGGCGGTAAGGTCAAGAATGAAACATGGATTTACTTCTTTCAGCATTTCTACACTCAAATCACTTTCTGCATTGTGACTTTCGTCCACCACCACTAACGGGTTAAGATATTTGATTACTGCTCCTAAAGTAATTTCAGTGTTTTTGCCAAGCAGGTTTTCAAAACTTTGCAGATTGCCGTTTTCCTGAAATACTTTCCGGTCTTCTTTGTTTTTGGCTCTCAAACTGTCAAAACTGAAAACCATAATATTTAGTTGCTCCTTTACGGTTGTGGCGTTAAAGCCACTGCCTTGCAACAAGGTTTCTTTGTCAAACACTTCTACTTTATTACCAAAGTGCGAATTGATTTTTTGCCGGTATGGATGCGAAGGGTCCTTTAGGTTTTTAATGGTTTGCTCCAAAATGGTAATGGAAGGAACTAACCATACAACGGCTTTCGGACGGTCGTAATCAAATGCGTCAAAAATGGTTTTAATGGCATTGCAGGCAATAAAGGTTTTTCCGCCTGCCGTGGGTACTTTTACGCATATATGCGGAACACGGGGAACGTTATTTTTGTAAGGCTCAATGGCTGTTCCCGGAAAAGGGTGCAGCGGTGTTTTTGGATGTAGCGACCAAAAATTATGAAATGCGTCCTTTACATCTTTTGTTTCCTGTATGTATTCCAGAAACAAAGAAAGGTCGTTGATTACCTGCTGTTGATATGGTTTTAGTTCCATGTTACTTTTCAAAAATTAATGATTGCGGAAGCATGAGCAAGAACGGTATAGATTTTTCATATTCCAGTTTCTCATAGAAAAGCCCCAACCTGGCGAGGTTTCTGTAATAATCATTTACATGTTTGTAATAATACTTCTCGGATTTTATGTACCAGGCTCGTTCACCCAGCTTTTCTGCTAAAAACCATTTTTCCAATAGGCGTGAAATCCTGCCGTTACCATCGCCAAAAGGATGAATGTTTACAAATGCCAAATGAATAAAAGAAGCGTAGTAAAATATTTCTTCAATAGTTAAAGTTTTATTCAAGAGCATTTCAATTTCTTCCCATAATAGATTGTATATTTCTTTTACGATTGCCGCAGGTGCTGCTTCGTATTGTATTCTCCCTGTTTTATGCTCTAACACAACCATTTCTGATGTGCGAATAATGCCGTGTTGACTTTTTGGTAACAAATGGGCAGCAATAAGTGTATGTGCTTGCAAAAAATTACCTTGTGTCAGTTTATTGTCTCTGGCAAAAAGGTAGGCTTTATACAAATCGTTTGGTTTTTCTGTTAGTTCCGGCAAGTATTCAATATTTAATACCTTATGTTTCACATAGCTGTCCACCTCCATTTGTTCACCTTCAATTTTGGAGGATGACATAACGGAAACAGAAGTATAAAATGTAAAACCATGAGGCTCTAATTCCATTTTTTGTATGGCAGAAAATTCCTCTTGGATATTTATGTCCAACATGGCTTTCCACTGTTCAAAATACTGAGGTTTTATTAATGCTTCCATTGTCTGAATTTGGATTGGTTAGATTTCGGGATTATTGGATTTGCTGTTTGGAATGGTTTCAGGCATTTTGTTTTTTGGATGCCTTAATCTTTTTACCTCTAAACTTCTTGCCCCAAAATTTATCAGCAATCCTTTATCTAACTTGTACGCTACTAAATAATTTAAACCCTGTGCCAAATGCACATCTTCTAACAATACCAAAGCTTTCAATTCTACAAGAACTTCTCCCTCCACTAAAAAATCAACCCTTCTTGTTCCAATTTCTTCCCCATCATAGAAAACAGGCACTTCCAACTCTCTAGAAAAATCTAATGCAGCCTTACGTAATTCAATAGCCAATGCTCTCTGATATATGACTTCCTGAAAGCCATTGCCCAAGGTTGAATGTACTTTCATCGCACATCCTATTATCTTGTAAGTAAGTTCATCGTCTATTTTTTCTTTTTCCTTTTCCATTTTTTAATCCATTAATCAAATAATCCAATAAATCCCAATTCAGACAATTAGAAACGTGTTATATCTCTTGGTATTTTTTTGAAAATGATGTGATGCTTTGTCATAAATTCTTTGGTGAGCAAACAATTGTCTGCATATATTACATATTGCTCGGCTTTGGTTTTCATGGTTGCTAAAAAAGCATGGTCTAAAGTGGTTACTTCGTCTTGCTCGTAGTGGAAGTAATACGCTGTATCATTATGCTTGCCCAAGAAACTGTCTGAACCTTGATTTTTAGGATTAGTTTGATTTTCTTGATTTTTTAAATCATGCCCATCATATAAATCAGGTGAATCATGGTTGAGACTTTGTTTCGTTTCGGTGTAATAAACGTATTGGCGAATTTTCTCCACGCCTACCAATTCATTCAAATTGCCATCTTCCAAAAACATGGATTGTCCCAACTCGTAAAAATCAAACGTCAGATTTGGATTCGTCTGATTAGTGGATTTTTGGATTTCAGAAGAATCCTGTTCATCCTTCAATCCTTCCAATCCTAATTCAGACTGCATTTTCTTTATCACTCTTTTTACTCTTTCGGCAGTGATGGTTTCGGCATAGTCTTCCATTTCAATACAAATAAACTTGCGCTTGCCGCCATCTTGTTTGTTAATGTTTAAAACTGCGTGGGCGGTGGTGCCGGAGCCTGCAAAGCTGTCGAGAATGATGGAGTTTTTATTTGTTGATAGATGCACTATTCGTTCAATAAGTTTAGAAGGTTTGGGTGTAGAAAAAGGATTGTTGTTGAAGATGTTTTTTATTTCTCTTTTTGCATCATCATTGCTACCAACTTCGTCGTACATCCATAGTGTTTTGGAAATCACACCGTCTTTCATTTCATATAAGTACTTTTTTAGGCGTGGTACGGCATCTCCATTTTTCCCAAACCATATTCTATTATCATAATCGGCCCGATTAAGAGACTCTATTGAAAACCGAGGAAAGGTACCAACGGGGGGTTTCCATTTTACACCATTTTTAAAAGTATATTCAAATTCAAAATCCTTTCCGCTTTTAGCGTGTAATGGCTGAGTCATCCAAGGGCCACGAGAATCATTATCTTGATTAGAATATCTTTCATTTTGTTCTTCCGTTCTCGGAAGTAAATTCAATTTAAAAAATTTTTTACTTTTAGAATAACAAGCAATAAAGTCGTGCGTGTCTGAGAAGAATTTTGCGTCATTGCTTTGAGTATATTTCTTCTGCCAAATAATATTCGCTACAAAATT
>JADZFD010000061.1 GCA_020850225.1 Saprospiraceae bacterium | reverse complement strand
GATAGAGCGGTCGTTCCGGGACAATATAGGCGAATTAGGAATGGCCGACTACCAGGTGAGAAAATACAATTCATGGTATCATCACATGGCATTAGTGATGATGGCGATGCATTTTATTCTCAAAAAGTGGCTTGAAAAAAAGGAAGATATACCACTACTATCAGCAAGAGATGTCAGGCTGCAGACCATTGCTTTACTCCTCTCCCAAGGCGTGACCATGGAAGAAGAAATAACACAGATGCTCCATAGATATATACAGAGAAAAAGGGATATTCAGAGGCACTTAAAAAACAATCATAACGATATCCTTTATGAAGATTTTTCCGATAATTCTTAAGTTGACAAAGTAGAATTAATCTTTATAATGAAGATAGACCACACATGAGCATCAGCAACCTAACACCAAACCAAATACATCATTCACCAAACCCTATACAAACTCAAAAATTATGGAAGAATTATTATCAAAAAAATACAATCTCTGTAAACGTATTGCAGGACTGATTTTTAATTGTAAATTTGTAGCAGGATTTAATCATTAACCTGTAAACTTTTTTTAGGACGAGTCAGGGCTTTTTACAGCATAAATACTTATCTCTATGCGCTATATGCTGCACCTTGCCTATGTTGGCACCCGATACACCGGATGGCAAAGACAAGCTACACAGTACGACAATGTACAATCTGTACTTGAAAAACATCTTTCCGGGATATTGGGACACCATACAACCTTAAACGGCTGTGGACGTACCGATGCAGGTGTACATGCCATACAGTATTTTGCCCATTTCGATACAGACCGAACACTGGATTTTGATGTTGTGGCCCGATGCAATCACATCCTGCCACAGGATATACGGATATATGATATTATACCTGTTCATGAGCTGGCACATGCCCGGTTTGATGCTATAGAGCGTAGTTATATATATCATATACATACGCATCCCAATCCCTATACCCAGCCATATAGTACCTGGTATTTGGCAGATTATTTGAACATTGGCATAATGCAGGAAGGATTGGCGGCTTTGGTAAAGATGCACGATTTCAGATATCTGTGTCGTACACCAGACAGAGTCGGAAATACGGTTTGTTCATTGACAGAGGCAGCATTGTATTATGATGCAATTCAGAGTACACTACTCTTCAGATTCACGGCCAACCGGTTCCTGAAATCTATGATTCGCATGATGGTAGCAAGAATTATTGAACTCGGAACGAAAAGAATTTCAATGGACATATTTCTCGATATCAATGAAGGCAGAGCCAGGCTTCCGTACCCTACAGTAGCCTACCCGCAGGGTTTACACCTGTACAAAATCAGATATCCTTATCTTGACCTAGAGCCCAAAAACATACCTTTTGATCATATTGAAAATTGCGGTATAAAAAAATAATTCATATTTTAAACAACATACCAAGGAAGATATTTGGGTATAAAACACCCACAGAAATTTTCGCTGAAAAATTACACAATTCAGATACTGTTGCATTTATTACTTGAATCCACCTATATCATAATTATCATAGATTAAAATCGTTTATTATCGATATAATGCGCACATAAAATTATGTATAGGTGATTGTTGACGCTATAAATACACAATCACCTGTGCTTTATACAAAGGCATTAAACATTAGAACCAGATTAACACTCAATTAGAGATTTTTTTTAAAAAATTCATGAGTTGTAATCATGTTGGTTGGGTTGATAGTTTTTTATCTATCTTCAAAAGTACAATTTCCCGTTCCACCAATTGGTTTCTAAAGTTGCTTTATTTTTTCGGTAAAAAGCGAGCGCAGGTTCATTCCAGTTCAAAATCTGCCACTTGGCAGATGAAGCATTTTTAGCTTTGCATTCCCTGATAAAGGCATCAAACAAACTTTGTCCGATGCCATTTCTGCGCATAGATGGTTGCACATAGAAGTCTTCAAGATAGATGCATCGTCCACGCCAGGTAGAAAATGTCATATAGTATATTGCCATACCCACAATCCTGTTATCGGCAACAGCCACCAAAACATCAAAAATATCATCTTCGAATGCCGATTCAAAGTCCTTAATCGTTGTTCTTACAGCATCAGGTTCCTTTTCATATACGGCAAGTTCCCTGACCAGCTGATATATGTACGACATATCATCAATTGTTGCTTTACGGATGTGTATGCCCATAGGTTCTAATATTTTATTGTAAAAATAAAACAATCGGGATAAACACTGCGATAAATTTTGATCTGAGTGATTATTTAATGCGAAATGTCAGATAATAACTTTCCATTTCCTTATCTATATTAATATAATGCAGGTACTACTTTCTGAACTTAACCCCAAATACAATAGTTAGAGATACTTTATCTTATAAATCACGTGGATTGTATATAATTCCAGGTGGGAGACCTATGCCTATCAGTTTCTGGAGATTATAACTCAACATGATTTCATGACTTCCCTGATGGTATGAACGTAAAGCGGACAAACCAAATTCATAACTGTACGTCAGAAAATATCTGTCACCTATATTTGTGCCAGCAATTAAAGCACAGGCATCCAGGCTGTTTGTATTATATCCCCGTAAGTTGAATCCAAATAGGAGCGTTTGATTCCACCTGGCATATGCCCCGATATCTGATTGAATAACAGCATTATCAACCCTTAACATAATCGATGGAGATATCCTTACATCATCAAGGATTCTAAATTTGTATTGTGCAAACAGCGCCGAAGTAAATCTGCGGGTATACCGGCCATTACCTAAAGAATTAGTATGATCAGGTAATTCTGCTACCATAAGACCCGCTTCAATGTCAGTACCATAAAAATAGGTTCCTAACTCCCAACTCAATCCTACTCCACCAAAATTATTATTATCAATAAAGGGATCGTTGTGGTTTATATTACCTTCATAATCTCCATCCGGAGTAATTATGCCACTTGAATTTACCTGCGTAATATTCAGTCCTAATCTACCACCAAAACTTAAAAAACCATAAGATGTGCCCAGCACATAATTGTAGGATGCTTTGATATTGTTATCTGAAAAGGTTCCTGCCTTTTGATTGTAAAATGTAATACCTGCTGCGCCACTCCATACATATACCGGCATATCCATACCTATATATAAGGTGCGCGGATTACCATTCAAACCGTTATTCTGATCCCTGTAGCTTGAAAAGACGCTTAAAGACCTTTCCAAACCTCCGTATGCCGGATTGTCCCTGTATTTATTGAGCATATACTGACTATGTACAGGCCACTGTTGACTGTATCCTGAACAGGAAAGAGCAAATAATAAAACCCAACTAAAATACCATCTTATCATAAATAGGGAGATAAAAAGATTATACAATGATACGCAATTTTTGTTCAAGTGGCATGAATTTAAAGAAAAAATTTATTTTACTGAAATTTAATAATTTGAAAAAGTAACCATTTCTATAATTATGCTATGTCTATAAAATAACAACGTGACATTTTGACGTAAATATATTTTGTAAATTGACCAAATTGTCAAAAATGTCACGAAGCAGATGCACTATTGTCACTATTATGTGATTGGCACATTTAATGATAAATAGTATGACAGATTATATCATACTAATCTTATTATTATATACATTAAAAATTAAATAATTTATATGAAACCAATTAATGACAGAGTTGTGGTGAAGCCTGCTTCTGCGGAAGAAAAGACGACAGGTGGTATTATTATTCCGGATACTGCCAAAGAAAAACCACAAAAAGGTGAAGTAGTAGCTGTAGGTCCTGGAAAAGATGGGAATAAGATGACCGTAAAAAAAGGTGATACCGTTTTATATGGTAAATATGCCGGTCAGGAAATCAACTATAAAGGTGAAGATTATCTGATTATGAGAGAGGATGACATTTTAGTTATCATCTGATCAGTTTTTTTCTGATTTATAATTTACTTATTAAATAATATTAAAAAAATAACAATAATATGGCTAAGATAGTTAGCTTTGATTCAGAAGCGAGAACAAAATTAAAATCAGGTATTGACCAATTGGCTAATGCCGTAAAAGTAACTTTAGGACCTAAGGGAAGAAATGTGGTAATCCAGAAAAGTTTTGGTGCACCATCTATCACCAAAGACGGTGTAACTGTTGCCAAAGAAATAGAATTGGAAGATGCAGTTGAAAATATGGGTGCACAAATGGTAAAGGAAGTAGCTTCAAAAACAGCAGATGCTGCAGGAGATGGAACTACTACTGCAACTGTACTTGCACAGGCTATGGTAAATGCAGGAATGAAATATGTCACTGCAGGTGCCAACCCAATGGATTTGAAAAGAGGTATTGACAAGGCAGTAGGTGTTGTTATAGAGGATCTGAAAAAGCAAAGTGAAGTTGTCGGTTCTGACTTTAATAAAATCAAGCAGGTAGCTACTGTTTCTGCCAATAACGACGAAGAAATCGGTACATTAATAGCTGATGCAATGAAACGTGTCACTAAAGATGGTGTTATCACCGTAGAAGAAGCTAAAGGTACTGAAACATATGTGGACGAAGTTATCGGTATGCAGTTTGACAGAGGCTACCTTTCTCCTTATTTTATAACAAATACGGACAATATGACTACAGAATATGATAATCCACTTATTCTGATTCATGACAAAAAAATATCCAATGTACAGGAAATCGTTCCGATACTTGAAAAGACCGTTCAGACAGGAAGACCACTTTTGATCATAGCCGAAGATGTGGACAGTCAGGCATTGGGTACATTAGTTGTAAACAGACTGAGAGCAGGTCTCAAAATCGTAGCTGTGAAAGCTCCTGGTTTCGGAGACAGAAGAAAAGCCATGCTGGAAGATATAGCCATTCTGACAGGTGGAACAGTTATCTCTGAAGAAAAAGGTTATAAACTTGAAAATACTGCTATCGAAGATTTAGGACAGGCTGAGAAAATAACCATCGACAAGGATAATACAACAATAGTTAATGGTAAAGGCAAAAAAGCTGACATCAACAGCAGAATCAGTCAGATAAAAGCACAAATCGAAACAACAACTTCTGATTATGACAAGGAAAAACTTCAGGAGAGATTAGCCAAACTTGCTGGTGGTGTTGCTGTTTTACACGTTGGTGCTGCTACAGAAGTAGAGATGAAAGAGAAAAAAGACAGAGTGGATGATGCATTGCATGCTACGAGAGCTGCTGTTGAGGAAGGTATCGTAGCCGGTGGTGGTGTTGCCTTGGTTCGTACAATAAAAGCATTGGAATCATTAACTGGCAACAATGAGGATGAAAATCTGGGAATTCAGATTGTTAAAAAATCATTGGAATCTCCGATAAGAACAATAGCTGAAAATGCAGGTGTCGACGGATCTGTTGTATTACAGGAAGTATTGAAAGGCAAAAGTGCTCATGGATACAATGCACGTACTGACAAGTATGAAGATCTTAAAAAAGCCGGTGTCATTGACCCGACCAAAGTGACACGTATCGCTATAGAAAATGCGGGTTCCATTGCATCGATGGTACTGACTACCGAGTGTGTAATATCCGACAAAAAGGAAGAAGGTGGTGCCGCTCATAATCATGCTGCTGCTATGGGTGGTATGGGTGGTATGATGTAATCCATCAGTAAATACAATTAACAGAATGACTCTTATGACCACATGTCGTAAGGGTCATTTTTTTATATTGAAAACATGTAAAAAAATGTTCATTTATACCATAAAAAAATGCCGCCCTGAAAAACTTCCGGATTCAGGGCGGCATTACATTTGATGCTCTCCCTTCAAGCCATTAATTGAGGCTGAAGTGCCTGTATTTCTGATAAATAATGTGCTATCTCCTCCTGACTCAGAGTGTGATCTGCCAGCTTACCGGCATTATAGTCTCCATAAGAAGCCATGTCCATAAAACCATGCCCTGAAAGGTTAAACAAAATCGTTTTAATTTCACCTTTTTCATCACATGCCTTAGCTTCCCTTATAGCTTGGGCGATAGCGTGATTGGACTCGGGAGCTGGCATTATTCCCTCCGTTTTTGCAAAGAGCTGTCCTGCACTGAAACATTCATTTTGGGTCAGGGCTGAAGCCTCCACCAATCCATCGTTGAGCAGCTGAGATACCAGTACACTTGCTCCATGATATCGCAACCCTCCGGCATGAATAGGTGCTGATTCGAAATTATGACCTAAGGTGTACATAGGAAGTAGTGGCGTAAGACCTTCAGTATCTCCAAAATCATACATAAACTTGCCTCTTGTCAGTTTTGGGCACGATGCTGCCTCTACTGCTATAGCCCGGATATCACTGTTGGATTGTAACTTATTGCGGAGAAAAGGAAATGCCAGTCCTGCAAAATTGGAACCTCCGCCTAATGGTGCAATTACTATATCCGGATAGTCATCAGCCATATCAAACTGCAGTAAGGCTTCCTCTCCTATTATAGTCTGATGCAGAAGTACGTGATTCAATACAGACCCCAAAGCATATTTGGTATCGGGATCTGAGACTGCCATCTCCATAGCTTCAGAAATAGCAGTTCCCAGACTTCCGTTGGATTCAGGGTGATTCAACATCACCTTTCTTCCGGCAGCTGTCCTTTCACTGGGTGATGCAAACACGCTGGCTCCATAGGTATTCATCATGATTTTTCGGTAAGGTTTCTGATTATAACTTACTTTTACCATATACACCTCGCATTCGATGCCAAAAAGATTACACGCATAGGATAATGCTGATCCCCATTGACCGGCTCCGGTTTCAGTTGTAATTTTCTTAGTACCGGACACAGCATTATAGTATGCCTGCGCAATAGCTGTATTGGTCTTGTGTGATCCACTCGGAGAGACACCTTCGTACTTGTAGTAGATTCTTGAGTTTGTCTTCATGGCTTTTTCAAGTTCAGTCGCCCGGATAAGTGGTGAAGGTCTATATAAGAGATATTTCTCCCTGACAGCTTCCGGAATCTCAATGAATCTTTCCTGGGATACCTCCTGCATGATCAATTCCATGGGAAACAATGGCGATAAGGCATCCGGGCCGATAGGTTCACCTGTAGCCGGATGTAAGGGCGGCAATGGCTTATTGGGCATATCTGCCACAATGTTGTACCAAAATTCAGGCATCTGATCTTCTGCTAAATAAATTTTTTTTTGTGTCATAATACTTGATTTTAAATGTGAATAAATTTTAATTTTCGGGCAAAAAAAAACCGTCTGAACGGAATCCAGACGGTTTTTATTACCATGTATATTATATATGCTTATATCAATCTTTACGTTTATACAAAGGTAACCCAATCGTCTGTCCGAACGATTGCCACCACCAGTTTGTATTTAAAAATTGACGCATTTGTTGTTGAATTATGACACAAAGGTAAT
>JADZFD010000060.1 GCA_020850225.1 Saprospiraceae bacterium | reverse complement strand
GCATTCCGAACAAAAACAGCATCGTTTTCAATGAACGCCCCTACGATACGGCGGAGAAGCTCCAGGCCCTGTCGTTCAATATCGGTACCATGCGTGAGGAGAAGCTTGGCGAGGGACTTGTACTGAGCTTTGATTCCGCAGGAGGACTGGTGACCTTCGATGAAAACGCAGAAACATATGGCGTGGACAAATTCATAAAATACGGCAGGGAAGGCGATGCAAGTGCAAGTGTGTCAAACACATCGGTACTAGTACTGCATTCAATAAATCAATTCCAAAATTATGTAAAGGAAAATAGTAGTATGCCGATAAGTATATAGATGAGGATACCACTAAAGATAAAATTAAAACAAGATGAATATGAAGAACTGCAGAAAATAATTAACCGTCAGAAATCTGAAATGCGAATGGTGTTTAGAGCAAAAATTATTTTGCTTTTGTCTGAAGGGAGGACAGAACAGGGAGCAGCAAAAGAGTTAGATGTGAATATCAAGACCATTCGTAAATGGGGAATCAGATTTCTTGCAGCGGGAATAGAAGGCTTGTGTGACAGTCCGAGAAGTGGAGCACCGAGCAAATTTAATGCAAACCAAAGGTGCGAAATTATTGCAATAGCATGCGACAGTCCAAAAAATTATGGATATGAAACACAAACCATATGGACTTACGATATGTTGACTGAAGTTGTTAATACGGAAATTACCGATTTAAATATGAGCCGAACCAGTGTTTTTTTGACTTTATCTGAAAATGATCTGAAGCCTAATAAATTTAAAATGTGGCTGCATAGTAAGGATCCCGAATTTGAAAGTAAAGTAAATGAAGTTGTGGATTTATATTTGAAACCACCAGAAGATGCTGTAGTTATAAGCGTCGATGAAAAAACCGGGATGCAGGCTACAGAGAGAAAATATGAGACAAAAATGGCTACACCAGGCAAGGCAGGAAAGTATGAATACGAATATATAAGGCATGGTACGCAATCTTTGATTGCAGGGTTTAATATAGCAACCGGAAGAGTGACTGCCGAATGCTTGCCTACAAGAAAAGCTGAAGATTTAATTGAATTCATGGAAAAATTAGCTTTGGAATATAAGGAAGAGAGAAATATTCATATTATCTGGGATAACCTTAATATTCATAAGGACGGAGCGGATAACAGGTGGAAGGAATTCAATAAAAAGCATAATGATAAATTTCATTTTCATTTTACTCCAATACATGCATCATGGGTAAATCAAGTTGAAATATTTTTTTCCATTTTACAGAAAAAGTGTTTGCGTTATGCAAATTTTAAGTCTGTAGATGAATTGAAAGAAGCGGTAATGAAGTATATAATTAAATGGAACGAAAAAGAAGGTCATCCATTTAAGTGGATATTTAAAGGATATCCGCTACAGAACGTTTAAAAGGAGAATTGTTCATTATGAAAAAAACAACCGATGGGAAGTGCTTATTTTGCGATAATTTTTTCAGTAAACAGTCAATGAAAAAGCATCTTGATAAATGTGAAATGAAAACCAGTGAATATACTTCAAAAAATATAGAAAAAGCAGAAAGGTATTTTTGTATTTCAGTACAGGACTACTACGACCCAAATTACTGGCTATATATAGATATGCCTTCAAATTCAACGATGAAAGCCCTTGACAATTTTCTAAGAAGTATCTGGCTTGAATGCTGTGGACATGCCAGCTCATTTACTGTGGGAAATCAAACATATTCAACCATCCCTGACAGAGAATTTGGTGACAGAAGTATGAACACAAAGCTGGATTCTGTTGCTGGGATAGGCACATTATTACGATATGAGTATGATTTTGGTTCAACCACAACATTGAAGCTAAAAATTATTTCTGAGTTCTATGCAAATAAAAGAAAGAATAAAGTTAAACTTCTTGCAAGGAATATTCAACCTGTAATAGCTTGTTCATATTGTGAAAATCCAGCAAGTTACGTTTGTAGTCACTGTATTTATGACGATACCGGATGGGTTTGTGATGATTGTGCAGATAAACATGAATGTGGTGAAGAAATGCTTTTACCAGTTGTAAACTCTCCAAGAGTTGGCGTATGTGCATATGAGGGTAGATGTTATGATTGAAGGATAAAAAGAAACGGATTTATTGAATACAGTACTAGTTCTAACGTGGACATATTGTCACGAAGGTTTTCCTTCTTCAATCCCTTGATCCTCTTATACTGTCGGGTTGTCATTCCACACCATGCCTTGGTTATTTCGTCGGTGAGAATGGCATACTCTACACCCTGTTTCACGCCACGGTTGTCCCACTCGTCGGTGAGTTCTTTCCGCACTTGGATTGCCTGCAAACGCTGGTTAATCCATTCACGGCTGTATCCTTTTTTCAAGTAAGTAGCAAGGGCGCGGTCAATGGCGAGTTCTGGGTCGATGGTTTCCTCAATCCTCTCACGACCGACCGATGCCAACCACAGCTTAAAAGGCTCGGCTTTTGGTGATGGGATAGATTGAATGATACGTAAAAGCTGCTCTGTGTTTGCAACATCGGTTAATCTTTTTTTTCCATCTTCAGCGGTCATTTTCAACTGTTGACATTTTGTCAACAGTTCAGAACCTTCCTCTTTTAATCGCTGTTTTAACTTGCCCCAATAAAAAGTTGCTCCCCGCTTTGTAGGTTGCTCTGTTAAAACGCCAACGACATCAACAATCGAAAAATACCATTCCTGCTCTTCTTCGTTCCAAGCGGTACGAATGCGCTTGTCCTCGAATAATTGTATATTACTGTCATTCATTATAATCATCACCTGCCTCGAGTAATATTTTATCAAACATATGTTCCTGTTTCAATATTTATTTTTCGACACAACAGACTAACTCTAGCAGGTCGGAAACAAGACCAGCATGAAATTTAATATATAAATTAAATGACATATATTTTCATCACCTAATAAATACAAAAAAATTCAATTACAATTAACATCAACCGATTTCTTTCGACAAAATTGTGGAACTTTTGGTCAAAAAACGCT